>NZ_JBIAVL010000033.1:0-70658 GCF_042894165.1 Kitasatospora sp. NPDC001547 | reverse complement strand
CTGCCGGTTCTGGGGGTGGGGGGCTGGGCGGCGTTGGCAGTCTGAAAATCACCCGTCACGCCCCTCTCCGCACCCACCCCCTGCGCCGCCCCCTTCCGCAGCGCGTCCCTCTCGCTGGGGTGGGGGAGGGGTGCGTGGGGGAGGTGGGGGATGCCCTGCTGGTGGGACGCCTGCTGGGGGTGGGGGTGCCTGCTGCTGGGGTGCCTGCTGGGGGGTGGGGTCGGGGGCAGGGGTGTGCGGAGGGGGGTGGTCCGGGGTAGGGGCTTCGGTATGGGCTTTGAAGAGATGTTTGTGCCGGAGACCGAGGCTGGGCGGGACGGGATGCGGGCTGTGCTGGCGGCGCCCGGGGATGCCGTGGTCGGGTTGGACTTCGACGGGACGTTGGCGCCGATCGTGGCGGATCCGGAGCGGGCGCGGGCGCATCCGGGGGTGGTGGGGGCGTTGCGGCGGCTGGGGTCGGTGGTGGGGGCCGTGGTGGTGGTGACGGGGCGGCCGGCCGGGGTGGCGGTGGAGTACGGGGGGTTCGCGGGGGTGCCGGGGGTGGTGGTGCTGGGGCACTACGGGGCCGAGCGGTGGGAGGACGGCGAGCTTTCGGCGCCGGAGGTGCATCCGGGGGTGGCGCGGGTGCGGGCGGCGTTGCCGGGGTTGTTGGAGCGGGTGGGGGCGCCCGAGGGGACGTGGGTGGAGGACAAGGGGCGGGCGGTGGCCGTGCACACCCGGCGGACGGCGGCGCCGGAGGAGGCGTTGGCGCTGCTGCGGGCGCCGGTGGGGGAGCTGGCGGCGGAGCACGGGCTGGTGGTGGAGCCCGGGCGGCTGGTGCTGGAGCTGCGGCCGCCGGGGGTGGACAAGGGGGCGGCGCTGACCGGGTTCCTGCGCGAGCGGGGGGCCCGTTCGGTGGTCTACGCCGGGGACGACCTGGGGGACGTGGCGGCGTTCGCCGCGGTGGAGGAGCTGCGCGGCGAGGGTGTGGCCGGGGTGCTGGTGTGCGCCGGCGCGGTGGGGGACGCGCCGGTGCGGGAGCTGGCCGACCGGGCGGACCTGGTGGTCGCCGGGCCGGAGGGTGTGGTGGAGCTGCTGGAGTCCCTGGGGGAGGCGCTCACAGCGCGTTGAGCTGGTCCAGGAACCACTGCTGCGGGGGGAGCGCGGTGGCCGCCGCCGCCAGGCGCTTGGTGCGGTCGGCGCGCTCCTCCTGGCTCATGCCGAGGCCGGCGTGGAGGGCGTCGGCGGTGGCGATGACGTCGTACGGGTTGACGGTGAGCGCGTCGTCCCCGAGTTCGGCGTGGGCGCCGGCCTCGCGGGAGAGGACGAGGGCGCAGCCGTTGTCGGAGACCACCGGAACCTCCTTGGCGACCAGGTTCATGCCGTCGCGGATGGGGTTGACGAGCGCCACGTCGGCGAGGCGGTAGGCGGCGAGGGAGCGCGGGAAGTCGTCGTCCACGTGCAGGATCACCGGCTGCCAGGTGGGGGTGGCGAACTCGGCGTTGACGGCCTCGGCGAGCTCCCGGACCTGGGCCGTGTAGCTGCGGTACTCGGCGAGGTCGGTGCGGGACGGGTAGGCGAAGGCGATGTGCACCACCCGGTCGTGCCACTCGGGCCGGGTGCGGAGCAGGTGCCGGTAGGCCTGGAGGCCGCGGACGATGTTCTTGCTCAGCTCGGTGCGGTCGACCCGGACGATGGTGCGGCGGTCGCCGACGGCCTCGCGGAGGGCGGCCAGCCGTTCGTCGACGTCGGGGCGGTGGGCACGCTCGCGCAGGAAGTCGGCGTCGGCGCCGAGGGCGTGGACGCCCAGGTGGGTGGTGCGGCCGTCGAGGGTGACGGTGAGCGCGTCGTGGTCGACGGTCGCCCCGAGGATGTCCTCGCAGCAGGCGGCGAAGGCGCGGGCCCAGCGTTCGGTGAGGAAGCCGGCCCGGTCGGCGCCCAGGATGCCGGTGAGGACGGCCCGGGCGACGTCGTCGGGCAGCAGCCGGAAGTACTCGGGCGGGGCCCACGGGGTGTGCGAGAAGTGGCCGATCCGCAGGTCGGGGCGGATTCCGCGGAGCAGGGCCGGGGCCAGCGAGAGGTGGTAGTCCTGGACGAGGACCGCGGCCTCCGGCGCGGCTTCGGCGGCCAGCGCCTCGGCGAACGCGCCGTTGTAGGCCTGGTAGGCGGCCCATTCGGTGCGGAAGTCGGCGTCGAAGGCGGGGGCGGTCGGGGTCGCGTAGAGCAGGTGGTGGACGAACCAGAGGGTGGAGTTGGCGACGCCGTTGTAGGCGCGGGCGAAGGTCTGCGGGTCGATGTCCAGCATCCGTACGGCCTGGCCGCCGACCTCGTGGCCGGCCAGGTCGAGGCGGCCGCGGGGTGCCTCGGCGGCGGCTCTGCGGTCGGGGTCGCCGAGGGCGGCGCAGACCCAGACGGCGTTCGGGTCCTCGATGGCGGACAGCCCGGAGACCAGGCCGCCGCCGCCGCGGCGCAGGGTCAGTGTGCCGTCGTCGGAGGTGCTGAAGGACACCGGTCCCCGGTTGGATGCCACCAGGACGGAGGCGGTGCCGGTCGCGCTCGAACGGTTGGTCGTGAGATCGCCCATGGTTGGCATGTTGCCGGGGGCCCGGCGTGGCAAACCCGTCAGTGGCGGGTCGCGTATTCGGGGACGGTGTGCATCGGGGGGCGTTCCAGGGCGGTCACCGGGTGGGTGTGGGCGGTGAACGCGCGGGTCTCCGGGTGGCGGGTGAACTGGGTGAGGTGGGGGTGGACGAGGTCGGCGGAGGCCTTGAGGCGGTGGGTGCGGTCGAGGCGCTCCAGGGCGGTCCGGTAGATGGTGGCGGCCATCCGGCCGAGGGCCTGGCCGTCCTGGTGGCGGTGGTGCCGGACGCCGACGTCCACCTGGGCCAGGGCGTCCAGTCCGGCCAGATCCAGGGCGTCGACCAGTAGGCCGAGTTCGACGCCGTACCCGGTGGGGAAGGGCAGCCGTTCGAGCAGTGAGCGGCGGGCCGCGTACTCGCCGCCGAGGGGTTGGACGAACCCGGCGAGCTCCGGCCAGTGGAGGTTGAGCAGGGGGCGGGCGACGAGTTCGGTGACCCGGCCGCCGCCGGCGGGCAGCACGGCGCCCTCCGACTCCAGCGGGCGGTCGTACATGGCCTTGACCAGCTGGATCGACTCGTCGGTCAGCAGCGGGCCGACGATGCCGGAGACGAAGGCCGGGTCGAACTCGCGCAGGTCGGCGTCGACGAAGCAGACGATGTCGCCGTGGGTGACCAGCAGCGAGCGCCAGAGCACCTCGCCCTTGCCGGGGACGGCGGGCAGGCGGGGGAGGATCAGGTCGCGGTGTTCCACCCGTGCGCCGGCCTCGGCGGCGACGGCGGCGGTGGCGTCGGTGGAGCCGGAGTCCACGACGACGAGTTCGTCGACGAGCGGGAGGCGCTCCATCAGCTCGCGGCGGACGGTGCGGACGATGTCGCCGACGGTGGCCTCCTCGTCCAGGGCGGGGAGGACCACGCTGACGGTGCGGCCGGTGCGCCGCTTGGCGTCGAGGAGGGTGCGGACCGGCCGGTCGGCCGCGCTCCAGGAGCGGCGGCGCAGCCAGGACGCCGCCTGCGGCAGGAGCTCGGGGGTCGGTTCGGCGGGCACTGGGGTCTCCTCGGCGGGTCGGTGGGACATGTCATCTCGCTTGGCGGACGGTCCCGTTCAGGATTGACGCCTTCGGATACAGTCTTCGTACAGCGGTCGGACCTTTGCACACCGGGGTCGCCGCTGAGTACCACCACAATTTCACAAGCTCATCCAGAGGGACTGAGGGAACGGCCCGTTGACGTCCCGGCAACCTTCTCGCGCGGCTGTCGACGACAGGCCCCGGCGGGACAGGTGCCAATTCCGGCCCGTGTCGCGACCGCGCCACGGGGAAGATGAGGAGAGAGGCCTCGCCGTCATGGCTATCGACACCGCCGCACCCGTTTCCGTCGACCTCGGCCCCGCCGCCGCGCTGTCCTGTCGCGAGTGCGGCACCCGCTTCCCGCTCGGCCCCAGCTTCGCGTGCCTGGAGTGCTTCGGCCCGCTGGAGATCGCCTACGAGTTCGGCAGCGAGGGCGCCGAGGAGCTGCGCAAGCGGATCGAGGCCGGTCCGGCCTCCATCTGGCGGTACGCGCCGCTGCTGCCGGTTCCGGCCGACGTGGCGTCCAAGCCCAACCTGAACCCGGGGTGGACCCCGCTGGTGAAGGCGGACAACCTGGGCCGGGAGCTCGGTTTCACCGCCCAGCTGCACGTCAAGGACGACTCCGGGAACCCGACCCACTCGTTCAAGGACCGGGTGGTCGCCTGCGCGATCGAGGCGGCCCGGGCGTTCGGGTACACCACGCTGTCCTGCTCCTCCACCGGCAACCTGGCCGGTGCGGTGGGGGCGGCGGCGGCCCGGGCCGGGTTCCGGTCCTGCGTGTTCATCCCGCACGACCTGGAGCAGGGCAAGGTCGTCATGGCCGGGGTGTACGGCGGCGAGCTGGTTGGCATCGAGGGCAACTACGACGACGTGAACCGCTTCTGCTCGGAGCTGATCGGCGACGCGGCCGGCGAGGGCTGGGGCTTCGTCAACGTGAACCTGCGGCCGTACTACGGCGAGGGCTCCAAGACGCTGGCGTACGAGATCTGCGAGCAGCTCGGCTGGCGGCTGCCGGAGCAGATCGTGGTCCCGATCGCCTCGGGCTCGCAGCTGACGAAGATCGACAAGGGGCTCCAGGAGCTGATCAGGCTCGGCCTGGTCGAGGACCGGCCGTACAAGGTCTTCGGCGCCCAGGCCGAGGGCTGCTCGCCGGTGTCGGCCGCGTTCAAGGCCGGCCGGGACGTGATCAAGCCGGTCAAGCCGGACACCATCGCCAAGTCGCTGGCGATCGGCAACCCGGCCGACGGCCCGTACGTGCTGGACATCGCCCGCCGCACCGGCGGCGCGGTCGAGGACGTCACGGACGCCGAGGTCGTGGCGGCGATCCGGCTGCTGGCGCGGACCGAGGGGATCTTCGCCGAGACCGCGGGCGGGGTGACCGTCGGCGTGCTGAAGAAGCTGGTCGAGACCGGACAGCTGGACCCGGCCAAGGAGACCGTCGCGATCAACACCGGCGACGGCCTGAAGACCCTGGACGCCGTCTCCGACGCCGGGATGACCGCCGTCATCCGCCCGACGCTGGACTCGTTCCGCGCCGCCGGCCTCGCGTCCGCCTGAACCACCCGCCCCCCGCAAGGAGAGTCATGAGCGCCAACGTCCGCATCCCCACCATCCTGCGCACCTACACCGGCGGCGCCGCCGAGGTGACCGCCGAGGGCGCCACCCTGGCCGAGGTCATCGCCGACCTGGAGAAGAACCACGCCGGCATCTCGGCCCGCATCCTGGACGACACCGGCAAGCTGCGCCGCTTCGTGAACGTCTACGTGAACGACGACGACGTGCGCTTCGCCGAGGGTCTGGCGACCGAGATCAGGGAAGGCGCCGGAATCTCGATCATCCCGGCGGTGGCCGGCGGCTGCTGAGCCGTTCGCGAGAACCCGCGGTCGCCCGCGCGTACGGAATTCCGCTCTCCGTATGCGCGGGCGACCGCTCGCATTCTTGCGGGAATATTTCCGGGTCGAGTCGGAGTAGAGTGTCGCTCGGCTGGGAACAAGGTTTCCCTTTCGGCCCCCGCAGTGCTCGGCCCGGGGGCGCCCGGCCCGCCGGACCGGCCCGTGAAACATGTCAGGCGGATGTCAGAATTCCCGCGGACATTTGAGTAATTCGTCCGCTATGTCCGGCGTGGAATGCCGAGATTATTCCGATTCGGCCCGTACTGTCCCCCGGCGCCTTGCCGGAATTACCGGCGGTTGACCCTGTTGCAGAGGGCGTCGGTCCGGATACATTCAGCGGCGGTCGACGCAATCACCCGCTCACCGGAGGCCGCCTGGCGTCCGTGCGCGGAGGGTTGCGGCGTGCACGGCTGCGCCCAGGGGGGGTTCCCCGGGCCGGCCTTCAACCAACCCGGGCCCGCGACCTGCGGGCGCGTGAAGGGCCCAGCACAGCACTAGGGGAGTTCGGAATGGCTCAGGGCACCGTCAAGTGGTTCAACGCGGAGAAGGGCTACGGCTTCATCGCGGTCGACGGTGGTGCGGACGTCTTCGTCCACTACAGCGCGATCCAGATGGACGGCTACCGCACCCTCGAGGAGGGCCAGCGGGTCGAGTTCGAGATCTCCCAGGGACAGAAGGGCCCGCAGGCGGACATGGTCCGCGCCGCGGGCTGACGCCTTCCGACCCCAGGAGCTCGGCGCGGCCCTACGGCTGGTGACCACTCGCTTCTCGACGGGCCCGTACGACGCGTGTCGTACGGGCCCGTCGGCGTTCCCGGCGGGCTCCGGGGGCGGCCCCGGCGGCGGCTCGCGGATCGTCGATTGGGCTTGCACTCGACCACCCGGAGTGCTAATCATTGGCGTTAGCACTCACAGCGTGAGAGTGACAGCGGACCGGGTCGGTGAGGCCCCCGGGAGCGGTAGGGGAAAAGACCCCCGCACACCAGGGCCGTCCGTCGCGGGCACCCCTTGGTCCGAGCAGTCGACCGTGTCCCGGAGGACCACTTCTGATGGCCAAGATCATCGCCTTTGATGAGGAAGCTCGCCGCGGCCTTGAGCGTGGCATGAACCAGCTCGCCGACGCAGTGAAGGTCACGCTCGGCCCCAAGGGCCGCAACGTCGTGCTGGAGAAGAAGTGGGGCGCCCCCACGATCACCAACGACGGTGTCTCCATCGCCAAGGAGATCGAGCTCGAGGACCCGTACGAGAAGATCGGTGCGGAGCTCGTCAAGGAGGTCGCCAAGAAGACGGACGACGTCGCGGGTGACGGCACCACCACCGCCACCGTGCTCGCCCAGGCCCTGGTTCGCGAGGGTCTGCGCAACGTCGCCGCCGGCGCCAACCCGATGGCCCTGAAGCGCGGCATCGAGAAGGCCGTCGCGGCCGTCTCCGACCAGCTGCTGGCCCAGGCCAAGGACGTGGAGACCAAGGAGCAGATCGCCTCCACCGCCTCCATCTCCGCCGCCGACACCCAGATCGGCGAGCTGATCGCCGAGGCCATGGACAAGGTCGGCAAGGAAGGCGTCATCACCGTCGAGGAGAGCAACACCTTCGGTCTGGAGCTCGAGCTCACCGAGGGCATGCGCTTCGACAAGGGCTACATCTCCGCCTACTTCGCCACCGACCTGGAGCGCATGGAGGCGACGTTCGAGGACCCGTACATCCTCATCGCCAACTCCAAGATCGGCTCGGTCAAGGACCTGCTCCCGCTGCTGGAGAAGGTCATGCAGAGCGGTAAGCCGCTGGTCATCATCGCCGAGGACGTCGAGGGCGAGGCCCTGTCGACCCTGGTCGTGAACAAGATCCGTGGCACCTTCAAGTCCGTCGCCGTCAAGGCCCCGGGCTTCGGTGACCGCCGCAAGGCCATGCTCGGCGACATCGCCATCCTCACCGGTGGCACCGTGATCTCCGAGGAGGTCGGCCTCAAGCTGGAGAACGCCGGCATCGACCTGCTGGGCACCGCCCGCAAGGTGGTCATCACCAAGGACGAGACCACCATCGTCGACGGTGGCGGCGACAGCGAGCAGGTCGCGGGCCGCGTGAACCAGATCCGCGCCGAGATCGAGAACAGCGACTCGGACTACGACCGCGAGAAGCTCCAGGAGCGCCTCGCCAAGCTGGCCGGCGGCGTGGCCGTCATCAAGGCCGGCGCGGCCACCGAGGTGGAGCTCAAGGAGCGCAAGCACCGCATCGAGGACGCCGTCCGCAACGCGAAGGCCGCCGTCGAGGAGGGCATCGTCGCCGGTGGTGGCGTCGCGCTGCTGCAGGCCGGTGTCGCCTTCGACAAGCTGGAGCTGGAGGGCGACGAGGCCACCGGTGCCAACATCGTCAAGGTCGCGCTGGAGGCCCCGATCAAGCAGATCGCGACCAACGCCGGCCTGGAGGGTGGCGTCGTGGTGGAGAAGGTGCGCAACCTCCCCGCCGGTCACGGCCTGAACGCCGCCACCAACGAGTACGTCGACCTGGTCGCCGAGGGCATCATCGACCCGGCCAAGGTCACCCGCTCCGCGCTGCAGAACGCCGCCTCCATCGCGGCGCTGTTCCTCACCACCGAGGCCGTCATCGCCGACAAGCCGGAGAAGGCCGCCGCGGCCGCCGGCGGCGGCATGCCGGGCGGTGACATGGACTTCTGATCCTGATCGCTCCGATCGGATCGGCTGGTTCCAACGTCCGTGTGGGCGGCTCCCTTCAGGGGGCCGCCCACACGGCGTTTCGGTGTTCGGGGGAGTTGGGGAGAGGATGGACGGATGGCTGCCGACGACATCGAGACCGCCCTGCACAACGCGCGGGCACTGATCCTGGCCGACCTCACCGCGCGGGACGTGGCGGACGCCGCCGTCGTCTCGCTGGTGGAACAGGCCGTCACCCACCGCCGCTGGTGGCTGGAGCAGTGGCCGGACGGCACCGACTACGTGCTCGGGCTGGTCGCCCAGGACGTCCAGGACGCACTGCTGGAGGCGTACGGGCGCTGGCCGCTGTGCGCCGACTGCGCGGCCGACGGGGACCCGCACGCGCTGAGCGTGGAGCCCGAGCTGGGGCCGGATCCGCACTGGGTGTGCGGCAAGCAGGGCGCGGTGGTGGCGCCGGTCGGCAAGCTCGCCTAGGGCGCGTCTGACAATTCGCGTCGGATCAGGGCGCGGCGTTGGGGTGCGTGCATCGCAAGGCGGAGGAGGGGGCCACTGACGTGGGGGCACCTCCCGGCCGAAGGCTGGGGGCCATTGGCGACCGACGACAACGCGGCGAGGTGCGCTTGTGCCCTGGGGGTACCTCCCGGCCAAAGGCTGGGGGAGCGTCGCGCACCCGGCGGGAATTGTCAGACACGCCCTAGGGTGCCAGCTCCCGGAGCTCGGCCGTCAGGTTGGCGCGGGCGGGCGCCGTGAGGCGCTCGCGGGCGGCGAGGGTGCGGTAGAGCGCGGGCAGGGCGAGCAGCCGGCGCAGGACGGCGGCCCGGCCGGCCGTGAAGTCCGGCGCGGGGACGAAGCCGTACTCCTCGCGGACCGCGGCCGCGTACGCCGCGTAGGCCTCGGGGGTGCCGCCGAGGACGGCCAGGTCCGCGTCGCAGAGCACCTCGCCGTTGCGGTCGCCGGGGGCGGGGTCGTGGCCGACGGTGAGCAGCACGAGGCGCTCGACCTCGGCGACCCGCTCGGCGGGCAGCCCGGCGGCGGTCAGCGCGCGGACGGCCAGGGCGGCGCTGCGCTCCTCGTTCTCGGTGCGGTCGGGGCGGTAGACGGCGTCGTGGAACCAGGCCGCGAGGCGGACCGCCTCCGGGTCGGCGGCGTGCCCGGCCAGCTCGTCGACGTGCCGCAGCACCGCGCGCAGGTGGGCGGCGGTGTGGTAGCGGCGCTGCGGCTCCGACCAGCGGCGCAGCAGCTCCCGGCCGTACGGCTCGGGGTCGACGGCGGCCCCGCAGCGGTGCAGCAGGGCGGTCCAGGCGGCGAGCAGTTCCTCGGTGAGCGGGCCCTCGGCGGTCGGGGCGTGCTCGGCGGTGGCGGAGGCGTGCTCAGCGGTGGCGGTGGCGGTGGCGGTGGCGGTGGCGGTGACGGTGGCGGTGGCGCGGTCGGGCTCGGCGGTCGGCATGGCGACCATTGTGGCGGTCGGGCCGGGCACTGGACCTATAGGTAGGTTGACGATATATGTAGTCGTATGACAGAACGCTCCATGCAGGAGCCCACGCTGCTGCTGCTCACCGCGCTGGCCGACGCCCCGCGCCACGGCTACGCGCTCATCCAGGAGATCTCCGCGATCTCCGACGGCCGGGTCAAGATGCGCACCGGCACGCTCTACGGGGCGCTCGACCGGCTGCTGGGCCAGGGCCTGATCGAGGTCGCCGCCGAGGAGGTGGTGGACGGCCGCGCCCGGCGCAGCTACGCGCTGACCGACGCCGGCCGGACGGCGCTGGCCGCCGAGGCGGAGCGGCTGCGGGCGGTCGCCACCGAGGCCGAGCGCCGACTGACCAGGATCCGGTCGATGCTGCCGGGAAGGACCGGGTCGCAGGGGCGGCCCGCGACGGGGGGAGGCCTCTCATGAGCACGCCCGCGATCGGTGCGGCGCCCTCGGCGGTGCTGCGGGCCGCACTCCAGCTCTACCCGGCGCGGTACCGCCGCGAGCGCGGCGAGGAGCTGGCCGAGGTGTTCGCCGACACCACGGCGGCCGGCGGCCGGCTGGCGGTGGCCCGGGAGGTCCTCGGCCTGGCGGTGTACGGGCTGCGGGTGCGGCTCGGGCTGACCGGCGCCTCGGCGGCCGGGCGGCTGCTGGCGCTGGTCGCGCCGATGCTGGCCGGCGCGGTGGCCGGCGCCATGCTGCTGGCCTGGCTGACCACCTCGTACCGGGTCGCCAACCGGCTCTCCTGGGACGACTCCTACGGCGCCTACGCCGAGCTGTTCTCCCGGCCGGTGGCCGCCGCGCTGCTCCTGGTGGCGGTGCTGCTCGGACGGTGGGCGGCGGTGCGGGGCAGCGCGCTGATCCTGGGCGCGGTCGGACTGTACGACCTGGTGGCCGCCGCCTGGGACTCGTCCTTCGACCTGTGGTGGAGCGGCTACATCGGGATGGCCTCGCTGCCGTTGGTGGTGGCCGCGCTGCTGCTGGTCGCGGCGCCGACCGACCTGCTGCCCCGGCCGACCTGGCGCACGGGCGCCCTGGCGCTGGCCTCGGCGGCCGTGGGCGGGCTGCTGGCGGTGGCCCAGAGCTGGGACGACACCACCTTCCCGCGGGACCTGGGCTGGTTCGTGGTGATGCTGGTCGCCCCGCTGCTGCTGACCTTCGCCGGGCTGCGCGGGCGGGTCGTGCCGGCCGCCATGGGCGTGGCGATGCTGGTGCTGACCGGGCCCGGCTGCCTGTTCAACATCTGGCGGGAGTCCCGCGGGGTCTCGCACCTGCTGCCGGCGGCGGCGCCGACGGTGGCCGTGCTGGTGCTGCTGGCGGTGGCGGTGCACCGGTTCGGCCGGCGGGCGGCGGTGGCGGCGGGCCCCGGCTCGGTGTGACCGTGTGACCCGAGATCCGGGGGGTCGTTCCGGCGTGACCGGATCGGCCCCCTTGCTCGTCCCCGGGGGTCGCCGGGGGCCGGTGGATGTGGCAGTCTGTCGAATATGTCTAGACCAATTTTCGAAGTCATCGCGCTGACGCCCCAGGACGCCCAGGCCGCCGAGTCGGGCGGCGCCGACCGGCTCGAACTGGTCACCGACATGGCCGCCGACGGCCTCACCCCGTCCGTCGAGGACTTCGGCCGGATCCGGGCCGCCGTCGGCCTCCCGCTGCGGGTCATGCTGCGGATCCGGGACGGCTTCGCCCCGGGTGACGTGGACGAGCTGTGCGCCCGGGCCGCCGCGCTGCGGGCCGAGGGCGCCGAGGAGTTCGTCCTCGGCTTCCTCGACGCCGACGGCGCCGTCGACCTGGCCGCCACCACGGCCGTCGCCGAGGCGATCGCCGGCTGCCGCTGGACCTTCCACCGGGCGATCGACCACAGCGCCGACCGGGCCGCCCTGCGGGCCGCCGTCGCCGCACTGCCCGGCCTGGACACCTTCCTCACCTCCGGCTCCCCCGCCGGGGTGGACGCCGGACGCGAGGTGCTGTCGGCCGAGCTGGCCCGGGCCGGCGAGCCCGGGTACCGGCAGCGGATCCTGATCGGCGGCGGCCTGCGGGCCGAGCACCTGAAGGAGCTGCGGGCGGAGGGCTTCGACGCCTTCCACGTCGGCGGAGCGGTGCGGGTGGACGGCTGGCGGACGCCGGTGGACGCGGCCAGGGTCGCCGAGTGGCGGGCGCTGATCGACGGCTGAGTGCCCGGTCCGGGTGCGTGTGCCGGTTCGCCCCGGGCGCTCGTGCGGAGCTTGCGAGCGCTCGTCGGAGAGGGCCGGCCCCCCGGACCGGCCCTCTCGCGTGCTACCGCAGCTGCTCCGGCAGCGGCTCGCCGTGCAGCACCGTCAGCCCGGAGACGGCACGGGTCAGCGCCACGTACAGCCGCCGCAGGCCGGTCCGCTCGTCCGGCTCCCCGGCGATCACCGCGGCCGGCTCGTCCAGCACCACGTAGTCGTACTCCAGGCCCTTGGCCAGCGAGGCCGGGACGAGGGTGAGCCGGGCCTGCGCGCTGGTCTCGGCGCCGGGGGAGAGGCGCGGCAGGCCGGCCGCGGTCAGCGCCTCGGCGAGCCGCGGGATGCGGGCGTCGGCGGCGATCAGGCCGGTCGAGCCCTCGTGCTCCAGCGCCTCCCGGCAGGCCGCCAGGACCGCCTCGGTGGTCTCCCCGTCCGCGACCCGGCGGACCGTCAGCGAGCCGGGCGCGGTGCGGACCGAGGAGGCCGGGGCCAGGCCGGGGGCGATCGCCGGGAGCAGCCGGGAGGCGTACGCGATGACCTCCTCCGGCACCCGGAAGCCCTTGGTCAGCTCCTCGACGTGCGCCTCCGGCTTGCCCAGGTGGCGCAGCGCCTCCGGCCAACTCGCCGTCGCCCAGGGGGTGGTGCCCTGGGCGAGGTCGCCGAGGACGGTCGCCGAGCCGGTGGTGCAGCGGCGGCCCACCGCGCGGTACTGCATCGGGGAGAGGTCCTGGGCCTCGTCCAGCACCACGTGCCCGAGCGAGGGGGTGCGCTGCACCAGGTCGGTCGCCTCGTCCACCAGGACGGCGTCGGCCGGCGTCCAGCGGGCGGTGCGCACCGAGCGGCCGGGCTTGGGCCACAGCACCGCCCGCTGCTCCTCGGGCGTCAGCACGCCCTCGGCGCACGCGGCCAGGAACTCCGGGTCGGAGAGCAGCCGCAGGACCAGCTTCGCCGGGTCGACGGCCGGCCAGCACTCCTTGACCACCGCCTTGACCGCGCCGTTGCGGGCCACCGCGTCCTGCACCCGGTCGTCCGGGGCCTCGCCGCCCTGCTCCATCTTCAGCAGCACGGCGTGCGCGATGCGCTGCGGCAGGGCGTCCCGGGCGGCGCCGTAGCGCACCTCGCGGCCCTTCAACTCCTCGATGATCTCGACGAGTTCGTACACCGGAACGCGCCAGCGGCGGGAGCCGCGGACCACCACGCAGGGCTCGGTGGGCAGCGTGATGCCCGACCGCACCGCCCGGCGCAGCACCTCGGCCATCCGGGCGTCGCCCTTCAGCCGAGCCGCCTCCGGGTCGTCCTCGCCCCTCACCTCGACGTGCCCGACCAGCTGCTGCACGGTGGCCTGGGCGACGTCCAGCTCGCCGAGGGCCGGGAGCACCTGCTCGATGTAGGAGAGGAAGGCGTTGTTCGGCCCGATCACCAGGGTGCCGGTACGGGCCAGCCGCTCGCGGTGGGCGTACAGCAGGTAGGCGACGCGGTGCAGGCCGACGGCGGTCTTCCCGGTGCCGGGCGCGCCCTGGACGCAGATGGTGCCCGTGATGTCGGACCGGACGATCTCGTCCTGCTCGGGCTGGATGGTGGCGACGATGTCGCGCATCGGGCCGACGCGGGGCTTCTCGATCTCGGCGGCCAGCAGGGCGGAGCCCCGCTCCGTCTCGGCCGGGTCGCTGAGGTGCTCGTCCTCGTAGGCGGTGAGCTCCCCGCCGGTGTAGCCGAAGCGGCGGCGGCGCTCGACGTCCATCGGCGCGGTGCGGCTGGCCCGGTAGAACGGCTGGGAGACCGGCGCGCGCCAGTCGATCACCATCGGGTCGCCGTCGGCGTCGTGGACGTGCCGGCGCCCGATGTAGAAGCTCTCGCCGCCGCTGCCCTCGCTCAACTCCTCGCTGATCGCGTGCAGGTAGTCGAGGCGGCCGAAGAACAGCGGGGTGTGCGAGAGGTCGGCCAGTGCGGCGATCCTGGCCTCGATCTGGTTCTGGAGCACGAGGGCGGTGACCCAGGTGCCGGTCACGTCGCGGATGTCGAGCGACTCGACGTCCTCGCGCATGGCTCGCAGAGCGGCCCGGGACGCGGCCAGGTGCGCGCGTTCGCGCTGGAGGGGGTCGGTGGTGGGGGTGGCGGGCACAGCGAACCTTCCCGGCTGCCCCGGTGGCGGGTGCAGCGGATCGTAGGAGCTCACGGTGGGTACGGCCGACCGGTTGCCGTGCGGTCGACACCTCCCCCGGCTGCCTGCGGGACTTCAGCAGGTACCACGGTTCGGGAGGGGGCAGACGGACGATCTTAGTCCCGTCCGTCCCGGGGTTCCAGCCGTGCGGGTCTCGGGGTCGCCCCCTACTCCGGCCCGGGGCCGCCGTACACCGGGAGGACGATCCGCGCACCTGCGGATACGGCCTTTGGAGTGATGCCCGCGGCCGCCCGGGTGCCTACCGTTGAAGACATGAGCACCACGAACCGCACCCCCCGATCCGGCCCGTCCGGCGCCACCGCCGTCTCCGGGCGTCACCGCAACCCGCTGAGCACCGCCGTCCGCAACGTCGGCATCGCCCTGGACACCGCCGCGCGCGTGATCTTCCTCGGGCGCGACGGTGTCCGGTACTGACGCGACGGCGTCCGGTGCCGGACCGCGGGCCTACAGCACGTCGTCGGCGTCGATGATCCGGTACGCGTAGCCCTGCTCGGCCAGGAAGCGCTGCCGGTGGGCGGCGAAGTCCTGGTCCACGGTGTCCCGGGCGACCACCGAGTAGAAGTGCGCCGCGTGGCCGTCCGCCTTGGGGCGCAGCACCCGGCCGAGGCGCTGGGCCTCCTCCTGGCGGGAGCCGAAGGTCCCGGAGACCTGGATGGCCACGGTGGCCTCGGGCAGGTCGATCGAGAAGTTCGCGACCTTGGAGACCACCAGGACGCCGATCTCCTTGTTCCGGAAGGCGTCGAAGAGCTTCTCGCGCTGGGCGTTGCTGGTCTCGCCCTTGATCACCGGGGCGTCCAGGGCCTCGCCGAGTTCGTCCAGCTGGTCGATGTACTGGCCGATGATCAGTGTCTGGTCCTTCTCGTGCTTCCTGACCAGCGCCTCCACCACCCGCCGCTTGGTCGCCGTGGTGGCGCAGAAGCGGTAGCGCTCCTCCGGCTCGGCGGTCGCGTAGGCGAGCCGCTCGGAGTCGGTCAGGGTGACCCGCACCTCGCAGCAGTCGGCGGGCGCGATGTAGCCCTGTGCCTCGATCTCCTTCCACGGCGCGTCGAAGCGCTTGGGGCCGATCAGGCTGAACACGTCGCCCTCGCGGCCGTCCTCGCGCACCAGCGTGGCGGTCAGACCGAGCCGGCGGCGGGCCTGGAGGTCCGCGGTGAACTTGAACACCGGCGCGGGCAGCAGGTGCACCTCGTCGTAGACCACCAGGCCCCAGTTGCGGGCGTCGAACAGCTCCAGGTGGGCGTAGACGCCCTTCCGCTTGGTCGTCATCACCTGGTAGGTGGCGATGGTGACCGGGCGGATCTCCTTCCGGGTGCCGCTGTACTCGCCGATCTCGTCCTCGGTGAGCGAGGTGCGCTTGACCAGCTCGTGCTTCCACTGGCGGGCCGAGACGGTGTTGGTGACCAGGATCAGCGTGGTCGACTTGGCGTGCGCCATCGCGGCCGCGCCGACCAGCGTCTTGCCGGCGCCGCAGGGCAGCACGACGACGCCCGAGCCGCCGTGCCAGAAGCCCTCGACGGCCTGCGTCTGGTACGGGCGCAGCTGCCAGCCGTCCTCGTCCAGGTCGATCGGGTGCGCCTCGCCGTCCACGTACCCGGCGAAGTCCTCGGCGGGCCAGCCGAGTTTGAGCAGCACCTGCTTGATCTGGCCGCGCTCGGAGGGGTGCACCACCACGGTGTCCGGGTCGACCCGGTTGCCGACCAGCGGGACGATCTTCTTGGAGCGCAGCACCTCCTCCAGCACCGGCCGGTCGGTGGTGGTCAGCACCAGCCCGTGGGTCGGGTGCTTGACCAGCTGGAGCCGCCCGTACCGGCCCATGGTGTCCGCCACGTCCACCAGCAGCGCGTGCGGCACCGGGTAGCGCGAGTACGTCACCAGGGCGTCCACCACCTGCTCGGCGTCGTGCCCGGCCGCCCGCGCGTTCCACAGCCCGAGCGGCGTCACCCGGTACGTGTGCACGTGCTCGGGCGCCCGCTCCAACTCGGCGAACGGTGCGATGGCGCGACGGCAGTCGGCGGCCTTGGGGTGGTCGATCTCCAGGAGAAGAGTTTTGTCGCTCTGGACGATGAGCGGTCCGTCGTTCACGCGGGGGAGCCCTCCACTGGCTGACAGGCTGGATTGACGCAGACCCTCCAGTGTCGCGCATTCCGCGGTGAACGTGGACGGGCTCCCGTGGACGGGCGTGGAACGGGCTCGGTGGACGGGCTACTTCCACTCGTAGAGCTTGCCGGTGATCCTCTCGTCGGCGTCGGTGTCGAACTCGAAGAGGCCGACGACGCCGTTGAGGCGTTCGAGCTGCGGGGCCGCGGTGGAGAAGAAGAGCGCGCCGCGGAAGCTGGTGCCGCCGTTCTCGGTGGGGTGGCCGAGGCCGCTGCCGTGCCAGGTGACGCTCTGGCCGTCGGCGGTCATGTCGACGCCCTGGCCCTCGCCGTAGACGGTGCCGTCGGGGCGCGGTTCGGCGTCGTAGGTGCCGAACCCGTTGACGGCGGTGCCGAAGTAGCTGCCGGTGATCCGGATGGATATCTCGATCGTCACGTGGCCGTCGCCGACGGCGACGACCCGTCGGCCGGTGTTCTGGCCGTGGAATTCGCCGATGAGTTCGCCGAGCATGGGTTGCCTCCCGTTCGGAACCCCTGCTTCCGGACTACGCCGATGGGGCGGGCCCGTCAATGACTTCGAGTGACCACGGTGCGCACTCGCTCGTTGAGCCGGTCATGAAGAAGTCGAAGCGTGTTCTCACCGCCCTCGCCCTGATGGGCTCGGCCTTCGCGGCCACCGCCTCCTCGGCCGGTTCGGCCCACGCCCTGGCGGGCATCGGCGAGGGGCCCGGCGGCCTGCTCGCGGCGCCCGGGTTCCTGCTGGCGGACACCGTCACCGGGGGTGCGATGCCGATCGGGCAGGGGCAGATCGGCAGCCTGGCGGACAAGGCCGTCCAGGACAAGATGAAGGAGGCGCAGCAGGGGCACTGAGGCCGGGGCCCCGCCCCCGGCGGGGGTCAGGGCGCGCCCGGGGTCACTCGTCGAGTTCCGCGACGCCGGTGATGCGGTGCAGGGCGAAGGTGCGCAGCTCGTCGGCGTGGTGGTCGAAGGCGGTGACGAAGCCGCCTTCGACCTTGACCGGGTCGATGATCCGCTGGCTGGCGATGCCCTCGGCGTTGAGGTAGCCGATCCACATGCGCTCGCCGAGCAGCACGGCCGTCTGGAGGGCGGCCAGGGTCTCGGCGGCGGCGGTGCGGGGGAGCCGGCGCGGGTCGGCGGCGGGCTCGCGGCGGGCGGCGGTGGCCGCGCGGTCGCCGGCCCGGATGGCCTTGATGGCGGCGGCGAGCAGGGTGTCGTCGGGGCTGGGCGGCCCGTCGGGGACGGGCACGGGTGCCGTCCGGGGCGGGGTGCGGTGGGTGTCCGGGCGGGTGATCAGCACGTCGCCCTCGGCGGACTCGGCGGCCGGGGCGTAGCCCATCGTGCGCAGGGTGGCGAGCAGGACGTCCGGAGCGGCCTGGGCGGCGACGACGGTGGGGGCGAGCAGCCGCAGCCGCAGGTCGGCGGAGCGCCGGTCGGCGAGCACCTCGCCGAGCAGGGCCGGGTCGTCGCAGCGCAGGTAGGAGGAGGCGGCGCCGACCCGCAGGACGCCGTGCCGGCGGGCGACGTCGTCGATCAGGTAGCCGAGCGGCTGCGGGACGGGCGTACGGCTGTGCTGCTCCAGGAAGGCCCGCAGGTCGGCGGCGGTGCGGCCGGCGTCGAGGGCGCGGCGCACCGAGGCCGGGGTGAAGCGGTAGACGGTGGCGCCGCCCTTGGACTCGATGTCGGCGCACAGCGCGAGGGCCTGGGCGAGCGGGGTGAGCAGCGGGCCGGGGGCGATCGCGGTGAGGTCCGGCTGGAGGATCACGTGGTCCAGCGGCTGCGGGAGCAGCGGGGCGAGCACCTCGGCCGGGTCGGACTCGGCGGTGAGCAGGGCGCGGGCCGGGGCGGCCAGGGCGCCGCGGCCGGTGACGCCGAGCAGTTCGGCCTCGTCGAGGGTCCAGGCGGTGAGGTCGTCGCGCAGCTCGCGGCCGTCCGGGCCGGTGGGGCCGCCGCGCAGCGGGCGCTGCCAGCGCAGGGTGGGGAGCAGTTCCTCGGCGGTGGCCGGGGTGCCGGGCGGGAGTTCGGCGAGCAGGGCGAGGGCGGCGCGGCGGACGGACGGCGCGAGGGTGCGGTCGAGTTCGGGGCCGAGGGCGGCGCGCGGCTTGCCCCGGCCGTCCGGGGTGCCGGTGAGGGCGGGGACGCGGGTGGCGGCGAGCCAGGCGGAGGCCAGGACCGACCAGCGTTCGGCGGTGTCCAGGTGCAGCCAGGCGTCGTACGCCGGGGTGGGGGCCCAGCGTTCGTCCACCTCGCCGTCGGGGGCCAGCAGCCCGGCGGTGTAGGCGAGTTCGAGCCAGAAGGCGGTCTGCTGCTCGGTGCTCTCCAGGGCCTGGGCGGTGCGCTTGAGGTCGCGGACGCCGAGGCCGCCGGCGCGCAGGGTCAGCGGCGGGGTGAGGCCCAGGCCGTCCAGCAGCTCCTCGACGGTCTTGACCGCGGTGTGCGCCTGCCCGGCCGCGGCGCTGTCCACCACCCCGGGGTCGCGCGGGGCGGCGGCGGGCGCGGGTTCGGGCTGGACCGGTTCGACGGTGCGGTGGGTGCGGCCGCCGCGCAGGTGCAGGGCGAGTTCGCGGGGCAGGACGACGCTGCCGGGGCTGCTGGGCAGCAGCAGGCCGCGGGCCAGCAGCCACTCGACCGGGCTCTGCGCGTCCTCGGCGGTGACCGGGCGGGCGGCGTCCGGGACGGTGCCGGTGGGCGGCCCCCAGACCAGCCGGTCCAGCAGCCGCAGCGCGGCCTCGGGCGCGGTGTCGAGCAGCGCGGCGCAGCGGGCGCGGTCGGTGAGCAGCGCGGTGAGCGCGGCGACGGCGCTGACCGGGTCCGGGGTGGCGGGCTGCCCGGCCGAGGCGAGCAGCTGCTGCAGCCGGGCCGGGGACATGCCGACGGTGGCGTCGGCGAGGGTGGGGCCGAGGCCGGTGCGGCCCGGGTTGCCGGCGGTCGGGGCGAGCGCCTCGCGGACGGCGAGGACCAGCCGCAGGCCGTTGTCGGGGCCCCAGAGCAGCGCCCGGTCGCGCAGGGTGGCGATCGCGCGCGGCAGGGCGCCGGCGACGGCGGACCGGTCGGCCGGGGTGAGCGGGGTCGCGCCGGGGTGCGGCTTGACCTTCGCCGGGCCGGTCAGCAGGGTGCGGACGGTGCTCAGCGAGGTGCCGTCCGGGGCGGTGGCCAGCGCCTCGGCGACCTGGAGGGTGAAGCGGTCGAGCCGCTCCAGGGCGCGCAGTGCGGAGGCGCGCGAGGAGAGCCGGGCGGACAGCTGGGTGAGGTCGCCGGGGACGGGGTTCAGCAGGTCGGGGCGGGAGCGGAACAGGGCGGCGAGCGCGTCGTCGGGACGGGCGCGCAGCTCCTCGGCGAGGGTGCGCGGGCCGGTGGCGGACCTGCCCCGGCGTTGAGGGCCCTGCTGTGTGGTCATTCGACCTAGGTTAGTCGGGCGTGGGGACGACGGGGTGTCCCTCGTGCGGCCGCCCCTGCGGCGCAGCGCCGTACCCGCGGACGGACTCGCGCGGGCGGGGGCGGGGTGGGTAGCGTCACGCCGAGGGCGGTTCGGTGGGCGGCCGGTACGGGTGAGGCGGGGTGGTCGGTGATGACGGACGGCGAGTGGTGGCGCAAGAGCGGGCCCTGGAGCGAGCGTTCGGACGGCGGCCCGGACGGTGGCTCCGGGGAGCGCGCGTCCGAGGGGGCCGCCGAGGTGCCGTCCGCTCCCGCTCCCGTCCCTGTCCCCGACCCCGACCCCGACCCCGACAGCGTGTACGACCCGCCGGCGCCGAGCGCGGCGGGCATCCCGTCCGTACCGCTGGACCTCCCGGACCTGGCCGAGGCCCGGGAGCGGGCGGACGCGATCCCGCCGCCGACGGTGTCGAGCACCGGCCCGTGGACCATGACGCTCTTCGACTTCTCGGACGGGCCGCGGCCCGCGCCGAAGCCGATCCCCGAGCAGCGCACCGCCGATCAGCCGAGCGCCGAGGAGGCCGCGGCGCCCGCCGGGCCCGCGGACCTGAAGAAGAAGCCGCGCCGGGGCCGGCGCAAGCAGGCCCCCGCCGCTCCTCCCGCGCAGCCCGGGGCCGCCGCCGGGAAGGCCGGGGGCAGGAAGGGCAGGGCCAAGGCCAAGGGGAAGGAGGCGGAGCAGGGCGCGCCCGCCCGCAAGCCCTCCCCGCTGATCCTGCTCTCCTGCGGCCTGCTGGTCGGCGGGGCGGTCTCCGGCTTCTTCCCGGCCATGCTGGCCGGCTGGGGCCTCGGCTACCTGTCCCGCCAGATCTCCGACCTGATGCGCAAGTTCGTGGTCCTCGGCATCCCGCTGGCCACGATGAGCGCGACCACGCTCTTCTCCATGCGGCAGGCCAAGCAGGCGGGTGGCCAGGGCGGCGGCCTCCAGTCGGGCTCGCCGCTGGGCCAGATCAGCTGGTCGGCGGCCCCGGACGTGCTGCGGGTGTCCGCCGTGCTGTCGGCGGTGGTCCTGCTGCTGCTCGCCATGCGCCGCCGCCCGCCGCAGCAGGGCTGAGCCGGGGCGGTGCGGGTGCCGCCGCCGGGGTGGCCGGGTCCGTGGGGCCTATCGGGCCTATCGGGCGGGCCGGGTCAGTCTGGCGGGCCGGGTCAGTCGTCCGCGAGGTGGACCAGGTGGCGGAAGGTCGCCGGGTCGCCGAGGTGGCCGACGATCCAGTGGGCGACGGTGGCGCGGGTGGCGGTGCCGGCGCGGGGCAGCGGCCGGTCGTACGAGACCTGGGGGCCCGCGGACGGCGGTCCGTCCTTGAGCATCGGCACCCGGACGACCGTCCACGCGGTGTCGGACCCGGCGAGCACCGCCTCCATCCGGGCGAGGTCGTGGTGGACCTCCCGGTAGAGCCGGTCGACCACCAGCCCGGTCACCACCCGCTGGGCGAACGGGAGCCGGCTGGTGTCCAGGCCCGCCGAACTCATCGTCACCAGGTGCCGGACGCCGCCGGCGCGGACCGCCGCGGTCAATTCCCGGGCGCCGTCGGAGAAGACGGTGGTGGCCCGGCGGCCGGTGGTGCCGAGGGCGGCGACGACGGCGTCCTGGCCGTCCAGCGGGCCGTGCAGGGAGCCGGGTCGGCTGACGTCGGCCCGCGCGGTGCGCGGGGTGCCGTGCGCGTAGTGCGGTAGTCGGGCGGGGTCGCGGGCGACGGCGGTGACGGTGTGTCCGGCCGCCAGGGCGAGGTCGACCACCAGGCGGCCGGTGCGTCCGGTGGCGCCCACGACTGCGATCCTCATCGGTTCCTCCTCGGGATTCCCGGGACCCGGACTCGGGACCCGTGACTCGTGACTGGTGCTCGTAACCCGCGCTCGGGACTTGTGACTCGTGGCGTGCGACCGGGCACCGGGGCGGTGCTTGGCATTCATTCAGACGGACTGTATGAATGAAATCAAGTGAACCACAGTGCACCGCGAGTGCAACCCCGAAGGAGCGATGGGACATGGGAGTTCGGCAGACTCGTTACCCCGACCTGGACGGCCGGGTGGTGGTGATCGCCGGCGGCAGCCGGGGCATCGGCGCGGAGACCGCCCTCGCCTTCGCCCGGCAGGGCGCGGCCGTCGCCGTCCTCGGCCGCGACGAGGCGGCGCTGACGGAGGTGGCCGAGCGGATGCGGGCGGAGGGCGCCCGGGCGCTCGGGCTGGTCGCCGACTGCACGGACGCGACGGCGCTCGGCTCCGCCGCCGCCCGGATCGAGCGGGACCTCGGCCCGGTCGACGTCCTGGCCGCCTTCGTCGGCGGCGACGGCTACCCGGTGCCCACCGTCCGCGAGACCGAGGAGCACTGGCGGGCCGTCCTGGACGGCAACCTCACCGCCACCTTCCTCACCGTCCAGGCCTTCCTGCCCGGCCTGCTGGCCCGCGGCAGCGGCTCGATCGTCACCATGGCCTCCACGGCGGGCCGACTGCCCAGCGGCGCCTCCGCCGCGTACGCCACGGCCAAGGCGGGCGTGCTGATGTTCACCCGGCACCTCGCGCTGGAGGTCGCCGGTGCGGGCGTCCGGGTCAACGCCGTCGCGCCGGGCGCCGTCCGCACCGAACGGACCGCCGCGCAGATGCCGCCCGAGGTGCGGGCCACGGTCGCCGCCGCACACCCGCTGGGCCGCCTCGGCGAGCCGGAGGACATCGCCTCGGCCGCGCTCTTCCTGGCCTCCGACGCGTCGTCCTGGATCACCGGGCAGACCCTGGACGTCAGCGGGGGGCGGATCATGCTCTGAGCGGCGGGCCGCCCCGCCGAGCGCCGGGGCGGCCCGGCCCGGGTGGACGGATCGGCGATACTGCCAGTTCACACGGAACGAGTGGAGGCGAGCGGGATGAGCCCCCGGTCCTACCGGATGGGACAGCGGCAGGCGGAGGTCGACGAGACGCGCGCCCGGATCGTCGCGGCCGCCCGCGCGCACCTGGCCGAGACCGGCGGGGCCTCGCTGGACGCCGTCGCCCGTCGCGCGGACGTCGCCCGGGCGACCGTCTACTACCAGTTCGGCTCCAAGGCGGGCCTGCTGGAGGCGGTCTGCGACGCCCTCGCCGAACAGGGCGGCATGGCCCGGCTCGCCGAGGCCTTCACCCTGGCCGACCCCTGGGCGGCGGTGGACCGCTTCGTCGAGGTGATGGGCGGCTTCTGGGCGGTCGACCGGGTCTGCACCCGCCGGCTGCGGGCCCTCGCCGCGCTCGACGAGGAGGTGGGCCGGGTCATCGCCGACCGCGACGCCCGCCGCCGCGAGGGCGCCGCCGTGCTGACCAGCCGGCTGCCCGCCGCCCCGCCGGACGCGGCGGGCCTGCTGTTCGTCCTCACCGCCTTCGAGACCTACGACGCGCTGGCGGCGGAGGCGGAGGCGACGGCCGGGGCACCGGACGGCGACGGCGCCCTGGCCGCCGCCACCCCGGCCGTCACCCGCCTGGTCCGCGCCGCGCTCGGCGGTCCGGCGGAGCCCTCCTGAGGCACTCGGCGCGGTGCCGCGGCGGGCCGGTGCGCCGCGCCCCGGGTCGGCGCCCCTCGCCTCGGGCAGGCGCACTCGCCTCGGGTCGGCACCTCCGGCGGCAAGGGGGTTAACACCCGTACGGGACGGGTGCTTTCCCCGTTCTGCGGGCGGGCCGGTCGCGGCCAGACTCGGGGCATGCCCGCGCAGCCCGTGATGACGACCGAAGCGCCCGAAGCCCCCGCCCCCCGGTCGGGGAGCGGCGGCAGCGACTTCGCCCAGTTGACCCGCCGAATAGCCGCCGAGGGACTGCTCGCCCGGCGCCCCGGCTACTACGCCGTCCGCGCGGGCCTGGTGCTCGCCGCCTTCCTCGGCGGCTGGTACGCCCTGTTCGCGCTGGGCGACACCTGGTGGCAGCTCGGCCTGGCGGCGGCGATGTCCGTGGTGTTCGCCCAGATCGGCCTGCTCTCCCACGACCTGGCGCACCGTCAGGTCTTCGACCGGCGGCTGCCGAGCGAGGTCGGCGGCCGGATCGCCGCCAACCTGATGATGGGCATGAGCTACGGCTGGTGGATGAACAAGCACACCCGCCACCACGCCAACCCGAACCACGAGGAACGGGACCCGGACGTCGCCCCCGACCTCCTGGTGTGGTCCAAGCGGCAGGCCCGGCAGGCGGGCGGCCTCGCCCGGTTCATCGGCCGCCGGCAGGCGTACCTGTTCGTGCCGCTGCTCCTGCTGGAGGGCCTCAACCTCAGCTTCAACAGCTTCCGCGCGCTGCGCGGCCCCGCCATGAAGCGCCCGGTGCTGGAGGGCGCGCTGCTGGTGGTCCACTTCGCGGCCTACTTCGGGCTGGTGTTCGCCGCCCTCCCGGTCGGCAAGGCGGTCGCCTTCCTCGCGGTGCACCAGGCGCTGCTCGGCGTCTACCTGGGCTGCGTCTTCGCCCCGAACCACAAGGGCATGCTGATGGTGACGCCGGAGATGAGGCTCGACTTCCTGCGCCGCCAGGTGCTCACCTCGCGCAACGTCCGCGGCGGGCTGCTCGTCGACTCGGTGATGGGCGGGCTCAACTACCAGGTGGAGCACCACCTGTTCCCCAGCATGCCCACCCCGGCGCTCGGGCGGGCCGCCCGGATCACCCGGGAGTTCTGCGCCGAGAAGGGCGTCCCGTACTACGAGACGGGCCTGTTCCGCTCCTACCGGGAGATCTTCGCCCACCTGCACCGGACGGGCGAGCCGATCCGCTCCGGCGGGTGAGCTCCGGCGCCGGGTGCGCGGCGGCCGGCCGGCGGGCGGCCGTCACATCCGGCCGCCGGGATCCGTCGGTGGGGCAGTGGGACCACACCGACGGTACGGAGGAACAGCGGGATGCTGACGAACATCATGTACGTGACGGTCTACGTGACCGACCAGGACCGCGCCCTGGAGTTCTACGTCGACGGGCTCGGCCTGGAGAAGCGCATCGACCACCCGGGCCCGGACGGGCGGTTCCTCACCGTGGCCGTCCCGGGCGGCGGGCCGGAGATCGTCCTGTGGCCGCACCCGGAGTCGGCCGGCCTGCCGGCCGGTCGGCAGCCCGGAGCGGGCGTGCCGGGGCCGGTGTTCATCGAGTCCGACGACCTGCGGGCGGACTTCGAGGTGCTGCGCGGGCGCGGGGTGACCTTCGAGCAGCCGGAGCCGGAGGACTACGGCTTCGGCATCCGGATCGAGGCGGTCGACCCGGACGGCAACCGGATCGCGCTGCGCCAGCGCGCCGCCTGGCAGACCGACGGGCGGGCCGACGTGGCCGACGCGAAGGCCGAAGCGAAGGCCTGAACGGCACCCTCCCGCACGGGGGGCCGGACGCACCGGCCTCCCGTGTCGGACGGCACCGCCCGCCCCGTTCCGCGTCCGCGCCCGTACGATGCCCGAGCGGGGTGTGCGGAGGCCGGGGGTGGATGTGGTTCGGTTCTGGCTGCGATGGGTGCTGATCGCGGTGCTGGCGGCGGCGGTGGTGTCCGTCGGCTGGGCGGGGTGGCGGCAGTACCGCGACACGGCCATCCCGACCCCGCCGGACGTCCCGGGGCTGGCGCGGGACGCGGCGACCGGGGAGGCCCGCCGGGCGGCCGAGGAGCGGATGGCCGGCCGGATCGACCTGCTGCCGGAGCTGCTGCCGTGGGCACAGGGGTTGGCCCGGTCGACGGTCGACGTGTGCCGGACCGACTACCGCGGGGACCTGTTCGCCCGGGGCAAGTGGCTGCCGACGGCCTGCGAGCGGACCGTGAACGTCTACCTGGCCTTCGACGGGAGCGACGTCCGCTCCCGGCTGGCCGATCTGGACCGGTACCTGGACGGCCAGGGCTGGCTGAGCTCGCAGCGGTGGAAGGGCCTGGTCGAGGCCGACGAGTACGACCACCAGCCGCCCGCCGACCCCACCCCCGAGGAGGTGGCGGAGGCGGCGGCCCGGCCGGTCTCCCCGTCCGTGGAGTTCGAGCTGTCGACGGACGGGGCGGTGCGGACCGAGCTGTACGTGAGCGTGGCCCGGGCGCCGGGCCCCGAACTCCTGACCTCCGGCGAGGACTACTGGTACGAGAAGTACGGCGGCCGGCGCTACCGGAACGACGAGGGGCAGCGGTCCGAGTACCTGACCTGGCAGCCCGTGCGGCCGGGCGAGGTCACGAAGCCGGCCGAGGGCCGGTACGTGGCGGTCCTGGGCTTCACCACCCGGTACGCGCAGGAGCGGTGAGCGGCCGCGGACCGGCCGGTCAGCCCGCCGGGGCGGGGGGCGGCGAGAGCGGTAGGGTGGCGGTGACCCGGAAGCCCGAGAGGTACGGCGAGGCGGTCAGCTCGCCGCCGAACAGCGCGATGCGCTCGGCGAGTCCGAGCAGGCCGTGGCCGGTGGACAGCTCCCGGGGGGCCTCGGGGCGGCGGCCGGCGCCGTCGTCGACCACTTCCAGGGCCAGCACCTCGGACCAGCGGATCCGCACCGCGGCGTGGCTGCCGGGGCCGGAGTGCTTGATGATGTTGGTGACGGCCTCCTGGACCAGCCGGTAGGCCGTCAGGTCGACGCTGTCGTCGAGGCGGGCCGGGTGGCCGTGCACCTCCAGGTCGATCAGGATTCCGGCGCGCCGGGCGTCGTCCAGCAGCAGGCCCAGGTCGGCGAGTCCGCGCCGCCCGGCGCCGGCCGCCACGGGCACGTCGGCGGTGCGCAGCAGCCGGAGCATCCGGCGCAGCTCGGCCATCGCGTTGCGGCCCAGCTCCTCGATGTCGCCGAGGGTGGCGGCCAGCCGGCCGGGGTCGGTGGGCGCCGTGCTGCGGGCGGTGTCGGCCCGCATGACGATGACGGCCACCGCGTTGGCCACGATGTCGTGCAACTCGCGGGCGATCTGGACGCGTTCGTTGCGGACGGCCCGGCGGGCCAGCGCGAGTTCGCGCTGGTCGCGTTCGGCGGCGACGGCGGCGGACCGGATCCAGCGGCCGGCGCCCCAGGCGACGGCGGTGATCGGCAGGTAGAAGGCGATGCCGCTGATGACGAGGGCCGTCTGGCGGTCGGGGCGCACCGCCCCGGTGGCGATCGGATCCCAGATGCCCAGGGCGACCGGGAGGCCGGTCAGCACCAGCGCGGTGAGGGCGACCGGCCGTTCGCCCAGCCGGGCCACCGAGTACAGCGCGATCAGCAGCCCGAAGAAGGGGGTGAAGCCGAAGTCGGAGTTCAGCGAGAGCAGGGCCGCGCCGACGGCCGCGGCCCAGACCACGGCGAACACCGCCGTCGGCCACCGCCTGCGGAAGGTCAGCGCGACGACCTCCGGGAGGGCGAAGGCGGTCAGCAGCAGCTGGTCGCGCCCGTTCACCTCCGGCGCGAGCGGGGTCGCGTAGAAGAAGGCGTCGGGGACGGTGACCGCCAGCGCCAGTGCGGCGTCCTGCGCCGTGACGGTCCGTGACCGCGGCCGGCGGGCGGGGTCCGTCACAACCGGAGCTCCCGGCAGCACGTGTGGTTGGAGCCCAGGCAGCACCAGATGTCGGCGAACTCCGCGAACCCGCCGGCCTGGCTGTCGGACCACCACGGTTCCACCGGTGCGGCGTGCTCCGGCGGACGGATCGGGTAGCCGAGGGCGAGGTGCGTGGCCCAGAGGTCGCCGTGGTGCTGCCGGAGGGTCTCGACGAACCGGTCCCGGGTGATCTCCCCGACGGAGGGACCGTGCCGCGACGGCGTGAGCAGGGCCAGGAAGGCCGCCGCGCTGGTGGTGCCGTCGGTGGCGAAGGCGGCCAGGCCGATGCCGGCCACCCGCAGGGCCTCGGCGCCGTCCCCGGGGGCGGGGTCGACGGTGATCCGGACGGCGAGGCTCTGCCACGGGTCGCCGACCGTCCGAGGCGGGTCGGGCACCAGGACCGACCGGGGGTCGAGCAGGAAGCCGTGAGCGAGGACCGGACCGGTCTCCCCGCCCGGTTGGACCTGGTGCACGGTGGCGCCGACGGTCGGGGACGGGGTCGTCCGTTCGTTCATGGTGGGGCTCCCTGGGGGGAGTGGGATGAATGGGGTCCTTCACCCCAGTCGTAGCGTGCCCCGTCCCGCGTCGCCTGCGGGAATGACCGCTCGGGTGAGTGGCCGGCCGGTCTGGTCGCGGTCCCTCGTACGGGCGGCTGCGAGGGGTCGGGCGCCCGGTCAGCCGCCCGGTCAGCCGCCGAAGCCGGCGAGCAGCCCGCGCGGGTCGAAGGTCACCCGGATCCGGGTGATCCGGCCGTCCTCGACGTGCATCCAGTTCGCGGTCGGCGCCGGCGGGGCGATGCTCGTGCACAGCTCGAACCAGGTGATCACCTCGTCGCCCTCGGCCACCCGGACCTTCACGTCGATCCTCTCCAGCACCCGGCCGAGCCCCTTCAGCCCGGCCAGCGCCTCCTCCACCCCGGAGGCCGTCCCCAGGGCCCCGACG
This sequence comes from Kitasatospora sp. NPDC001547, assembly GCF_042894165.1. Lineage (NCBI taxonomy): Bacteria > Bacillati > Actinomycetota > Actinomycetes > Kitasatosporales > Streptomycetaceae > Kitasatospora > Kitasatospora sp. NPDC001547. Next base: position 42,705 of record NZ_JBIAVL010000033.1, on the reverse strand, counting down.
AAGTCGACGTCGTCGGCCAGCAGGTCACGGACGGTGTCGAACTCGCCCGACTCCCAGGCGGTGAAGTAGGTCTCGGCGATCTCGCGCGCGCTCTTCGTCGTCGTCATGCCTTCATCCTCCGACCGGCCGAGCCATCCGTCCAACAGATGGATCTGATGGCTCCTATCTGCTCAAGTGATGAAAATGGCGCACGGTGCGTGAGCGGTCGGGCGCGGTCGTCACGCTGAGCGAATGTCAGCTGAGGTGGTTTCGGACCGCCGGGCCCGGTAAGGCGCTCAGCGCTGGAATGTGAAGGAGGCGTGAATCGTGATCACTGAACAGCAGGCCCGTTCCATGCTGCACCACCCCGTCCATGACGCCCAGGGCAACAAGATCGGCAAAGCGGACCACATGTTCCTTGACGACGCCACCGGAAAACCGGAGTGGGTGAGCGTCAAGACCGGTTGGTTCGGTGCGAGCGAGTCGTTCGTGCCGATCCGCGACGCCCGGGTCGTCGACGACCACCTGGAGGTGCCGTACCCCAAGGAGAAGGTCAAGGACGCGCCGCTGGTGGACGTGGACAGCACCGGACACCTCTCCGAGCGGGAGGAGCGCAGGCTCTACCAGCACTACGGCATCGCCTGGGACGACGCCTGGAAGTCCGCCAACCAGCCCGGCGAGGGCGGCTGGGCCCACGCGGGCGGTGGTACCGCCGCCGCCGCGGGCGCCGGTGCCGCGGCCGGCACCGCCGCCACGACCGGCCGCCCCGGTACGACCGGTACGACCGGCATCACCCCGACCGGCACCACGCGCGCCGCCGCCGCTCCGGGCGCCGCCGCCACCGGGCGGACCGGCCACCTGGGCAAGGACGGCGCGATGACCCGCTCCGAGGAGCGGATGAGCGTCGGCGTCGAGCGGTACGAAGCCGGCCACGCGAAGCTGCGCAAGTACGTCGTCACCGAGGAGGAACGGCAGACCGTGCCGGTGCGGCACGAGGAGGTCCACCTCGAGCACGAACCCATCACCGACGCCAACCGGGGCGCCGCGATGTCCGGTGAGCCCATCTCGGAGGCCGAGTACGAGGTCACCCTGCACGCGGAGCGGCCGGTGGTGCGCACCGAGGCCGTCCCGGTCGAGCGCGTGCGGCTGGTGACCGAGGAACGCGTCGAGGAGCAGACCGTCACCGGCCAGGTGCGCAAGGAGCGCATCGAGGCCGACCTGCCCGACGGGAAGTCGGGGCACCTGCGGGACAAGGAGTTCCGGGCCCAGGAGCTCCGCGACAAGGACCGCCGCCGGTGACACCCGGCGGGCCGTGACCGCCCGGGCGGCCACGGCCCGCTCGTCGGCCGGGCGGTTCGTCGGACCGGCCGATCGTCGGATCCTTCCCCGGGCCCGTCGGGTGTTTCCCCCGACGGGCCGATCGGCCGAGCGGACGGAGCACCCGGTCGCATATCGTCACCGGTCATGGAGATGCACCAGCTGCGCTACTTCGCCGCCGTGGTCGACGAGGGCACCTTCACCGCCGCCGCGGCCCGGCTGCACGTGAGCCAGTCCGGCATCAGCACCCAAGTGGCCAAGCTGGAACGCGAACTGGGCCAGCAGCTGCTGGACCGGGCCGGACGGCAGGTGCGTCTCACTCCGGCCGGTGAGGCGGTCCTCCCGCTGGCGAAGAACGCGCTGGCGACCCTCGAAGCCATCCAGCACACCGCCGCCGAGTTCGCCGACGCCGTCCGCGGCCGGGTCCGGCTGGGCATGATCATGGGCTGCTCGATCCCGCCCTTCCTGGACGCCGTCGCCGACCTCGGCCGCAGCCACCCCGGCATCGAACTCAGCCTGCACGAGGGGCACTCCGAGGACCTCCAGGCGCAGGTCCTGGCCGGTTCCCTCGACCTGGCCCTGATCGGCTACGCGGGCGAGGTGTCCCCCGGCCTGGAGGCCACCGTCGCCGTCGACGAGCCGATCGCCGCGGTCGTGCCCGTCGGGCACCCGCTCGACCGGGCGCGGCTGCGACTCGCCGACCTGCGGGGCGAGAAGATCCTCTGCCTCTCCCCGGGCACCGGCATCCGCGCCGCCTACCAGGACTCCTGCCGCCGGCTCGGCCTGGACCCGCGGGTGGACATCGAGGCCAGCTCACCGATCGCGCTGCTCCGGCTCGCCGAGCGCGGCGCGGGCGTGGCCGTGCTCAGCGCGTCCTCCGCCGCGGGCACCGCGGGCGCCGGGCTGCGGACCGTGCCGCTGGCCGACGCCGCCACCTGCGCCCGGCTCGGCCTGGTCGCCCGCCACGACCAACCGTCCCCGGCCGTACGGTTGTTGCGGGCCAGGCTCCGGGCGGCGCTCCGCTTCGGGTGATCGTCGGCCGCAGGCGCGGAGGGGCTCCTTCGTCCGCCAGCGCCAACCGGTCGCTCCCCGCGGGGCTCAGGACTTCCAGCGCGGATCGCGCCCCGAGGCGGCCACCGCGCGGTCCCAGGCGGAGGCGTCCTCCGGCAGCGCCACCGACGCCGCGAACCCCGCGTACTGCCGGTACAGCTCGGCGTTCTCCGCCACGATCTCCCCGACCAGCAGGGCGAGTTCCTCGTCGACCTCGATCCGCCCGCCGGTCGCCCGGGCGACGTCCCAGCCGTGCAGCAGCAGCTCCAGGACCAGCATCCGGGCGATCCCGACCGCCGGCACCGGGGAGCCGCCGAGGTCGACGTTCCCCTCCCAGGCGGCCGGGTCCGCCCAGGCCGCGACCGCGCGCTCCAGCTGGGCCGCGTAGGCGGAGCGCCAGTCGGCGTCGGCGGTGAAGTCGCGCGACCCCAGCTCCTCGGGCAGCTCGGTGCGCCGGGCGCGGTGCTCCAGGCCGTGCGAGGTGTAGAGCACCCAGTGGTTGATCAGCGCACGGGTGTCGAACTCCGTGCAGGGCGTCGGCCCGTCCAGCGGCCGGTCGGCCGGGACGGCGGCGGCGACAGCGGCCGCCGCGGAGGCGGCGCGGGCCAGGAAGGGGTGCATCGGGTGGGCGTTCATGCGTCGATTCTGGCGCGGGGGGCACCGGCCGGTCTTGAAGAAACGCGACGGGCCGTAGCCTGGCGGCATGGCGATCGACCCCCGGGACCTGCAGGAGCTCCCGGGTTCCCTGGACCCCCAGGACCCCTCCGACCTCGGCCGCGGCGTGCTCCACCCCGCCCGGGCGGCGGAGCTGATCACCGTGGACCGGCTCGCACCCGACCCCGCCGTGGCGCGGTTCGTCGAGTACTACTGGCTGGTCCGCTGGGACCTGCGGGGCCTGCCGCCGTACGAGCAGAAGGTGCTCGCCCACCCCAACGTCCACCTGGTCTTCGAGGCCCCGCGGGCGCGCGTCTACGGGGTGGACCGCTCGCTCTTCGTGCGCCGCCTGGAGGGCGCCGGGCACGTGCTGGGCGCGCGGTTCCGCCCCGGCGCCTTCCGCCCCTTCGCCGGGCACCCGGTGAGCGGGCTGGCCGACCGTTCCGTGCCCGCCGCCGAGTACTTCGGGCCCGAGGCCGACCGGGTCTGCGCGGAGGTCCTCGCGGCGCCCGGCAGCCCCGCCGCCCTCGCCGACGCCTTCCTCCGCCCCCGGCTGCCCGCGCCGGACCCGGTCGCCGCCGAGGTCGCCGCCATGGTGGACCGGATCACCGGCGCGCCGGACCTGTGCCGGGTGGACGGGCTGGCCGCCGAGCTGGGCCTGACCGTCCGCCGCCTCCAGCGCCTGTTCGCCGAGTACGTCGGCGCCTCCCCGAAGTGGGTGCTGCGCCGCGCCCGCCTCCACGAGGCCGCCGAACGCGCCGGAGCGGACGGCGGGTTGGACCTGGCAGCGCTCGCCGCCGAGCTGGGCTACGCGGACCAGGCGCACCTCACCCGGGACTTCACCGCCGCCGTCGGCGTCTCCCCGGCCCGCTACGCGGGGACGCGCCGAGACGGCCCTCGGGCCGCCTACGCCCCCAGGAAGCGCTGCAACTCGTCCAGCAGGTAGTTGGCCCCGGTGTAGCCGATCCCCTGGAACCAGAGCTGGTCGTCCACCGGGAACGCCCGGTGCCCCCTGACCGCCCCCAGCGCCTGCCAGCCCGGGCTCGCCAGCACGGCGTTGGCGCCGGACGCCTCCGGGCCGCCGTACACGGCGTACAGCAGGAGGTCGCCGTCGGCCCTGGCGAGCTGGTCCGGCGGGATCTCGAAGTCCGACTGGTCGACGTTCTGCGCGTCCGGCCGGCCCACCTGGGCGTCGGCGAGCACCGTCCCGGGGAAGCTCTGCCGGCCGAACAGCCGGATGCCGCCGCCCTCCACGAACCGCACCAGGCTCACCCTGCGCCCCGACGCCTTCGCCGCCGCCAGCGCCTGCGCCACCTGCCCCGCGTGCTTCTGGTACGCGCCGGCGAAGGCCGCCGCGGCCGCCTCCCGGCTCAGCGCCTGGGCGTGCAGCTGGACGTTGGCCTTCCACGGCGCCCCGGCGGTCTGGGTGAGCACGGTCGGGGCGATGTCCCGCAGCTGCTCGTAGCGGTCGCCGTCGCGGGTCTGGTTGGAGAGGATCAGGTCCGGCCGCAGCGCCCGTACGGTCGGCAGGTCGGGCGCGCCGGCCGGGCCGACCAGCCGGATCCCGGCGGTCCGGGAGGCCGGCCAGTACGCGGGGTAGCTGGTGTCGCGGCCCGCCAGCGCGGCGCCGACCGGGGTGATGCCGAGGGTCAGCGCCGAGTCGAGCACGTCGGTGTCCAGCACGACCACCCGCATCGGCGCGCCCGGCACCACCACCGGGCCGGTGGCGGCGTTCACCGTCACGGGCGGGACCGCGGCCGGGGACGGCGTGGCGCCGGTGGTGGGGCCGTCCGCGGTCGGCGGGGCCGGGGGCCGGGTGGTGCAGCCGGCGGCCGCCGCGAGCGCGCCCGCGCCGAGACCGGTGAGGAGGGTGCGGCGGGAGATCCGGGGCATCGGCGGTCCTCAGGCGGCGCGGTCGGGTCGGGGCGCCGTCGATTATGTCCGAAATGACAGCTGAAGCGCCGTCAAGCGTGGGTGCCGCCGGGGGTGAGCGCCGCCCAGGGAGCGCCCGGGACGACCAGCGGCGTGCCGGTCACCGGGTCCGGCACGACCACCGAGTCCAGCCCGAACACCTCCCGGACCAGTTCGGCGGTCACCACGTCTCCGGGCGCGCCCTGCGCCACCACCCGGCCGTCCCGCATCGCCACCAGGTGGTCCGCGTACCGGGCGGCCTGGTTGAGGTCGTGCAGCACCGCGACGACGGTCCGGCCGCGCTCGACGTTCAGCCGGCGGACCAGGTCCAGCACCTCCACCTGGTGCGCGATGTCCAGGTAGGTGGTCGGCTCGTCCAGCAGCAGGATGTCGGTGCCCTGGGCGAGCGCCATCGCGATCCAGGCGCGCTGGCGCTGGCCGCCGGACAGCTCGTCCATGCTCCGCTCGGCCAGGTCGGCGGTGGAGGTGCGCTCCAGCGCCTCCGCGACCGCCGCCTCGTCCTCCGGCGACCACTGCTGCCACCAGCTCTGGTGCGGCTGGCGGCCGCGGGCGACCAGGTCCGCCACCGAGATGCCCTCGGGGGCGGTCGGCGACTGCGGCAGCAGGCCGAGCCGCTGGGCGATCCGCTTGGTCGGGATCCGCGCCAGCTCCTCGCCGTCCAGCAGCACCGCGCCCCGGACCGGCTTCAGCAGCCGGCCGAGGGCCCGCAGCAGGGTCGACTTGCCGCACGCGTTCGGGCCGACGATCACCGTCACCCGCCCGTCCGGAACGGCCACGTCCAGGCCCTCGACGACCGTGCGCGCCTCGTAGGCCAGGGTGAGGCCCCGGGCCTCCAGGCGGTGATCGGACATCAGGAACCTCCACGGCGGGAACGGATCAGCAGCCACATCAGGTACGGCGCGCCGACCATGCCGGTCACCACGCCCACCGGCAGCTCCGTCGGAGCCAGCAGCCGCCGGGCGACCAGGTCGGCGAGGACGACCACCAGCGCGCCGGTCAGCGCCGAGCAGAACAGCGGGACCTGCGCCGAGCGGGCCAGCCGCAGCGCGATCTGCGGCGCCATCAGCGCGACGAAGTCGACCGGCCCGGCGGCCCCGGCCGCGCACGAGGCCAGCACGATGCCCAGCAGCGCCATGCCGAGGCGGATCCGGTCCAGGCGCAGGCCCAGGCCCACGGCGGTGGCGTCGTCGAAGGAGATCGACCGCTGGGCCCGGGCGGCCCACAGCGCGACCGGCAGGGCGGCGACCAGCACCCAGGCGAGCCGGCCGGCCTGGTCGTAGCCGGCGCCGTTCAGGCTGCCGGTCATCCAGACCTTGGCGGCCTGGGCCTGGAAGCCGTCGCCCTTGGTGAGGAAGACGGAGGTCAGGGAGGACAGTGCGACGCTGATGCCGATGCCGATCAGCACGAAGCGCTGCGCGTGCAGGCCGCGCCGCCAGGCCAGCGCGTACACCAGCAGCCCGGCCAGCAGGCCGCCGGCCACCGCCGCGTACGGGGCCTCGCCGGTCGAGCCGACCACGCCGTACGCCATCAGGCCGACCACGGTGGCGGTCGCGCCCCAGGTCACGCCCACCACGTCGGGGCTGGCCAGCGGGTTGCGGGCGACGGTCTGGACCAGCGCGCCGGCCAGCCCGAGCGCCAGGCCGACCAGCAGCCCGACCACCACCCGGGGCAGCCGGAACTCGCCGACCACCAGCTCGTGCGGGCTCGGCCGCCCGAGCACCACCTTGACCACCTCGCCCGGCGCGACGGTGGACTCGCCCAGGCAGAGCGCGGCCACCGCGGTCGCCGCCAGGGCCGCCAGCAGGCCGACGGCGACGGCCACCGAGCGCCGGTGCACCAGGAACGACGCCCGCCCGGCCCGGACGGCCGAGTAGCCGCGCAGCGACACCGAGGTCATGCCGCCACCACCTTCCGGCGGCGGACCAGGGCCACCAGCACCGGGACGCCGACCAGCGCCGTCATCACGCCCGCCGGGACCTCGGACGGCGGGAACAGCACCCGGCCGAGGGTGTCGGCGAGCAGCAGCAGTGCCGGGCCGAGGACGGCGGAGAAGGCGAGGATCCAGCGGTGGTCGGCGCCGGCCACCGCGCGGGCCGCGTGCGGGACGGCGAGGCCGACGAAGGCGATCGGACCGGCCGCCGCCACCGCCGAGCCGGTCAGGACGGTCGCGCCGAGCGCGCCGACCGCCCGGACCAGGCCGGTCCTGGCGCCCAGCCCCTTCGCGGTGTCGTCGCCGAGCGCCAGGGCGTCCAGCCCGCGCGCCACCGCGACCACCAGCACCGTGCCGACGGCCAGGAACGGCAGCAGCTGCCAGGCCACGTCCGCGGTCCGCCCGGAGAGCGAGCCGACGTGCCAGAAGCGGAACTGGTCCATGGTGACCGCGTCGGTGGTCAGCACCAGGGTGTTGAGCGAGGCGATGAACGCGGACATCGCCGAGCCGGCCAGCGCCAGCTTGATCGGCGTGGCGCCGCCCCGGCCGCGGCCGGCGAGCCCGTACACCAGCACGGTGGCGACCACCGCGCCGGCGAAGCCGAACCAGACGTAGCCGGTGAGGGTGGAGACGCCGAAGCCGGAGATGGCGACCACCACGCCGGCCGCCGCGCCCTGGGAGACGCCGAGGATGCCGGGGTCGGCGATCGGGTTGCGGGTCAGGCCCTGCATGACGGCCCCGGCCAGGCCGAGCGCCGCTCCGACGGCCAGCCCGACGACCGTGCGCGGGACCCGCAGCTCGCGGACCACCACGGCGTCGGCGGTGTCGCCGCCGTGCAGCAGGGCGTCGAGGGTGTCGCCGAACGGGACGGTCCGGCTGCCGACCGCCAGGCTCAGCAGCACCGCGGCGGCCAGCACGGCGAGGGCGGCGGCGAGCCACGGTATTCGGCGCCGCGGCGCGCGGGGCGTGCCGGGCGGTGCGCTGGTGTTCATGGGCCCTCTCCGGAGACAACTGAGGCAAACCTAAGTTCAGCTCCGGAGCCCGGGCAAATTGCCTCGTCCTGCGCGACACCCGTTGGGTAGCCTGACGGCATGCCCGAGACCTCCCCCGCTCAGCTCACCGTCGGCTTCGACCTCGACATGACGCTGCTGGACACCCGGCCGGGTATCCGCGCCACCTACCTGGCGCTCTCCGCCGAGACCGGCACCCGCATCGACGCCGACCTGGTGGTCACCCGGCTCGGTCCGCCGCTGGCGGACGAGATCCGCAACTGGTTCCCGGAGGCCGAGGTGGAGCGGGCCGTCACCCGCTACCGCGAGCTCTACCGCGACCACGCCTTCGCCCCGACCACGGCCCTGCCCGGCGCGTACGCCGCCGTCGAGGCGGTCCGCGCCCACGGCGGCCGGGTCGCGGTGATCACCGGCAAGTACGAGCCGAACGCCCGCCTCCACCTGGAGCACGCCGGGCTGGTCGCGGACACCGTGATCGGCGACCTGTGGGCGGAGACCAAGGGCGAGGCGCTGCGCGAGCACGGCGCGACCGTCTACGTCGGCGACCACCTGGGCGACATCCGGGGAGCCCGGCACGCGGACGCCGTCGCGGTCTGCGTGCCCACCGGCCCGTACAGCGCGGACGAGCTGCGCGAGGCGGGCGCGGACGTGGTGCTGGACGACCTCAACGCCTTCCCCGACTGGCTCGCCGGGCACCTGGCCGCCCTCTAGGGGCCCTCCCCGGGCCCGCGGCGGGCCCTCAGGACCCGACGGGCCCGGTCCGGCGGCGCTGGGCCCGGGCGTTGAGCAGCAGCCCGGTCAGCGCGGCCAGGAAGCCGGCCGGCATCAGCATGCTCAGCCAGTACGCGGCCGTCGGCAGGGGCGTCAGGTGCAGGAACAGCGGGACGAAGGTGACCAGGGTGGCGAGTGCGCCGAGACCGAAGACGATCGCCCCGGCCTTGACGTACACGTCGCCGGGCTCGGCGCTCTGGCTGCTCACGTCTGCTCACTCCTCGGGACCGGTGGGGACTGCCCCCAGTCTGGCAGAGCGGCCGCCGGAGCCGTCGGCCGGAGCGGGCCGGTCACGTTGCGCAGTTTCCCGGCAGCTGAACGTTTTGATCCCTGTTGAGCGGGGGTATGCACGGGGTGCCGAGGGGCGCTACAGGTGCGTCCCGCGTCCTCAGACCCGGGGGTGTGAGCCGATGGACTGCGCGGAGCCGCGCCCCGGCCGTGCCAGTGCCGGGTCGCCCGTGACCGCGAGATCCCGCTCCCGCCGCCCCGACCGGGCCTCGGAACGCGGTTCCCTCGCGGAACGCGGATGAGGCAGTGACGGGCCGTTAGTCTGCTCCTGACCGCGTGCCGACCATGAGCGCCCACGGGCGCCGACCCGAGGTCGGACGCTTTTCCCACCACCCAGTGATCCCCGGCCAGGGCCGGGATCCCTCACACCCATTCGAGGACTGTTCGAGATGCCCACCGGCCAGGTCAAGTGGTTCAACGAGACGAAGGGCTTCGGCTTCCTGTCGCGCGACGACGGCGGCGACGTCTTCGTCCACACCAAGGCGCTGCCCGACGGTGTCACGTCGCTGAAGCCGGGCCAGCGGGTCGAGTTCGGCGTGGTCGCCGGGCACCGCGGGGACCAGGCGATGGCCGTGCAGCTGCTGGAGGCGCTGCCCTCGGTGGCCGCCGCCCAGCGCCGGAGCGCCGACGACATGGCGCCGATCGTCCAGGACCTGATCACCACGCTGGACTCGGTGCTGCCCGGCCTCCAGCGCGGGCGCTACCCCGCCAAGCCGACCGGCCAGAAGCTGGCCGGCCTGCTGCGCGCGGTGGCCGACCAGTTCGACATCTGACCGGCCGGAGCCGGAGCCGGAGCCAGCCGCCGGGACAGCGGGCCGGAACCGGCGGCTAGAACGCGAGCGCACCCGGGTCGAGCGGGGGCACCAGCCCCTCCGCGGCGGCCCGGGTGAGCAGTGCGCGGACGGCCGCGTAGCCCTCCTCGCCGAGGTCCTCGGTGAACTCGGTGACGTACAGCCCGATGTGCTGCTCGGCGACGTCCAGGTCCATCTCCTGGGCGTGCGCCAGCACGTACCCGCGGCTCGCCGCCGGATCCGCCCAGGCCTGCCGCACGGAGGCGCGGATCGTGTCGGCGATCGCCCGCAGCCGCTCGGCGCCGAGCGAGCGCCGGGCGACGATCGCGCCCAGCGGGATCGGCAGGCCGGTCTCCCGCTCCCAGGCCTCGCCCATGTCGGCCAGGCTGTGCAGGCCGTACTGCCGGTACGTGAAGCGGGCCTCGTGGATCACCAGGCCGGCGTCCACCCGGCCGTCCCGGACGGCGGGCATGATCTCGTGGAACGGCAGCACGACGATCTCGCCGAAGCCGCCCGGCACCGCCTTCGCCGCCCAGAGCCGGAACAGCAGGTAGGCGGTGGAGCGCTCGGAGGGCACCGCGACGGTCTTCCCGGCCAGGTCGGCGGGGGAGTCCACGCCCGGCAGGGTGAGCACCAGCGGCCCGCAGCCGCGGCCCAGCGCACCGCCGCAGGGCAGCAGGGCGTACTCCTCCAGGACCCACGGCAGCGCGCCGTAGCTGATCTTCAGCACGTCCAGTTCGCCGCGTTCGGCCCGGCCGTTGGTGACGTCGATGTCGGCGAAGGTCACCTCGGGGGCGTCCGCGCCGGGCACCAGGCCGTGCGCCCAGGCGTGGAACACGAAGGTGTCGTTCGGGCAGGGCGAGTACGCGATGCTCAGCCGTTCAGCCACGGCCGGCCTCCTCAGTCGGTTCGTGCCGCGCGGCCGGTGGCGGCGACCAGCCCGGGCAGTTCGTGGACGGGCAGCGCGGCGAAGGCCCGCTCCAGGGCGGCCAGCGCCTCGCCGATCCGCCAGGCGGCCCGGTCGCGCGGGCCCACCGGATTGGACACGGTGCGCAGTTCGAGGGCCGGCACGCCGTACCGGGCGGCGGCCTCGGCCACGCCGAAGCCCTCCATCGCCTCGGCGACGGCGCCCGGGTGGCGGGCCGCCAGCTCGGCGGCCCGCTCGGCGCTGCCGGTGACGGTGGAGACGGTCAGCACCGGGCCGACGGCCAGGTCCGGGCCGGCCAGCGCCCGCGCGACCAGCGCGACGGCGGCCGGCGGCGGGGTGTGCCGGACGGTGCCGAAGCCCAGCTCGGTGACGTCGGCGAAGCCCTCCGGGGTCTCGGCGCCGAGGTCCGCGGCCACGATCGCGTCGGCCAGCACGGTGGCGCCGACCGGGGCGAGCGGGACGAAACCGCCGGCGATCCCGGCCGAGACGGCCAGCGCGTACGGGTGGGCCGCCAGCGCGGCGGAGGCGGCGGCAGCGGCGGCGGCCGGGCCGACCCCGGCGGCCAGCACGTCCACCGGCGCCTGCTCGGCGCGGTGCAGGGTGCCGCCGGGCAGCGGCAGCGCGGCGGACCCGCCGGGCAGGCCGCGCAGCACCGCCTCGGCCTCGGCGGCCACCGCGACGACGACGAGCAGCCGGGCCCGGGCGGGGCCCGACCGCTCGTCGGGGCCGTCGGTGACGGCGGGCGCGGTCATCGCGGGACCGTCAGCTGTCCTGGGTGTTCAGCTGGAAGTACCAGACGGCGATCGGGTTGTCCGAGTTCTTGTCGCCCTCGACCACGGTGACCAGGGTCTTGCCGCTGGCGTTCAGCACCTTGTTGGCCTGCTGGGAACCCGACCAGGTCGGGCCCTTGGCGTACGAGAACAGGCTGAAGCGGCCGCCCTGGCCGGTCGAGCCGCCGTTGGTGAACGCCCACCAGCCGGTCTCGGCCACGTTCGGGGAGACCCCGACGCCGACCCGGTCGCTCGCCACCACGTCGGAGGTGGGCAGCGTGCCGTTCTTGAGGGCCTCGGTGGCCTTGTCCTGGCACTCCTGCTGGAGGTCCTCGGTGATCGGGTTGCCGCCGTTCCAGCACAGCGGGTCCGTCTCGACCGAGGAGTTGCCGACCGTGAGGGTGGCCCGGTGGGAGCTGTGCTCGGTCTGGTCGGCGGCGATGGCGACGGAGGTGCCCACCGTGGCGGCGCCGACCACGACGACGGCGCCGAGGGCGGCGATGACACGGGAATTGAGGCTCATGCGTCAGAATCTACCGGGCCTGGCCGATCACGCGACGCGGGGGTCGCCGCCGCGTGTTGCCGCCCGCCCCGATCAGGCCACCCGGGGCGCCGTCGGGTGCCGCCGCAGGCCCACCCGGAAGAGCGAGCGGAGCGTCCACAGCAGCATCAGGCCGACCACCCCGGCGGCGATCGACAGGCCCAGCTTCCCGTTCAGCGGCAGCAGGATGCCGACCGCCCCGCCGGCCACCCAGGACAGCTGCATCAGGGTCTCCGAGCGGGCGAACGCCGAGGTCCGCACCGCCTCCGGGACGTCCCGCTGGATCAGCGCGTCCAGCGCCAGCTTGCCCAGCGAGGCCGCCATCCCGGCCACCCCGGCGACCAGCACCACCGTCACCACGCCGTACCAGAGCGCGGTCGCCGCCGTCACGCAGGTCGCCAGCAGCAGCATCGCGGTGACCGTCGCCTCCGGGCCGCGGGTGCGCAGCCAGGAGCCGAGCACCGAACCCAGCGCGTTGCCCGTCCCGGCCGCCAGCGCCACCAGGCCCAGCGCCACCGTCGGCCGCAGCCCGCCGACCGGCTCCTCCCGCAGCAGGAAGGCCAGGAACATCACCAGGAAGCCGACCAGCCACTTCATCGCCGACATCGCCCGCAGCGCCAGGATCACCGAGGGGCCGACCGTGCGCAGCGAGGCCTTGACCGGCGGCGGCCGGTGGTGGATCAGGTGCGAGCCCTCGCCGTGCACCTCGGCGTGCAGGACGGCGCGCTGCTCGCCCTTCGCCGAGTCCACCGCCGGCGGCAGGTGGAAGGCCATCAGGGTGCCGACCACGAACACCAGGAAGGCGCCGCGCAGCGGCCAGCCGGGCCCGATCAGGTGCAGCAGCCCGCCCACCGCGGCCGCCACGCCGGTGGCCAGCAGCCCGGCCAGGGTCACCCGGGAGTTCGCCTTCACCAGGGACAGCCGGCTCGGCAGCAGCCGGGGCACCACCACGCTGCGCACCACGCCGTACGCCTTGGACGCGACCAGCACGCCGAGCGCCTCCGGGTAGAGCGCGATGCCGCCGCCGACGATCACCCCGGCCATCGTCCAGGCCAGCACCGCCCGGGCCAGCATGGCCATCGCCATGGCCGCCCGGCGGCCGTGCGGCAGGCGGTCCAGCAGCGGGCCGATCACCGGGGCCAGCAGGGCGAACGGGGCCATCGTGATCAGCAGGTAGAGCGCGACCCGGCCGCGGGCCTCGCCGGTCGGCACCGAGAAGAAGATGGTGGACGCCAGTGCGACGGTGATCAGCATGTCGCCGAAGGAGTTGAGCGCGTGCAGCTCGATCAGCTTCGCGAGGCCGGACTCGCCCGCGCCCTCGGCGGCGGTGGCCCGGCGGATCCGCCGGCCGGTGCCGTGCACCACCTTGCCGGTGCGGGAGCCGACGGCGGAGGCGGCGCGGACCAGGATGTTCCGGCGGGGCTCGGGGGCCTCGCCCCCGTCCTCGTCGTCGTCCTCGTGCGGCTCCTGCCCGGCCCGGCCGGGGGCGACGGGGACGGCGGGGGCCGCGGGCCCGGGCGGGCCCGCGGGGCCGGCGGAGGCCCCGGTCTTGGAGAGGTCGACGGGCCCGGAGGGCGCCCCGGCGCCGTCCGCCGGCCGCGGTTCGCCCGCGCCGGGGACCGGGGGCTGCTGTCGCGGCACGGCGTCCGCCTGGTCGGGGCTGCCGGCCTGCGGGGCGCGGAGTGCGTGCTGCGACGGGTCGTGGTCCGCCACAAGCCCATCCTGCCCCAGAATCGCCGAGCCGACGCGGGACCGGGCTCCGCTCGGCGCGGCCCGGGGACGGCCGTGTCCGCCCCGGACTGTGCCGGGGCACCGACCGGCGGGTAGCCTGCCCCAAGGTCGACCCGCCGGGGCGCCGGGGCGCCGGCAGGCCGGTCGAGCGGCGCGGCCGGTACCCGAGGGGGCTCCGGGTCGCGCAGAATGGACGAGGGACACCGAGCCGCGACGGATCAGGCAACACGCCGTGGGCGACAGAAGAACTGGGAGAGAATCGACGCCGTGAGTGCTGCGATGCGAAGCCGTACCCCCGACCGGCTCTGTGCCGAGGCCGTCGAACTCGCCCGCCAGGCCGCCGAGGAGGCCGTCGGTGCGGAGGCCGTCGGGCCGCACCTGGGTGTCCAGGCGGACGCCGACCGCGTCGTCACCCACACCTTCGAGTGCCTTGACGCGGCGTACCGGGGCTGGCACTGGGCGGTCACCGTCGCGCGTGCGCCGCGCGCCAAGAACGTCACCCTGGACGAGGTCGTGCTGCTGCCCGGCCCCGACGCGATCCTCGCCCCGCAGTGGGTGCCGTGGAGCGACCGGCTGCGCCCCGGCGACATGGGCCCGGGCGACCTGCTGCCCACCGGTGCCGACGACCTGCGGCTGGAGCCCGGCTGGACCGGCGAGGACGAGCCCGCGCCGAACTCCGCGGTCGCCCTGGTGGACGACGAGGACCTCGTCGTCACCGACCCGCACGTCCAGCCCGCCCCGGCCCGCGCCCGGATCGACGCCGTCGCCGAGGAGCTGGGCCTGGGCCGCAGCCGGGTGCTCTCCCGGCTCGGCCTGCACCTGGCCGCCGAGCGCTGGGAGAAGGTCCACGGCCCGCACACCCCGATGGCGCAGGCCGCGCCGGCCTCGTGCGCGAGCTGCGGCTTCCTGGTCCCGATCGGCGGCTCGCTCGGGCAGGCGTTCGGCGTGTGCGGCAACGAGTTCGGCCCGGCCGACGGCCAGATCGTCTCCTTCGCGTACGGCTGCGGCGGGCACTCCGAGGCGGCCGTCATCCCGGCCCCGCCGGCGCCGTCCGAGCTGATCCTGGACGAGCTGGTGGTCGAGCCGCTCCCGCTGCACCCCGACCGCGCCTCCGGCTCCGTCGAACCCGACGCCCCGGCCGAGGAGCTCGGCCACTCCTGAGGCCCCGGGCCGCACGGCCCGCCCCGGCGACGAACCGGGGCGGGCCGTCGGCGTTCCCGGGCTCAGCGGCGGCCGAACAGCCCGCGCCCGGGCGGGGCGGCGCGGTCGCGTTCGACCAGGACGTACCAGGAACCGTCGGAGACCACGTGCCCTCCCCCTCACCGGCCGGAACTCGGGCCTCAGCATAGGCAGCGGGCGCCCGTGGTCCGTCGGGGGTGCCCGGGCAGGGAAGAATGCCCTACGACGAACAGGGCAGCGGAAGGCGGCAGGTCCAGTGGAACCTCGGATCATCGGCAGCGGCACGGACGAGCACCTCGCGGACCCCTTCGGGAGCGCCGCGCTGCGGCGGCGGGTGCTGGACGCCTGGGCCGCCTCGCCGGCCCGGTTCCGGGAGGACGCCAACGCCGAGGAGGAGCTGGCGCTCGGCGGCTACCGGGACCGCCTGGTGGTCGAGTTGGCGCAGAACGCGGCCGACGCCGCGGTGCGGGCCGGCCACGGTCCCGGCCGGCTGCGGCTGACCCTCGCCGACGGCGTGCTCGCCGCCGCCAACACCGGCGCCCCGCTGGACGCGGCCGCCGTCGAGTCGCTGTCCACCCTGCGCGCGTCCTCCAAGCGCGGCGAGGAGCCCGCCGTCGGCCGGTTCGGGGTCGGCTTCGCCGCCGTCCTCGCGGTCACCGACGAGCCCGCCGTGCTGAGCGCCTCCGGCGGGGTGCGCTGGTCGCTCGGCGAGGCCCGGGCGCTGGCCGGGGCCCAGCCCGAGCTGGCCGACGAACTGCGCCGCCGGGACGGCCACGTGCCGCTGCTGCGGCTGCCGTTCGCCGCCGAGGGCCCGGCCCCGGACGGCTACGACACGGTGGTCGTGCTGCCGCTGCGGGACGCCGCCGCCGAGGACCTGACCCGCCGTCTGCTGGCCGGGATCGACGACGCGCTGCTGCTCACCCTGCCGGGCCTGCGCGAGGTCGTGGTGGAGACCCCGGACGGCACCCGCACGCTCACCCGGGCCGCCGCCGAGACCCGCCCGGACGGGGTCACCGAGGTCACCGTCACCGACGACGCGGGCGGCGGGCTGCGGCAGACGGTCTGGCAGACCGCCGGCGCCTCCGGCACGCTCGCCGCCGAGCTGCTGGCCGACCGGCCCACCGAGGAGCGCGCCCGCCCGTACTGGACGGTGACCTGGGCCGTCCCGGTCGGCCCGGACGGCGCCCCGCAGCGGCCCGGGATCGCCTCGGTGCTGCACGCGCCCACCCCCAGCGACGAGCCGGTCGGCCTGCCCGCGCTGCTGATCGCCTCGTACCCGCTGGACTCCACCCGCCGGCACGTCGCGCCCGGCCCGCTGGCCGACTTCCTCACCGAGCGGGCCGCCGACAGCTACGCCGACCTGCTGCGCGCCCGCGGCGCCGACCTCGGCTCGCTCGGCCTCGTCCCGGCCCCGCTCGGCCAGGGCGCGCTGGACAACGCGCTGCGCGCCGCGGTGCTCTCCCGGCTGCCCGGCACGCCGTTCCTGCCGCACCCGGCGCCGGTCGAGCAGGGCACGCCCGCGCTGCGGCCCCGCGACGCGACGCTGCTGGAGGGCGCGGACGGCTCGGTGGTCGAGGCGCTCGCGCCGATCTTCCCCGGGCTGCTGCCGGCCGGCCTGGAGCGCCGCACCGAGCTGCGGGTGCTGAACGTGCGCCGGGTGCCGCTGGCCGAGGTGGTGGACCAGCTCGGCGGCCTGGACCGCGAGCCCGCCTGGTGGCGCAACCTGTACGCGGCGCTCGGCGCGGCCGACCCGGAGGCGCTCGGCGCGCTGCCCGTCCCGCTCGCCGACGGGCGGACGGTCACCGGGCCGCGGCGCGTGCTGCTGCCCTCCGAGGACGCCGACTGGGCGGCCTTCCCCGGCTACCCCGGGTCGCTCGCGGGCGCGCTCGCCGCACTCGACCTGCGGCTGGCCCACCCCGAGGCCGCCCACCCGCTGCTGGCCAAGCTCGGCGCAGGCACCGCCACCCCGGCCGGGGTGCTGGACACCCCCGAGGTGCGGGCCGCCGTCGCCCGCTCCTACGAGCTGGCCGAGGACGACCTCGACGCGGCGCTCGAACTGGCCGACGCCGTCCTGGCGTTGGTGAAGGCCGCCGCCGCCGAGCCGGGCGCCCACCCCTGGCTGGCCCGGCTGGCGCTGCTCGACGACGAGGGCGAGCCCGCCCGGGCCGGCGAACTCGTCCTGCCCGGAAGCCCGTTCGCCGCGCTCGCCCGCGAGGAGGACGCCGGCTGGGTGGACGACGAGCTGCTGGAGCGCTGGGGGCCGGAGGTGCTCGCCGCCGTCGGCGTGCTGGCCGACTTCGTGCTGGTGCGCGCCGAGGACGTGGTGCTCGACCCGGACGACCTGGAGCGGCTGGACCCCACCGTCCCGGCCGACCGCGCGGCCGGCGGCCACCCCACCGGCCTGCTGGACGAGGCGCCGGACGGGCTCGCCGAGTGGGCCGAGGACGCGCTGGAGGCGCTGCAGGCCGACGAGGCGGTCGGTGTCCCGCCGGTGGCCGCCGAACTGCTGGCGGTGCGCGACCTCGACCTGGTGGACGACGACGCCTGGCCGGAGGCGCTCGCCGCCCTGGCCCGCCCGCCGTACCGGGACGCCGTCGTCAACCCGGTGCGCACCCTGCTGCCGGACGGCTCGTACGCCGACCTGCCGCCGTACACCGCGTGGTGGCTGCGCGACCACCCGGTGCTGGCGGGCCGGGAGCCGGCCGGCCTGCGCGCCGCCGGCGCCGACCCGTTGCTGCGCGGCCTGTACGACGAGGCCCGCACCACCCTGGACGACCGGTTCCTGCACGCGCTCGGGGTGCGCACCACGCTGGCCGCGCTGCTCGCCGAGCCGCACGGGCCGGACGAGGTGCTGGACCGGATGACCGACCCGGCCGCCGAGGTCGGCCACCGCCAGCTGCACGGCATCCACACCGCGCTGGCCCGGGTGGACCGCGAGCGGATCGAGCCGCTGGACGTGGTGCGGGCGCTGCCGCCGCTGGACCCGGCCACCGGGCGCCGGCCGGACCACACCGTGGTGGTGGACGCCACCGAGGCGGTCGTCGCCGACGCCCCGGACCTGGTCCAGCTGCTGCACCCGTACCCGCTGCTGCCGGTCGCCCCGGCGCTGGCCGCCGACCTCGCCGAGCGGCTGCACGTGTCGCTGGCCAGCGAGGTGGCGGGCGGCCGGGTGCTCTCCGAGGGCGCGCTGCACCGGGTCCCGGCGGTGGTGCGGGAGCTGCTGCCCGGCTGCCCGGTCGCCTACGAGGAGCACGAGGAGCTGCTGGTCGTCGGGCCGGACGGCGCCGAGGCGGCGGTGGACTGGCGCTGGGACACCGGGGCGGACACCCCGGAGCCGCCGTACGACCCGGAGCTGGCCGAGGCCGGCGACGAGGACGACGAGTTCGAGGTCCCGCCGGTGTCCGGCCTGCTGCACGCGGCCACCCCGGAGGGCCTCGCCGCGGGGCTGGCCTGGTCGGTCGGGCAGTGGCACCGCCGCTTCGAGGTGCTGGCCGCCCTCAGCGAGCCGGACCGCGCCTACGAGCTCTCCGCCGCCCGCGACTTCGAGGGCTGAGCGGTCCGCGGCTGAGGCGCCGCGGGCGTCAGCGGGCCGAGTCGGCCCGGCGCGTCCCCGCCGGGCACGTCACTCGTACCCGCGGCGCTTCATCCAGGCCCAGGCGACCTCCAGCGCGATGCCGCAGACCACCGCGATGGCGACGCCCGTCAGGGGGTCGCGGAAGCCCACCAGGGAGAGGTCGAAGAAGCTCTTCAGCGGGGGGACCAGCAGGACCAGGGCGAAGGCGCCGCCCATGGTGCCGATCAGCAGCAGGCGCCACCAGTTGTACGGGCGGGCGACGATGGCGAGCACCCAGACGGCGATCAGGAAGAGCGTCAGGGTGGCCACGCTGGTGTCGGCCGTGAGGTCGGTCGCGTGGTCGGTGCGGGCGAGGGTGTAGGCGACGAAGGTGCCGGTGCCGGCGATGGCGCCGCCGGGGATCGCGAGGCGCAGCACGCGCTTCACGAAGCCGGTGCGGGCCCGCTCGTTGTTGGGGGCGAGCGCGAGGAAGAACGCCGGGATGCCGATGGTCAGCGAGGACAGCACGGTGGAGTGCCGGGGCAGGAACGGGTACGGCGAGTGGGTGAAGATCACCAGCAGCGCCAGCAGCACCGAGTAGACGGTCTTCACCAGGAAGAGCGAAGCGACCCGCTCGATGTTGCCGATCACCCGGCGGCCCTCGGCCACCACCGAGGGCAGGGAGGCGAAGGAGTCGTTCAGCAGCACGATCTGGGCGACCGCCTTGGTGGCGTCGGAGCCGGTGCCCATCGCCACGCCGATGTCGGCGTCCTTGAGCGCGAGCACGTCGTTGACGCCGTCGCCGGTCATCGCCACGGTGTGGCCGCGGGACTGCAGGGCCCCGACCAGCCGGCGCTTCTGCTGCGGGGTGACCCGGCCGAAGACGCTGGTCCGGTCGGCGGTGTCGGCGAGCTCCTCCGGGTCGGCGGGCAGGCTGCGGGCGTCCAGCGGGTGGTCGGCGCCGGGCAGGCCCAGGTGGCCGGCCACCGCGCCGACCGAGACCGCCGCGTCGCCGGAGATGACCTTGGCCCGGACCCGCTGGCTCTCGAAGTAGCGCAGGGTCTCCGCGGCGTCCGAGCGCAGCCGCTGCTGGAGTACCACCAGGGCGAGCGGGGTGAGGTCGGCCGCCGGGTCGGGGGCGTCCAGCGGGACGGGGGTGCGGCCCAGCAGCAGCACCCGCAGGCCCTTGGCGCCCAGTTCGTCCACCTCGGCCAGCGCCGGGTGCCCGGCGGGCAGCAGCACGTCGGGCGCGCCGAGCAGCCAGCTGGCCTCGCCGCCCTGCGGCTCCAGCAGCTGCACGCCGCTCCACTTGCGGGCGGAGGAGAAGGGCATCGCCTCGATCACCCGCCAGCCGTTCCCCGGCGCGCCGTCCGCACCGCCGTCGCCGCGCCCGTACGCGTCGATGACGGCCTGCATGGACGGGTTGGGGCGGGCGTCGGCGCCGGCCATCACGGCCAGCGCGTGCTCGACGGTCTCCGGGGTGACGGCGGCGGGCTCCCCGTCGGCGAGCACCCGCAGGTCGACCACGTCCATGCCGCCCTCGGTGAGGGTGCCGGTCTTGTCCAGGCAGACGGTGTCCACCCGGGCCAGGCCCTCGATCGCGGGGAGCTCCTGGACCAGGCACTGCTTGCGGCCGAGCCGGACCACGCCGATCGCGAAGGCGACCGAGGTCAGCAGCACCAGGCCCTCGGGGACCATCGGCACGATGCCGGCCACCATGCGCCGGACGGCCTCCTTCCAGTCCCGGCCCTCGACGGCCAGCTGGCTGATGATCAGGCCCAGGGCGGTGGGGACCAGCAGGTAGGTGATGATCCGCAGGATGCTGTCGATGCCGGAGCGCAGCTCCGACTTCACCAGGGTGAACTTGCTGGCCTCCTCGGCGAGCCGGGCCGCGTAGGCCTCGCGGCCGACCTTGGTGGCGGTGAAGGCGCCGGCGCCGGCCACCACGAAGCTGCCGGACATCACCTGGTCGCCGGGCTGCTTGAGGACCGGGTCGGGTTCGCCGGTGAGCAGCGACTCGTCGATCTCCAGCCCGTCCGCCTCGGTGACCTCGCCGTCCACGATCACCTTGTCGCCGGTGCCGAGCAGCACGGTGTCGTCGAGGACGATCTCGGAGACGCCGACCTGCTGGGCGGAGCCGTCCCGGCGGACCTGCGGGCGGGCCTCGCCGATCAGGGCGAGGCTGTCCAGGGTCTTCTTGGCGCGCAGTTCCTGGATGATGCCGATCGCCGTGTTGGCCACGATGACCAGGCCGAACAGCCCGTCCTGGATCGGACCGACGACCAGGATGATCCCGAACATCACGCCGATGATCGCGTTGAAGCGGGTGAGGACGTTGGCCCGGACGATCTCCCCGGTGGACCGGCTGGACCGCACCGGAACGTCGTTGACCTGGCCCTTCGCGACCCGCTCGGCCACCTCGGCGGCGGTCAGGCCACCGCGCCGGCCGGGCAGCAGGCCGAGGGGGTGCGCTCCGTCCGGCCGTTCCCCGTCGGTCGGCCGCTCTTCCGCTGGCTGGGCAGGCTGCGTCATGGCACCGACTCTACGGGCGCCTTATGTCCGATGCGTGCTACTAAAGGACTATTCAGTCCGACCGGGTGGCCTGGTTCCGGCCGTCGTCCCCGGCCGTCCGTCCGACGGTCCGTCCGGTGTCCCCGGCGGCGCGGCTGCGGGCGATCGCGTCCCGCCGGGCGCGGCAGTACCAGAGGCCGATCAGGCCGAGCAGGCCGCCGGAGAGGCAGATCCAGGGCCAGGTGCCGTGGCCGTGCTCGGAGAGGGTGCCCTGGAAGGGGAGCAGGGCGAGGAAGGCCACGAACCACAGCACCGTGCCGCCGCCGACGATGGCGACGTCGTTGGCCTCCAGCGGAGGGGGCGAGGGGTGCAGTGGCGTCTTGGGCATGGGGCCTAGCGTACGGTGCGGTGGGGCGGCTGGGCGGGCGCCGTGACCCCGTACGGGCTCTACGCGCGAAGATAGCGCGTGTGCGATCGGGAAACCATACTTAAAGATCTGCGCCCGGCCACCGTCGCCCCGGGCGTCCCCTCCCTCTCCTCAGCTCCCCCACAGAGGACGCACGCATGCCTGTGGTCCAGCCGACCACCGAGTCGCCCGAACCCGCCGACGCCGCGCCCAAGCCCCCCACCGGCGCCGTCGACCGCTTCTTCCGGATCAGCGAGCGCGGCTCCACCCTGCCGCGCGAGATCCGCGGCGGTGTCGCCACCTTCTTCACCATGGCGTACATCCTGGTGCTGAACCCGATCATCCTGGCCAGCGGCACGGACGTCACCGGGGCCCACCTGGACAGCGGTCAGCTGGTCACCGCCACCGCCCTCACCGCGGGTCTCACCACCCTGCTGATGGGCGTCATCGGCAACGTCCCGATCGGCCTGGCCGCCGGACTCGGCGTCAACACGATCGTGGCGCTCCAGCTCGCCCCCAAGATGACCTGGCCGGACGCCATGGGCATGGTCGTGCTGGCCGGTTTCGCGATCATGCTGCTGGTCGCCACCGGCCTGCGCGAGCGGGTCATGAACGCCGTCCCGCTCGGCCTGCGCAAGGCCATCGCGATCGGTATCGGCCTGTTCATCAGCCTGGTCGGCCTGGTCGACTCCGGCTTCGTCAGCCGCATCCCGGACGCCGCCCACACCACCGTCCCGCTCCAGCTCGGCGGCAACGGACACCTGCTCGGCTTCCCGGTGCTGATCTTCGTGATCGGCCTGGTGCTCACCCTGATCCTGCTGATCCGCAAGGTGCCCGGCGCCATCCTGATCAGCATCGCGGTCTCCACCGCGCTCGCCGCGATCATCGACAAGGTGGCCGACGTTCCGGCGCTCAAGTGGGGCCTCACCGTCCCGACCTGGCCCGGCAACCCGGTCTCCGCGCCGGACTTCGGGCTGGTCGGCAAGGTCAGCCTGTTCGGCGGCTTCGAGAAGGTCGGCGTGCTGACCGGGCTGCTGTTCGTCTTCACCGTGCTGATGTCGTGCTTCTTCGACGCGATGGGCACCATCCTCGGCGTGGCCGACGAGGCCCACCTGCTGGACCGCAACGGCGACCTGCCCGGCATCAACAAGGTCCTGATGGTCGACGGCATCGCCACCGCGGCCGGCGGCGCCACCTCGGCCTCGGCCAACACCTGCTTCGTCGAGTCCACCGCCGGCGTCGGCGAGGGCGCCCGGACCGGCTTCGCCTCGATCGTCACCGGCCTGCTCTTCGTGGTGGCGCTCTTCCTCACCCCGCTCGCGACCATGGTCCCGGCCCAGGCCGCCACCCCGGCCCTGATCACCGTCGGCTTCCTGATCCTGGCCAACTCGATCAAGGAGATCGACTGGGCCGACTACACGATCGCGATCCCGGCCTTCCTGACCATCGTGATGATGCCGTTCACCTACAGCATCACCAACGGCATCGGCCTGGGCTTCATCGCCTTCTGCGTGCTGCGCCTGGCCGCCGGCCGCGGCCGCGGGGTCCCCGTCCCGATGTACGCGGTGGCGGCGGTGTTCGCCTTCTACTACCTGATGCCGGCCTTCGGCCTGCTCTGACGCCGTACGGCCGCCCGTGGCCCCGTCCTCCCGCTGGGGAGGACGGGGCCACGGCGTTTCCGGGGGGCGGTCCGCCGGTCAGTGGACGCAGAACTCGTTGCCCTCCGGGTCCCGCATGACGGTCCAGGCACCGCCGGGCTCCTCGACCTGGCGCAGGACCGCGGCGCCGAGGCCTTCGAGGCGGGCGACGGTGGCCGCGCGCTCGCCCGGGCCGGGGTGGACGTCGAGGTGCAGGCGGTTCTTGCCCTGCTTGGCCTCGGGGACGGCCTGGAACAGGACACGGCGGCCGAGGCCGGTGTCCGAGGCCGGGTCGAACGGGTCCTCGGGGTGGCGGACGGCGGCCAGCGAGCGCCAGGCCGGACGGCCGTCCAGCTCGGTGAGGGCCTCCGGGCCGACCGCGCCGGCGGCGAGCAGCCGGGTGATCAGCGTGCTGTGGTCCTCCAGCGTGTACTCCAGGGCGGCGGCCCAGAAGGCGGCCTGGCGGTGCGGGTCGGTGCAGTCGATGACGAGCTTCCAGTGCAGCGGCATGTAACTGTTTATATCGGTTACAAGGCGGCGGATCAACGGTCGGCCGTCAGAAGTTGTCAAAAAGGCACTCGTGTAGGTGAGTTGACGGCGGGAATACTGGCTGGACGGAGAAGGGGGAGGGGACTCGACCGATGGTGCAACAGGATCCGCCGGGGGGCGTCGAGGCACAGCTGCTGCCGGAGCTGTTCTGGACGGCGGACAAGGCCTCGCTGGACGGCCAGCGCGAGACGCTGCGCTGGTACCGCGGACTGATCGCGATGCTGGTGGTCGCTGCTGTGATCGGGTCGTTCCCCGGCCCGGACGACAAGGGCGACTTCGACGTCTGGCCGCTGTTCTCGGTGGCCGCGTTCCTGGTGGCCGGCTACTTCTGGTCCCGGCTGCGCCGCGGCAACCCGCAGGGCCGCTGGTACCAGGCCCGGGCGGCTGCCGAGTCGGTCAAGACGCTGGCCTGGAAATACACCGTCCGGGCCCGGCCGTTCGACGGCCCGGCCGAGTCCGCCGACGTCGACCGCGGCTACCTGCTCCAGGTCGAGGACGTGCTGCGGGCCTTCGAGGACCCGGAGATCGTGCCGCCCGGCAGCGTCGCCGAGATCACCCCGGAGATGCGCCGGCAGCGCGCCGGGAACCTGACCGCGCGGCGCACCCTCTACCTGCGCACCCGCGTCGAGGGCCAGCGCACCTGGTACCGCTCCCGGGCCGAGGCCTGCGACTCGCAGGCGGTCTCCTGGGGGCTGGGCATCGCGGTGCTGATCATCGTCGGCGCGGCGGCGGCCGTCGCCCAGGCCACCGGCGCGCTGTCGGTGCACCTCTTCGGCGCCAGCTCGGCCGCGGCCGCGGCGATCATCGCCTGGACGCAGCTCAAGCAGCTCGGCCCGCTGGCCGCCGCGTACCAGCTGGCCGCGCGCGAGCTGGAGAACGTCGGCAACCAGCTGTCCGACCTCGACCTCCGGGCGCCGGACGCCGAGGCGAGCTGGGCCCGGTTGGCCGCCGACGCGGAGGACGCGGTCTCCCGGGAGCACACCACCTGGCGGGCCCGCCGGGCGTTCCCGCGCTGAGCCGTCGTCCGGAGGCCGGCGTTCCCGGAGCCGTCGTGCCGGGGCCGGGGGTCGGGGTCGGGGCCGGGAGGCGTGGCACGGGAGGGTACTCCACCGCAACGGGGACTTGGGGAGATCCGGCGAAGCGCGGCGCACAGGTGTGCGGGGTGCGTGAGAGTAGAGCGCCGAGGTACGGACCGTAATCATTACGTGTCCATGCCCTGGTTTCATCGCCTGCGCGCGACCCCAGTTCCCGCCGGAGGCCCTCCTTGCGCATTCTCCTGATCGCCAGCGCGTTCAACAGCCTGACCCAGCGCGTCCACACCGCCCTGCGCGAGCGCGGCCACCAGGTCGCCGTCCAACTCGCCCTCGGCGACGAACAGATGAGAGCGGGGGTGGCCCGCACCGATCCCGAGCTGATCGTCTGCCCGATGCTCACCAAGGCCGTCCCGCAGGACATCTGGTCCACCCGGACGGTCCTGATCGTCCACCCGGGGCCCAAGGGCGACCGCGGCCCCTCCTCGCTCGACCGGGCGATCACCGAGGGGGTGGAGCGCTGGGGGGTCACCGTGCTGCAGGCCGTCGAGGAGATGGACGCCGGCGACATCTGGGCCTCCGTCGAGTTCCCCGTCCCCGCCTGCGGCAAGAGCGAGCTGTACCGGGGCGAGCTCGCGGACGCCGCCGTCGAGGCCGTCCTGCTGGCCGTCCAGCGCTACGAGGGCGGGGTGTACACCCCCGAGCCGCTGGACTACTCCCGGCCGGACGTGCACGGCGAACCGCGGCCCTTCCTGCGCCAGGAAGAGCGCCGGATCGACTGGGAGCGGGACGACACCGCCACCGTGCTGCGCCGCCTGCGCGCCGCCGACTCCCAGCCCGGCGTCCTGGACGAGCTGTACGGACGGGAGTTCTTCCTGCACGGCGGCCACCCCGAGGACCAGCTGCGCGGCCCGGTGCCCGGCGCCGTGCTGGCCACCCGGGACGGCGCGATCTGCCGGGCCACCGTGGACGGCGCGGTGTGGATACCCCAGCTGCGCCCGCGCCGCACCCCCGGCGGGCCGGCCACCTTCAAGCTGCCGGCCGCCACCGTGCTCGCCGACGAGCTGCACCGGGTCCGCGAGGTGCCGGTGAGCCCGGAGGCGGCCGGCCGCCGGGACACCTGGTCGGAGCTGCGCTACCGCGAGGAGGGCGACGTCGGCTTCCTCGAATTCGCCTACGCGGGCGGGGCGATGAGCACCGAGCAGTGCCGCCGGCTGCTCGCCGCCTACCGGGCGGCGGCCGAGCGGCCGACCTCGGTGCTGGTGCTCGGCGCGCCCCGGGACTTCTACTCCAACGGGATCCACCTCAACGTCATCCAGGGCGCGGCCTTCCCGGCGCTGGAGTCGTGGGAGAACATCAACGCGATGGACGACTTCGTCGAGGCGGTGCTGACCACGACGGACAAGGTGACGGTGGCGGCGCTGGCCGGGAACGCGGCGGCCGGCGGGCTGATGATGGCGCTCGCCGCCGACGAGGTGTGGTGCCGGGAGTCGGCGGTGCTCAACCCGCACTACCGGCTGATGGGCCTGTACGGCTCCGAGTACTGGACGTACACCCTGCCCCGCCGGGTCGGCGCCGAGCAGGCCGAGCGGCTCACGACCGAGGCGCTGCCGGTCGGCGCCGACCACGCCCGGCGGATCGGCCTGGTGGACCGTACGGTCGGCGGGGACGCGGCCGGGTTCCGCCGCTGGGCGGCCCGCGAGGCGGCCCGGATCGCCGCCTCGCCGGAGCTCACCGGGCGGCTGGTGGACAAGAAGCGCCGCCGCGCGGCCGACGAGGAGGAGAAGCCGCTGGCCGAGTACCGGGCGGAGGAACTGCGCCGGATGCACGCCAACTTCTACCGGGCGGGCGAGCCGTACCACGCGCTGCGGCGGGACTTCGTGCACAAGGTCTGCCCGGTGGCCACGCCGGAGCACGTGGCGGGGCTGCTCGGGCGGCCCGAGTAGCCGTACGGCCCGGGCGGTCGTACGGCCCGGGCCGGCGTCAGGGGGAGCGGGCGACGCCCGGCCGGGGTGGGGGGCCCGGCCGGGCGCCCGATCGGGCCCCGCTCCCACCCGGCGCGTCAGCGCCGGGTCGCCCCGCCCACCGGCCGCCGCCGCTGCTGCGGCGGGACCAGTGGGCTGTCCGGGCCGCCCGGGGTGCGCGCCGCCCGCGCGGCCCCGGGGGCACGCGGGGGCAGCGGGGCGGCCGGACCGGCCAGCAGGGGCTGGGCGTCGGACCGGCTCGGCGAGACGGCGAACGCCAGCGAGCCGAAGAACACGTAGCAGCCGAGCCCGACCCCGAGCGGGAAGATGAACTGGAGCGCCATCACCCCGTCCTCGGTGGAGCGCGAGAAGTCCAGGTGGACGGAGAGCGCCGCCATGCCGGTGTAGTGCATCGCGCAGACCGCCACGCCCATCACCGGCGCCGCCGCCAGCACGGCGATGGTGCCCCGGATGTTCAGCGCGGCCCAGAGCGCGGCCGTGGCCGCGACCACGGCGATCACCACCGAGGCCGCCACGGTGAGCCGGTCGTAGCCGAGCCGGCCGGGCAGCACCATCGCGGCCATGCCCAGGTAGTGCATCGCGGCGACCCCGAGACCGGTGGTCAGCCCGCCGACCAGCAGCGCCAGGGCAGGGTGCCGTCGCCAGTACCCGACGGTGAAGAGCCCGACGCCGACCACGGCGACGGCGACCAGCAGGCTGAGCACCGTCAGGCCGGGCCGGTAGCTGATCTCGACGCCGGTCACGGAGAAGCCGAGCATCGCGATGAAGTGCATGGACCAGATCCCGGCCCCGAGCGAGGTCGAGGCGAACAGCAGCCAGACGGCCCGGGTACGGCCCTGGGAGACGAGTGCCCAGCGGGCGCTGCGCAGCGCGACGAAGGCGCCGACGCAGGCGACGAAGTACGAGACCGCCGGGGTCACCCAGCCGTGGTCGGCATGGTGGATCGCACCCAATAGAGCTCCCTGGACGAGGGTTGAGGGCACCAGGGCGTGGGCGGACGCGGCTGGCCGGGGAAGGCGCGCGGCAACGGGCACCGGAACGGGAGCGTGGTCCCGCGGGAAGGAGCCTGTCATGTGGTGCCCCTGACAATCGGGCAGAGTAGCCACTGCCCGGTAGTCGCACAATGTTCGTGTTTTTCGTGAAGTGCCAGGTCAGAAAGGACCTTTACGAGGCCTGCATGATCCCGCCACCAACCCCTGACACCGCCTGCGCACCGCCCCCCAGGGCCCGTTCGGTGCTCACTCCAGGGGGGCTAGTCCGAACGGGTGGCCGGCCGGGTCGATCAGCACCCGCAGCGTGCGGCCGTGCTGGTAGGCGGGCTCGGTGGCGCCGAGCGCGAGGGCCTTCGCGGTGGCCTCGTCCAGGTCGTCGACGTAGAAGTCGAGGTGGAAGTGCTTGCTGCCGTCCGGTTCCGTCCACGGCTCCGGCCGGTACCCGGTCACCCGGCCGAAGCCCAGCGGGCTGCCGCCCTCCGGGTTGTCCAGGATCGCGAAGTGCTCGTCCGCGTGCCTGGTCTCCCACCCCAGCAGCTCGCCGTAGAACGAGGCCAGCGCGACCGGGTCGGCGCAGTCGATGGTGACCATGGCGAGCCGGGCGAAGCCGGTGTCGCCGGGCCCGGTGCGCTCGGACCGCTCGGACGGCCGCGGCCGTTCGGACTGCTCGGACTGCTCGGTGGCGAGGTCGGACATGGCAGGTCGGCCCTTCTGGGAGTCGAGAGCTGGGGCCCAAGACCCAATATGGCACCGGGGTGACCCTCCGGCACGGCGGCGGAATCCCATTTTCCTTAGCGAGAGTAATGACGTAAGCTAAAGAGATGCCCGAGATGTCCGAGCAGGACCTCGCAGCGATCAGTCAGCTGCGATCGTCCACGATGCGCCTCTCCCGACGACTCAAACACCAACGGGTGGAGGAGTCGCTGAGTCCCACCGAGATGGGAGTGCTGGGCACCCTCGCCCGGTGCGGAAAGGCGACGCCGGGTGAGCTCGCCCGGAAGGAGCACGTGCAGCCCCCTTCGATGACCAGGATCGTCGCGATGCTGGAGGAGAAGGGGCTGGTGCGGCGCGAGCCGCACCCCGAGGACCGCCGCCAGGTGGTCGTCAGCAGCACCGAGCAGGCCGAGACGATCCTCGCGGAGAGTCGTCGACGCCGGAACGTCTGGCTCGCCGAGCTCGCCCAGGGGCTCGACGAGGAGGAGTGGGCCGTCCTCAGGGAGGCCGCGCCCGTGCTCTACAAGCTCGCACACCTCTAGGCACACCGAATCCGGCAAGCCGCCGGAAGAACGAGGAGCACCGCATCACCGCAGGACCGACCACCGACACCAGGAGCGCGACGGCCACCGCCATGGCCGTCGCGCCACGAGGGGAGACCACCGTGACACCGCCGGCCGCAGCCAGCGCCGCCGCCATCCGTACCGACGACCCGACCACCGACCCCGCCGCGGCGAGCACCGCGGCCGCCGACGCCCAGGCCCCCGCGGGACTGCCGGGCAACGGCGACGACGACCCCGACGAACGCACCGCGGCGGACTCCGCCGCTCCCGGCCGGACCCACCCGGCCACGTCCCCCACGGGTGCCGAGTTCACCCGGCCCCGGGGGATGTTCTCCTCACTGCGCGTTCGCAACTACCGCTACTACTTCGCCGGCCAGGTGGTGTCCAACACCGGCACCTGGATGCAGCGGATCGCCCAGGACTGGCTGGTGCTGAGCCTCACCGGCAGCCCGCTCGCGGTCGGCATCACCACCGCCATGCAGTTCCTGCCGATGCTGCTGCTCGGCCTGTTCGGCGGCGTGCTCGCGGACCGGATGCCCAAGCGCCGGCTGCTGATCTACACCCAGGGCGCGATGGGCCTGCTGGCCGCCGGCCTCGCGGTGCTGACTGTTGGCGGCGTGGTGACGCCGTACTACGTGTACGTTTTCGCGCTGCTGCTCGGCCTGGTCACGGTCGTGGACAACCCGACCCGGCAGGCCTTCGTCTCCGAGATGGTCGGGCCCAAGGACCTCGCCAACGCCGTCAGCCTGAACGCCGCCAACTTCCAGACCGCCCGGCTGGTCGGCCCCGCCGTCGCGGGCCTGCTGATCGCCGCGGTCGGCAGCGGCTGGGCGTTCGCCGTCAACGCGCTGTCCTTCGCCGCCGTGATCGGCGGGCTGCTCGCGATGCGGGAGGGCGAACTGCGCCCGACCGAGCCGATCGCCCGCGAGAAGGGGCAGCTGCGCGAGGGCCTGCGGTACGTCAGGGAGCGGCCCGAACTGCTCTGGCCGATGGTGCTGGCCGGGTTCATCGGCACCTTCGGCTTCAACTTCCCGACGCTGCTCTCCGGGTTCGCGTACGACACCTTCGAGGTGGGCGCCGGGCAGTACGGCCTGCTGAACACCGCGATGGCGATCGGCTCGCTGACCGGTGCGCTGCTCGCCGCCCGCCGGGGCGCGCCGCGGCTGCGCCGGCTGGTCGGCGCCGCGCTGGCCTTCGGCACGCTGGAGGTGGTCGCCGCGTTCGCGCCCGACTACTGGACCTTCGCGCTGCTGCTGATGCTGATCGGGGTCTTCGGGCTGACCTTCAACACCTCGGTCAACGCCTCGCTGCAGCTGGCCACCGACCCCGAGGTGCGCGGCCGGGTGATGGGCCTGCTGGTGCTGGTCTTCACCGGCGGCACGCCGATCGGCGCCCCGATCGTCGGCTGGGTCACCGCCTCGTACGGGCCCCGGCTCGGCCTGCTGGCCTGTGGGCTGGTGTCCGCGGCGGCGGCCGGCGCGGTCGGCCTGGTGCTGGCCCGCAGCGCGGACCTGCGGGTGCGGTTCGACCTGCACCCGGGCCGCGGCGGCCGGGTGGTGGCCTTCGTGCCGCGCGCCGGCGCGACCGGCAAGGCCGAGCTGGCGCCGGCCTGCTGACGCGGAGTCGGGTTTCCCCGAGGTCCTCGTCGACCTTCGGGGAAACCGGGGTGGGGCCTTCGGTCAGAGGCGGATCTCCAGCACCTGGCCGGGCCAGACGCCGTGCGGCTGGTCGACCTCGAACGCCACGGTCTCGGTGAAGCCGAGCGCCCGGTAGCGGCCGACCAGCTTGCGGTCGGCGCCGCCGTAGCAGTCCACCCGCAGCAGGCCGATGCCGCGCCGGCGGGCCTCCTCGATCGCGTCGGCGATCAGCGCGGCGCCGATGCCGGAACCCTTGCGGTCGCGGTCGGTGACCAGGTTGCGGACGTACAGCTCGCGCTCGTCCACGGCGGGGATCCACCGGCCGCGGTCCTCGGAGAGCACGCAGCAGCCGACCGTGCGGCCGTACTCGTCCTCGGCGAGGCGGATCAGGAACGGCTCCTCGGCGTACGAGGAGACCTGGTCGACCCGGGCCTGGTTGGTGCTGAACGGCTGGTCGCCCCACTGGCCGGTGCGGCCCTGGGCGGTCAGCCAGGAGACGGCGCCGTCGAGCAGGGACAGGATGTCGGGGACGTCCGAGGGTCCCCCGTTGCGGATCTTCATGGAAGAACGTTCTACCCCAGACCACCGGGCGCGGGAAGATTGGTCCATGAGGCTGTTCGTGGCGGTACTGCCGCCGGCCGGGGCGTTGCAGGGGCTCTTCGACGCCGTCGGGCCGCTGCGGGAGCTGCCCGGGGCGGAGCGGCTGCGCTGGACCGGCGTCGACGGCTGGCACCTGACCCTGGCCTTCCTGGGCGAGGTGCCGGCCGAGCGGCTGCCGGAGCTGGAGGCGGGCCTGGCCGCCGTCACCGGGGTGCACCCGGTGCACCGGCTGCGGATCGCGGGCGCGGGCCGGTTCGGCGACCGGGTGCTCTGGGCCGGCGTCGAGGGCCAGACCTGGGCGCTGCGCCGGCTGGCCGACGCCGTGACCGAGGCCACCGCCGAGGTCACCGGGGCGACCGACGACTTCGCCTTCCACCCGCACCTCACCCTCGCCCGGGCCGGCTCCTCGCGCGGCCACCGGCGGGCCGTGCAGCGGGTCGCGGCGGCCGAGCTGGACGGCATGGTGGCGGCGCTGGCCGACTACCGGGGCCCGGAGTGGACGGCCGCCGAGCTGCACCTGGTGCGCAGCGGCCTGGGCGGCGGCGCCGCGCACTACGAGACGCTGCGCAGCTGGCCGCTGGCGGACTGGGGCTGAGCTCCGGGGGAGGCCTCGGGGAGGGCCTCGGGGCAGGGCCCGGGAGGAGTCCCGGACGAGCCGGAGGTACGCTCGTTGACCGTGGATCCCAAGACTCGTATGCGCATCGTCTCCGGCACCCTGGTGCTGATGCTGGTCGTCGTGCTGATCAGCTCGCTGGTCGGACGCTAGCCGCGTCGGCCCGCGTCGGCCCGCGGCGACCGCAAGCCGCAGTGTCCGGGGCAGGCCGAAGGGCACCGGCCCCGGAACGGCGAGAGGGCCACCGCCCGTCGGCGGTGGCCCTCGGCCGTGTCCTCGGGGGGCCGGGTCAGAGCTGCTCGACCACGTAGTCGATGCAGTGGGTGAGCGCCTCGACGTCCGCCGGGTCGATCGCCGGGAACATCGCGACGCGCAGCTGGTTGCGGCCCAGCTTGCGGTACGGCTCGGTGTCCACGATGCCGTTGGCACGCAGTGCCTTGGCGACCGCGGCGGCGTCCACCGACTCGTCGAAGTCGATGGTGCCGACCACCTGGGAGCGCTCGGCCGGGTTCGCCACGAAGGGGGTGGCGAAGGAGGACTTCTCGGCCCAGGAGTACAGCCGGGACGAGGAGTCGGCGGTGCGGGCGACCGCCCAGTCCAGGCCGCCGTTGCCGTTCATCCACTCCAGCTGGTCGGCCAGCAGGAAGAGGGTGGCGATCGACGGTGTGTTGTACGTCTGGTCCTTCGACGAGTTGTCGATGGCCGTCGGCAGCGAGAAGAACGGCGGGATGTAGCGCCCGGAGCCGGCGATCTCGGCGGCGCGCTCCAGGGCGGCCGGGGAGAAGGTGGCCAGCCACAGGCCGCCCTCGGAGGCGAAGGACTTCTGCGGGGCGAAGTAGTAGACGTCCGTCTCGGTGATGTCCACCGGC
This sequence comes from Kitasatospora sp. NPDC001547, assembly GCF_042894165.1. Lineage (NCBI taxonomy): Bacteria > Bacillati > Actinomycetota > Actinomycetes > Kitasatosporales > Streptomycetaceae > Kitasatospora > Kitasatospora sp. NPDC001547. The sequence goes on along the minus strand of NZ_JBIAVL010000033.1, from coordinate 10,174 downwards.
AGACCGCCGGCGCCCGAGGTGGCGTCCACAAGGACCAGCGAGCCCTCGTCCGCGCCGACCGGGCGCTCGATCGGCATCGCGACGCCGGTCGAGGTCTCGTTGTGGGTGAGCCCGTAGACGTCCACGCCGGCCTCGGCGACCGGCAGCGGGTGGGTGCCCGGGGCGGTCTTGATCACGGTCGGCTCGCCGAGCCACGGCGCGGCCTTGACCGAGGAGGCGAACTTCGAGGAGAACTCGCCGAAGTCCAGGTGCTGGGACTTCTCCCGCACCAGGCCGAAGGCGGCGATGTCCCAGAAGGCGGTGGAGCCGCCGTTGCCGAGGACGACCTGGTAGCCGTCCGGCAGCGAGAAGAGGCTGCTCACGCCCTCGCGCACGCGCTTGACCACGTTCTTGACCGGGGCCTGGCGGTGCGAGGTGCCGAGCAGGGAGGTCTGGGTGGCGGCGAGGGCACTCAGGGCCTCGGGGCGCACCTTGGACGGTCCGCAGCCGAAACGGCCGTCTGCGGGCTTGATGTCAGCGGGGATCTGGATCTGAGCCACGCGCGCAGCCTACCGGCCGGGGGTCCCGCGGGGTACGGTCGTCCGCCCGCTGAGACTGTGATCTTGGCTGCTCGCGGGCCGGTCGCGGGCGTGCGACAGCGGGCCCGGCCGGAGCCGGACCCGCTGCTCAGGGGTGCTGACCGGACGCTCGTCCGGTATCCCGCGGGGGCGGTCAGCGGGCGATGGCGTCCCAGCCCTCGATCTCCTCGGGGCGGCGCGGGCCGGGGCCGATGTAGCGCGCGGACGGGCGCACGAGCCGGCCCGTGCGCTTCTGCTCCAGGATGTGCGCCGACCAGCCGGCGGTGCGCGCGCAGGTGAACATCGAGGTGAACATGTGCGCCGGGACCTCGGCGAAGTCCAGCATGATGGCGGCCCAGAACTCGACGTTGGTGGCCAGCACGCGGTCGGGGCGGCGGTTGTGCAGCTCCTCCAGGGCGGCCTTCTCCAGCGCCTCGGCGACCTCGAAGCGCGGCGCGCCGAGCTCCTTGGCGGTGCGGCGCAGCACGCGGGCGCGCGGGTCCTCGGCGCGGTAGACGCGGTGGCCGAAGCCCATCAGGCGCTCGCCCTTGTCCAGGGCGTTCTTGACCCAGGCGGTCGCGTCGCCGGTGCGCTCGATCTCCTCGATCATGCCGAGCACCCGGGACGGCGCGCCGCCGTGCAGCGGGCCGGACATCGCGCCGACCGCGCCGGAGAGGGCGGCCGCGACGTCGGCGCCGGTGGAGGCGATGACCCGGGCGGTGAAGGTGGAGGCGTTCATGCCGTGCTCGGCGGCCGAGGTCCAGTAGGCGTCGACGGCCTTGACGTGCTTCGGGTCCGGCTCGCCGCGCCAGCGGATCATGAACCGCTCGACGACCGTCTCGGCCTTGTCGATCTCGCTCTGCGGGACCATCGGCAGGCCCTGGCCGCGGGCCGACTGGGCGACGTAGGACAGCGCCATCACGGCGGCCCGGGCGAGGTCGTCGCGGGCCTGCTCGGCGTCGATGTCCAGCAGCGGCTTGAGGCCCCAGACCGGGGCGAGCATGGCGAGGGCCGACTGCACGTCGACCCGGATGTCGCCGGAGTGCACGGGGATCGGGAACGGCTCGGCGGCCGGCAGGCCGGGGTTGAACTTGCCGTCCACCAGCAGGCCCCAGACGTGGCCGAAGGAGACGTTGCCCACCAGGTCGTCGATGTCGACACCGCGGTACCGCAGGGCGCCGCCTTCACGGTCGGGTTCGGCGATCTCGCTCTCGAACGCGACGACTCCCTCAAGCCCGGGTACGAAATCGGACATGCGACGGCTCCTTCAGTTCAGTTCCGCGATCGGCGCACCCGCCGTGGTGGGGCGGTGCGCCAGTGACCGAATGGTGTTTGGCACTCGGTGCCAGGGTGACAGGCACGGGGTGCATTGCGCCATACACCACCATGGTGATGTTTCCCGCGGGCCCGCTCGGCCTCCCCGTCGGGGGGTCGGCCGCGCCCCGGAGGCCCGGAACCAAACGGCTCGTTCCGGACAATTCCCCGCATGGCGGGCGGCCAAGCGGTGGCGGGACACCTTATCTCCCACCGAGGTTTGTCCGGAGGAAGCGGTCCCCGTTGCTTGTCGTACGGGATGATGTTGGCGTGCAGACCCCGGATCGCGCCCAGTCGACGCCCCCGAGCCCCGCCTACCGGATCCTGGCCGACGAGGCCCGCCCCGGCCCGGACCTCACCGTGATGCGCAAGCACTACAGCCACGAGGGCCTGGTCGAGGAGCAGCTCGCGCCCGAGCCGATCGGCCAGTTCACCCGCTGGTTCCACGAGGCGGACGACGCCGGGGTGGTGGAACCCAACGCGATGGTGCTCTCCACCGCCGACGCCGAGGGGCGGCCCAGCTCCCGCACCGTCCTGCTCAAGGGCTACGACCTGCGCGGCTTCGTCTTCTTCACCAACTACGGCTCCCGCAAGGGGGCCGAACTGGCCGCCAACCCGTACGCCGGGCTGCTGTTCCCGTGGATCGCGCTGGCCCGCCAGGTGATCGTCCAGGGCCGGGTGGAGAAGGTCGGCCGGGACGAGACCGCCGCCTACTTCCGCACCCGCCCGCACGGCTCCCAGCTGGGCGCCTGGGCCAGCGAGCAGTCCAGCCCGGTCGGCGGCCGGGAGGTCCTCGAACAGCGCTACGCCGAGCTGGAGCGGCGCTACCCGGAGGGCGAGGGCGTGCCCGTCCCGCCGTTCTGGGGCGGCTACCGGGTGGTGCCGCGGAGCGTCGAGTTCTGGCAGGGCCGGGAGAACCGCCTGCACGACCGGCTCCGCTACGTCGCCGACCCGGCCGGCCCGACGGGGTGGCGGGTGGAGCGGCTCTGCCCGTGATCCGTTCGGCCCACGGCCTCCGCGCGGCGTCCGCGCGGAGCTGATGGTCCGTCACGGCCCGGGTGTAGGATGCCCGTCGCGGACCTGGGCCGATGCACTTCCGGCCGGCAGCCCGCTGTGCCGACACGATCGAGTGAGGGACTGATGGGCGTCACCGGTGCGGAAACCGCCGCTGGACTCGGCTCTGACCTGGTCGACGTCGCCGCCCTGCCGCTCGACGAACTCGAAGCCCTGCCCGACACCGTCCTCGGCGACCTGCTGCGCCGGGTGGTCGCGGACGCCCTGACCCCCGGCGCGGAGCCGCTGGCCGCCTTCCAGTCGGCCCTCGACCGGTAGCGCGCCGCCCGGCGCCCGCGCCCCCTCGTCCGGCGCGCCGATCCCCCCGGGCGCCCGTGCCCCCGTGGGCGCGCCCCCGAGCGCCGGAGCGCTCCCGACCGGGGGAGTGCGCCTGACCACCGGCTAAACCCCCGAGGCCGCCGATTCCGCCAACTCGCCAGCGTGGACGGTGGAGTTCACGACATGCTGGGGTATGAAACCAGCGCCGTCGCGGACCGTCGGGCACGGGGGGAACAGGTGATGGAGCACGAACAACACCGGCCGTACTTCTTCTTCAGCTACGCGCGCCGGGACTTCGAGGCCGAGGACGCCTTCGTCAACCAGTTCTTCAACGACCTGCGGGACGAACTCGGCCGGATGGTCGGCGCCGCCGTGCGCGTCGAGGAACTGGCCTACCGGGACACCGAACAACTGCGCCTGGGCGACGACTGGGCCGAGAAGCTGGCGACGATGCTCGGCCGCAGCCGCACCATGGTCGCGCTCTACTCTCCGGCCTACTTCGCCAGCCTCTACTGCGGCAAGGAGTGGACCGCCTTCCGCGGCCGGGTCCGCCGCCACCACGAGGACACCGGGGAGCTGATCTCGGCGCTCGTCCCGGTGCTCTGGGAGCCCGTCGAGCCGGGCGGCCTGGCCGACGAGGTGAACAAGATCCAGTGGGCCCAGCCGGACATGGGCGAGGCCTACGCCCGGCACGGCCTGCGGGCGCTGCTGCGCACCGCGCAGGCCGGGGCGTACGAGCAGGTCGTCCGGGTGGTCGCGGAGCGGGTCCGGGACGCGGCCGCGCGCCGGCTCGGCGAACTGCCCGAGTTCGACCTCGGCGCCGTGCGCGGCTACTTCCCGCCCCCGGCGGCGCCGCCCGTGGCGTCCGCGCCCGGGATGGTGCGGCTGTTCATCGCGGCCGGGCGCGCCTCGGAGAGCGCCGCCGAGGGCGGCTCCCGCGCGGGCGGCTGGTACGGCGCCAAGCCCTGGCACTGGGCGCCGTACCACCCGCCCACCCAGCCGTCGCTGGCGGCCCGCGCCCAGCAGGTGATCACTGGCGCCGGGCACACCACCACGCTGGAGGAGATCGACGCCGCCCTCGCCGACAAGCTCGACCAGGCCCGCGAGGACAGCCAGGTGAGCATCCTGCTGGTGGACCCGTGGGTGGCCGGCGGCGAGCGCTACCGCAGCGCGCTGCGCGCGTACGACGAGCAGAACCACCCGGTCACCGGCGTGATGGTGCCCGCCGGCAGCGACGACCCGGCCGACGGGCCGGGGCGCGACGCGCTCTGGGCGGGCGTGCGCGACGTGTTCCGGCGCAACTGGCTGCGCCGGAGCGACCTGGAGCACTTGTTCCGGGTCAAAGTGAGCCGGGAGAGCTTCGACAACGAGCTCACCATCATGGTGACGGTCGCCCAGAACAAGCTCATGGACGACAACCTGGATTGGGGGGACGATGGCGGCGACGCCTTCGGCTTCGGCCCCGGCGGCGGCCCGGACACCGGCCCGGCGATGCCCGGGCTGGCCATCCCGGCCGGCCCGCCGGGCCCCCGCCAGGGGGCCGTACGCGTCGACCGGGGCCGCCCGGGATCCACGGACCTGCCGCACCAGAGACGGGGCGAGGACACCGCCCCGCTGAGGGGGGAGAAGCACGATGACCACTGAGCCCGGCGCGGAGCCGGAGCGCGGCGGACCGGGATCGGTCGTCACGTTCTACTCCTTCAAGGGCGGCACCGGCCGCACCATGGCGCTCGCCAACGTCGGCTGGATCCTTGCCAGCCGCGGCCTGCGCGTCCTGGTCGTCGACTGGGACCTGGAGGCGCCCGGCCTCCACCGCTACTACCACCCGCTGCTGGTCGACCCCGAACTGCACTCCACGGACGGCCTGATCGACCTGCTGCGCTCCTACGTCCGCCAGGCGCTGCCCTCCGCCGCCGGGCCGGTCGGCCAGTCCCCGGCCGCCTGGCTGGACGAGCCCGGGCGGCTGGACGACTACGTCTGCGGCCTCGCCCTCGACCTGCCGCCCGGCGGCCGGCTCGACTTCCTGCCCGCCGGCCGGCAGAACGCCGCCTACGCCGCCGCCGTCACCAGCTTCAACTGGCGCAGCTTCTACCACGGCCGGGACATCCGCGGCGGCGAGTTCCTGCGCGAGCTGCGCGACCGCTGGGCCCGGGCGTACGACTACGTCCTCATCGACAGCCGCACCGGCGTCAGCGACACCTCCGGCATCTGCACCGTCCTGATGCCCGACACCGTGGTGGACTGCTTCACCTTCAGCGCCCAGAACATCCGCGGCGGCGTCGACGCCGCCCGCGCCATCGCCGAGGCCGAGGAGCGCGCGATCCGGGTGCTGCCGGTGCCGATGCGGGTCGAGGACGCCGAGCAGGAGCGCCTGGAGGCCGGCCGCGACTACGCCCGCGAGGCCTTCGCCCCCTACCTCGGCCGCTGGCTGGCCGGCGACCGCCGGGCCGGCTACTGGGCCGACGTCGAGGTGCCGTACAAGCCCTTCTACGCCTACGAGGAGGTGCCCGCCACCGTCGCCGACCGGCCGCAGGAGGCCCGCAGCCTGCTCAACGCCTTCGAACGGCTGGCCGGCTGGATCACCGAGGGCCGGGTCCGCACCCTGCGCCCGCTCACCGCCGAGACCCGCCGCCGGCTCTACGGCGCCTACCTGCGCTCCGCCCGCGCGGTGCCGCGCCAGGTGTTCGTCAGCTACGCCCCCGAGGACCGGATGTGGGCCGAGTGGGCCGCCGGGACGCTCACCCGCTTCGGCTACCAGACCTCCCTGCACAGCGCCGCCGAGACCTACGCCGGCTCCCGGCCGCCGGAGGTCGCCGGACCGGTCGACGGCCAGGGCCGGCTGCTCGCGCTGCTCTCGCCCGAGTACACCGCGCTGCCCCGCGCCGCCGAGGTCTGGCAGGGCCTGCAGGGTCGCGAACTGGCCTCCGGTTCACCGGCCCTGGTCTCCTTCCGGCTCCAGGACTCGGACGAACCGGTGCCCCGCCCGTTCGCCGGGCAGCCGGTGCCCGACCTGGTCCGCTCCTCCGCGGTCGGCGCCGAGTCCCAGCTCTACGCCGAGTTCGGCCCGCCGCCCGGCAGCAACCGCCAACCCGACACCGACAGCGGCGAGTTCGTCGCCCCCGCACGGTTCCCCGGCACCGCCCCGCAGGTCCAGGACGCGCCCTCGCGCAACGCCGCCTTCATCGGCCGCGGCAAGCTGCTGGAACTGCTCCGCAACCGCTTCACCGGCGGGCCCACCGCCGTGCTCAGCCAGGTGCTCTACGGCTTCGGCGGCGCCGGCAAGTCCCAGATCGCCGCCGAGTACGCGCACCGCTTCAAGGCCGCGTACGACGTGGTCTGGTGGGTGCCCGCCGAGGAGCCCGCCAACATCCCGCAGAAGCTCGCCGAACTCGCGCCCCGGCTCGGCGTCCCCACCAGCGACGACGTCGCGCACACCGCCGCCGCCGTGCTCGACGCGCTGCGCCGCGGCCAGCCGTACCGCCGCTGGCTGCTCGTCTTCGACAACGCCGGCACCCCCGAGGAGCTCGCCCCCTGGCAGCCGGCCGGCTCCTCCGGCGGGCACGTGCTGATCACCTCCCGCAACCAGGGCTGGGCCCGGCACGCCGGCCTGGTGGAGGTCGACGTCTTCCTCCGCGAGGAGAGCGTCCGGCTGCTGCGCCGCTTCAACGGCGGCCTCTCCTCGGAGGACGCCGACCAGGTCGCGCACCGCCTCGGCGACCTGCCGCTCGCCGTCGGCCAGGCCGCCGTCTGGCTCCAGGAGACGTCGATGCCGATCGCCACCTACCTCGAACTGCTCGACGAAGAGCTCACCGAGATGCTGGAGCGCACCCGGCTGCGCGCCGCCGACTACCCGCACTCGGCCGCCGCGACCTGGCGCATCTCGGTCGAGGAGCTGCGCCGGATGAACGCCCCGGCCGCCCAGATCCTGGAGATCTGCGCCTTCTTCGGCCCGGACGCCATCCCGATGCGGCTGCTCTACAGCCGGGCCGTCACCCGCGCCCTGCGGCTGCCCCCGCGCGCGCCCCGCGACAAGCTCGCGATCGGCGAGTTCCTGCGCGCCATCAACCGGTTCGGGCTAGCCCGCACCGACCAGGGCAGCGAGACCATCACCGTGCACCGGCTGGTCCAGGCGGTGCTGCGGGACCAGGTCGAGGAGGAGCGGCGGGCCGAACTGCGCGGCGTCGTCCACGCCGCGCTCGCCACCGCCAACCCCGGCGACCCGGACGTGCCGGTGAACTGGGCCGAGTACGCCGAACTCCTGCCCCACCTCTGGCCGTCCGGGGCGCTCGACAGCGCCGACGAGGACGTCCGGCAGTGGATCATCGACTCGGTCCGCTACCAGTGGAAGCGCAGCCTGCACGAGTCCGGCCGGGAACTGGCCGAACGGACCCTGGAGCACTGGCGCCAGGACGGCTACGGCGGGCCCGGCTTCGACGTCGACAACGACGCCCAGACGCTCATGCTGCGCACCCAGCTGAGCAACATCCGCCGCTCCCAGGGCGCCCTGCAGGAGGCGTACGAGATGGACCGGGACATCCTGGAGCGCTTCACCGCGACCCTGGGCCCGGAGCACTCGCACACCCTCGCCGTCGCCAACAGCCTCGGCGCCGACCTGCGCTTCCTCGGCCGCTACGACGAGGCCCGGGCGCTCGACCGCCGCACCCTGGACGCCGCCCGGCGCACCCTGGGGCCGGACCACCCGCGGACCCTGATGATCACCAACAACCTCGCCGTCTCCGACTACCTGGCCGGCGACCGCCGGGCCGCCCTGGAACGGCACCGCAGCAACTACCTCCAGCAGCGCGACGCGCTCGGCGCGCACAGCCTCTACGCGCTCTCCTCGGCCTCCAACTACGCCCGCGACCTGCGCGAGACCGGGCGGCTGCGGGAGGCCCTGGACCTGCTGGAGGAGACCGTCCGGATCTACCAGCAGACCATCGGCGACAGCCACACCGACACCCTGCGCGCCCGCAAGAACCTCGCCGTGGCGCTGCGCCGGGCCGGCCGCTACCACGAGGCGCTGGAGATCGACGAGGACATCTACCAGCGCTACCTGGACATCAACGGCGCCGAGCACCCCGACACCCTGGCCGCCGCCACCAACCTGGCCAGCGACCTCAACGCGCTCGGCGACACCGGGCGGGCGATCCCGCTGGCCGAACGGGCCCTCGCGCGGTACCGCGACTACCTGGGCGAGACCCACCCGGTGACGCTGGCCGGCGCCAACAACCTCTCGGTGTACCTGCGGCTGGCGGGGCGCACGGCGGAGGCGCGCGAGCTGTCCGGCCGTACCCTGGCGCAGTTCCGCACCGTCCTCGGCGCGCACCACCTCTACATCCCGATCGCGATGATGAACCACGCCAACGACCTGTCGCTGGGCGGGGAGCTGCAGGCGGCGCTCGACCTGGAGCTGGAGGCCGCGCCGCTGATGTGCGAGGCCCTCGGGCAGGACCACTACGACTCCATCGGCATCAACTCCAACCTCTCGCTCTCGCTGGCCGCCCTCGGGCAGACCGAGCGGGCCGCGGAGCTGCGGGCGGACTGCATCCGGCGGGCCCGGCTCACCCTGGGGGAGGAACACCCGACCACGATCGCGGTGCGGGCCGGGACGCGGCTGGACTCGGACGTGGAGCCGCCGCACGTGTGACGGCCGGTCGGGTGGTTCGGGTCTCCAGGTCTTAGGCTCACGGGCATGGTGCCGTTCCGGCAGTTCCTGCTGAAGATCCACAGTCGGTGCAACCTGGCCTGCGACTACTGCTACGTGTACGAGGGCGCGGACCAGAGCTGGCGCGGGCGGCCGCGGCGGATGGAGCTCGCGACCGCCCGCCGCACCGCCCGGCGGATCGACGAGCACGCGGCCGAGCACGGGCTGGACGAGGTCTCCGTGGTGCTGCACGGCGGCGAGCCGCTGCTCGTCGGCGCGGCCCATCTGGACGCGCTGCTGGGCGAGTTGGCGGCCGTCCGGCCCCGGGTGCGGTTCACCGTGCAGACCAACGGGCTGCGGCTGCTGGACGAACCGGCGCTGTTCGACGTGCTGCACCGCCACCGGGTCGCGGTCGGGGTCTCGCTGGACGGCGCCCGGGCCGACCACGACCGGCACCGCCGGCTGCCGTCCGGCGCGGGCAGCTGGGCGCGCACCGCCGAGGCGGTGCGGCTGCTCGGCTCGGACCGGCACCGGGAGCTGTTCGCCGGGCTGCTGTGCGTGGTCGACCTGGAGTCGGACCCGGTGGCCACCTACGAGGCGCTGCTGGAGTTCGCGCCGCCCCGGCTCGACCTGCTGTTGCCGCACGCGACCTGGTGCGAGCCGCCGCCGGGCGTGCCGCCGCGGGCGGTGCCGGCCGTGCCGCCGTCCGGTGCGGAGCCGGCGTTGTACGGGGAGTGGCTGATCGCCGCCTTCGACCGCTGGTACGGCGCGCCGCGCCGGGAGACCGGGGTGCGGCTGTTCGAGGAGCTGGCGGTGCTGCTGCTCGGCGGGCGGGCGGCCAGCGAGGCGGTGGGGCTGGCGCCCGTCGACCTGGTGGTGGTCGAGGCGGACGGGACGATCGAGCAGGCGGACAGCCTCAAGGTGGCCTACGAGGGCGCCCCGGGGACGGGGCTGGACGTGTGGCGGCACGGCTTCGCGCGGGCGGCCGCGCATCCGGCCTTCCGGGCCCGTCAGCGCGGGCTCGCGGGGCTCGGGCCGGTCTGCGGGGGCTGCCCGTTGGCGCGGGTGTGCGGCGGGGGGTTGTACGCGCACCGGTACGCGGGGGACGGGTTCGGGCATCCGTCGGTGTACTGCGGGGACTTGGACCGGTTGATCCGGCACATTGCGGGGCGGTTGCGGGCTGGGCTTCGGGGGGTCGGGGGTCGGGGTCGGGGTTCGGGCTCTCGGGAGGGTGGGGGGCCGGGGGGGGGGGGGGGGGGGGGGGGGGGGGGGGGGGGGGGGGGGGGGGGGTGGGTTTGGGGGGGGGGGGGGGGGGGGGGGGGGGGCG
>NZ_JBIAVL010000032.1:45189-72819 GCF_042894165.1 Kitasatospora sp. NPDC001547 | reverse complement strand
GTGCCGGCTACGCCGTCACCGTGCGTGGTGTGGCCTCGGCTGCGCCTCGGCGGGTGGGTGGGTGGTTGGGGGAATTCGCCGGTGGCGAATTCGCGGGCATGTGAAGGGTGGTTGGTGGCGGGCGTTCGGCGTCGCTGCGCTCCGCCTATCGGGTGGCATTGTGCCGGGCCTACGGCCCGTCAACCGGTCGACTTTTCGGCTTAGTTCGACTGGTGTTTTCACGGCGCCCTACGGGCCGGTTTGCTGGAAGGGTTTCCCGGGCTGCGCCCGGGCGTTCGCGTTGACGATGTGACGCGAAATTCGGGTAGTAGTCCCTTCCCCCGATCAGGCGGGGTGCCGGCCGGGGCCTGCGGCCCTCGGCGTTGACGATGTGACGCGGACTTCCGGTAGAGCCACAACTCCACCCCGGGGGCCTCCCCCGGCCCCGGCCGATGGCCGGTCCCGCCTTGCGATTGCCGGGCTGTCGGCCCATCCGCCGCCCCCGGAGCGGGGCCTGCGGCCCTCGGAGGGGCGCCGGTGGGCCTCCGGTCCGGCCCGGGCCTCCCCAGCCCCTGTGGCGGCCCCTCACACGCGGCCCGGACGGCGGCCCCTGACGGGCCCTCACCCGAGAATCCCGGCCGAGCCTCCGAAGCGTTTCCGGCGGTGCTTCCCGGAGCGCCGTACAGCTCTATCCTACGGTCCGCCAGCGGGCTCGGGACGCGAACACACAACCTCGCGGAAGCCGCCCGTCCCGGCCCTATCCGGCGACATTCCCAGACGGAATACTAGTTCCCTTCCGTCCTCTTTTTGATGGCAATCCGAAAGCCCTGCACGGCGCAGCGGGCAGAAATGCCATTCAGGTGCGCCGGAAAGGGGCCTACGGCCCTCCACGCCGACACGGCGACCGCCCTTCGAGGCGCCCAGGAAATCCCGCCAAGCTTCAACCGAGCAATTCCCGGGGCGGCGACACCGAACCGAACACCGGGCCAGGACGGCCGCCCTGGGCAGCCGCGCGGGCGGCGGCAGGGCGCGCCCGGAGGCGACCAGGGCAGCCCAGGGCCGGGACGACGGCGGCCAGGACCGGCCGCCAGGGCCTCCAAGCGGCACCACCTGGACGGCGGCAGCGGGACGGCATGGCGGCCGACCAGGACGGCGGCCAGGGCGCAGCAGCGGGGCACGGCACCAGGCGACGCGGACGAGCAGCGGGCGGCGGGGAGCCGCCGAGGCCGGCCAACCGGACAGCCCGGTGCAACACGGCACCGCAACACGCCCACCCGCCCACCACCCGGCCACCCGCCACCGACCGCCCAGCACCACCCCCAGGACCAGGCCGCCGAGAAGGCCGGCCTTCCCGACCGCCACCGCCGAGCAGCAGCCGCGGCCCCACCCCCGCGCCCTGTCGCACCCACGTGTCACACCCAGACCACACACAGGGGAAACCGGGCTATCCGCCCACGTCACACCACACGACAGCACCCCACCGCTACAGGCAACGCCACAAGGGGCGCGACAGCCCCCACACAGCACCGGGAAGGCCTCCACGGCGGCCTGACGGCCACCCAGCCGCCCAGCCAAGGGCGCAGCGGCCGCACACCGCCCTGGATGGCGGCCAGCACGGCGGCCCGGACGGCGGACCCGGGACGGCGGGGCGGGCCGGACGGCCACCCCGGACAGGGCGGGGCCTGAACGGGCGGGCCCGGGACGGCGACAGCAGCGCAGAGGCGCCCGGACGGCCCCCGGGCCGCACACCGCCCTGGATGGCGGCGCAGCACCAGCCCAGGGCACAGCAGACCCGGGACGGCGGCGGCCGAGCAGGGCGCAGCAGACCCGGGACGACGGCGCAGCGAGGCGGGCACGCCCACCGGCGGAGACGGCGGGGACGGCCGGCCCCGGCCCGGACGGCGGCGGCGGCGGCCGAGCAGGGCACACCAGGCCCGGGACGGCCGCCCCGGCCCGCGCACCGCCCGGCGGCGCAGCAAGGCGGGCACGGCCACCGGGAACGGGCGGGCCCGGCCCGGACGGCGGCGGCCGAGCAGGGCGCAGCAGGCCGGAACGACGCCAGGCCCAGCCCGCACCCCCACCAGCCGCCCCAGCCCCTCGGTCACTAAACGTTCCCGCAGGTCAGAGCCGCCACCAGGGACCGAAGTGACCGAACCCGCACATCACCACGCCAACACAACCCGGACGGCGGCCAGACCCGGAGCACCCCGGACAGCGGCCGGACGGCGGCAACCACCGAGAAGCACCCAGCCCGGCACCACCAAACCGAACACCAACCCCCACCACCACACCTGACACCACAATTCCAACCCGAATTCACACCACCACCAGCAACCAATCCGCCAAAACAACTAGACGGAATTACCGGCAGAATTCAAGCCCGAATCCAGGCCTACAACACCCACCGGCCCCCGACCGGCCCCACCCGACCCTCGCCCGCCACCACACACAGTCACCAAACCCCGGGCACCACCAATCTCCACCAACCCCAACAGGTCCAACCAAAGGTCCAGACAACACGCCGTGCGAGGCCAAAACACGCCCACCACAACCAACAGGTCACACCCGACGGCCCCACGCCGGGTAGAGCTTGGCGTGCAGCACGCGCTCCTCCCACCACGGATCGTCCGGGGCGGAGACCAGCGCGGCCACCAGCTCGCCCCCGGTCGGGACCGGCAGCACCAGCAGGCCCAACCCCGCTGCAGCGCGGGCCTGTACGCACTCGGAGCACTCCAACCGGCCCGGCCGGGCCCTCTCCCGCAACTCCAACCTCGAGCCCACCTTCCCCCCGATCGAGCCCCGGCACATCCAGCACGGGCGCAGCGCGGCGTTGGCCGTGCGGGCGGCCTCCAGCTGTTCTTCTGCCTCCCGCTCCAGCCGTTCCTCGCGGTCCTGGTGGCAGGGCCAGCAGCGGCCGCCGGGTTGGCGGGTCCACTCGACCTGTCCCTGCCGGCCGTACTCCCAGGTGCTCTCCTCCTCGGGAACGTCGCCGCAGTCGATGCAGACCAGGGAGTCCATCAGCTCCTGGTGGACCCGTTGCTGCTCGTCCTCGCGGGCGGCCTGGCGCAGGTCGTAGGCGGCCCGGTTGTTCGGGTTCTCCAGCGCCTCGATGAGGGAGTGTCGGCCCGAGCGGCCGAAGCGCCACCACACCGGCCCGAGCGGCCCGTGCTCGGCCAGCAGCTGAAGGGTGGTCGCGACGATGGGCACGGCGTCGTCGTACTCGCGCCAGCCGTCGTCGTTGTAGTCGCGGACCTCTCTGCACCGCCGGCCGCGCCAGCAGCCGGCGGACAGGTCCGCGACGGCCTGCTGCCGGTTGGCCAGCGCGAGGGGTCCGGCGTCGGTGACGACCAGCGCGACCGGCGGGTACCCGGCACGGGTGTGGCCGGGCCAGGTACGGCGCCACCAATGCACCGTACGGTCGGCCGGCTCCGGCCGGCGAGAGCCGGGTCGTTGTCGCGGACCCTGGCGCGGAACAGCTCGCGGTACCGGGGGAACTTCGCGGCGACGTCCGCCGGAGCCATGGTCGAGCGATCGACCTCTGATGAGGCTCTTTGAAACCGGCCAGTGTTGCTCCAGCTCCTCAGATGGCTGACGGTTGAACAACGTGGGGCCTCGGGTGAGCGGGAATCGAGTGGGGCGCTGATCAACTGCTCAGTAGGCTGCAGCGCATGTTCGAGTACCACGGCTGGATCAAGGTTCTGGAGAACGCCAGTGCTGACGATGAGGAGCACGACGACGACCGTTTTCGGTTGGTCGTCGCGGGCATCGAGGAGCGCATCCGGGAGATCGACAACCGTTATCTGCTTGATCTGCGGTGGATGAACGGGGAGGTGTTCGTTCACTTCGGCGGCTTTGCGAACCACCGTGACGCGGAGATCCCGGCGTTCTTCCGCGAGGTCGGTGAGCGGGCGCCGGGTTCCTATGGTCTGCTGCATGTGCGCGATGACGAGGACCCCGGTCATGAGAACGAGGTCCTTGTCATCAGGATGGTCCGCGGGCAGGTGAGCGAGCACGCGGATTCGCTGCTGTCGCCCTGCATCCCCGTGCTGGAGGACCCGTTCCGGGGGTAGGACGTGAGGTCGGTCAGACCCTGCGCAGGGGGACGACGTCGTTGGTCGGTTGCGGGATGGTCGGACGGGCGGCTTCCGGGGTGGCCAGCAGGGCGACGATGGTGATGGGCTGGTCGCAGTGCGGGCAGTTGCGGATCGCGGTGGGCGCGAGCGTGTCGCCTGCGCGGGGTCGAGGCGCCGGCGGCAGCGCGAGCATGGCCGGGCCGGTGGTGATCGCGGGGCAGTTGGGCAGGGGTTCGCCGAGGCGGATGGCCCGTCGTTCGTCGCGTTCGCGGTCGCGGGTCTTCTCCGCGTCGCGGCGGCAGTGCGGCGAGCAGTAGACCTGGCGGACCCTGGCCTCGTGGGTGAACTCGTTTCCGCAGTTGGGGCAGTTCTTGACCACCGGCGGGGGCGGTGCCGGACGGCCGACGACGGACGGCGGCCGTCCGGAGACAGCGAGCCGCGGCGCCCTTCGGCCTCCACCAGCCGGCCGGGACGCAGCCGGCCTGGCGCACACCGACGTCGACGGGACCGTACGATACGACAGCAGCGGGCCCGTACCACTGCGCGCAGTACCTGTGCGGTGGCGGCGACACGCAAGCGGCCAGGCCCGGCGCCGGTGCTGGCGCACGGCAGTGCTTCTCTACGTCTACTCGTCATCTTCCGGCGCCGGTGCTGCTGCCCCTCCGCCCAGCAGGCTGGTGATGACGCTCGGGTCCGCCTCGGCGCCGCCGCAGTGGTTGAAGGGATTGCTGACGGGCAGGCCGGCGAGGTTGCCGTTGGCGGTGCCGGGGCCGGCGGTGGTCGATCCTTGGGCGTGGGCAGCGCCGTCGTTGGCGCAGGAGGTGTCGAAGGACGGCGAGATGATCGGCAGGATGCCGCCCGCACAGGCCGGGCTCGCGGCCAGGGGGACGGTGAGGACCGCGAGACAGCTCGGGGTGGGGCGAGCAGGACGGCGACCCGGCAGCCGAACGGCGGCCGGAAGCGGCCCACCGTGAGCGGGACCAGCGAAGCGGCCGGACGGCGGCAGGCAGGCAGGCAGGAGCGGGAAGCGGCGGGGCGGCAGACCCGCTCTCGCCGCATGATCAGGCAACCTGGCACCGACTCCGCCGCAGCTCCACCTGGGCTACTTGAGCAGCCGGAAGCCGGGCTGACCGGTCCAGGCCCGCAGGAACTCCGCCGTGCCCAGCACCATCCACTCGTCGTCCGTGATCCCCAGCACTCCTGGAAGGCCAGCAACGACCGCTGTCTGTCCGTCCAGCAGCTCGGCCTTGGCCACACCTCCGATGACGTCCATGACGGCGGCGGTCAGCAACGCTGTGGCCACGTGGTCGATCCCACCGTTGCAGCACGCGCTGACGTTGATGGCATGGGTCGGCCTGAAGCCCAGGGCAGCCTCCACCTCGGGCTCGCCCTCGTGCTCGGCCTCGAAGATGTCCTCGTCACCGACACCCGGGCCCATCAGGTAGACCAGAAAGGGACGACGCCAGTCCTCGCGCTGCGGATTGAACCCCACCAGCGTCGTGAGCTCCTCATCCACGGAGGTGTCGCCGAGGAGGGGCAGCGGGAACGGCTTCCGCCAGTCCTCCTCTCGCCTGTCCTCGACACCCAGCCGCTCAGCGGGCACGTTGACGTCGAAGAACCCGGGTCGCTTCTCCTCGGCCCAGCGAACTACTGCTGGTTCACCGACCCCTCCCGGGCGCTCTGCCTCAAACTCGCCGGCACCCCCACCGCAGACCGTCCGCTGGTCGGCATGTGTGACTCCGCCCGATGCCCGCAAGCCACCCACCACCCTTGCCACCGGCCCGTCTGGGCCGAACACGCCGAACGGACGAAGACCTTCCTCGGCGACCTGGGCAAGACACGCAGAACCGAACGCTCACGCCTCCAGAACGACTACGACCGGGCCCTTCGAGTCGTCGCCGAGATCGACGCGGCCACCCTCGACCAACCCGATGAGGACCACGCATGAAGATCACCGCAGCCCAGCGCACCGAAAACGAGAACCGCATCCGAGCCGCCATGGACCGGCTCCTACGCGGAGAGATCCCGCCTGGCGGCAAGTGCGACATCAAGACCCTCGCCCGCGAGGCCACCATCGATCGCACCGCCTTCTACGGAACCCGCCCCTATGCCCACCTCCGCGAAGAATTCGAACACCGCCTGCAGTCCCTCCAGGCCGCCGGAGACATCCCCGACCCGAGGGACGCCCAGATCGAGCGGCTCAAAACGGAGATCACCAAGCTCAAGGCCCGGCTCACCCGATCGGACAGCGCCATCGAGGAGCTCACCGACTTCCGCACCCAGGCCCTCGCCCGCCTCGCCGCCCAACACGAGGAGATCCTGCATCTCCGTCGGTCAACAGCGGTGGCCGACCGCGTGACCCGTCTTCCCATCGCCCGCAGCACTTCGATCGGATCCTGCAGCTGACTCACTGACCAGGCCCTGATCCCGACTCACCACCCTCGGAGCAGGCATGACCGCCAAAACCTCTGGCCCCGGCTCGCTGACCACGTGAGGATGCCTTCATGCGCTTTCCTCGTGCCTCCGACCCCGAGCTTCTCGACGTCATCGATCGCTACGTCAAACCAGCAACGCAAGGCGTCGGGCGCTACCTGCACCTGCTGCACGGCAACTTCGCGCGCGACGACGAGAGCGAGCGCACGCCCTTCCTTCAGTCCATGCGTGCTGCCGCCCGGGAGATCACCGACGAAGAACTCGAGATCCTGCTGGAGAGCGAGTGGCGCTCCCGCCTGACAGCATCGTGGCTGATCGGCTTCGATCGTCGTGACCACTTCCGTGACATTCTCGGCGATCTTCTCCTGGCCAGTCAGCTCTGCTTCGCCGGTCAGGGCTACTGCTTCGCCCTCGCACGCTTCGGCACCGACGAGGACGCCCAGCACCTCACGGTCTACCTGGACCGCTACCTCCGACAGCCCGACTGCCAGTACGACCAGCACTGGGCCATCAGTGCGCTCCTCCACATCGACAGCCGTACCGGCAGCGAACACGCCGCCCGGTTCCTGGCGCCCGGCGGCCTCTGGCACCAGTGGAACGAGGCCCAGTACAGGCCATCGCCGCCAAGCCGGTTCATCGACGAACTGTGCGCTCATGCTGCCGAAGACGCGGCCACCAGAGGCCCCAGTTCGGCACCACAGGAAGGGGCCTGAACCATGACCGAACCGCAGAGCGTGCCGATGCCCGGCCAGGTCTGGGGCCTGGCGGCGCCGGATACCGGCGGGCCTATCTTCGTCACCAGCTATGACGGAAAGAACTTGTCCACCACCGTGCTCACCGCCGTGGACGTGGCTGGAGAAGTCTTGTGGCGCCGCGAGTTCGACGGACACCCGGGTCGGCCCCGCGTCAGTACCAGCGGATCCGTATGGGTCGCCCATCGGGGGCCGACGGGTGCCGTGCTGACCGAACTGGACGCCGCCGGCTCGACCGTGCGCTCGATCACACCCGAACACGAGCCCTTTGAGCGCCTCGGTTCGTTCGTGGTGCTGCCCGACGGCATCTGCGCGTCCTGGTTGCCCGCCGAGCGGAACCGTCCCGTTCCGGCCGGCCGCCATGCACGGATCGCACGGCACGGCGAGGACGGCTCGGTGCGGTGGTCGACACCGGCCGTGCTCGACCAGTTGTCGTTTCCGGGCTGCATCGAGATCAGCGCGGAGACGAGCTGGGAAGCGCGACCTTCGAAGCCGTGGGCACCGCAGACCATAGAGGCACACCACTGGGAGCCGTTGCTGATCGCCGGCCACCGCATCGCTGCGACGTTTGCCGACGGCAGGAGCGGCATCGCCGTCACGTTCTTCCTGGACACCACCACCGGTCGGCTCATTGCCGCGAGCCCTCCCGGGCCCAGCCACCACAAGGCGATCGTTGGACCCGGCGAGTTCCTGATCGGATCCCAGGGCTACGGCGCGTTCAGTACAGCGCAGTACGACTCCTCCGGCACCGTCGTGCAGGAATGGCCGACGCACGCGATGCTGTTGATCGACCGACATGGTGCCATCAGCGGCCCCGAGTCCGAGAACACCACGCCGTCCCGTTCGCGGTTCGTCGGCCTCGAGCCAGACGGCACAATGCGCCGCGGGCCTGCACTGTCCGGCTACTACACCACCTACCCAGCCCTGGATCACCATGGCACCGCGGTGTTCTGGCGGGACGGCCGCCTGCTTGCTGTCGACGCCGACTTCCAAATGCGGGAGCTTTTCGCCCTGGAAGACGAGAAGCGCGCGGTGATGAGCAAAATCATGCTGCTCGACCAGGAGCGGGTGGCCTTCGCTCTGCACGACGAGCTCTTCATCCTGCAGTCGACGGGCCTCGGCACCTTGGACAACAGCGTCTGGCCTTGCGCGGACGGTGGTCTCCACGGGAACCCCGTGACACACCAGTAGCGCCAGCTGGCACCACCCGATGGTCACCCGGGAGTGTGTTCTGCGTCACGCACCCGCCGTCGCAATGCAACACGCTCCGCTGCCAGAGTCGCAAACGCGGAGTTCGACCCCCGCCAGCTCAATCACAACACGCACTCATCCGCACACGGCGTCTGCGGACACAAGGCACTCCTTCGCGGTGATCACGCTCGAACAGCTGTGGCGCGGGCACATCCAAGAGCTGGCGGCGATGACGCCGCGGCAGCGCGAGACCTACCAGATGGTCTTCGGTGATCCGCTGAACTGGGTTCGGATGCGCCTGGGCCACCGGTCGATCGAAACGACGCAGATCTACTTGCACACCTTGCAGGAGCTGGAGATGGAGACGCGGATGGCGCTGGTGCCGGACGGCTGGGAGCCGGCCGGTGTCCACCCCGACGACCTGGTGGTGGCCGATGCCGCCTGAAACGGACACGGACACGGGGACGGCCGCAGGGCGACGGCCCGGGCGGGGCAAGGTCTCGCCGCAGCCGGACGGCTTCTACGCCCCGCCGGCGGCGGACGGGCCGAGCGGGCCGGTGGTGGAGTTCTTCGGCGAGGACGGGCGCCGGGCGGTGTACTCGTTCGAGCAGCTGCCGTGCCCGGGCCTGCACGCCGTCCTTGCGGCGGCCTGGGCCCAGCGGGTCGGCCCGGCGGGGGGCTTGCGGACCCGCGGGGCGGCCGACGGCTCCTGGTCGGGTGTCGTGCGGCTGCTGCGGTGGCTGGGGGAGCTGGGCCGCCCGCCGCGGACCCTGGGCGCGCTGACGCTCTCCCACCTGCGCCGCTACGACCAGCACCGGCGTATGACGACCCAGGGGCCGGCGGTCGTGCAGGAGATGCACCAGGTGCGGGCGCTCCTGAAGGAGGTCGAGCCGCCCGAGGTGCTGCGACCGCCGGTGCGCGAGTACCTGGAGCAGCCCGCCCGGCTCTACGACCGCTGGCACGTGGAGCAGGAGCGGCCGCAGGTCCCGGGATACTCGGACCGCGAGTTCGCCGCGATCATGGCGGCCGCCCGTGGTGACGTGGCGGCGATCCGCCGGCGTCACCGGGCCGCGCGCGACCTCGTCGAGCGTTTCCGCGCGGCGCCGGAAGGCCTGGACGAGCCGGTCCGCTCCCGGGCCGCCGCCCTCGCGCGGACCCTGGAGACCGGTGAGGTTCCCCTCGTGCACACGACGCTGGCGGGCGGCGGCCGGGTCGCGGACATGAGGGCCTGGCGCGAGGCGGCCGGCGAGGTGTTCCTGACCACCCAGGACATCGTTCCCCTGCTGGTGCTCGGCGTCGGGTTGTCGGGCCGCAACACGGAGACGCTCAAGGAGCTGTCCTGCCAGCACCGGTTCCTGGAGGGCCGGGCGGTGGCGGTGAACCTCCTCAAGCGCCGGCGGGGCAAGAGCCGCTCGCGCGAGACGATCCACTGGGAGACCGGCACCGACGGCTCGCGCCTGCGCACCCCGGGGGGCTGGTTCCTGCTGCTGCACGAGCTGGCGGCCGCCGGGCGGGTTTTCAGCGGCTCGCGCAGGGTGTGGTCGATCTGGGCGGCCCACCACCCCGCCGGCCCCAGCGAGGGGCTGGCCGCCCGGCGCGCGGCCCACGGCCACATCGACCCGTTCGAGAACCGCCTGGGCCGGCAGCTGGACCTGTTCAAGTGGGCCGCCCGGCACGGGCTGACCGCGGACGACCCCGCCGACGGCAACGGCGGCGGGGCTGCGGGCGGGGCGCGGCCGCTGGTGCTGACCCTGGGCCGGCTGAAGAAGACGGTGGAGGTCCGCACCGCCCGCGCGGTGGGTGGGCACCTGCCGTCGGCGTCGCGCACGAATACCCCGAACGTCTCGTTCCTGCACTACCTGCGCAGCGATCCGCGGATCCGGGACTGGGCGGAGCAGGTGCTGACCGAGGCGCTGGAGGACGCCGAGGGCTCGGTGCGCGCCTTCCGCGGCCGGGTCCTCGCCGGGTCCGCCGCCGAGGAGGCCGAACACGACCCGCAGGCTGCGGCCGCGGCCCTGGGCACCACGCCCGGCACGCTCGCCGCGGCGCGGGCCGGCGACCTGGACACCCTGATGGCCGCCTGCCTGGACTTCGAGCACAGCCCCCACAGCGGCGGCGGGCCGTGCGACGTGTCGTTCCTGACCTGCCTGCGCTGCCCGAACGCGCTGGTCGCCGAGCACCACCTGCCCGCGCTGTTCGCGCTGCTGAACCAGCTGCAGGCCGACCTGGACGCGCGCGACGTCGACGACTGGGTCGGGCGCCACGGCGTCACCTGGCTGATCGTCACCCGCCTGATCCTGCCGAAGTTCACCGCGGCCCAGCGCGAGCTGGCCCGCGCGCGGGCACCGCAGTCCCTGCCGACCGACTTCCTCGACGGATTCAAGGAGCCCTCGTGACCGACCTCGCGGCACCCGCTGCGGGCCCAACCCGCGAACGCTTCCCCGCGCACGCGCCGGTTCTGGCCGGACGCCCGCTGGTGCCGGGGGTGCGGCTGGCCGACACCTCCCGGTTCGGCGACGACACCTGGCTCCTCAAGCACGCCCAGACGCAGCGGCACCAGGAGACGATCGTCATCAACTTCGCGCCCCTGCCGGCGCGGTTCCGCCGCACGGCCAAGGAGCTCGCCTTCCTGCTGCTGCGCGGGGATGTGCCGCCGGGCCTCAAGCCGGTGCGCAGCGTCGCCTCGGTCCGCAAGTACGTGACCGGGCTGAACGCCGTCTTCACCTGGCTGGAGGAGCGCGGCGTGCGTGCGGTGGCGGCGGTGACCCCCGGCGACGTCGAGGCGTTCACCGCCCACGTCGCCGGCCTGCGGGCTACGCACGACACCAGGGAGGCGCGCCACCGCGCGCTGCGGCTGCTGTGGCTGTTCCGTTCGGAGATCGGCGACCCGCTCACGTTCGATTCCGCCGCCGCGGCGGCGGACCGGGCGCCGGGCGCCCCGTCACGGGCGGCGGGGCGTGGCGGCCGGGAGAACGCCACCAGCCGCATCCCCGAGCAGGTCCACGCTCCGCTGCTGGTGTGGGCGATGCGCTGGATCGACGACTTCTCCGAGGACGTCCTCGCCGCGTACGAGGAGTGGCGGCAGCTGGACCGCTGGACGATGAGGAACCGCACGCGGCGCGGACAGCAGCCGATCGGACGGGCACAGGTGATCCCGTCCGTCACCGCCGTCCTGGACCGCTACCGCGCCGAGGGCCGACCGCTGCCAGGGTGGAAGGGCAGGGTGAACCTCAGCCACCTCGCGCGCGAGGCCAGGGTGCGGTGCGGCACCCTCGGCGCCGGGCGCCCTTCGGGGGAGCTGATCCGC
The DNA here is from genome assembly GCF_042894165.1 of Kitasatospora sp. NPDC001547. Lineage (NCBI taxonomy): Bacteria > Bacillati > Actinomycetota > Actinomycetes > Kitasatosporales > Streptomycetaceae > Kitasatospora > Kitasatospora sp. NPDC001547. Next base: position 61,084 of record NZ_JBIAVL010000032.1, on the reverse strand, counting down.
CGGGCCGCCGCCGAACTCGGCGTCGCGGACGACACCTACCTGCGGACCCCGGTGGCCGGCCTCCTGGACGGGGCGCCCTGGCGCGGCCCGGTCCCCTACGACGGCATCGGCCGGCTGACCCGGCTGCTGCAGACCGCCTGCTACGTCACCATCGCGTTCCTGTCCGGCCTGCGCGACGGCGAGGTCAAGCACCTCAAGCGCGGCTGTGTGCAGGTCTGGCGCGACGAGAGCGGACGGATCGTGCGCCGCAGGCTGCACGGCCGGGCCTTCAAGGGCGAGACGGACCACAACGGCGCCGACGCCACCTGGGTGATCAGCGGCCCCGCCCAGCGAGCCGTCGACGTCCTGGAACGGCTCCAGCCCAGGCGCCAGGCGTACCTGTTCGCGCTGCTGCCGTCCTCACCCGGCTACACGGCACAGCACGGCCTCAACGAGGCCCGCACCACGAAGACGACCAACGCCGACCTGCAGGAGTTCCGCGACTGGATCAACGACTACTGCCGAGGCGCCGGCCGCGACGACGCCATCCCGCTGGTCGACGGCCGGCCGTGGCGCATCACCACCAGCCAGTTCCGCCGCACCCTGGCCTGGTTCATCGCCCGCCGTCCCGGCGGCGTCATCGCCGGCGCCCTGCAGTACCGGCACCTGCGCGTGCAGATGTTCGAGGGCTACGCCGGCAGCTCCGACTCCGGGTTCCGCGACGAGGTCGAGTCCGAGGAGGCGATCGCCCGCGGCGAGAAACTCGGCGACCTGATCACCAGCGACGAGTTCCACCGCCTCACCGGACCAGCTGCGGCCGAGGCGGAGAGCCGTCTCGCCGAGTTCGAGCGGCATGTCCAGTTCCAGGGCAAGGTCATCAACGACGCCAAGCGGCTCCGCCGTCACATGACCCGCCACGACCCCCACATCTACCCGGGCCGGTACGTCACCTGCGTCCACAACCCGGACCGGGCCCTGTGCCGCCGGGACGACGGCCAGGCCGGCCCCTCGCTGCCGGACTGCCAGCCCCTGCGCTGCCGCAACGTCGCCCTGTCCGCCGAGAACACCGACCACCTGCGAGCGGCCCTGGAAGCCCACGACCGGGAACTCGCCCGCGCGGACCAGCTGGCGCCGTTCGTCCGGCACCGGATCCAAACCCGCCGACAGGAGCTCGCCGACTTCCTCACCGAAACCGCCGTCACCGGCCCGGACACCAAGACGGAGAACCCGTGAGCCCCCGACTGCCCACCGACGAGCAGGTCCGGGCCGCGATGGAATCCGAACTCGCCGAGAGCGAGGCAGCCGCCCGGCGCGCCACCGTCACCAATGTCGAGAAGCGCCTCGGCGTCACCCACGCGACGTTCTACCGCAACTACCCGGAACTGATCACCTGGTTCAAGACCCGGCTCGCCGACCGGCACCGCTCGGCCACGACCCCCAAGAACAGCGCTCGGGCCGATGACGCGAACGCCCGTCTCCGGCGGGAGAACGGCGACCTGCGCAAGCTGGTCCGCATCTACGCCGAAGCGATCCGCCAGCTGACCGTGGACAAGGCCGCATTGGAGGACGAGCTGCAGGCGCTGAGCGGGGTGACCAGCCTCACCGAACGCCGCCTCCGCAGCGCGGACATCGGACAGAGCTGAAGGCCTCGCATGACCTCGAAGTAGCCACCTGGTGCTCCGGTCAGGTGCGGTCATCGACGGGGGCGGCGCCGCACCGCAGTCTCCTCGCCCGTTGCCAATCACACATCTTTCGACGCGGTCAGACCATAGCGTCGGCACGCTCGCCCCGGCCGACCGATATCAGGGAAGCGGCGAGTCCCGACCGGCCGACCACCGGCCGCCCCGAACCGGCCCCGGCCGTCAGGCCGTTCGGGTGTCGCGGTTGCCCGCCTTATCGCATCTCTCTCCTTGATGGCGGTCATAGTGGGCATTTCCGTCATTTAAGGATGGGAGGTGGCTGATTTGAAAAAACGGCCCCTCACTGATGGTGACTTTGTGGGTACTGTGTGCATCGCATCGTGGTAGGGCGTGTACGGCCTTGGAAGCTCCGGCTCGCGTCATCGCTCCGCCCGAAGCGCTTCTCCCGCCAGTTGGCACCAGCACCTCCAGTCATGCCGCTGATGGCCTCTCGCGCACGGGCGGCAGGAAGGAACTCGCATGTCCCTCCCCTCGACACTGCGGCGCTGCGGCGCTGCAGTGGCGGCCGCGGCGCTCTTGCTGCTCGCCCCGACGCCGGCGTCGGCTGTCGACTTCGGCCTCGGCGGCAACGTATCCCTCGGCTGGTCGGTCCCGAATGCTCCCTCAGGGCATCTGACCAACATCACCTTCCCGATGGCGATCAACCCGGCGAGCGAGCAGACCGGCCTCTACTACGCCCAGCAGTTCGGCGTCGCCAACGGCAAGACCGGCTATACGGGCCTGCAGCCCCAGCCGACCAGCGGCAACACCCAGCAGTTCCGTGCCATCTTCTCGGTGTTCGCCTCCGGCGGCGCCGGCACCCCCGGAGACACCTCCAGCGACGACCCCAACTGCCGACCGGGCGCCGACGGCGGCGGCGGCCAGTCGTGCTCCGTCCTCTTCAACGCCGTATACGGCCACACCTACAACCTCACGGTGAGGCGGACCGCGAACACGTCCACCACCGACACCTGGACCGGCGACGTTTACGACTCCGCCAACCCCCAGCAGCTCGTGGCCCACATCGGCAGCTGGACGGTGCCGAGCGGTCTGCTCACCTCCTCGGGCAGCGGGTTCGTCGAGTACGTCTACTACAACGCCGCCAGCACCTGTGCTCAGAACACGGTGTCCGACGCTTACTTCGGCGGCCCCAGCAGCACGGACGCGGGTGGCCTGTCCGGCGTGGTCAACAACGTCTACGAGTACGGCAGCTGCGCGGGGCAGTCCAATTTCGCCAGCACGCCCTCGGGGTCGGGCCAGCACGTCGTGCGCGGCTTCATCAGTACCAGCCCCATCAAGGGCTCGGCCTCCGGTCTCTGCCTGAACTCGCCCAGCCAGGACCCCTGGGGCGCGCAGACGAACATCGTGGCCTGTGACGGCACCGGAAAGCAGATCTGGAAGTTCCTGCCCGATTCGCCGAGCGTGTCCACCTCCCCGGTGCCCACCACCCCCCTCAGCCCCCAGGGCGTGATCCAGGGCTTCCTGCGCTTGGGAGCGACGGACCCCCACGGCTACGACGTGTGCCTGGACAACAACGGCGAGAGCACTCCGGGCGGCAAGGTGACCGTCTGGGGATGCGGCTCCCATAACACCAACCAGCAGTGGCGGCTCTACCCCGACGGCACCCTTCGCGCCGCGAACTCGGGCCTGTGCATCGATGTCGCAGGCGGCGCGACCGGCAGCGGCAGCCTGCTCGTCCAGCAGACCTGCAACGGCGGCAACAGCCAGAAGTGGGTCCGGCAGGCCAACCCCTGATCCCGGATGATCCCGGAGTGACCAAAACCTGACGGCGCCGTAGGCGCCTGAACCATGCGCGTACGCATAGGCGGCGCCCTTGCCCTGATAAGGGCAAGGGCGCCGTGGTGTGCCGGGGAGGGTCAGGGCGGGATGTCGCACAGCACCTGCACGGCGGACAACGGACAGAACTGAAAAGCCCCCATAAGATCACCGCGCGGGGAAGCGAGCACCACGAGACCGTCGCCCAGTACCTGAGGGACCATCTGGACCGCAAGGTCGTCGTGCGGCCGGGCGAGGAGATCAACTACTGGGAAACCGAGCACGTCATCCTCGTGGGCAACACCAAACCCGGCGCCGTCGTCTACGTGGACGACAAGGGCGAACACTTCACCGGGTGGGACACGGCCCTGGTGGGTCTGCCCGACTCGCCGGACGACCTGCCCCACGACCTGCCCCACGACGTGCTCCCGGCGCAGCGCCGCAGGGCCGGGAGCAACCTTTGGTGGCTCCCCCAGGCGCTGTCCAACCCGTCACCAAGGTTGGTGCGCTGTAGTGAAACCGCAGGTCAAAGCATTGGTGGGCGCCGTGTCCGAACCGGTATCGGCGGCGGGTCCTCCACCAAGGGTTCCACCAAGGTTCACAGGCTCCACTGGGGTCACCGGCCGCCGACGTGGTGGCCCGCGACCCCCGGGAGCACCCCGCCCATGACCGTGAACCACCTGCCGGCCGCCACCGAGCGCGCCCGGCTCGCCGCCCTCGGCGCCGCCCAGAACCTCGCCACCGCCGCCGGTGCGGCCGCCGCCGCTCTCGCCGTGCACCGCGCCCTGCGCGGCCGGCGCCCCGCCGACGAGCGGATCACGGCGACGGCACTGGCCGCGATCGGCGCCGCCGTGGTCGTCCAGGAGATCCTGGACACCGCCCTGGCGCCCCTGCGCCGGTCCGCCCTCGACCGCCACCCGCTCCTCGACGCACCGCACACCCCGCCGCCGGCGGCGGCCGCCGAGGAGGCGCAGGGCGGGGCGCAGCTGACGATGCGGGACATCGAGGCGGCCGCCCGCGCGGGCGCCGCCTACGAGGCGCGGATCAACTCCGCCGCCATCCTGGGCGCCGACGGGCCGCTGTGCGAGCACGCCCAGTGGTCCGGGGCCCCGGACGGGTCGGCCAGCCTCGGCCTGCCGTTCGGCGCGGTCCTGCGCTACCGGCCGGTCCGGTCGCAGGACGGGGTGCGCACCGCCGTGCCGTGGGAGGAGCGGTTCACGGTGAGCGCCGGCGGCGAGGACACCACCGTCCTGACCGGCGCCGACGTGCTCGCCGTCCTGGAGCCCCTGGCCGGCGGACAGCCCGGGTCGGCGGACACGGCCCTGGCCCGGGTGGTCGCCGACCCGGAGCCCGCCGCCGAGCCGTACATCACCGTCCGCCCGGCCAACCGCCTGGCCTAGGCCCATCGCCGGCCGGGCCGACGGGGGCCCGCACCCCCCGCCGGCCCGGCCGGACCCGAACCCCGCCCGCCCCACGGACGGGCGCGCGGCCGGACCGGCCGCCGTGCCACGAGGAGAACCTGATGCACCCGCACATCGTCGCCGGGATCCTGGAGCGCTCCCAGAACACCTCGCTCCCCGCCGAGCTCACCCGCGCCGCGCTCGGCAGCGCGCAGCTGCTGCGGGAACTGACCCGCCAGAGCATCGAAGCGCTGAACGACCACGGCGCCCGCAGCCCGCACCGCCCCACCGGGGCCGAGCTGCGGGACGTGGCCGCCGCCCACCGCCGGATCGCCCCCGCGCCCGCCGCCGACCTCGACGCCCTGGCCGACGCCCTGGAGCGCGCCGCCGACTGGCTCGACACCCACCCCTACGGCCAGGACACCGGCCGGCCCGGCCACGGCATCCTCGCCGCCGTCGAGCACCACACCCCGGACCTGCGCCTGCGCTACGACGTCCTGACCGTCATCACCCAGCACCTCCCCGAGCCCGGCATGACCATCACCGCCTGGGAACGCGAGGCCGAGCCGGGCCGCGTCCTGGCCGCGGCGATGCTGCGCTCCCTCGCCGCCCGCCGCGTCGCCCCCCGCTACCCGCGGCCGCCCGTCGAGCCCGCCCCGTACGCCCCCGAGCCGCTCGACCCGTTCGACCCGTTCAGCGAGCCCGCGGCCTACACCGTCCACCCGGCGCCCGACCACACCCTCATCACGGACCGGCGCGCCCGCGTGCGCGCCTACCAGGAGGCCGCCGCCGGCACCACCCACCCCCGCCTGGCCCAGATCTACCAGGACCACGCCGACCGGCTGCGCGCCCGATAGGAACCGCCCCGGCCGGCACCTTGCCGCGGAACTTCCCGCGTCCCACCTTCACCGGAGGCCCAGTGACCACCTACCCGAATCCCGTCGAGGCCGTCATCGCCCGGCCCGTCACCGTCGAGACCCCGCCGGACCAGGTCCGGGAGACGCTCTTCCTCCTGGCCCAGGCCGGGTTCCGCCTGGACCTGGTCCTGCCCGACGGCACGGCGGCCAGCTACCACCCCGCCGTCACCGGCGTCCGGGTTCGCCCGCTCGCCGCCGGCGACGCCGCCGTGCTCGCCGCCTACGGCGAACCCCTCCGGCTCCCGCCGCTGCTACGGCGTTCGCAGGAGGCCTTCCATCTGTGGCAGGCCGCCGCGGCCGGGAGCGGCACGGCGCCCGGGGACACCGGCGGCGACCTGGCTGCGGCGCGGATGGAGCACGCCTACCTGCTGGCCCACGCGGTGGCGCTGGACGTCGCGTCGCTGCGCGATGGCGCGGACCCCGCGTCGGCCGACGCGGTGGAGGCGGCCAACCGGCTGCGCGCCCTGGCCGGCCTGGTCCCCGCCGACGGGGGAGAGGCCCTGTCCTGGCTCCGCTACACCTACGCCAGCCGCCTGGCCGGGGGCGTCCGGTTCTGACGCCCCGCCGGGCCGTCCCAAGGGCCGGGGCACCGGCCCGGACCGCCGATGACAGCAACCTATGCCACCGAAATGGTGGCCAATGCTTGTGTGGCCACCATTTCAGTGGCATAGTGGGGGGTGTCAGGCCCGGACCACCTCGTCCGCGGCCCGCCCCTCGCTACCGGCGCCCACCGCGCCGCGACCCCGCCGCCTGCCCTCAGGCGCCGAGCCCCAGGCCTGCCGGGGCAGAGCCGAGAGGTACCCATGACCACCGAGAACCAGCACACCGCCCGGACCCCCGGTCCGCTCCGCGTCGAGATCGAGGTCCTGACGGGCACGGTCACCGTCGCCACCAGCCCCGACGTCGAGCGCGCCACCGTCACCGTGCACACCGCGGACGACCACGGCGCCTTCGCCGACGTCGTGACCGGCACGAGATTCCTGGAGCACGGCCGGACCCTGAAGGTGCGGATCCCGAACACCGGCGCCGGCGAGGCGCACTTCGCGGCCCCGCACACCGGTACGACCGTCCACAACTACTTCCGGGGCAACCTCGGAGGTGGCCTCATCCAGGGCGCCACCGTCGTGCAGGCCGGCAGGACCACCGTGCGCAGGGCCGCCGGAGTGCGGGACATCGTCTTCACCCAGAACGGCACGGACAGCTTCCAGATGCTCGGCGGCGTCGAGGGCGCGGTCTTCTCGCAGAGCGGCCTCGGGAAGGTGCAGATGGACGACGGCACCCTCTCCGTCAACGGCGTGGTCATCGTCCGCAACGGCGTGGTCGCCGTCCCGGAAGGCACCCGGGTCGACAGCGCTCCCGGTACCGTCCGCGTCGACATCCAGCTGCCGCCCGGCAGCGACGTCGTCTTCAGCAGCAGCGGCGAGGCCTCCCTCACGCTCGACGGCGAACTGCGCCGGGTCGAGGCCGTCCTCGCGGACGGGGCGCTGTCCGCCGCCCGGGCGGACATCGGCATCGCGAAGGTCAGCACCATTACCGGCGACATCAGCCTCGGAAACACCCGCGACAGCGCGGTCCTGAACACCGACACCGGCGACATCAAGATCCGCCGCTTCGGGGGCGGCGAGCTCACCGCGACCAGCACCAGCGGTGACATCAAGGTCCGCACCCCGGACGGGGTGAACCGCCCCGCGACCGTCACCCTGAACACCGTCTCGGGCCACATCCACACCCGGGGACTCGCCCGGCTCCCCCACCTACGACTCACCGCGAACTCCCGCACCGGCGACGTCCAGCACCGCATCTGAACCACCTCGGGGCGGCCGACTGAGCTGGCCGGCCACGCGGCCGCCCCGAGGCACAGGACCCGATCCAGACGGCCGGGACCCACCACCATGGTCCCCGACTGATCCGGAGAAGCAATGACCACCCCCGACGACCCCGCCCGCAGCACTCACCCCGACACCCCGAAGGGACGCCTGGACGCCGCAGCCGAGCAGCTGGACCTGGAGATCGGCGCAGCCCAACGGAAGTTCTGGCGTGCGGTGCGCGCCGAGATCGACGCCAGCACCCAGGCCGAGATCGCGGCCACCATGGACGTGAGCCGCGAACACCTGCGCCGCAACCTGAAGCGCTGGGCCGACCCGGCCGACGGCGACATCGCCGGCTGACCCACCGCCGAAACCCAGTGTGGTGCCCGCCCGGCGGGCACCACACCGTCACCCCGACCAGGCCTCCGGCAGCGAACCCCTCACGGTGCCCCGCGCAACGGCCGTCGACCGCACCGCCGGTCCAGCCACCGCCCTCCCCGCCCCGGCCGCGCCGACCAGCCAGCCCGCTGCCCGGCGAGCGAGCGGACCCCGCACCACCCCACACTCCTCGCACCTCACCGCGGCCGCGCCGACCGGCAGGCCGCCCCCGCCAACACCCCGCCGAAGGACGCCATGACCATCACCACCACCACCGTGCGGGCCGCCGAGCTGGCCCGGATCCTCAACCAGACCGCCCCCCACCGCTCCAAGCCCGACACCTGGCAGGACGGTTCGGTCACGCTGCTCGACGCCGACCCGGTCCGCCTGCACGCCGTCACCACATCCCGCTACACCCTGGCTGTCGCCAGCGCCACGCTCCGCACCCCGGACAGCGAGGAGACGAGTGCGGGGGGCGAGCCGTGGAGCACCACCCTCCAGGGCGACGACGCGGACAGCCTCGCCGCTTGGGCCCGCACCCGCGGCTACGACGAGGACGTGCGCCTGATCGTCGCCCCCGACCGCCTGGACGCCTCCACCCTCACCAGCAGCCTGCACGTGCCGGTCAGCGCGGCCAAGTTCCCCCTGCGCGGCGGCTGGCGGCCGTTCATCGCCGCCCGCGTGGAGCCCTCCACCGGCCCCGCGCCCGCGCCGATCGCCCTCGACACCGCGATCCTGCGCCGCTGGAAGGGCGTCGGCGGCTACGTGTGGCTCGGCGTGTCCGAGCACGACAGCAGCCTCCTCGTGCTGGGGGAGAACTTCATCGGTGTGCAGGCGCCGGTGAAGCGGGAGTGGCAGGCGCCCCTCGCCCAGGCCTCCGCGGCGGCCGACGGTCGCCCCGTGGAGGAGCTGCCGCTGCCCAACGGCGACGACGAGTTCTCCAGCATCCGCTGGGAGATGCTCCGTCGGATGGTCGTCGCCGACGAGGCGATCAAGGACGCCCGCTACGCCGGTGACGATGCGCTGGCGGACGCGGTCCTCGCGGTGGCCGGCTCCTCCCACGTGGCCGTACGGGCCCTGCGGGCGCTGGAGAAGATCGACCCCCGCCGCGCGCACGAGCTCGCCGCCGCGATCAGCGACGAGCTCGACAGGGGTGAGTTCACCGAGGCCGCCTTCGAGACCGCCGCGGCCCTGAACCTCGACCCGAGCGCGTGGATCGCCCAGTACAACGCCTCCAGGACCGCCCCCCAGGAGTCCTGACCCCCAGCCAGCCCCGCCTCGGCCCCGGCCCCGGGGCACCGTGCCCCGGGGCTCACCACACGACCAGGAGGAATCCTCCGTGGACCCCTACACGCCCACCGACGTCACGTCGCCGGAGCTGCTGCCGCAGGCCCTGGAGACGAAGGTCCCCGACTGGGCCGAAGGCGCGCCGACCCCGGACGCCGTGACCGACTGGCCCGCGCGCCAGGCCGCCGCGATGGTGTGGTTCGCCCTGGACGCGCGCGGCTGGCCGCTCAACCCCGCCGGCCGCACCGGCACGACCGGCCGCCGCCTCGGCAAGTGGGGCGAGAACGCCGCGGCCGACGCGATCGTGGTCGCGGGGACCGCCCCGGACCGGCAGGTCCTGCTGATCACCCGGGACGACATCGGCGTCGCCGCGACGCCCGGCGGCATGATCGAGGACGCGGACAGGACAGCCGAGGACGACCCGGACAAGACCGTTGAGAACGCCCTGCTTCGCGAGCTGCTGGAGGAGACCGGCGTCGACCTGAGGGGCCACCAGGTCGTCATCCTGGGCCGCCAGGTCGTCGAGGACTGGCGCAACACCGACCAGGCCTGGGCCGCGTCCGCCTACGGACTCATCCAGGTGACCGCCACGGTGCCCGCCGTCGGGGCCGACGACGCGCGCGACGCCGGCTGGTGGCCGTTCGCCTCCCTCGACCAGCTCGAAGCCGCGCTCGCCGCCGACGGACGCACCCTCTACGCCGCGCACCGGCCTCTGCTGCAGGCCGCCCTGGACCACCTCGCCCAGTAGCGGGACACCGTCCGCTCGGGGACCGGCCACCGCGGCCGGTCCCCGAGCAGACGGTGTCCCGGCTCCGGCCCCACCGCCTCCGGCCGGCGCCCTGGAGCTCAGACACCCCGCACACCGAGAGGACCCCCGTCGATGGCGATCCACGAACCCGAGCCCGCTGCCACACCCACCGCATCCTCCGAGGCCCGGTCCCGGCAGAGCCGCGGCACGTCCCTCGCCGACGCGGCCCTCGCCCTGGCCGACCAGCTGGACGGGCCCACCGGGGGCCAGGCCGCCGACCCGCTGCCCTACGTGCCCTTCGGTGCGTCCCCGGGCCCCCGTGACGTCCTGGCCGCCGCGAACCGCGCCGGCCTCTTGACCGTCGCCGCCCAGCTCGGCGCCGCACCCGCCGTCGGCCCCGACGGCCAGACCCGTGTCCGCCGCGCGGCCGTCACCGTCCTCGTCGCCGACGCCGACCTGCGCCGGCGCCTGACCGCCGCGGCCCGCAGCGCCGGACTGACCGTCACCGACTACGGCTTCCCGGCCTTCTCGCCCCGCTACGGCTTCGGCGGCAGCACCGTCTCGCTCTGCGACGGGGAACCCGACGCCGAGTTCGGACCCCGCCGGGACCGGTCCGGCATGCACTACCTCCTGCCCGGCCGCCGCCCCGACGCCCTGCGCGAGGCCGCCCGCGCCCGGCAGATCACCCTCGTCGACCCCGAATGGGGCCGCAACGACCGGCTGTGGCCGCTGCTGGCCCGCCTCGCCCCTCCCACCGGAAAGACCCCACGGATGCACCACCAGCACCGCGACGACCCCCGCACCGCCCTCGTCACCTACGGCACGAGCGCCCACCTCTACGACGACGTCCTGGAGGGACTCACCGACGACGTCGAGGACGCCCTGCTCGACACCGTCGAGCAGGCGCTGCGCCTGCTGGCCGAACCCGGCACCAGCCTCGACCTCGACCAGGTCCTTCAGGCCCTGCAGTCCCTGCGCCACCAGCCGCAGGAGACCACGGAGCCGTCCACGGCGCCCGTCGATCGGTTGGACGCCTACAACCGGACCGCCCGCGAGGCCATGGCCCTGACGGCCGCTCTGGGCGACTTCCAGGCCGGACTGATCCGCAGCATCGAGCCGGGCATCTCCCGCACCCTCTTCCTCCAGGGCCTCGCCGTGGCGGCCGCCGCCGCCCCGCTCGAAGGCACCGCCTTCCCGCTGCGGGGGACGACGGAGGCCGACCGGTGAGCGCCGACAAGACCCGCCGCACCCTCGCCGCCCTCGGCCTGCCGCAGGACTGCCTCCTCGTCCTGCTCGGCATCTCCGGCGCCGGGAAGAGCACCCTCGCGCGGATGCTCTTCCCGCCGGCCGCCGTGCTCAACGCCGACCACCTCCGGGACGTCCTCGTGGGCGACCCCGGCGACCAGGGCGCCTCCCGCGCGGCATGGGCCATGCTCCACCAGCAGCTCGACCACCGGCTCGGGACCCAGCGCCGCGACGGCGCGCCCACCGTGGTCGACGCTGTCAACGCCGAGGCGTGGGTACGCCGGGACCTCATCGCCGCTGGCCGCAGCCACGGCATGCCCGTCGTCGCCCTGGTCGTCGACGCCGACCTCGAAACCGCTCTCGCCCGCAACACCGCGCGCGAGCGCCGCGTGCCGGCGGACATCATCACCGCCCAGCACGAGGAGCTCACCCAGTCCCTGCCCGGGCTCCTGGCCGAGGGCTTCGCCGCCGTGCACCACGCCCGCAATCTGCCGATCCTGGACGTCGTCCTGGAACGCAGCGCCGCACGGGAGGACGCGAACCCGGAGCGCCACATCGAGCGGGTCTTCGGCCGCGACCTGGCCCTGCTGTTCACCTGTCACGACGGTGAGGACGAGGGCGGCTACCGCGCCGGTGCCTTCGCCGTCGGCGGCCGGGAGCTGACGGTCCGGTGGGTCGACCTGGACGACCCCGCCGAGGTCCGCCACCAGGCGCGGGTCGCCTGCCCGGACTGCGGGGGGCCTGCGTGGATGTCCGCCTACTCCGCGAAGGACCTCTACGACGCCGCGCGCGGCTCCCTGCCCTACGCGGCCAGCTGCCCGGGCGGCTGCTTCTGAAGCCCGCCCCGCCGGTGCGGCCCGCCCCCGGGCCGCACCGCCCCCATGCCCGACCCGACCACCCGGGAGACCCGTTGAGCATCCTCACGACCGGCCTGGCCGCCCCAGACACCGGCCACTCCCACGCCCTCCCGGCCGCGCCCGTGGCCGTCCCGGCGCGCATCCAGCGCCTGCGCACCAAGGGCTGGCGCGCCCCCCAGGGCACCGTCTACGTCGGCCGCGGCAGCGTCTGGGGCAACCCGTGGCGCGTCGGCGCCACCTGCGGCTGGACCGTCCTGCCCGGAGGCTGGATCGACCGCCGCCCGCACGGCCCGCTCACCGCCGAAGAGGCCGTCGCCAGCTTCCGCAACTTTCACACCCACGACATCGAGTTCCTCCGGACGATCCGCGAACGGCTGGCTGGCCGGACGCTGATGTGCTGGTGCCGCGTCGGCGCGGTGTGCCACGGGGACTGGCTGCTGGAGGTGGCGAACAGCCCGGTGCCGCTGGAGAGCCTGGTGGACCGCAGCGCCAAGCCCGACTTCCTGGAGGCCTGAACCATGGAAGCCGCCCTCCACCGCGTCCGCGAGGCGTCCGAAGGCCCGGGCGCGCCCGGCTCCGTGGACCCCGACCGGCCGACCCGGCTCACCGACGCGCAGATCGCCGAACTCCGCGGCCGCGCACGCCGCGAGGCCGGCCCGTTCGTCAACCCGGCGTTCATCCACGCCACGCGGCACTTCCACAACCGCGACTGGGCCGCCGCGATCACCGGCAGCAGGGAGTTCTCCATCGGCCACTGGCCGACCCTCTACCTGCTCCACATCGCCATGCAGACCGAACCCGAGCCGCCCGTCACCCGCAGCCAGCTCGCCGAACGCGCCGCCGCCGAGGAGCGGATCCGGGCGGCGGAGGCGATGCGCCTCCTGCGGGAGCAGCACACCGCCGACCGACGCCGGGCCGAAGCCGAAGCGTGGGCCGCGGCGGTGCGCGGCTGCCTGGTGAAGGTCACCGTACGGGAGAATCTGCATGCCCGGGTGCGCGGCGGCGCCCGCGAACGCCTGCGGCACGTCGTGCCGGTCAGCGAGGCCGCCTCGGGGCGCAGCCGGCGCCACCTCGCCGGCCGCGCCCTGTGCGAGACCCCCGGCCGTGCCAGGCCGCTCCAGCTGGCCGACGAACCGGCCGGTGAACCGGCGACGTGTCGGCGCTGCCTGGCCTACACCGCCCAGATCCGCCCGGCCGGGGCCGCCTGACGGCCCGGCCGGCCGGGCCCGAGCACACCCTGCTGCCGAGCCCGCTCCGATCCCTTCGCCCCAACCGTCCGGAAGGACCATGATGACGTCATCACCCGACCCGCTGACCAGCGCGAACGCGCTGTGGCGGAACCTGGTCGAGCACCAGCCCGCCGTCGCCGCCGCCCTCGCCCTGCAGCTGCGCGAGCTGCCCGACACCTGGGCCCAGCGTGAACTCGGCGTCGCCCGCCCGCACGCCGCGCTGGACCTCCAGCCCTTCAGCCGCGTGCCGGTCGAGGTCGCGCCGCACTCCCAGGACTGGGAGGAGTGCCCGGCCTGCGACGAGGCCGAGGGGCTGTGCCGCTACCACACTGGCCTCGCCACCGGCTATGAGGTGCTGCACCGCCCGCTCCGGGAGATCTCCGCGGCCGACCCGGCGGTGACCCTCGTGGACGTCCTGCAGCGCCTGGAGGAGGCGGACGAAGCCGCCGAGAACGGCGTGCTGGCCGCCGCCGTCACGCGGCTGATCGAGGAGCAGCAGGGATGACGGCGCCCAGCACATCTGACCCCGCCGAGGCCGCGGCCCGCGTCCTGACCCCGCCCGCGTGCCCGGACTGCTCGGCCCCCACCCTCCCGCTGTCCGTCGAGGGAGAGCAGCTGTGGGTGTGCCCGTCGTGCGGCCGCCGTACGTACGGCACCGGTGACGAGGACGACGACGCCGACCTGCCGCCGTACACGGAGACGGGCCCCGACGGCGCCGTGTTCGTCTACCACGGAACTGGTGAGGTCGACATCGAGGCGACCGCCGAATGGGCCGCGCAGGACCGTGCGGACGAGGACGGCGACGAGGAGGAGGACCCGCACGCCGGGTGCTTCGAGCCGCACCGCACGACCGACGGCTACGCCGACTGCGACGGGAGGGAGCTGTGACCGAGTCCACCGCACCGGAGGGCCGCAGCGCGCCCGAAGGCCCCGCACCCGCACGCCGGCCCGGTGACGGCCCGCCAGGTCGAAGCCCGGGAATGAGCGCGGCGGACGGGCCGCCGCGCCTGGACCGGGCGCAGAAGTACGCCGAGGTCACCCACCGCGTCTACCGCGACCGTCGGGCCACCCCGTCGGCGCGTGAACTGCTGCTCGCCGTGGCCTACGCCCTGCTCGTCGCCCCCGGCGTCGAGGAGGGCCGGGTGCTCAACCGGGCCGCCGAGATGCTGGGCCGTGACGCGGTCGGACAGCCCCGCTACGACCGCCTGGTCGCCGACGACGCGCCCCGTTACGAGCCGCCCCGCGAGGCCGGCGACTGGGGCCCGAGCCAGGCCCCGGGCTGCGAGGCCCCGCGCATCCGCCCGTACGAGTACCGGCCGCGAACCGCCGCCCCGGTGGTCGACGAGGCGGTCGTGCCGCTGCGGCGCCCGCCCGCGCCGGTCCTGCACGTCCCCGCGGGCTACGTGCCACCGGTCGACTTCCGCAACGAGCGCGGGATCTGCGGCGCCGACTCCCACCACCGGGTACTGGAGCTGGACCCGCGCACCGGCTGGACCATCGCGCACTGGTACTGCAAGCGGCACGCCGACCACGCCGAGCGCGTCACCGAGCAACTGCGCGAACAGAACGCCGCCGCACCCCCGCCGATCCCCAACACCGGCGGCCTCCTCCCCGCCTACTTCCGGGCCCCGTGGGAGGGCGTCTACCGGCGCCACGCCCCGGCCACCTGGAAGCCCCCGACCTACGGCCTGTCGGCCGACGACTGGCCCGACCCGGGCAACCCGCCGCCGGCACGCCCCCGCCGCCTACGGGCCCTGTGAACCCCAGCACCACCCTCGGGCCGGCCATCCCACCGGCCCGAGGACCCGACCGCCCGCACCCCGCGACGCGGCCGCACACCTTCCCCAACCGATCCGACCGCCCAGGAGCCCCCCGTGACCCTCTTCGCCACCAACCCGCTCACCCCCGACACCGGCGACCGCCAGACCGCCTACTCGGTGCGCGCCCTCGCTGCCGCCCGCCAGCCCATCGACATCGTCGTCACCGATGCCCCGGGCGCCGAGCCCGGCATCGTCCGCTACCACCCGGAGAGCGAACCCGTCACCGAGGCGCTCGCCTGCGCCGCTGTCCGCGACGCCTACCCCGACCTGCCGTCGGTGGGCCGGCTCATGGTCCAGGCCGCCACCGAGTACCACCTGTGGCAGGACGCCCGCCGCGCCCCCGGCGCCGACCCGGCCCTGACCCACCAGCACCACCGCACCCACCTGCTCCTGCACGCGGTGGCCCTGGACATCGTCGCCCTCCAGTCCCAGGGCGACATCCACAGCGCCGCCCAGTGTGCCCAGGCCGTCAACGAGCTGCGCCACCTGGACGGCATCGGCGCGGCCGAGCGGGAGACCGCCCGCACCTGGCTGCGGACCACCTACCGCACCTGGCACACCGAAGGCCCCCACCCCTGGAACTGCGAGGGAGGCTGCGCCGGGCAGGGCTTCGTGATGACCTACATCCACGAGGACGGCGTCGCGGTCCACCAGGAGCCGGACACCTGCGACCGCGGCAACCCGGCCGGGGGCGGGGGGGGGGGGGGGGGGGGGGGGGGGGGGGGGGGGGGGGGGGGGGGGGGGGGCGCGGGGGGGGCGGGGGGGGCCGGGG
>NZ_JBIAVL010000032.1:0-45179 GCF_042894165.1 Kitasatospora sp. NPDC001547 | reverse complement strand
CCCGCGGCCGGGGTGGGGGTCCACCCGGCCCCGGACCCCTGCGCCCGCGGCACCCCCGCCCCCCCCCCCCCCCCCCCCCCCGCGGGACTGCCCCGCCTGCGGGGGCACCGGATTCGCCGCCGCCGGCAACGGCTGGTCCCACCCCTGCCTCGGCTACCTGGAGATCGAGGACGACACGGTCGCCGCCGCCGACGACCCGTGGAACCGGCCCTGAACGACCCCCGCCGGGTGCGCGCGGCCAACCGCCGCGGGCACCCGGCGGCGTGCCGGTCCGACCTCCGTCCGCGACCGGATTGCCCTACCGTGATGGGCGAGCGCCCACCCGACGTCAAGGAGAACCCGTGACCGACACCGGCACTCCCGGGATGGACCCCGTCCTGGACGCCCTGTTCACCACGCAGGGCACCCTCGTGCGCTTCACCGCCGGCGAGACGCTCATCCACCAGGGCGACCTCACCGACGACGTCCTCGCCCTGCGCACCGGAGCCGTCAAGGTGCTGCAGCACGGCGACGGCGACGGCACGGCGATCGTCGTCGCCTTGCGGGAGCCGCCCGAGCTCGTCGGCGACCACGAGACCATCGCCGGCGGCCCCCGGACCAGTTCGGTGGTCGCACTGACCGACGGGAGCGCCCTGGCCGTCCCCGGCGCCGACTTCCGCGCCCTGGTCGACGCCGACCCGGCGGCGGCCCTGGCCGTCTACCGGATGGTCTCGAAGCAGCGGCGGGACGCGGACCAGGCCTACGTCGAGCAGCTCTCCCACACCGTCACCCAGCGGGCAGCGGCCCGCCTCCTGGCTCTGCTGCCCCGTCTCGGCGCCACCGACGAGGCGACGGGCGCCGTCAGCCTCCAGCTCAGACCGCGTTTGAGATCTGCAGCAAGCCGCTCGACTACTGAACAAAGTCCTGCCAGAAGGGGACGTTCGGTCGCGGGTTCCAGGTCTCGGGGTGCTCGTACCCCTCTTCGAACTCGGCGCTGATGTAGTCGGCAAGGTCTTCGCCGTAGAAGATGATGTCCGTGCCCCAGATCGAGAGGACGGGGTGCCCGTGGGTTCCGCTGCCTGCGGGAAGAAACCGGTGTGCGTAGAGAGGTACCAGTCGGGGCACCGCTGCCAGGTGCCTTTCTGCCGTAGCCCGGGCGTCCTCTGGTTCGGCGGGGCGTGTGCCCCACGAGGTGTGCCAGTAGCCGCGCTCGACCGCCCGTAGCACTCCCTCAGTCGGCCATGCGAGGTGGGAACGGAGTTCGTCGGGGTTGCCGTTGCGCCAGTCGGGCCAGGGCTTGTCCCAGGTAGTGCCTTCTTCGGGTGGCGAATAGACGGGCAGGCCGGCCGACAGGAAGGCGCGGTGGTCGTCGGAGAACTGGATGCCGTACTCGGTCTCGACGCGCTCGAACTCGTCGTCGCTGAGGCCGGGTTCTATGGTGCAGCAATCGGCCTGCCGCAGGCGGCGGGCGGCTTCGGCCCCGAGACGGGCTCCGTCGATGTCGATCACAGCGGAACAGTAGCCCTTGCCGCACCGGAGGTTCAGCTGGGGGTAATCGGACCGCAGTAGACAAGTGAGCGCGGACCGGAGCGGGTTGCCGCCCGGCCTCGGGCGAGCCGACGGACCATGACGCCGATCATCGCCCAGCGGATCATCGTCTCGGAGTGGGCCGGGCTGGTCTCGTAGTCCCGGGCAAGGCGCCGGTGCGCGGTGAGCCAGGAGAAGGTGCGCTCGATGGCCCACCGCTTGGGCTGGACCTGGAATCCGCGCTGACCGGGGTCCTTGCGGACGATCTCCAGCTCGCGGCCGAGGATCTGGGCGGACCAGTCGACGAGTCGTCCGGCGAAGCCCTGGTCCGCCCAGATCTTCCGGATACCTGGGTGGTCGAGGCGGGTCCACAGCAGTGGGCGGCGACCGCCGTCGCGGTCCTGGATATTCGCAGCGACGACGTGGACGGCCAGGAGCAGGCCTAGGGTGTCGGTGACGATGAACCGCTTGCGGCCCTTTACCTTCTTGCCCGCGTCGAAGCCCCTGGTCGTGACTGGGACGGTGTCGGCGGTGCGGACGGACTGCGAGTCGATCAGCCCGGCGCTCGGTTCCGCGTCGCGGCCGTCGGCTTCACGGACCTTGCCGCGCAGGGCGTCGTGGATGCGCTCGACGGTGCCGTCGTCGTGCCACCAGGTGAAGTACCAGTACACGGTCGGCCAGGGCGGGAAGTCCTTCGGCAGCTGCCGCCAGGCACATCCGGTCCGCACCACGTAGAAGATCGCATCGACGATCCGCCGCCGCGGGTGCTTCTCTCGCCGGCCACCCTTCGGCCCCACCCTCGCTGGCGGCAGCAACGGCTCCACCAGCGCCCACTGCTCGTCCGCCAGGTTCGACGGATACCCACCCCCAGAACCACTCACACAGAGCTCAACGACACTGACAACCCCACGGCACGGCAGATCTCAAACGCGGTCTCAGAGGCTGATGAAGGCCGCCTGAGAGGACTGGCGGGCGGCGTCGACCAGGCTCAGCCGGGTGAAGGCTGCGGGGGTCATCAGGGGCTGCCAGCCGTGGAGCGTGTGGGTGCGCCACTCGGTGTGTTCCTCGGGCTGGAGCACGATGTCGTTGATCTGTTGTTCGCTCATGCAGCCGCCGTCGAAGACGAAGCCCGCCTTCGCGCGCGGCCAGTGCGGGGAGGGAGCGGCGAAGGTGACGGCGAGGAGACGGGGCTCCTTTACAAGATCGGCGCGCAGGGTCGCGATGTCGTGGCCGGTCTCCTCGTAGAACTCGCGGACCGCGGTGTGGAGCGGGGTCTCGCCGTTCTCGACGTCGCCTCCGGGCCAGTTCCACACGGTGGGGTCGCGGCGTGAGCGCAGTGCCAGTGATCGGCCGTACGGATCGGTGATGTAGAAGCAGCCGTACAGGGTGGCGTTCTGGATCGTCGTCACGTACTGCTCCGGCGGCAGCCAGCCCATGGTCCCTCCGTAGCGCGACGTCCCGGCGGGATCACGCTACCGTCCCCGTCCGGCGGGCGGAGGGCGGACACGGGCCGAGGGCCCGCCCGTGTTGACGGGCGGGCCCTCGGCGAGCGGGGGGTGGGTCACGCGGCCAGGGTCTCGCGGCCGCGGCGGGTGCGCCGGTGGAAGGTGTCGCGGAAGGTGGCCTGCCAGCCCTCGGGGTCGATGTACTGCATGGCGATCATGGCGGCGATCACCGCGCCGGTGAGGTCGTTCTGCACTTCGGCCCAGGAGTGGTCGTCGGGGCAGGTCGTCAGCCCCTTGAGGCCGTGGAGGGCGTGCATGGCCTCGCCCGCCTCCTCGCCGACCTTGCCGACCTGGAGGGCCTTCAGCTCTTCGCCGGGGATGTCCGCGCCGGCGGCGCGGCAGACGGCGGAGAGGCGTTCGACGGCGTCGAAGATGTCTTGCACCGGTTGCTCCTTCACTACGGGGTGTGGTGGGTGGTGGCCCCCGCCCCGGCCGCGTGAGGCGGTCAGGCGTCGGGGGAGCGTGTGGGGCGGCCCATCTGGTGGACGGTCCAGCCGGCGGCCAGCCAGGGTTCGGCGTCCAGCGCGTTGCGGACGTCGACCACCGTTCGGGCGGGCGTGCGGTCGGCCGCCGCGACGGGCAGCTTCGGGTCGCGGGTGTACTGCCCCCACTCGGTGGCGACGACCACCAGGTCGGCCCCGGCGACCGCGTCCAGGGCGGTGTCGGCGAAGGCCAGCTGGGGGTGGGAGCGGCGGGCGTTGTCGAGCGACTCGGGGTCGTGGACGCGCACCGTGGCACCGAGGTGGTGCAGGCGGTCGGCCAGGCGCAGTGCGGGCGAGTCCCGGACGTCGGAGGTCCCGGCCTTGAACGCGGCTCCGAGGTAGCCGATGGTCAGGCCCGCCAGGGGGCGGGCGGCGGCATGGGCGACGAGTTGGACGGCGGTGTCCATGCGTGCGCGGTTCACGGCCTGGACGGCGTCCAGGAGCCCGGCGGCGTCGGTTGCGCCGAGCTTGGTGACGGCGTGGGCGAAGGCGGCGACGTCCTTGGGCAGGCAGCCGCCGCCGTAGCCGAGCCCGGCCCGCATCCCGCCGTGGCCGATGCGCTTGTCGATGCCCATGACGTGGGCGACGTCGTCGATGTTGGCGCCGGTGAGGTCGCAGACCTGCGCGATGGCGTTGATGTAGGAGATCTTCGTGGCGAGGAAGGCGTTCGCTGCGGACTTGGCGACCTCGGCGGTCGCCGGGTCGGTGACGACCATCTCGATGTCGCCGCGGGCCGTGATCGGGGCGTAGACCTCCTGGACGGCGGCCAGCGCGGTCGGGGAGGTCAGGCCGACCAGGATGCGGTCCGGGAAGAGGCTGTCGGCGACGGCGTGGCCCTCGCGCAGGAACTCGGGGTTCCAGACCAGTTCGATGCCCTCCACGCCGGCGCGCTCGGTGATGATCTGCTGGAGCCGGGCGACGGTGCCGACGGTGACGGTGGACTTGCCGATGATCATGGCGGGCCGCCTCAGCAGCGGCACCAGCTGTTCGACGGCGCCCAGGACCTGGGAGACGTCGTAGCCCTGGCCGTCGGCGCGCAGCGGTGTGCCGACCGCCAGGAAGTGGACGTCGGCGAAGGCGGCGGCCTCGGCGAGGCTGGTGGTGAAGCGCAGCCGGCCGGTGGGGACGTGCTTGGCGAGCAGGTCGTCCAGGCCTGCCTCGTAGAACCAGGAGGCGCCGGTGGCGAGGGTGGCGCACTTGTCCGGGTCGATCTCGACGCCGATGACCTCGTGGCCCAGCTCCGCCATCGCGGCGGCGTGGGAAGCTCCGAGGTGGCCGCAGCCGATCACGGATACGCGCATGAACTGTCCTTCGTCGATGGGGTCTTGGGGTGCACCAGTGCGGTACACCCCAAGACGCTACCGCGACAACGCCGCCCTACCTGACGACCTGTCAGTTGATCAGATGGTCACGCCGAGCAGTTCGCACAGCTCCGTGAGCGCGGGGATCGCTTCCCGGCGGACGACCACGTCGCCCTCCCGGGCGCCCTCGACCGGGTACTCCTTGAAGACGCCGTTCTCCTCCAGGCCCTCGGTGTCGAGGAACACGATCTTCTTGCCCTCGGCCCGGGCCCGCTTCTGGACGGCTCGCCGGTCCGCGTGCAGGCCGATCACCAGCAGCGCCTTGGACTCGGGCAGCAGCGGCACCGGCGGCTCCTTCTGGTCGTAGCGGCGCACGAAGCACTCCTCCAGCCCGGCCCGCGCGGACAGGGTGTCGAAGTTGTGGGTGATCACCGGTCCCACCAGCGCGCCGGCGTCGTGCAGGGCCTTGAGCGCCCGGTGTGCGGCGGTCGGCCGGGCGACGAAGCACGAGCGGAACATCGCCACCAGGTCCGGCGCCTTGAGGTCGGCGCTGACCAGCATCTCGCGCACCAACGCGTCGTCTCCCGGGCGCATCGTGAAGGCGTGCGACTGCGTGAGCGCGTTGTCCCGCCGGTCGGTGACCCGGTAGACCTCGTGCAGGAAGTGCAGCGGCGGGATTCCCGCCTCGATGCTGGTGCCGCACCCCACCTCCACCTGGAACGGCAGCAGCTCCGCCAGGACGGACAGGTCCGGCGCGTAGGACGGGTTCCCGCGCCGTTCCTTGACCCGCATCCCGCCCCTCAGCACGTCCCAGGGCAGGTTGCGCACCGTACGCGGCACCGCGTACTCGTCGGTGATGAAGGTGACGTCCAGCGACCGGAAGCCCTCCGGGGTCGCCCGGCCAGCTCGCTCGTCCTGCGGGTGCTCGTCGTACTCGGCCAGGCCGAACCGCAGGTCGCCCTTCGCCCACACGTCGCCCTTGTCGCGCCAGTGGCCGTCCGCCAGCCACTGCCCGATCGACTGCCGGTACTCGGCGATCTCCTCGGCCGGAGCCGTGAACGAGACCGCCAGGTAGAGGTTGTCCAGCACCAGCCGCGGCACCGGGAACACGTGGTTCAGGTTGTACTCGTAGCGGTAGTGCACCACCCGGCGACGGCCCTGGTTGTCCTCGGACCAGCCCGACTGCTCGGCGTTCGCCGGGTCCTGGGTGCGCCGCCAGATGCCCTCCTCCAGATTGCGGGCCCGCTCATGCCCGCCACCGGCGAAGTGCCGCTCCCAGGACTCCACCTGCGCGGGGGTGAGCTGCTCGATCACGGGATAGGGGAAGAACACGAGACCTCCTTTGGTCGGCTGAGCGGGGGAAGACCAGCAAACGCCTGGAGGACCCGCCCGGGGAGGGCTCACAGCGGGGGCTCACAATCGTGAATCCCCGCACACACACGGCCAGTTGGGGCTACGCTCGCTCTCCCGGGCGTGCGGCTGACGCGGAGCCCATGCCGCCCCGGTTCCACAGGTCCGATCCGGACATGCAAGGGAACACCGTGACGCCACGTCGTGAACCGAACCACCGCCTCGCCCGGCTCATCAAGGAGAGCAAGGCCAGCAACGCCGCCCTCGCGCACCGCGTCAACGAACTCGCCGCCCGCGCCGGCGCCAAACGCGCGTACACGCACACCTCGATCAGGAACTGGACCGTCCGCGCCATGGTCCCGGACGCGCCCGCACCCGCGCTTCTGGCCCTCGCTCTCAGCGAACGCCTCGGCCGAACGGTGTCACTCGAAGAGATGGGCATGGCCGATACGCCCACGCCCACCGTCGAGACCGGCTTGAATTTCCACAGAGACCCCGACCAGGCCCTCAATCTCGCGGCCGAGTATTGGAGCACTGTGGACCGCCGGAGCTTCGTCAAGGCCAGCCCCTTCGCGCTCACCGCCTACAGCCCCGCGACCATGCGCTGGATGGCCGTCCCCGCCGACCCGCCCCGCGCCCGCGTCGCCGGCCCGCGCGTCGGCCGCGCCGACATCCTCGAACTGCGCACCGCCGCCGACGAGGCCCGCCGCTGGGACTCCAAGTTCGGCGGCGGCAACTGGCGCGCCCCCATGGTCACCGACTGCCTCACCCAGCGCGCCGCCCCACTGCTGCGCGGAACCTTCACCGACAAGATCGGCACCGAGCTCTTCGCCGCCACCGCCGAACTCGCCCGCGTCGCCGCCTGGCACGACGTCGACATGGGCAACCACGCCAGCGCCCAGTCCCACCTCGTCCAAGCCCTGCGCCTCGCCCGCGCCTCCGGCGACCGGGCCGTCGGCTCCTACGTCCTCGCCACCATGGCCCTGCACACCTTCCTGCGAGGCTTCCCGAACGAGGCCATCGACATGGCCGAAGGCGCCTACGAGCGTGCCAAGCACGACGCCCCGGCCCGAGTCCTCGCCTTCGCCAAACTGGCCGAAGCCCGTGCCCACGGCCTCGCCGGCGACGCCCCAGCCGCAGCAGCCGCGCTCAGCCGCTGCGAACAGCTCGTCACCACCGCCGACACCGACCCCCGCGACCCCGACTGGCTCACCTACCTCACCCACGCCCGCGTCGCCGCCGACGCCGCCGAGATCTACCGGGACCTCGGACGCCCCGCCGACGTCCTGCGCTGGAACGAGCAGGCCACCGCCATGCCCGCCGGCGTCTTCAGCCGCGCCGTCGGAATCCGCCACACCATCATCGCCACCGCCCACCTCCAGCAGCGCAACCTCGAACCCGGCCTCGCAGCCGGCGAACACGCCCTGACCATCCTCAGCACGGTCCACTCCACCCGCAGCCGCACCTACCTACGCACCCTCACCACCAACCTCAACCCCTGGCGCACCGAACCCGAAGTCGCCGACTTCCTCCACCGCGCCGACCAAGTCCTCACCCACTGAGGGACCAAACCCCCGAACGCGAGGCGGTTCGGCCTCCCGGAAGGATCGGAACGATCAGCAGCCGCGGGCGCCGCCCAGCCGCCGTCCTTCGGCGAACGGGACCGGCGAAAGGTGAAGCGGCTGGCCGGCCACTGCCTGCCTCCCGCGACGGCCACAGGCAGCGACCGATGACCGCCCGTAACCCTGCTCGGCGGCCCTCGCCAGGCGCCGGGAAGTGGTGCTGCGGATCGCCCTGCCGAACATCCCGGCCTGCACCGCCACGCTCGGCACCGGCGGAGTCGGTGCGGCCTTGCTCCACGGCACCGTCCCGGCCGCGGCCCCACCCGTCTGGCCACCCGTCGTCCTCGATGGCGTACGACGTCGCGCTGCGCACCTTGCACCGCCGCGACGGCTGACACAACCTGACTCCGTCAGCTCGGCATGTCGTACGGCCCGGAGCTCCAGCACCGGGCCGTACGACACGGCCTCCGGGGAGGATCGGAACGGCCAGTAGCAGGAACTATTGGAGGGGGTGCGTGGGCGCGGTGTCTGCGAACTCGGCGTAGATCAGGGCGTAGTCGGCCCGCGGGGCGAGCGCGCCGGGACGGTGAGGGCCAGTGCCGTCCGCGTCCCAGTAGGTGCCGGTCAGCCACACCGTCTCGCCTCCGCCCTCGGGGGTCACCTCGCTGAACCGGGCGCAGTCGGCGCTGCTGCGGGCGTGGCGCAGGCGAATGATCCAGTACAGGGTGCAGCGCACTGCCCGGACGCCGTTCACCTCCGCGAAAGCCGGCTTGCGCTCGGCCCAGAACGCCGCAGCGGCGGCCGGGTCGGTGGGCGGCTCGGTGCGGGCGGGCACCTGCTGCAGCGCGCCCCAGCAGGTGCGCCGCTGCAACTGCTTCAGGGTGATGCGGCCCGCACAGAACGCCGAGGCGGTGCCGAACTCGCAGGCGATCTGGTCCAGGTCCGCGGCGACGCCGGCGTCGGCCAGGGTGACGCGCATCTGCCGGGCCTCGTCCAGCTCGGAGGCGGTGACCGCTCCCGCTACTGGCCGTTCCGATCCGCCGGCGCTCCTGCGGCACAGCAGGCGCGACCGGCGGCGCTGTACGGTCGGCGGATGCACCCTGGCAACCAGCCCGGTCCCGCCGGATCGCGCCCCCGGATTCCCGCCGTCGAGCAACTCGTGGACGACGGCCTCGACGCGGTTGTGTGCACTGGCGATCCCGGCGTCGTGCGGGGCCTGCTCGCCGAGCTCGCAGACCGCGGGGATACCGCGCTCTGGGAGGCGGCAGTACTCCTTCTCGGTCTGTTGGCGACCCGGCCGGTCTACGGGCTCGGGGAGCACCAGGGCGTCGAGCGTCTGCGGCAGGTCGCACGGACCGCGGACCCCGGCACGGCCATGGTGCTGTCACTCCAGGCCGTCCACCGCTCCGAAGGGACCATTGCCGCCCACGACACCTGGCAGCAGGCCCCCGCGGCGAACCGGGAGCTCACCTTGAAGCAGCTACTCATCGCTGCCGCCTGCACGATCGGCGCAGACCACGGACGACTCGATCCACAACGCACGGTGCGTCTCATTCGTGCGGCCGTCATCGACGCAACGGCTCCCTGACCGCTCGAGACCGGCGGGGCACCTCTAGTCAGCTCAGGGTGAGCGCACCGGTTCGGACGGCGTACGCGAGGGCGCGCGGGGTCGCCTCGCTGTACCGGGTGTTCGCTGAGAACGAGGATGCAGGCTGGGCCTCAGCGGCCGGACAACAACTCGCTCAGCGTGGACTTCGCGATGCCCAGCTCCACCCGTGCAGCCGCCTGCGAACCATGACGCTCGACGAGGAACTGCGCCGCGATGCCGCGCTGCGTCCGGACGTCCGTTCCGACGGTGGAGCGCAGCAGTTCGGTGACGGTCGCGGCCGCCCGGACCCCGGCGAGGGCGTGGACGGTGCGGGCGTCCGGCGGCAGGGCGAGGGCGGCGACCATCCGCCGGGCGTGCCGGGCAGCGAGCAGCACCGGGGGAAGGTTCTCCTCCGGGAGGTGGCCCTGCTGCTGGTAGACGAACCGGGCGGCCTCGTGTTCGCTGAGCTCGCTCAGTTCGTTGGCGGTGTCGATGTGCACGTAGCGCCCGCAGCGGGGGTCACCATCTACCGATGCAGCTTGATGGGTTGGCGACCTTTGCCGGCCCGGTCCTAGCAGTAGCCGTCCATCCTGCCGCTGGCCGGGGCGAGGTTGGGCCAGGGATGCCCGGCGTTGTCGGAGGCTGCCGACCGCAGGAGGTCAAGAAGAGCGCACCCGGGGTAACCCAGGAAGCTCGCGTAGGCGCCGCGGTAGTAGCAGCTCCAGTAGCTCACGACCCGCCGTTGCGTGCGTGCGAAGAAGGCTGGGTTGTCCACGATGAACTGTCCGTAAGCAAGGTGGCCGCTGGCGCCAGGGGCGGCGAGATCACGCAGTTTGTCGCAGATGACGACAAGGATCTCCAAGACGTACTCGCCGACCAGTTGCACGACGAAGGGCATGACCCACGGGTCCGTGCACCCGACGATCTTCTCCAGATGGCGCTGTCTGACCAGCCCGTCGCTGTGTCTTGAGTACAGGCTGTGCAGAAGCCGCTGTTGGCGCGGCGAAAGGGAGGCCACGACGTCAGGCGAAGGTTCGTCGTTGTAGAGGCGCCCAGGGATCGAAACCCGCTGGCCCTCTACAACGACAGAGAACGGGGCATGCGGCTGGAATCGAGCAGCTGGCATTACCGCCCGGACCGCCTCGGCGTCACTCGCGAGCTCGGTTGGGAACGCCGCGATCAACGGATCGCTGGTTTTGGAGAGCGGCTGCACGAGCCGAGCATAGGCGGCGGCCCAGCCAAGCGGAAAACGGCATGACCGCCCCTGGGACCTGGCACCCTGCAGCCGCACACCTTGAAACCAGGCTCGCATGGCTGATGAGCAACTCCTCGGATACGAAATTTAACAAGATGACGATTGTCATCAACAACGCAGATGGAGTCTGCCCGAAGCAGTGCCCGAATGCCGTTCCGAAGATTCTCTATGACGACCAGGAGATCACCGTCTGGTACAGGCGCGAAGACGGAACCCTCCAGAAGGATAATACTCCCCTCAAGGGGACCAGGCCTGCGGCATCCAGGCCTAAACGAAGGTAGACTGCTGCAATGCTGAACGCCAGGTACGACAGAAAATGGCATCACGCCAACAGCCATGATGGCGCCTCCGCGCTCATCACCGCAGCACTCGCCGCCCTGAAACCGTTTCGCGAAACGGGCGACAACCTCGTGGCACCGGGGACCATGGCGGAGTTCTGCATCGCCGACCGCCCCTTCACTAATGAGTACGGGGGCGACAACACCCTGCTCGTCTCCGCCAACTCAACCACCGGATTCGGCGCCCTGATCTGGTACCTCGCAGATTCGCATCCGCTGAAGCGAGGAACCGGCGAGCACGCATGGATCTCCGACAATCCGGAGCCACCCAGCTTCGACCCCCGCGTGGTTTCCGACCCGGGCTACCCCCTGTTCCACGACTCCGCCAGCACCTTGCCGATCAGCCAGATAAAGGCCGCACTGGAGGAGTTCGCCCGCACAGGAACAGGCGCACGCCCGGAATGCATCTCATGGACACCTGGCAACGCTGACGGGCAGCGCCACGACAGGCCTCCGATCTGGGAGTTCGACGAAGAGGAAACGCCCTTCTAAGAGGGAGCAGCCATCCGACCCTCTGCTGTTCATCTGGCCCAGACCGAGGAACAACACGCTGGGAATAATCACTCTCCCGCGGTATAACGCATGGCCAAGAGGACCGTCACCGGGTTGTGGCGGTCCTCTTCGCTGTCCTGACGGTAAGCACCCGACGTCGACTTCTCCGTCCGTTGCTCGCGGCGAAGCAGGTCATGGGCACGTATGCGCCCTGACGCTCTCAATGGGTGTCACGTCGCCCAGCGCACCGAACATGCCCTGGTCGGACTTCGGCGCCGCCAAGTCCAACGTCCGCTTCGACTACGCCGGCCCCGTCGCGGGCAAGTACAAGGGAACCGAGCGCGCTGCACATCATGGACGCCCAGAACACCCCCGAGCGAACCTTCCCGTCCTTCGCCGGCAAGGGCATTCCCGGGGCGAAGCAGCCGCTGCACCAGCTCATCAACCGCGAGAAGCAGGACGAGAACCGCAAGGTCGCGATAGCCACGTGCCGCATCATCTGGGGTGACTATGCGAACTCGGGCCTGCAATGCGACGAGTACCCGTTCTCGTCCACCTACGAAGGCGCGAACCAGAAAGACAGCACAGGCAACCTCGTGAAGCGATACTCCGCCCGCCTGATAGACGGAAAGGACAATGGGGACGGCGGCAACTTGATCAAGGATGTCTTCACCGTGAACCGGATCTTGGACACCGACCCGTTCTACGTCACGATCGTCCCGTAAGCCGTACGCACCTAAGGCCGGAGGACGACCAGTGCCGATCGTTTTCGAGTTCCGCACCGAAGCCAGGCCCGACAACGGCCTCATCGAGGTGTATGACTCCGACTCCTACCTCACCGACTCGGAAGCCGTCAGGCAGACCTGGGACACGGTGGTAGCGGGTACCGGCACCCAGATCTACCTCCGCAGCCTCCAGGGCATCGCACCTGCGGAGGTCCTGGTAAGGGTCTGGGACGGCCCTGCACCGGCCGACAACAGCTGGATCGCCGAGGGGGAACGCCCGACAGTACTCGACAGTGCCACGGGCGAGGTGGTCGTCCGCGCCTTCGCCCCGGACATCGCCGGTCACTTCCAGCTGCCGCGCCCAGGAGTCTACGAAGGCCGGGTGTCGTGGAAGGGCAGGCATGAGGCGGCCGCACAGGAGACGCGTCTCCACGTCGAACTCGGCACGGCGGAACAACATTCACAGGCCGACACCGACGCTATCTGGGCAGCCCACAGGGGGGTCCTTGAGACCTACCGGATCGACCTGTGGTGGACCGCCGAGTCCGAGGACGACGAGGAGAACGAATAGGCCTACCCCGGGTGCGGCACCTCCCCGACAGAGGTCCGTCTCCTGGTCCCGGACGAAGCGCAGCACCGGCAGCACGGGCAGCACCACCAGGTCGAGGCCGAGCTCCGTACGCAAAGTCGATCGCGCAACTGGGCGACACAGGAGAAGGATGGCACCAGGTAGGAAGCGAGAGGACCTCCGTGATCATCTTCGACACGAACGCCATC
The DNA here is from genome assembly GCF_042894165.1 of Kitasatospora sp. NPDC001547. Classification (NCBI taxonomy): domain Bacteria; kingdom Bacillati; phylum Actinomycetota; class Actinomycetes; order Kitasatosporales; family Streptomycetaceae; genus Kitasatospora; species Kitasatospora sp. NPDC001547. Next base: position 32,298 of record NZ_JBIAVL010000032.1, on the reverse strand, counting down.
AACCGGATCAACCCAAGGAGCCCGCGGGCGGACATCGTGCGTGCCCTGCGTGCATCAGGGCAACACAGGGTCGGCATCCCGGGAACTGTCCTGGAGGAACTGGCCGCTCACAAAGCGAAGGACTACATCGCGCAGCGCGAGACGGCATCGACCGCACTCAAGGCCCTGCAACGGATGATGCCCTGGAAGCCTGCGACGGTGTTCGAGGAGCCGCCGCTGGAGCTGGAAGAGTGCCAGGAGTACTGGCGGAAGGCGTACTCGGAGCTCTTCGAAGTCGTGCCCACCTCGGGCGAAGCCGCATTGAAGGCACTCTCCCGTGAAGCGCTCGCACTGCCCCCGGCCAAGCAGGGCGACAAGCGGGCAGAGGGCGCGCGGGACGCGGCGATCTGGTTCACGCTCCTCGACTTCCTGCAGGAGTACCCGGACGAGGACGTGCACTTCGTCACGGACAACACCACCGACTTCGGCGACGGCAGCACCTACCGCTTCCCCATGAACCAGGACCTGGGGGACTGTGCCACACGTCTCAAGCGCCTGAGGGACTTCAACGCCGTCGTGACCGCATTCACCGTACCCGTCGACAACTCCTCCGCCACCGCGGGGGCGAAGCGCTACCTGGGTTCGGAGTCCGTCGCCGCAACAATCGGAAACCGCGCCTTCGCCGCACACCGTGCCGTACTCGGGTTTACGGGGTCCACCACGACCGGTGCTCCCGTCGAATGGAACTCCTGGATCACGCCACCAGCCTGCGCGCTGCTGAGCACCGGCAGAGTCGACGGCCACCGCATCGGCAAGGAGATCTGGTACACCGCCGAGACAACCTGGCTGCTGTACGGCCTCGCAGCCGCCGTGGGCCAGGGGCTGGAAGGCGTCTCGTGCGTATGGTCGGTCAAGCTCCTGTTCTCTGCCGACGCGGACGGCGATCAGGGAGCGCCCACGCTGCTGTCGCCTGACGGCCCGGCTGCTCCAGACCTACAGGACAAGACCACCGCAGACGCCCTGGCAGCACTCCACAAGGAGGTCCTACGCGAGCTCATCTCCAAGCGGCAACCCGGTTCGACAGCCGCCATAGACCAGGCCGGCAGGCCGACCGGCCCGGCGGACGTCAGCCTTCTGTACAAGACCTCCGGCATGGCCGATGCCGTAAGAGCGGCGATACTGCCGAAGTTCGACGTCGCCTCGTGGCTGACCAACTACACCTCGCCGGTTGCGGAGGCCGCCAAGGCGTCGGACCTGTATCAGAGCAACCTCTCCGCAATTCTGGCCAGCGCCACCAAGACGACCGATTTCGTCTCCGGCCTGCCCAACTACTCCGACTTCCTGCTCCCGACAAACGCGGCCATGTACGTCCGGACATGGCCGCACGATGACATCGACGCGCCCGAGGAGCTCCCCAGCTCCCAGGAACCGGAAACGCCAGGCGAAGACGACGGCTGAGGCGCGATGCACACTCCGCAGGGCCTGTCCACAGGCCCCACGCGCTGGGCCCGAAGACCCCTGCCCGCCGCACTGCGGCACCGGAGGTGGTGGCGTGGGCCGGGACGGCGTGTCCACTGACCGCCGAGCCCGTACCGGCGCGCAGGCGGTGCGCGGCCACGTAGCCGGGCCGGAGTTTGGCAGGGCCATGGTACGTGCGGTCGCGCAGGTCGTACAGGTCCCAGGGGCCCTTGCGGCCGGCGGGGTTGCGGGCGGTGACGACGGCGCGCACGGGGCCGGCGGGCTGACGCGGCAGGTCCAGGGCGGCGAGCTGGGTGGTGGTGCGCAGGTGGTCGGGGACCTGGCCCCACCAGTCGTAGATGGCCGGGGCGGTGACGGGCTGTTCCACGTGCTGCTCCCTTGGTGAGGGCGGGACGGGGTTGGGTGGCCGCCGCCGGGTGGCGGCGGCCGGTCGTACGGTCAGAGCCGGCGCAGTTGCGGGGCCGTGGGCGGCGGCGGGGCGGGGGTGAGCGACTGGTCGGCGGTGCGCTCGATCTGGTGGTCGCGCACGCCGCACTCGGGGCCGCGGTCCCAGGCCACGACGTACGGCCAGGGGGTGGGGTAGCGGCGGACCGTGGTGATGACGCCGAGGGTGCCGGCCGGGACGGCGGCGTAGGTGCGGGCGTCTTCTTCCCAGTACTCCTCGGCGGCCAGGTCCTCATCGATCCAGGACGCGCGGATCGGCTCCAGCAGCTCCACCCGGTCGCCTTCCTCCAGGCGCACGTGGGCGGTGCGGACCTGGGCCTGGTAGTGGAGCAGCTGGACCAGGGCCCGCTCGCGGTCGGCCGGATCGGTGAGGACTCCGGGGTCCAGGAGCAGCACCGGCGGGGTGGTCGACTCTGGTCGGAGCGGCGGGGACGGTGGGGTGGTCGTGGTGGTCACGGCCGGCCTTTCGGGTCGTCGGGACGCGGAGACGCCCGGCGCGGGGCGGGCTTCATGCCGTCGGCCAGGTCTCGCAGGTGGTGGACTGCGTCGTCCCAGCCCCGGCCGTACCAGTACGGTCCGGTCAGCGCGGCCGGGTGGTGTGGGACGGCTTCCAGCAGATCCGCCGCCCGGGTCCAGGACGAGGCCAGCCCCGTCCTCATCCGGCCGAACTCCTCCACCAGGGCGGCCATGTCGACGTCGGGCAGCGGGTCTCGTCCGGTCCCCTCGGCCAGTTCGCGGGCCAGCCAGCCGACGGCCAGACGCGCCCGGCGGGTGGTGTCCCAGGCCTGCGACCGGTCCCCGCCAGCCTCCGTACGCGGGCCCTGGGCGGCGGTGGCCGGGACTTCGGCGGCATGGGCGTCCAGCGCGTCGCGTACCTCGTCCTCGGAGCAGACCGTCGCGGGGCCGTGGTCGGTGCGGATCACCGCCTGTAGCCGTTCTCGGGCGTTCACCGGGTGGTCCTCTCCGTGCGGTGCAAGGCGCACTCCTCGATGAGTGGGGGGCGACTCGATGTGCGGGCCGCCCCGGGGCGGTGGTGCTACTGGTCGGTGTCGCAGTCGTGGTCGGCCTCGACGTGGTCGCCGTCCGCGAAGTCGGTGTCGAGCGTCCAGCCGCACTCGGCGCGGCCGTCCCAGCCGATCTGGCTACCGTCTCCCTCCTCGCAGTCGTGGTCGGCGTCCACGATGGTGCCGTCCTCGAACCAGGCCTCGCCCGCGCTGCCGCAGTCGCCGCAGTACCAGTCGGCGCACCAGTTCACGGTCGGCGGTTTGTAGGTGTGCTGCTGTTCGTCACTGCCTCTCCTCGGAACGGGGGTGGGTCCGTCCTGCCGGGGTGGGTCGGGACGGCGGGAGCGGTGCGGGGCGGGTCAGCCGGTGACGGTCTCGGCGTGCCGGGTGAGCGCATCCAGGAGCGTGGCCTGCTGCTCGGTCAGCTTCCCGTCGGTGCGGGCCGCCGCCTGCTTGCGCAGCCACGTGCCGGGCCGAAACGCGGGGTCGTCGCCGAGGCCGGTGCGGTTGGCGGGGCCGTCGAGGGTGCCGCCGGCGGCGAGGTAGGCGAGCAGGCGGCGGTAGGAGCGGTTCCAGTCCGGCTCCAGGCGCCACAGCTCGTCCAGGCTGTCGAGCTTGGCGACCTGGTCCTTGGTGAGGCCCACGGCCTTGCGCTGGCGGCGCATCCACGCGCCCACCGCGTAGTTGTCCAGCTTCGCGGTCGCCGGGATCGCCAGGTGACCGTGCCGGCGGTGGAACGCCGTGGCGTAGGCGTAGCCGCGCTCCCAGGCGTTGGCGTTCTTCGACCAGATCATGCCGAGCGCGTCCAGCTCCGAGACGCGGGCCGGGTCGAGCAGGTGCTGGCCGTTCAGGTGGCGCTGGCGGGTGAGCCAGGAGATCAGCTCGCCGTGCTTGGCCTTGTCGGTGGGGTCGAGGTGGCCGTGCTGGAGGTGGAAGACCTCCGCGACCGCGTGCATGCGCTGCCACTCGACCGCCCTGGGGTTGAACGCCCGCAGCTTCACGGTCTGGAGGATCTTCGCCGCGTGCTGCCGGGCATTGATCCGCAACCACTCGACCGGCGACTCCATCGGGGCCGCCTGCTGCTCCCCCTCGCCGCCGGCCTCGGCGGTCTCGCCCCCGGCCGGCTTGGCCGCGGTGGTGTGCGCGGTGCCCTGCGAGCGGGAGGCGCGCAGCTCGGTGATCCGGCCGACCACCCGGGCGTCGTGCGCCGCCAGCGCCCGCAGGACCCGCCAGATGGTGCGGAAGCTGGAAGCCTCGATCTCGGCGTCGGCCTCGGCCTTCACGGCCTCGCCGACGTCGTGGACCTCGGCCGGGTGCGCGGTGGCGGTGTTGTCGCCGACCTCCGGCGTCGGCAGGTAGACCGGGATGATGACCCAGGACACCTTGCCCTGCCGGTAGGACTGGCGCAGCGCGCGGCCGACGGCCTGGACGATGTCGATGACCGAGGACTTGGGGTCCGCAAAGACGATCGCGTTGACCGTGGCGACGTCGATCCCTTCGGTCAGGAGCCGGCTGTTGCAGAGGAATCCGCATTCCTCTCCGTCCTCGCCGGTGTGAGCCTTGAACTCCGTGAACGCGGCCCGGCGGTCCTTGAGCCGGTCGGTGCCGGCCACCGCCTTCGCCCAGATCCGCTCCGGACGCTCCGCGTCCTCGAGTAGCTCCGAGGCCTCCAGCAGCGTGCTGGCGAACTCCCGCGCCCCAGCCACCCGCGAGTGGAACGTGATGACCCGGCGCAGCCCGAGGTCGGCGACCGCGCGCAGCACCGCGATCTGCAGCGCCAGGCGCAGCAGATCCTCGTTGGAGCGCTGCGAGCGCAGGTCGGCGATGGCCGGGAGGTTGAGCAGCTCGCGCAGGTCCTCGTCCGTCACCACCGGGACGAGGACGCGGTAGTCGGCGAGGTAGCCGTGCTCGATCCCCTGCCCGAGCGTCCACGTGAAGACGGTGGGGCCGTAGATGGCCTCGTCGTCCATCGAGCAGAGGACGGGAAGCTTCTCCGTGGTCTCACCGTCGGCGTCTGCGGCGAGGTCGGCCAGGCCGTCCTTCGCCCGCCGGTCGTCCGCAATCCTGGGGGTCGCGGTGAGGTACAGCCGGCGCTTCGCCGGGACCTGGGCGTCGTCGTGGATCGCGGCCCACGCCTTCCCCTCAGAACCGGCCGTACGGTGGGCCTCGTCGATGATCACGAGGTCCCACTGGGCCAGACCCCAGCCCTGGTGGGCTTGGACGATGCGCTCCAGCGAGGCGTAGGTGGCGTAGACGGTGACCGGCTGGTTGTCGGGTGCGCCGTTGACGAGGTCGGTGATCCGGACGGCCTGCGTGGTCACCTCGGCGTGGACCCGGCCGCCGGCTTCCGCGCTCTCCAGTGCCTCCTCGCGCGAGCACGCCGCCACCGCCAGCCCCCGGCGACCGCCCCGGAGCGACCAGGACTCTGCGGTCTGCTCCAGCAGCTCGATCGTCGGGACCAGGACCAGCACCCGGCCACGAGCGGCCAGGCGGCGGGCGCACCCGGCGGCGATCAGCGTCTTGCCGGATCCGGTCGCCGCGACAACGGTGGCGCGGCCGCCGTCCTTCACCTCGCGCACCGCGGCCGCCACGGCGTCCTTCTGGAACCAGTGCAGCGGCAGCGGGTTCACGGTGGCGGCGCCGGACGGCTGCGCGGGGACCGGCTGAGCGGCTGCGGCGCGGAACGCGGCCGGCACGTCGGCCTCGGTGGCGATGGTGGTCTCCACGGCGGTGCTTCTCCTTCGGATGCTGAGGCGGTGGGGCGAGGCGCTCGGTCCTGTGGAAGGGTCGGGCGGGCGGCCTCTCCCCGGGGCCAGGTCATGGTTGGGGAGAGGCCGACCGGACTCTCTACTGCTGCTCGGGCGGCACCCAGCCGCGGACTTCGAGGTAGGCGATGTCGGCGTCCTCGACCGCGCGACCGGTCTCCACCAGCCACTCGCGCATCGCCTCTGTGACGTCGCCGTGGTGGTCGGCGACGCGCTGGGACCACTCGGCGGCGTCGAACCCGCCGGTGCTGGCGGAGCCGTAGGTGCGTTCCTCGGTGCCGTCGGCGCGGGGGATGAAGCCGCGGCGCAGGCCCGGGGAGTCCTCCGTGGAGCCGGCCGACATCGTGTACTGGTCGGCCTTCATCCGGACGGTGAAGGCGAGGCGGCCGCCGGCCTGGCTGGTCTCGTGGACGACCGGGGCGAGGTGGGAGGCGCCGGACTTGATGGCCTGCTTGCCCGCGCGGCCGGCCATCGACTCGCCGGGCTTGCCGACGACGTCCTTCTGCCGCGTCCGGGCTTTCTGCCCGGTCTTGGTGCGGCGCCGCTCGACGTTCTCCTGGGCGACCGCGGACAGGGTCTCGGTGTCGCGCTCGCCGCCGCGCACCGCGCGCACGACCTGGCGCAGCGCGCCGACGAACGCCGCTCCTTTGCCCTTGGTGAAGAACTGGGAGACGAGGCTGGCGTCGCGGCCGAGCATCTTGGCGACCTGGCGCTTGGTGTAGCCCTGGTCGAGCAGCTGCTGGGTCAGCCGGGCGGCCTCGTTCGGCTGGTTCGGGTCGGCCGGACTCACCGGTCACCTCCGGCCGCCCGCTCGGCGGCGAGTTCGGCGCGGCCCAGGCCGCGCAGCTTGAGGTACTGCTCCTGGCTCCTCGGGTGCTCGATGGGGCCGGTGAGGTGTCCCTTGAGGAGGTAGTCACCGGGCTCGCCCCGGTAGGGCCAGGGCTGGCGCTCGGTCAGGGCGATGCCGTCCGTGCCGAAGTACACGACCGTGCCCGGCCGGGCGTGGAGGGCGCCGGCGTAGCCGATGACCTCCTTGCCCTGGCGGTACTTCATGTCCAGCAGCGCCGCCCGGGCCCCCGACCACACGTAGGCGGCCCACTCGGGGTGGGCGTAGGGGTCGCGGGAGAAGCCGGCCTGCCGCTGCCAGGTCACCACCTGGTCGTCCTGGCCGAGGATCTCCACCCCGGCGGGGAGGGCCTCGCCGAGCGGGGTGGTGCCGGAGACCAGGCGCGGGCGCTGGGCGAAGCCGCCCAGGCCGAACAGCAGCACGGAGCGCACGGCGCGGCTGGCGAGGTAGGCGGCGGTGCGCTGCCGCTCGTCGCCGTGCAGCTTCGAGAGGTTGGTCAGATCCGCCCAGGCCGCCTTCAGCCGCTTGCCCCACTCGTCCAGCGGCTTGCCGTCCTCGAACAGCAGCCCGCCCAGGATCTCGACCTTCCACGGGGCGATGTGGTTTGACAGCGCGAGGTGGATCTCCGCGCCGCCCGCCCAGGTGGTGAAGGTGGCGCCGGGCTCGGACGGGTAGATCCAGGCGCGGTCACCGGTCACCGGGGCCGGGAGCAGGCCGACGTGGTTCCAGCCGGCCGGGACGGTCACCCGCACGTTCCAGTGCGAGCACGACATCAGGGCCTTGACCTGCTCCGCATCCGTCATCGCGGCGAACGCGGCGGCGGTGACGCGGCGCGGGGTGCCGACCGGGGACTTCCACAGGTGCTTGGCGTAGGCGAAGGTGCGGTCGTACTCGACCAGCGCGGGCAGGTGCTCCGGGACGCGAGGGGGCATGATCAGCTCGGTGCGGCCCTGGCCGCCGGTGGCGTGCAGCAGGCCCCGTAGCTCCTCGGACAGGACGGGGTAGCCGCCGGCCCACTTGCCGGTGGTGGGGATGGTGCGCGACCACAGGTCCCGGCCCGTCTGCGACGGCGAGCCCATCAGGACGGCGTCGTCCCAGTGGCGGCGCAGCGCCTGCCACAGCAGCGTGAACGCCTGACGGCAGGTGACGACGTCGGCGCCGTCCGGGTCGAACCACTCCCCCATCGACCGGATCTCCGTGACCGGCCCCTCCGGGGAAGCGGCGGGGGCGTAGCGGCCGACCGGCTGGCGCTGGTGGACGAAGTGCCCGGCCAGCTTGTCCCGGCCGGAGCCGACCGCGGTGGTCCACCGCTCGCTGGGGGTGTTCAGCCAGGCCGCGACCGCGTCCTTGAGCGTGGAGTACCGCTCGGCGCCGTCGTGCCACGGCGCGCCGGCGGTGATGTAGACCCGCTCCGTGCCGGGCGCGGCGTGCAGGACGGCGTCCAGGACCTCGCCCGGGGTGCGGGCGCCGAGGTCGAGGCGCAGCACACGGTCGCGCACCGCCAAGTCGCCGGTCGCGGCGTCCAGGAACACCGTGGCGCGGGCCTGCTGCGTGAAGTTCGGGCGCTTGGAAACCAGGCCGGTGGTCACGGCCTCGAACCGGGCACCGGCCGGGCCCTCCGGGAGGGTGGGCAGTTCGCGCGGCCCGAACTCGACCACCGGACGCGGCGTGGCAGCGACCGAAGCGACCGAGGCAGCCGGGATGACCGGCGCGGTGGCCGGGGCGGGCGGCTCGGCGACGGCCTGGTCCTCGGCCTCGGCCGACGCCTCCGTCACCGGGGCGGCCGGGGCCGGCTGCTCGAGTACGGGGGCCGGGCGGGTCAGCGCCGGAGCGACCGCGGCGGCGGGCTCGGCGGCCGGGACGGGCTCGGCGGCCGGCGGGGGCTCGGGCACGGGCGCCGGGTCAGGCGCGGTGGCGGGGGTCTGGGCGTCGGCCTGGGCGGCGCGGACGGCGGCCGGGGTGGGGTCCAGCAGCGGAGCGATCCGCACGACGTCGCCGACCGACAGCCCGGAGGCCTTCGCGACCGCTGCGGCCTGGGCTCCCTCGTACCCCGCGAGCCCGGCAACCCGGCGCGAGCGCTGGGCGGTGAGCTTGTCCAGCTCCTTCTGCGCGGCCGCGACGGTCTTCTCGGCGGCCGTGATCTCGGTGCGCAGCTCACGCAGACCGGCGAGCTCGGCGGTGTACGTCTTGCGGTCCATCAGCGCCTCACTCCCCCTTGGTGGCGGACTGGTCGGTGGTCGGATTGGTGGCGACGTAGGCGATCGGACCGCCGGACACGGAGGCCAGGCGGGTGCCGAGCAGCAGGCCCGCCAGGCGGGCGTCCTCCGGGTCCTGGGGGTTGGCGGCGTTCGCAGGGGCGGTGAGGTCCCTCAGGTAGCCGGCGAGGCGCGCCTTCGGGAAGCGGAACCGGCCCGTGGTGCCGACCGTGCCGTCCGACTCCCACTCGGCCAGGCCGGTCAGCACCGCGACGACGAACCCGGCGACCGTCACCGGCAGCACCCCGCCGGCGGCGACCCGCGCCGGATCGCACCGCCACCAGCCGGACAGCGCGGCCAGCAGCTGTGCCTCGTTCAGTGCGGTGCCGAAGCCGATCCACTGGCGGTCCGGCTCCTCGACCCGGGCCGGGGCGTCCGAACGCAGCACCGCCACCTCGGCCGCGCCGAGCGCGGTCAGGTCGGCGGCGGGCCGGGCCTGGAGCGCCTGGAGAGCGGCCAGCGGGAACACCTGGCGGCCCTGCTCGCGCACGCCGGGGACCACGCCGGTGGCCATCAGCTTCTTCACCGTCGGGATCGAGCACCCCAGGGCCGTCCCGGCTTGACCGGTCGTCACGAACACGCCCACAACCTCCACGCCTATTCATCTCACTTAAAACGCTAGAGCGACTCTATGCTTCCCTGCCGACACTGTCCACGCCTTTCTAGTAAGTCATACAAGCATGGCTGAGCGGCTGCACGCCCTCCGGCGTTCGGTGCGGCGAGACCGTGGCCGGTCTGAAGCCAGCAGAAGCGCCTTGCGCGTCGCGAGCGCACTCGGATCCCACGACGTCACAGGCGTGGCCGGCGACGCCGGCCACGGCCACGCCGACAACAGGTCGGGCGGCGGAAGCGCGCAGACGTTCGGAGAGCGGCAGACCGCGCGTCAACGGAGAACCGCGGCGCGCCGCGCATGAGGTGACGGGCCATCACCGTAGCGCCGCCGGCTGCTAGCCGTAGACCATGATCACTTCCAACTGGTGGCGCCGCGGCGCCACCGCGCTGACCGCCACCGCCCTCGCCCTGCTTGCCGTCCCGGCCCAGGCCGCCCCCGTACCCACCGCCGCGCACCGCGTGCCCGGCGAGGCGGTGACCACCACGTTCTTCGCCGCGATCGACGCGCTCGACGTCGCGGAGGAGCGCCGCGACGGCTACGTCCGCACCGCCTACCGCCACTGGACCGACGCCGACCGCAACGGTTGCAACGCCCGCAAGGACACGATCATCGCCGAGGCCGTCCAGGCCCCGGAGGTGGGCCCCGGCTGCACCCTCACCGGCGGCGAGTGGTTCTCCCCCTACGACGACGTCACCGTCACCGACACCGCCGGCCTTGACGTCGACCACGCCGTCCCGCTTGCAGAAAATTGGGACTCCGGCGGCTACAGCTGGACGGCGAAGGAGCGCGAGCAGTACGCCAACGACCTGTCCGACCCGAGGACCCTGATCGCCGTCACCGCCCGCTCGAACAGGCAGAAGGCCGACAAGGACGTCGCCGAGTGGCTGCCGACCGCAGGCTATCAGTGCCGCTACACCGAGGACTGGGTCGCGGTGAAGACCCGCTGGCGCCTGGCCGTCGACCCCGCCGAGCTCGCCGCCCTCCACCGCATCGCCGCCGGCTGCGACGACGTCCCGATCACCGTCGTCCTCGCACGCTGACCATCCCGACCGCTCCCACCCACCACCGACCGGCAGACCCCCCAGGCACCGACCGGCCGCCGTGCCACAGGCCGGCCGCGGTCGCTGGCCCCGGGGGTCCCGGGCCGGCGACTACCCGAGGGCAGCCGAGCAATTCGGCCCGGACGCCGGACCTTCGGCAGGTTGAGAGCGGCGGCGCTGGTGTGGAGCCAGGCGTTCACCCGCCCGGCGGCTCCCGGTGGGCCCACGGCCGCAGCGGCTCGTCCATGTGGCCGTGGCGGTAGGCCCAGGAGGTGCCCGAGGACCTCCTGGCGGGCGATGCGCCGACGGTCGAGCCGGTCGGCGAGGGCCGCGGCTTGACAGTCGACATCGCGCTTCAGCTCGGCCGGCAGGGCCGCGGACGGCTTGGGCTGCGGCGGCTCGGCCGACTCGATCGCGTCGTTCAGCGCGTGGGCGATGACCTCCGGATCGTCCTCGCCGCTGAGGGCCAGGTCGCCGGGCAGCAGGCGTACGGTCTCGCGAATGCGCTCGGCGGTGGCCTTGTCGGCCCCGACGGCGTCGACCACCAGTCGGCCGTCCCCGCCGTCCGCGCGCCGTGGGACGGCTACTTCTACCCCGACGCCCCGTGCCGGGACGACTTCAGCTGGCCCGACCCCACCGAACTCCATGCCTCCGCTGTGGGGCGGCGAGCACGAAGTCGGGCATGCCGCCGCCGGTCCGGCCCTGCGGAGTCAGCGGGCGTTGCGCCGCACGAGGACCTTGAGGACCTCCCGGGCGTCGCGGCGGCGGTCGGCGTTGCGGGCGGCGACGGCGGTGACGGCGGCGGCGGTGATCGCCAGGGCGTACCAGGCGGTGCTCGCGGCGGTGATGAGGGCGGCGTGGTGCAGGGCGGGGGACACGGTTGTTCTCCTGGTGCTCGGAGTGGGTGGGTTACTGGCAGACGAGGTCGTGCAGTTGCTCGGCGATGGTTTCGGTGGGCAGGACGAAGATGCCGAAGCGGTCGTCCTCGCGCACGGTGTCCAGGTGGTCGACCGTGCTGCGCAGTCTGGGGTCGGGGCGGGCGAGGTCGGCGGTGCTCTCTGGCAGGTGCTGGCTGTGCCAGGGGGTGTTGAAGAGGTAGAGGTCGATGCCCTGCGGGACGCTGGGCGGGGGCGGTGCGGTGGGGAGGGAGCGGTCCGACTGGTCCATGAGCTGGGCGGTCTGGTGGTACCAGTGCTCGGCGTCGCGTAGCTCGCCGAGGGAGGCGTGGTGGAGGTAGAGGGCGTAGGCGGCGTTGCTCTCACCGGCTCCGGCGGCGAACTGGAACCAGAACTGGGCGAGGAGGGGGTGTCCGCTGAGGTAGAGGAGGGCGGCGAAGACGAGGCCGCCCTTGGGCTCGATGTCGGGGGCGTTGACGAGCAGTCCGTCGAGGAGGTCGGGGGCGTCGTACTCGTTGATGATGCAGGTGGCGAGGGTGCGCAGGTCGCGCTCCGCGTGCTGCTGGAAGGTGAGGGCCTGCGCGTGCCCGTCGGCGGGGCCGTCGGGCTGGGCCGCCGGGCAGGGTGCCACCTCGTGCTCCGGCTCGGGTGCGGTCCGCTGCTTGAGGGCGGCGATCTTCGCCGCGATGCGGCGGCGGCCGGCCTTCGGGTCGTAGCCGGTGAAGCGCGCGTAGGGGGCGGCGGCCTGCGCCAGGTGGTCGAGTTCGGTGTGCACGGGTCTACTCCTCGTCGGATTCCGAGACGGCGAGCAGCGTCTGCTTGCGGAGCTTGCTGTGGGCCTGGTGGATGAGCACGCGGACGGTGCTGGGGCTGATGCCCATCACGGCGGCGATGTCGGCGGTGTCGTATTCGAGGAAGCGGCTGTACAGGAGTGCGTCGTACTGGCGCTCGGGCAGGCGGCTGATGGCGTGGTAGATCCCGAGGCCGTCCTCCATCGCCGCGATGACGGGGCGGGTGGCCTGGTTGGCGGCGTTCATGAAGAGGGCCTTCTCGACCAGCATGAGGACCTCGCCGCGCTGGCGGCGTTCGTGTTCCACGACGACGCGCAGGAGCCCCCAGGCGCAGCCGGTGGGGTTGGGTTCGGCGAGGACTTTGTCCCAGCGGAGGCCGAGGTGGGCGAAGACGTCCTCGACCAGGTCCTGGATCTGTTCGGGTTCGCTGAGGGTGAGCTGGGCGCGGGCGTAGTCGAGGTAGCGCTGGTGGTAGTGCTCGAAGAAGGCGTCGAACTCTATGGACACCAGCGGCTGGTGATCGTCGTCGCCGTCGTGGCCGTGGCCGTGGTGGTTCACGCGGCGGCCGCCGGGCCGGACGCGGCACGGTGGCGCTCGGCGGTGCCGGGGTGGTCGGCCATGGGCCGCACCCAGTCCTGCCCGGCCAGCGGGGTGGGCTGAGGACGGGCGGGGCGGATGAGGGTGTTCACTGCGGGACCTCTCGCGCTCGGTGCTGTCATTGCGTGGGGGAGACGTGACGTCAAGTGACAGCTTTTCGGACCGAGCCGGGTTTCGTTTAGCCCGAACGAGAAGAAAGTTGCGGAGCGTGTCAATCCGCCTACGGAGTGATCATCCGAAGGGTGGACCTCCGGAAGGCCACACGCCCGGGCCCAGGCCGCGGGGGCATCTGCATCCGGACGTCCCCGGCGGCGCACGGCACGCGGGACACAGTGGTATCCCCCCGGCATCGCCGGCTCCGACGTCCTGCCAGGAGCGTTGTGGGGCCAGCCGTCAGCTCACGGTGTGTCGGCTGCGGCTTCCGGCTCGGTCCGCAGCGCGGCCGGGTCCATGGCGGCGACCGTACGGGCAAGGTCCATCACGACGTCCAGGACCAGGCTGCGTTCCGGCTCCGCGCCGATTCCGGCACCGGGGTCGCGCAGCAGGCCGACCGTGCGGGCGAGCGCCTCGGAGAACCGCGCGCTCCGCAGGGGCCGGTCCGGCAGCGTGGCTGCCATGCACCGGGCGATCGCCTCGGGGCCCGGATCGCCGGAGACGGCGAGCAGCAGCTCGCGGGCCAGCGTCTGGTCCGCTCGGCTGGGCGTCCACCGGCCCGCCTGGAGATCGTCCCGGATCTCCCTGACCCTGTCGCCTGGGACGGTGTAGGGGGCGGAGCCGGACTGGACGACGATCTGCCGCAACAGCTGGCGGCTGGCCTCCGTCTCCGCCTCGTCGCTGAGGCCGGCCCATCGGGCCACCCACCCCGTGCCGCACCGGCTGCAGGTCAGGGTGAGCTGGTCGTCCCAGCGCCCCTGCCCGATGTGACCCTCCGTCGACGAGCACCGGTCGCACGACAGCGGCAGGAGGACCTCCGAGACGTAGACGTCCCCGTCGGGGGTCGAGTAGTCGGCGTCGAGACCCGGCGGGAGCGGGGTCACCCAGTCGACCGTCCGCACCCGGATCTCACCGGTGACCAGGACCTGCCACAGATGGAAGCCGGTGGCGCCCTGCGGGAGTTCGTAACCGATCACCGACATTGCGGGCCCCTGCCTGCTCGATTCCGATGTCTGGCATCCGCAGCCGCCCCTGCGGTGACGGGAACGGCCGCCCCAGGTACCGTACCGCCCCGCGGCCCGCGTGCGGGCCGCTCCGACGTCGTGGAACCTCCCGCGGCAGGCAGGACCGGGCGGCGGCCGCCTGCCAGCGGTCTCCTACGCCAGGGCGGCCACCGCGACGACGGTCTCCGCGCCGTCGGTGCCCGTCACGGCGGGCACCGGGACGGCCGTACTGACGCCGCCGCGCTCGTCCGGCAGCTGCAGCAGCACCTCGCGGGGCCGACCGGCGCGGCCCCGGCCGGTGCACCGGGCCGTGATCGTGCGCGAGCACAGAGCCCCGTACCCGTCGCCGACCCCCTCCCAGACCGCTCCCCCGACCGTCAAGCGCAGTTCGGCGGTGCCCGGCCACGGGTCGAGGGTCAGAAGCGTCGCGCCCGTGGTCCGAAGGCGTTGTTCGAGGCGGGCGAGCTGGCGCGGTGCGGGGGCTCCGGCGGGGCGCAGGATGATGGTGTCGCAGGCGTCGGCGAGGACGGAGGCGACTTCGGCCCAGTGGTCGCCGGGGTCGTCTGCCAGCAGGGTGCGCTCCCAGGGCAGGCCGTAGGCGCGGGCGGCGGCGAGGCCGACGTCGGGCCAGCCGATGATCGCGGTCCACAGAAGGCCGGACGCGGCGGCCGGGCCGGACGCGATCGCAAGCAGCAGGCCCGGGTCCAGGACCTCGACGACGGCTCCCTTGGGCAGGCGCCCGTCGGGCAGCAGGGGCTCCAGGGCGGGCAGGACCGGCCGGGTCGCGGCCTCCACGCGGGCCCGGCGGGCCTGCGGGCTGGTCTCCTCCAGCAGCGCCGCCAGCCGTTCCTCGCGCGTGGGCGCGGCCGGGTCGGGCACGGCGGCGATCCGCAGGCTCACCGCCGCTTCCCCGTGGCAGCCGCGGCCGCCGGGGTGGCCTGTCCGTGGGCGGGGATCGGGCGCACCGTGGCCGGGTCGGCGAGCAGCCAGGCGGCCTGGCGGTCCTCGCCCCAGCGCGCGTCGGCGATCCACGGCAGGTCGGGAGCGGGGCGGCGCTGTTCTCTGATCAGGCCGGAGCGCCAGCGACCGTCGGTGCGGATCCAGGCCAGGCGCCAGCAGCGCCCGGAATCGGCGGTGGCGGATGTGCCGGTCATCTCCAACGGCACGACGACGGCGTCGCGCGGCGGGGCGGGATCGGCCGGCTCGGGCAGCGGGCGGATCGTCGTCTCGTCGAACAGCAGCCAGGCCCACGCCTCCTCACCCGGGCCAGGCCCGTCCGAGCCCCAGCGGACGTGGACGACCCAGCGGGTGCTGCCCGGCGGGCGCCGCCACACCGTGAGCAGCGCCGGCCTCCAGCCGCCGCCGAGGCGGACCTCCACGAGGCGCCAGCGCCGCACGTCGTGGTGCAGGCCGGGCAGCGTCATCAGCTCCCGCGGCGCCCGCTCGGCGTCACCGGCCACGGGTACGGGGTGGCCGGGACGGGAGAACGGCACATCGACACTCATGGGAACAATTGTTCGATACCGGCTTCGAGTGATCAAACGTCAGCTCTGGCCGCCCCCGGCACGCGCCTACCGTGGGTCGAGGCGACCGCTGAGGTGGACGTGGCCCACAGCGCGGCGATGACCTGGCGACGCCGGCGGACGCACCGTCCCCTGGAACCCGTGGGGGCCTGCTCCATCGACTGCTTCGACCGGGACCGCGGCACGGCCGAGGAGCAGCAGGAGATGATCGACAGGGTGCCGGAGGCCCTGGCCTACTTCCTCGGCCTCGGCCCGGGCGCCCGCACGGACGACGGCAGGTAGTGCCCCGGGCCCGGGATACGCCGCAGGCCTTCGCGCCGGGCTGCCCGTAGAGTCCGAAGGGTGGCAGATGCGCCCGACGTCCCTCCCGGCTTCGACTCGATCGCCGACGCGCTCTACGCCCTCGTGCCGGAGGCCTTCGTCGCCGCCCGCAACGCGCGCGCCGACGAAGCCAAGTCGGCGGACCGGGCGCTGGCCAAGCGCATCCGCGCGTTGCACCGGCCCACCCTCGCCGCCTGGGCCGCCAACCTCCTCGTCCGCCACCACCGCGACCTCGTCACGCAGCTACTCGACGTCGGCCATGACCTGCGGGACGCCCAGGTACACCTCGCCGGAGACCGGCTGCGCGCGCTGACCGACCAGCGCCGCCAGCTGGTGCGCGCCCTGACCGAGCAGGCCCGCCGGGACGCGGCCGCCGCCGGTCACCCGCTCGGCACGGACGCGGTCGCCGACCTGGACCGCACCCTGTCCGCCGCCCTCGCCGACCCGGACGCCGCCCGGGCCCTGGCCCAGGGGCGGCTGCACACCGCCCTCGAACCGCCACTGTGGCCGGGCGCCACCGCCGGCGCACCCGAGAACGGCGGGAACGAGGCCCAGTCAGCGGACGTCCCCGCTGGAACCGAGGCAGGCCCGGCCCCGCGTACGGCGGCGAGCCGACCACGGCCGGCTGCGCAACGGCGCCCGGCCCAAAACTCTGCTGGCCCCCGCACACCGGCCGAGCCCCCGCACCGCCGGGAGCCCGCCGCCGACCCCGCCCACGGCGACCTCGACCGGGCCCGCGCCCGTACGCGTGAACGCGAGCTGACCGCAGCCCGGGCAGCCGTGACAGCGGCCGAGAAGGCCGAGCGGAAGACCGCCGGGCAGGCCGACACCGCCGAGCAGGAACTGCGCGCCGCCAGGGCGGCCCGGCAGAACGCTCAGGACGAGGCCGACCAGGCCGGCGCCGACCTCCTGCGCGCGCGGGAACGCAACGACCAGGCCCAGGACTCCCTCGCCCGGACCGACGGCCGAGTACGGACCGCCGAGCACGCCGTCGCCTCCGCCCGCGCCCAGGCATCCCGGGCGCACGACGCCCTCACGCAGGCGGCCGAGCGCCTACGCTACCTGGAGGAAAGCGGTCCCAGCGGCCGGTCCGGCTGACCACTGCGGAACCAGGACACCCCGTGGTTTGGCCGGGCAGGCCACTGTGCAAGCGCCCAGCAGGGCGTCGCCGTACCGCCTCCGAGCGGGGCGCAGCAGGGCGGCGACGCCCGTCCGCCCCTGTCGCACGGACCGGGACCGGAGGCGGGGCTGGCCATAGACCGTCCCGGATGAGCGGCGGCGGGCGCGGGGAGCAGCGTGCGAGCGAGGTTGGTGACCTGCCAAAGAAGGTGACGCCATGACGTGGGTCCTGCTGGAGACGATGCTGACCGTTGCGGTGAGCGGTCCTGCGGCGGGACCTTCCCCGGTCATCGTCCCCACTCGGAAAGGGGCGGTGCGGGGATGATGTGGTCGCTACCGGCCCCAAGGCTGACCGTGGCCACGAGCTGCCGCCGGGGCATGCGGCAGAGGCCAAGTTCGATGGGTTCCGGACGGCGCTCATTGTCCAGGAGGGCCGGGTGGAGCTGCGGTCCCGACGCGGTGCCGACCTCGGAGCAGCGTGCCGGGAGATCCGGCAGGCCGCGCACGACAAGCTGCCCGCCGGGAACGGCCTGGACGGGGAGCTGGTGGTCTGGGAGGAAGGGCGGTTGGCGTTCGAGCGGCTGCAGGCCCGCGGTGCCCGAGCGGCAGCCTCGGCGAGGGAGGGGCCAGCGCACTTCGCCGCCTTCGATCTGCTGCACCAAGGTGAGAAGGACCTGACCGCCTGACCGTACCGGCGGCGCAGGGCGGCGCTGGAGGCGTTGTTCGCCGAGCGGGAGCTGGGCGGGGTGCTGGCTCTGTGCCCGTCGACGACCGACCCGGCCGTGGCGCGGGAGTGGCTGGGCTGGACGGCCGTCGGGTTGGAGGGGTTGGTCTTCAAACGGCTCGATGAGCGGTACTTGTCGGGCTGCCATGATCTCTGACGAGAACGTGATGAAACGTTCCGCGGAAGAGCGGCTCCACGGCTTCTCGGCGGTGCGGGAACTGCTGGACGCGCTGCTCGCGGAGCCCGGCTGGCGGATCCTGGACGTCGGCGACCCGGCACTGCTGCCCGCTTCCGCGTCCACGGACTGACCGGCCGGCCGCCGGAAGACGCCGTGCGGCCGTGGCCGACCGCGGGAGCGGTCGGCCACGGCGCGGTGACGGCGTCACATCCAGGAACTGCAGGCCCCCGTGGTCACCCACTGGTGGGAGGAGATGGCGTCCGCGACCTCCCCTCCCCCGCCGCCGCCGAACACCCGCAGGGCGAGATTGCCGACAAACTGGCCCTGCCTCAGACAGGCGTAGCCGTTGCGCCAGGCGTCGCCACCGCCGGCGTCACGGTAGAACGCCACGTGCACCAACCCGTTGGGGTCCGACAGGCCGTTGTTCATCACGGAGCTCGCCCGGTTGTTGTCGGAGCCCTGGAAGGGGCCCGACGCATCACCCCAGTTGGCGTCGTTCCCGAGGGCGGTGCCGAGGAGGGAGCCGGTGCACCAGGTGTCCTCCCAAGCGATCACGGCGCCAGCCCACTGCGTCCGGTACGGCGAGCAGGTGTCCACGACACCGGCCTCCCGGCTGCTGTCGGCCACGGCGGTGCCGGACGGCAGGGCGGCCGTCAGCAGTGCCACGGCGGTGGCCGCCAGTGCGATGCGGGTCCTCTTCATGGTTTCCTCCCTGTCACACCCGCGGCACGGTGCCGCGGGCCGGTAGTTGTCAGGCCGTCCGGCCCGTGATCGCCCGGGCTCGCGGCAGCGCGGCCCGGGCGAGTTTTGTGCGTTCCCCAATCACGGACCGGTACCGCTCCGGCAACCGCCCGCGGTAGTGGGCCTCGAGACGCCGGGCGGTGTCGGCCAGGCCGGTGGACGCACCGCACCCTGCCTCGGCCACCGCCAGCGGCACCTCTGCCGCGGTGACCGCGTCCGGGCCGAGACCCGCCGCCCGGCGCCGGGCCTCGGCCCGAGCCTGGTCTGGCCGTTCGTACGGGAGCCCGGCCGCCGCCATGCACGCGGACCATGCGGAGAGCGCTTCGGCGAACCGCGCGTCCCGTGTGAGGTCCGGCAGATACAGCGGAGTCAGGTTCGCGGCGAGGGTGTCCGCGCGGATCCAGGCGGCGAGGTCCCCGTAGAGCTGTCGGCCAGCCGAGCCCTCGCAGCCGCCGAGGCGGCTGACAGCGGTTCCCCCGCCGGGCAGGTCGACGGAGAGCTCCGGGGTCCCGGCTCCCCCGCGCAGCGCCGTCGCGTACGCGTGCTGCCGTTCCTCGGCCAGCCCCCCGATGTAGGCAGCGTTCGGGTCGGTTGCCTTCTCGGCGGCGGCGCGGGCGAGACTGCCGCCCCCATAGCCGTGGGCGCGGGCCCACCGGGTGTCGTCCAGGACGAACCCGAGCGGCCGCAGTCCCTCGTCGCCACGGGTGGGCACGACCCAGTAGCGGAAGCCGCGCTCCGTCATGCAGTCCGCCACGAGCCGCTGTTCGGCTTCCCGCAGCAGAGCGCTCTCCACCTCGGTGGGGGGCGGCGCCGACTGCGAGGGGACCGGAGGATCGGAGCCGGTGTCTGACGCACAGGCCGTGAGCGCGGCGGCCGCCATCAGCGGCGCGACGATCCCCGGCACGAGGCGCGAGGGTCCGCCCGGGAGTGGCCGGCGACGCGTCAGTAGACGTCCCATCGCCGGTTCCTAAGGCTTGTAGATGCGGTCGATGTGGGCGTACTCGTCGGTGGAGATCTTGTGCCAGCCCGGTCCCCAGGCAACCCAGCGGTTGCCGAAGGGGGCGGTGATGAAGACATCCATCTTCCGCTGGGTCGGGACGTAGATCCCGTCTACGTCGCCCCAGCCCTCGGTGTTCGCGTGCCCGTTGAGGCGGCAGATGTTGTTCTGGATGTCGCCCCAGTTCATGGTGACGGAGACGGTTTCGGAGGTGCGGTTGTAGACGGTTCCGCAGACCCCGAACACGCAGCCGCCGAGGATCCGGGTGTCCGCGGCGGCCGAACGTCCGTCCCGGGGGCACTGGTCGGAAACCGCGGCCGCGGAAGCGGAAGCGGCGGGGAGTGCGAAGGAGGCGGCGATGACGGCTGCGAGGCCGGCAGCAGCGGTGCGCAGGCGCATGTGGGTCCTTCCTGGACACATGGTGGTTCGCATGGAGAGATCGCGTCGGCCTGCCGTAGCACCGGGGCTGCGGGGGACCGTCCGGTCGTCCGGTCCTCACTCGGTCCGGCGCGGTGGCCATCCTCGGCGCGCCGTCCGGACGCGGACAACGGCACCGGCGTCCCGAGCTGGGGTGGGACGCTCCCACCCCCGTGGACCTGGCGTTTCACCGGCGGCTCGGGACGCCCTGTGGAATGCTGTCGACGACGACGATCGCCACCGGGGGGATGACGATGGATCGGGAGACTGACGCACGCGAACTGGCGGCCGCCTTGACCCGGCTCAAGGACCGCAGCGGACTCAGCTACCAGGAACTGGCCCGGCGCACGTTTACCGGCCGGACCACGCTTCACCGTTACTGCACCGGCCAGGGGGTTCCCGGCAGCTACGACGTGGTCGCCCGGTTCGCCCAGGAGTGCGGCGCCCGGTCCGACGAGCTGAACGTCCTGCTCCGGTCCTGGCGGGCGGCCGCCGGCGCGACCGCTACCGTTCACGCGGAACCGCCACCGGAGCCGGGATCGCCACAGCCCCCTCCCACGCCGGAGCCACCCGGCGGTCCGGCGGAGGACGGATCGCACACCGACGGACCGCCACCTCGTCCTACGACTGGCCCGGCCGGCTGGCGCCGCGTGGCCGCCGGACTCGCCGCACTCTCGCTCCTCGCCACCGCGGCCGACAGTGTCCGGACCGAATCAGCCTCTCCTCCGTTTCTCCCGATCACCGCGGCCACCGCCCCGGCCGCATCCAGCTGGGCGGAGGCACCAGCCCCAGTACCCCGGCCGGCCTTCGGCGTCACCCTCAACAGCAGCTCCGGCGCCATGCCCACGTTCCGGGTGGGCAGCGTGCGGCTGTGGGACAGCGAGACCCGCTGGTCACAGCTCGAACCACAGCGTGGCGCCTACGACTGGTCGGTGCTCGACCGGCTGCTCCAGGGCAGCCGGGAAGCGGGGCTTCCGGCGCTGTTCGTGTTCGGCGGCACACCTGGGTGGGCCGCCCCCGCCGCGCGCCGGGCCGCCTACCCCGAGGATTCACGGGCTGCTCCGCCGGACGACCTGGCCGACTGGGAGGCCTTCGTCCGGGCGCTGGTCGAGCATGCTCGCGGGCGCATTGAGGCCTACGAACTGTGGGTGATGGCCAACCACCCGCACCACTTCAACGGCCCGACCGAGACACTGGTGGAGATGGCCCGGCGGGCCGGCCGCATCATCCACGCCCGAGACCCGGGAGCCATCGTGGTCTGTCCGTCGGTCACCGGGCTGTGGGAGCCGTCGGCCGACGCGTTCGTCCAGCGCTTCGCCGAACTCGGCGGCTATCAGGACTGCGACGCGGCCGGGGTGAAGCTGTACCAGCGCAGGATCCAGGACCCCCCGGAGACCATGCTGGAGGCCGTTCAGTCGGCCTACCGCAGCTTCCACCGGGCCGGCGTGCACCTACCGCTGTGGAACACCGGGACCACCCAGACGCTGCCCCTCAACGACCCCCTCGACCCACAGCGCGCCGCGAACCACGCCGTTCGGTTCTACCTCACCGGCTTGTACGGCCGCCGGTACGGCCTGGACCGGATGTACTTCTACGCGTGGGGGAACAGCACGCTGCCGATCGTCCTGCAGCCGGAGGGAAGACCGCCCACGACCGCCGCCCTCTATGTGGAACGGCTGCAGCACTGGCTCGCGGACGCGAGCCTCACCGGCTGCGGCCGGGGTTCGCAGGTCTCCCTCCCGGAGAACGCCTGGCAGTGCGAGTTCACCGTCCCGGTCCCCGACGGACCGCCCTCACGCGTGGTCGTCCTCTGGACCGACGCCGGAGAGGCCGAGACCGCGGTCGGACCGCGCCGGGCCTTGATGCACGACCTCGACGGTGCGACCCGCGAGGTGGGGGAACGCAGCCAGCTGCGCCTCACCGAACGGCCGACCCTTCTCACCTACGACTGACCGGGCCGTCTCGACGTGGTGCGTCCCAGCCCCGGGGGCACCTGCCGCCCCCGCTGGGCGCGCCGGAAGTGCGGGACCGGGAGCATCCACGTGATCCAGCCGAACACCTGATGCCGACGTCGCATCGATCGGCCCGACGTGTCCGGGCTCCGCCGCTCGGACCCGATCACCGTAGCGAGAAATCACCGAATGTGTCCGCGAACGAGCCAGTTCCTGGCAGGCTGGGCGGCTGCCGCCCGGCAGGGAGCATCGGCGGCGGAGCAGGTTGACGTTGCGTCAGTTCTGTTGAACCGTCCGTGCAGGGTGGGCCGTGGTCCTTGGATGGATGGCGCACGATGCCGTCCGGTGCCGCTTCGGCAGCAGACGATCCATTTTCGGCGGTTTCTAGGCAAGCGTCGTGCCTGTCTGTCGCGGCCGCCGGGAGACGCGGAGTGATCCGCAGGCAAGGGGGCTTCAGTGAGGTATGCAGGCCAGCGGCTGATCGGCGGAATCGCTGCTCTTATGAGCGCTGCCGCGCTGATCACTGTGACAGGCAGCGCTCAGGCGGCGGATACGGGGGCAGGGGCTGGCGCCGGGCCGGTAGTGCAGGCTGCGGGAAGTCCGCAGGCGGATTCCGGTGGAACGCCCCTTCTCGGTGACGGCGCAGCAGGCGGGGTGGCCGCTGTGCAGGACCGGCTGGAAGGCGCACGGATGACGGTCGGCCTCACGGCGTCTGCGGCTCCAGGACCGCGTCAGGGAGCGATCCCGTCCTGGTGTACCAGTGAATGGGAGGTCAACCGGACGGAGGCCTGCTACACGCAGACGAATCAGTGGGAGATGACCGACCAGCACGGCACGCCGGTCGGTGGGATGACCTACAAGGTCACCAACTATCTGAAGGCCGACCCCAAGAGCACGCAGGTATACGGCTATTTCCAGGTCGACTTCCCGTACGTGTGGGGTGAGGCCGCCAGCGCCGACTTCACCTATACGACCGGCTGCACCAGCGTGTCCTGCAAGCCCCTCTCCTTCTACAACGGCGGGCGGATCAGCCAGGGAGCCTCGTTCTACTCCAACGACGCCTACACCGACACTCCCGCGGCTTCAACCCAGGACCACGCCGAAGCGACCTACAAGATCACGATCCACCCCCTGGGTGGGACCGAGGTCGCCGGTGAGTGGAACTCCCCGTACTTCCGGTGCGATGACCAGGTCCCCGGATCAGCGGCCGGCTGTGTCATGCCGAACGGGCGGCCGGTGACAGACATGCGCTACCTGCCGACGATCTCTGCGGGCATCCGGAAGGTGCAGAGCGCTCCTCTGCACATGGGCCAGCCGGACAGCCCGAATCCGCTCACCCGCTCCACCTCCCCGACCGTGGAGTCGGACAACCGGAAGGCAGCATGCCCGGTACCCGGCGTCCCGAAGCCCACGACCCCCGCCGGCACCGTGTGGTCGTGCGACGAGTACCCGTTCGCCACGACTCTGGAAGGCGCCGCCAAGACACCTCCGCCGAACAGCGGGTCCGTCTGGGTACCCAAGGCCGAGAACGACAGTCAGGGCGGCACTCTCAGCGCGTTCTACGCGGCCCAGCGCGTGCTGAACGGCGACAAGTTCTACGTGGCGGCGTGATGAGCACCTTCTCGATCGAGACCAGGGTGTCGCACTCCCAGTTCTGGATCAGGGATCCCGATACCGATCCCGACCCCGACGTCTACACCGGGCTGAACGGCCTGATCCAGACCCGCGGCGGGGAGAACCGCGCCACCATTCTGACCGGCACCGCGTTCGGGAAGATCGCGCTCACCTTCGAGCCGTGTCAGACAGAACCATCGCTCACACTCGACGGGTGGGAGGACGTCGTCGACGTCAGCATGACCTTCACCACCCCGAGAGCAGGCTTCGTCGGCCATGGCTTCCAGGACGACCCGATCACCAGCCTCCCCTACCTGTCCGCCCCGGGTCCCGGCTCCTACCGGGTCAGAGTCCACGTCCGGGGCCGCAACGAAGGCCTGGACCTGGAAGACAACTACGGCGACCCGGTCGAGTCCTACCTGATCCAGGCATGGCCGCACCCCGTGAACCCCGAGATCCGGCACAAGCTCACCGACCGACGCGGCCGACACGTCCGCACAGCCTGAAGCAACGGTGCCTCGGCCGTGGGCAACCCCAGCCGAGGCACCGCGCCCTCAGCCGCAGCAGCCCCGCACCCTCAGCGCTCACCGCCTTGGCGCTGCGCACGCTGACGCTGGGGGAAGCATCTGCCGCGGCACCGCCCAGCCTGACCAGCCGACCGCCCCGCCGTCGACGACCACGCTGCGCCCCTGCCGCGATCCCCGCCCCACAGGCCGCTGGGTCCACCGCGGCAGCGGCTGCGCCTACCCCCGCGGGCCAGTGCGGGTCGTCGCCGACAGGGAATTCGCGGCGATCACGGTGGTACGCGCGGTACGGTCGGCCCACCGTCGATCCCGGAGGCCCTCATGGTGTCCACTCCGCCTGCCAGCCGTCCGGGTTGGGACGATCTTCCTCCCGCTGTCCGTATGGCTGTCGAGGAGCGTTCGCGGGCCCGGGTGAGGGGCGTGAGCTACCCGTCGGGCGGGTTCACTCCAGGCATCGCCGCGCGCCTGCGGCTCGCCGACGGCGGTCGAGTGTTCATCAAGGGTGCGCCGGTGGCTGACCGGGCGGCGGGGATGTACAGGGCCGAGGCCGCTGTGGGAGCGTATCTGCCCTCTCGGATCGCTCCGGCGCTGTTGTGGACGGTGGAGACCGGCGGGTGGCTGGTCCTCGGCTTCGAGGATGTCGACGGCACGAATCCGGATCTCGCGCCCGGCTCGGCGGAGCTCGACGCGGTGCTGGAGACGGTCGGTGAGCTGGGTGAGCTGCTGACACCGTGCCCGGCCGGACGGGCCGGGCCGTTCTCCGCGCTCGCCGAGACCCTGTGCGGGTGCTGGGTTCGTCTGTCCGAGGGCGGCCTGGACGGCTGGGACCAGGAGCACTCCGTGGAGCTGGTCGGCATCGACAGTCCGGCCGCCTTGGTGCGGGCCGCTGAGGGCGACACCCTTTTGCACTGCGACCTGCGCGCGGACAACATGCTGCTGAACGCCAGCCATGTGCGGGTCATCGACTGGTCGTGGTTCGCCCGGGGCTCGGCCTGGGTCGACGCCGCGTTCTTCCTGCCGCAGCTGGTCCTGGCCGGCCACACCGCCGCTTCCGCCGAGCGTCTGCTCGCCGAGCGGGTTCCCGCCTGGCGGGCTGCGCCCGAGAAGGGGGTGCTCGCGTTCGCGGTCGCCATCACCGGGTACTGGGCGTGGCAGCAGCGCACCGGGCCCGGCGGCGCGCTGGGCGCCTACCGGGCCCGGGCCTCCGCCGCGGGGCGTGAATGGATTGCTTACCGCGCGGGCTGGAACTCCCCCGCGGCGGTGACCTTGTAGGAGCCGCGGGCGACCAGGTCGGCGAAGCCTCGGGCCAGGACCGCATACAGGTGCGCGGGGCACAGGTAGCCGAGGTAGTCCTTACCGGTGCGACCGTCCGGGGCGTGCAGCAGGACCTCCGCGGCCTGACTTACCGACACCTTCTCTGCCTCGTGGAGGGTGTGGGCCAAGCGGGCGGCGGTGCGCTCTGCCCGGGCGGTGTGCCGCCGGTAGGCGGCCGGATTCCCGGCGAGGAAGACGTTCGGCGTGGTGAGCGCATTGAACACCAGCCGGAGTCGGAACGAGTCGGTGGTCAGGAACGCGGTCTCGCGGACGGTGGCCGGCGTGCCCTCACCGGAGGTGAAGCCTTCGCCGTCGGCGGCCTGTTCGGCCTGGTGGAGCGTGGTGTACAGCTTCGTCTCGTAGGGGACCTCGTCGTCCAGGTCGAGCCCGTGCCGCCGGTGGAGTTGCTTCACCCGCTCCACCAGGTCGGCCAGCCGCTCGGCGGTGAGCGGTGCGCGGCCGGTGTACAGCAGGTCGAGGTCCGACCCTGCCCGGTGGGTTGCAGTGGCGTGAGAGCCGTACGCGAGCGCGTAGCCGCCGGGGAAGGCGGAGAGGCGGGCGGCGTCCTCGAAGGGCGCGTTCACCGCTGTGCCTGCTCGGCGAGGGCGGTGACGTAGTCGAGGACCTCGGCCATGTGGGCTTCGGTGATGCGCGGGTTGATGGAGACGAAGCGCAGCGGGGCGAGAAGGGCGCCGTGCCGGACGCGGCCCGTGTCGTCGGGGATCGTGAAGTGGTGCAGGTGCCAGTGGCCCTCGTCGAGGATCCGAGCGTGGACGGCCCGGTTGAGGTGGTTGATCCGTTCTACGTCCGGGGCCTGCGGGTCGTGGTCGTCGGGCAGGACGAGGAAGGCGACCGCGCACATGTCCGGCTCGTTCAAGCGCAGCAGGCCGGGCCGAGCATCCACCAGGTCCGCGAATTGCCGGGCGCGCTCCAGGCGGTCGTCCATCATCTGGGCCAGGCCCTGTCGGCCGAGGGCGCGCAGCGTGGCCCAGGCGCGCAGGGACGTCCACTCCTTGGTGCCGATGAACGGGGTGACCTGCCCGAACGCGAAGTCCTCTTGCATGATCAGGTCCGAGTAGGAGGAGATCAGGCGTAGCGCGGCGGGGTCGCGCAGCAGGAGTGCGGAGGCTCCGTAGGGGACGTTGAGGACCTTGTGGGGGTCGACGGTGACGGAGTCGAACTGGTCGATGCCGTCGAGGAGGTGGTTCAGGCGTGGGGTGAGGGCGCACATCAGGCCCCAGCAGGCGTCGGTGTGCAGCCACACGTCGGGGTCGTGTTCGCGGACGGTTTCGGCGACGGCGCGCAGGTGGTCGACGGTCTGGGTGCGGGAGTCGCCGGCGTAGGCGACCACGGCCATCGTGTGGCCGCGGCCGGTTTTCACCGCGCGGGCGAGCGCGGACAGGTTGTAGCGGAAGGCGTTGGTGTCGACTTCGGTGATGTGCGCGCCGCAGCCGATCCAGGTGGACGCGGACTTCACGCTGTAGTGGCCGATGCCCTTGGGGACGATCAGGGCGAACCGGCCGGGATCGGTGACGCCTCGGGCCAGGGTGCCGGGGACGGCATGCTCGCGGGCGAGCATCATCGCGGCCGCGTTGGATCCAGTACCGCCGTAGGTGGTGATCCCACCCGCGTCCCACACCGAGGTGACTTGGCCGGTGGGCGGGTTGCTGTAGCCGATCAGGCCGCGCAGCCAGCGCAGCACGGCGATCTCGGTGAACGTGCCGGACGGTGAGCAGAAGGACTGGTTGATGAGGTTCTGCTGGGCGAGGACGGCGAACAGGGCGGCCGCGAGGGAGGCGGTGTCGGCGCCGGTGTCGCCGAAGCCCATGAAGCGGGGCGAGTTCATGTTGACGCAGTACGGCAGCACCGTGTCGGTGATCTCCCGCCAGATCTGCTTGGGGCTGGACGGGGCGTCGGGGAGGTCGCTGAGCAGGAGGACGCGCAGCTGCGCGGTGGTGGCGCGGGCGGCGTAGACGCTCTCGGCGCTTTTGTGTGCCAGGCCGGCGGTGACGACGTCTTGGAGCAGCCTGGTGGTCTGTTCCAGGGTGTCGGGGGTGAGGGCGTGCATGGTTGCTCCCGAGTGTGGGCTGGGCGGGTGGTACCGAAGGCCTCTGCTGGGCCGTGAGGCCGGGGAGGCGTGGGTGATACCGGGCGGTTGCAAGTCCCGGTGGGGCAGTGGGCGGCACGGCCTTTTGGCGGCGGCTGGTGCGTGTGTGCAGCGGTGAGGGGCCGGGGTGCCCGGCGGGGAACAACGAGGATGTGCCCCACCACCAACCGTGTTAGGGCTAGGACTATGCTCGACCTGGACCGACAGGCCGTCAATAGGCCTAGTCCTAATCTGGTTCTGGCGTGCCGCGAGTGAACAAGGAGGCTCAATGAACGTCCCTGCCTACCGGCAGGTCGCCACCGACCTGCGCACCGCGATCGAGCGCGGGGACTACCCCGAAGGCACCGCACTGCCGAAGCTGGAAGAAATCGCCCAGCAGTACGGCATCGCCAAGCAGACCGCCCGAGAAGCCGTCTCTGAGCTGGAGAACGAGGGCCTGGTCGAGCCGGTCCGCCGACGCGGCACCGTGGTACGACCCGTCCCCGCCCGGCTGCGCCTGCTACGCACCAGGACCGTCTACCGCGACGAACGCGGCTACTACTTCGACCCCGCGGCCCAGCCCTGGGTGGCACTGGAACCACCCACCATCGACTGGGGGCCCGCCCCACGCGACCTCGCGCCCGTCCTCGGCGTCCAACCCGGCGAGAACGTCCTCATCCGCGACCGCGTCATGGGCGACCCCGACACCCGCGCACCCAAACAGCTCGCCACCAGCTACCTGCCCGCCCCGCTGGCGCGCGGCACCCGCCTGGCCGAACGCGACACCGGCCCCGGCGGCATCTACGACCTGCTGGAGCAGATGGGCCACGGCCCCCTCGCCTGGCACGAGGGCCTCGGCGCCCGGATGCCCTCCCCCAAGGAGGCCGAGCGCCTGGCCCTGCCCAAGGGCGTGCCGCTGCTGCGCGTCGTGCGCACTACCTCAAGCCCCGCCGGCACCGTGCTGGAAGTCAACGACACCCGCATGTCCGGCGACGACTTCGAGTTCGGCTACACCATCACCCGCGACCCCTCCGCCGCCCCGGCCCCGTAGGCGACCATCGCGGACCCAAGACAACCGCGCCGATCCCGACGCCGTCCTCCTCGCCGACCCGACCACCCAGAGACCGGGTCCGTGGCGAGGGGATTTGCCTGGGCAGCGCGGGGCGAGCCTCGACGGTGGAGAGCCTCTGTGCTGCTGGCGTCGGCGCTCCCGCGGCCGCAGCCTCACCGAACAGCTCGCGGCATGCGGCCTGGACACCTCCCGGATGGAGACCGACGGCGACGCGAGCCTTGGATCTATGCGAACGCCTGGCCGTTCATTTCCGCGATTCGGTCTCGGCACCGCTGGTCCACTGTCCTCTGCCAGCGGAGATTCGAGTAGTCGACGACCTGCCCGGTCCGGGGCACCCGGAAGTCGAGACCGCACCCGACACGAGATGCAGATCCGCAGTTGCAACATCCGCGCTCCAGCTGCCAGCCAGGGCTGGTGCGCAGCCCGTCCACGAGTTGCTCGCACGGGGGGCCGTCGGTTGTCTCAACTCTCAAGCTGTGCCCGCTGGTCCAGGCCTCGGTTGCATTGACGGTGCCGCTGCCGACCGTTACGCGGATGCGGCGCAGAAGTGGGGAGGCGAGCCGGGTGTCGTCGCTGTCGTACAGACAGCGGGATGTGTGCACTGATCGCTCAAGGGATGTCCAGTCCGCTTCTGCGGCCAGTTCCGTTTGTCCCACCGCTGTCGCCATGCGGTTCCACCAGCGTGTTGGGAATCCGGTAAGACGGATTTCGGCGTCGTGGCCCGGCCGGTACAGGCGGACGGCTCCGGACGTGGTCTGGTAGCGCACGCCGGGCACGCCATTGAACTGGTCCACCGGGTCAGGAGCAATGTCCGGGTAGTGCTGTGGCAACAGGCGCTCGGCCCAGTGTCGGACGATGTAGGGCTCACTAACCAGACGGATGGCCAGCTGCATGGCGCTTCGCGGGCGGACGTTGATGATGCCTGCCGGGTGAGGCGAGAAGCCGCCGGCCTTGCAGACCTGGAGGAAGACTTCCGCCTCGAGGTCAGCCTGTTCGGTGCTGGCATCCGGCACGGTTCGGATGTCCTCGCCCGCCTGCATCATCGCCAGCAGGAGCCGGTGCGGCTCACCGGTGAAGCGGCGCCGTGCGGCGGTCAGCTCCAGCTTGGAGGAGATCGGGTCCACCATGGTCACATCTTCCATGCCGGCGATGCCCCCGAGGACCGGCACTGTGGATCGTGTGACGATGGAGACCAGTGAACGCGAGCTTGGGGCTGGTCCTATGCAGCAAGCCTCGGGGGATGCCAAAGGCTGCGCAGCCGGGCGCTCACGGGCCCGCTCAGATTGAAGAACAGCGCACCACGGCTCGTCAAACCACCGCGCCTGAACGAGGCGAGACCTCTCTCCTGGTCGTCTCGCTCGAAGACGGTGTGGTGTCCTGCATTCCGTCCGGTCTCTTGCATGCAGCACGCAGCCAGTGCCCTGCCGCAGGGGGCCTGCTCTGGGTCCGCCACGCCCGGATCGGCTACCCGTGTGCGACCTGACCTGGATGTTCTGACATCCTGTGTCGGTCCGAAGTACCAGCCAACTGGGAATCACACGGAGCTTCCATGGCACACGTGCATGTCCTTCTGAACCAGAAGGGCGGCGTCGGCAAGTCGACGCTGACCGTCAACCTCGCCGCCGTCACCGCCGAGGTCATCGGCCGCAAGGCCGGCGAACAACCCCCCGTTCTCGCCGTCTCCGTCGACCCGCAGGGCTCGACGGCGTGGTGGTCCAACCGCGTCGGCGACGAACTTCCCTTCCTCTTCACCCAGGCCCACAACGACCTCGGGTCGCTACGCAAGCTGCGTGCAGTCAAGAGTGTCCGGCACATCTTCGTCGACACCCCGGGCTGGCTCGACCTGTCCGACGACGACACCACCGCCGACCCGCTCGGCGACGGTAAGGCCGCGGACATCCTCCGGGCCGTCCTGGACAACGCCGACAGCGTGATCCTGCCGATCGAGCCGGAGCCTCTGGGCTTCAAGCCGACCGTCCGCACGGTCCGCCAGATCGTCGAGCCTCGCGGCCTGCCCTACACCGTCGTCATCAACAACTGGGACCCGCGCGACGGCGACGTCGACCTACGGCAGACCCAGGAGTTCGTGGAGAAGAACGGCTTCCCCCTGGCGAAGACCGTCGTGCGCCACTACAAGGTGCACTCCCGCGCCGCTGCAGAAGGCCTGGTCGTCACCCAGTACAAGCCCAACCGGGCCTCCTTCGAGGCCCGGGAGGACTTCTTCAAGCTGGCCCTGGAGCTCAACCTGAACGGAAACGCCCGATGACTCGCCGCGTCAATCTCGCCGACATGCTCGACGGCGAGCCCCTCGACGAACCCACCCACGCCGCTCCCCGGCCCCCGGTCCTGAACGTCACGCAGATCGCACACAACCCGGACAACCCTCGGGGCGTCATCGACGAGACCGACCAGGAGTTCCTGGACCTGGCCACCAGTGTCGAGAGCGTCGGTGTGATCACACCGCTGACGGTCTGTACCGCTACGGCGTTCCTGAGGCACAACCCTCAGCACGCCAAGAAGATCGCGGGCCGCCAGTATGTCGTCGTCGCGGGCCACCGCCGGTTGGAGGCGGCCCGCCGGGCCGGGCTCACCGAGGTACCGGCGTTCGTCAACGAGAACGCGGCAGAGGACCCGCTCGTGTGGGCCGTGGCAGAGAACCTGCTCCGAGTAGGGCTCACCCCGATCCAGGAGGCCCACACCCTGCGGGTCCTCACGGACAAGCCGCCGGCGGGGCGCGGGATGTCCCAGAGCAAGGTTGCCAAGGGCATCGGCAAGACCCAGGCGTTCGTGTCCTTCCGCATCGCGCTCCTTGGTCTGGTCCCGGAACTCCAGGCCAAGGTTGCCTCCGGCGAACTCGGGGTGAAGGCCGCCCGGGCCTACACCAGCCTTCCGGCCGAGGAACAGCTCAGCACCTACGAAGCGTCTCTCGCCAAGCCCCCGGTCGCGTCCGCGCCTGCTGGCAGGCCGGCCGTCCCCCCGGTCAGCTCAGGAAAGGACCTTCCGGCTACTCCCCCTCCGGCAGCTGATCCCGCTCCGCGCCCCGCCGATCCGGCCCCGGTACCGCCAGCACCGCGCCTCGAGAGCCCTGTCGGTGCAACTGCGGATTCCCGGACACCGACGCCTCAGGAGACTGCGGTGGTCGTCGCCGACTCAGGCGGCGTGCCGGAACCGCGCGCGCCGCATGCGGAGCCCGCGTCAATCCCGGACGTCGACTGGCATGACATCGACGCCTTCGCCAGGGCCGTGCGGTCCGTCCTCGACAAGACCGAGGTGTACGAGCTGGCCGAGGCACTGATCGACAGTCTCCGGGACTGACACCCATAACCGGGTTATGGGCGCCCTGGTGATGGCGGTCCGGCCCCGGACTGTCCTCGCAATAACCGGGTTATGAGTCCGGCCAGAAACACAGAAGGGCCTGCATCCTCAGCTCCATGCTGACGGTGCAGGCCCTTCTGTGCACTGGTCACCGCAGGCACCGCCCTGGCCGCTCGACCCCTACGGTAGTAAAGCCCCGATCGAAGGACCTGCATCGAGGAGGCTACTGAGCAGGAGCCTCCCGGGCCCGGCCGCGAGAGCCGGTGCCAGCAGATGAGTGCGCATCCCAGGCTCAGGAAGGCCCCGGGGTTGTCATCGCGGATCTCCCAGCGGACGCGCAGGCGGCGGAACCAGTGAACGGCAGCGAAGGCGCGTTCCACGCCCCAGCGGAGTGCTAAGTCCGGAGCCGTGCTCGATGCCTCGACGGGCGTGACGGCGAGAGCAATAGTCAAGAGTTGTGGGTGAGACCCTCCGACTCGACGGTGGTGATCTCGGCTGCTGCGAGCCGGGCCTCCTTGCGCACCTCTGGGTCTG
>NZ_JBIAVL010000031.1:0-73280 GCF_042894165.1 Kitasatospora sp. NPDC001547 | reverse complement strand
GGAACGGACGCTTCCTTCGAGCCGCCTTCCAGCAGGCCCTCCGGGCTTCGTTCTTTCGTGTTTCCAGCTTATCAGACGTTTTCCGCTCCGTTTTCCGGAGTTTCAATTCATCCGATTTGCTTTCGCCTTTCGGCGCTCCCGAACTCTAGCAGAGTTCTTCGGTCCGTTTTCCCCGGTCGTTCTCGAATTCAGATTCGAGCCCGTTTCCGAGGGGCCGTCCCGTGGGGCAACCCGGAGAACACTACGCACCGGGTCGCCCCACGTCAAATCGGCCTCAGCCGGTCTCGGGCGAGCGTCAGACCTCGACCACGACCGGCAGGATCATCGGCCGGCGGCGGTAGTTGTCCGCGACCCACTTGCCGATGGTCCGGCGGACCAGCTGCTGCACCTGACGGGGGTCCAGCACGCCGTCGCTCGCCGAGCGGTCCAGTGCCTCCTGGAGCCTGGCGACCACCGGGGCGAACGCGTGGTCGTCGATGCCGGAGCCACGGGCCTGGATGGTCGGACCGCCGACGATCTTGCCGTTGGCGGAGTCGACCGCGACGAAGACCGAGATGAAGCCCTCCTCGCCGAGGATCCTGCGGTCCTTGAGCGAGGCCTCGCTGATGTCGCCGACCGAGGAGCCGTCCACGTAGACGTACCCGGCCTGCACCTTGCCGACGATCCGGGCGACGCCGCCCTCCAGGTCGACGCAGACGCCGTCCTCGGCGATGACCACGCGGTTGCGCGGCACCCCGGTGGCGACGCCCAGCTCGGCGGCCGCGCGCAGGTGGCGCCACTCGCCGTGGACCGGCATCAGGTTGCGCGGCTTGCAGATGTTGAAGAAGTACAGCAGCTCGCCGGCCGAGGCGTGGCCGGAGACGTGCACCTTGGCGTTGCCCTTGTGCACGACCTTGGCGCCCCAGCGGGTCAGGCCGTTGATCACCCGGTAGACGGCGTTCTCGTTGCCCGGGATAAGCGAGGAGGCCAGGACGACGGTGTCGCCCTCGACGATGCGGATCTGGTGGTCGCGGTTGGCCATCCGGGACAGCGCCGCCATCGGCTCGCCCTGCGAACCGGTGCAGATCAGCACGACCTCCTTGTCCGGCAGGTCGTCCAGCTGCTTGACGTCCACGACCATGTTGCCGGGGACCTTCAGATACCCGAGGTCGCGGGCGATGCCCATGTTGCGGACCATCGAGCGGCCGACGAAGGCGACCTTCCGGCCGTACTCGTGGGCGGCGTCCAGCACCTGCTGGATGCGGTGCACGTGGCTCGCGAACGAGGCCACGATGATCCGCCGGTCGGCGTTCGCGAAGACGTTCCGCAGCGCCGCCGAGATGTCCCGCTCGTGCGGGATGAAGCCGGGGACCTCGGCGTTGGTGGAGTCCACCAGCAGCAGGTCCATGCCCTCCTCCGCCAGCTTGGCGAAGGTCGGCAGGTCGGTCAGGCGGCCGTCCAGCGGCAGCTGGTCCATCTTGAAGTCGCCGGTGGCCACGACCATGCCGGCGGGGGTGCGGACCGCCACGGCCAGGGCGTCCGGGATGGAGTGGTTGACCGCGATGAACTCGCAGTCGAAGGGGCCGATGCGCTCGCGCTCCCCCTCCTTGACCTCCAGGACGTACGGCCGGATGCGGTGCTCGGCGAGCTTGGCCTCGATCAGCGCCAGGGTCAGCTTGGAGCCGATCAGCGGGATGTCCGGGTTCTCCCGCAGCAGGAACGGGACGGCGCCGATGTGGTCCTCGTGCCCGTGGGTGAGGACGATGCCGTCGACCTTGTCGAGGCGGTCCCGGATGTAGCTGAAGTCCGGGAGGATCAGGTCCACGCCGGGCTGCTCGTCCTCGGGGAAGAGGACGCCGCAGTCGATGATCAGGATGCGGTCGCCGTACTCGAGGACCGTCATGTTGCGGCCGATCTCGCCGAGGCCGCCGAGCGGAGTGATGCGGAGGGCGCCCTCCTTCAGTGCCGGGGGCGCGCCGAGCTCGGGGTGCGGGTGGCTCAAAAGACTCTCCTCACGACGCACGCCATATGCCCGGGGTCCTCCCCCTGGAGACATATGGCGTGCGTACTCAGTGTCGTTTTCCTACTGGGTCTGTGCTCTCGCGCCTTCGATCCGGTCCAGCGGCGGACCCTGGGAGGATCCGGCGAGCCGGGGCGCGCACGTCCGTGTCTGTTAGAGGTGTACCCCGCCGGAGGCGAGATCCTGCCTCAGTCGCCCGATCTCCTCGGGCGTCGCTCCCACCAGCGGCAGCCGCAGCGGGCCGGCCGGCAGTCCCTGGAGCTCCAGTGCCGCCTTGCTCAGGATCACGCCCTGGGTGCGGAACATACCGCTGAACACCGGCAGCAGGCGCTGGTGGATGCTCGTGGCCTTGACCACATCACCCGCCAGGAAGGCCTCGATCATCGCCCGCAGGTCCGCCGCCACCACGTGCCCGACGACACTGACCACGCCGACGGCCCCGACGGACAGCAGCGGCAGGTTGAGGATGTCGTCGCCGGAGTACCAGGCGAGGTCGGCGCGGGCGATCGCCCAGGCCGCGGCGCCGAGGTCGCCCTTGGCGTCCTTGTTGGCGACGATCCGCGGGTGCTCGCCGAGGCGGACCAACGTCTCGTGGCTCAGCGCGACCCCGCTGCGGCCCGGGATGTCGTACAGCATGACCGGCAGCCCGGTC
Source organism: Kitasatospora sp. NPDC001547 (assembly GCF_042894165.1). Taxonomy (NCBI): domain Bacteria; kingdom Bacillati; phylum Actinomycetota; class Actinomycetes; order Kitasatosporales; family Streptomycetaceae; genus Kitasatospora; species Kitasatospora sp. NPDC001547. Next base: position 70,629 of record NZ_JBIAVL010000031.1, on the reverse strand, counting down.
GCGTCGGCGACGGCGACGTTGTGCCGGTACAGGCCCTCCTGCGGGGGCTTGCTGTAGTACGGCGTGACCACCAGCAGGCCGTGCGCTCCGGCGGCCTCCGCCTGCCGGGCCAGCTCGACGCTGTGGTGGGTGTCGTTGGTCCCGACGCCGGCCACCACGTGGGCGCGGTCCCCGACCGCCTCGACCACGGCGCGGACCAGCTGGGCCTTCTCGGCGTCGCTGGTGGTCGGGGACTCACCGGTGGTGCCGTTGACGACGAGGCCGTCGTTGCCGGAGTCCACGAGGTGCGTGGCGAGGCGCTGGGCGCCGTCGAGGTCGAGCGCGCCGTCGGCGGTGAACGGGGTGACCATCGCGGTCAGGACCCGGCCGAACGGCGTCTGGGGGGTGGAGGTCGGAGCCATGCGTCCAAAGCTACTCGTAGGCGGTGGGGCGTTACCCATGCCGGTCCGGTGTTCGGACAGGTGTAGCGCGTCGGTGGCGCGGACGTGGGATCCCGGTGCTGCCCGCTCGGGGGTTCGGGCAGCACCGGAATCCGTGTTCACGAATGTAGGGAGCGGCTAGAAAAGCCGCAATCCAGACATGCCAGACACTCTGCCCATATGCCTGTCGTCCCAGGTCAGGGGGCGACTCGGCCGTGCTTCTCGAAGGCCGCATGGGTGAGCGGCATGAGCCGGGCCCACTGCTCCTCCATCTGCTCGGCGACCATCTCGATCTCGCGCTGCGGGAAGGACGGCACCGCCGAGTTCTCCCGCCGGGTGCGCAGCGACAGGAAGTGCATCAGCGAGCGCGAGTTGCAGGTCGCGTACATCGAGGAGAACAGGCCCACCGGCAGCACCGCGCGGGCCACCTCGCGGGCCACCCCGGCGGCCAGCATCTCCTGGTAGCGGGCGTAGGACTCGCGGTACGCGGCCTCCATCGCCCCGGTGGTGGTCCGGTGCTGCTCGGGCGTGCCCTCGTGGAACTCGTACTTGCCGGGGCGGCCCTGCTGGACCAGCTTGCGCTCCTCGCCCGGGACGTAGAAGACCGGCTGGAGCTCGCGGTAGCGGCCGGACTCCTCGTTGTACGACCAGCCGCTGCGGTGCCGGTGGAACTCCCGGAACACGAAGATCGGCGCGCTGATGAAGAAGGTCATCGAGTTGTGCTCGAAGGGCGTGCCGTGCCGGTCGCGCATCAGGAAGTTGATCAGGCCCTTGGACTTCTCCGGGTCCTGCTGGAGGGCCTCCAGGGACTGCTCGCCCGCGGTCGAGACCCGGGCCGCCCAGATGACGTCCGAGTCGGCGGCGGCGCTGCGGACCAGCTCCACCGTCACGTCGCTGCGGAAGCTGGGGGCCGTCGGTTCGTCGCTCACGCGTTACTCCTTGCGGGTTCGGTGCTGTGCAGCCTGATGGCGTGCTGCATGGTCTTGCGGGCGCGCGGGGTGTCGCCGGCGTCGGCGTAGGCCACGGCGAGGCGGAACCAGACCCGCCAGTCGCCCGGCGCGTCCTGTGCCTCGGCCTGGCGGCGGGCGAACACCGCGTCGGCCGAGGCCCGGTCGATCCGCCCGCCCTTGCTGCGCTTCAGCTCGTCCACCGGCAGGCCGCCCTCGGCCTCCAGTTCGCGGGCCAACCGCTCGCTGTCCCGGCCGAAGCGGACGGTCTGGCGCAGGAACCAGACGCCGATCACCGGGATCACGAAGGCGCAGACCCCGATGCCGATGCCGAGCGGCTTGCCGGTCGCGATCAGCTGGACGCCCTCGCCCACGCAGACCAGGGCGACCAGCAGCAGCACGCCGGACAGGACGAAGAATCCGGTACGGGAGGTCATGACGCGCTCCTGGGGATCGACACGGTCACAGGTCCAGGAAGTGTTCGAGGCCGAAGGTCAGCCCCGGCGTGCCGACCACCTTGCGCACGCCCAGCAGGATGCCCGGCATGAAGCTGCTGTGGTGCAGCGAGTCGTGCCGGATGGTGAGCGTCTCGCCGGTGTCGCCGAACATCACCTGCTGGTGGGCGAGCAGGCCGCGCAGCCGCACCGCGTGCACCGGCACCCCGTCCACGTCGGCGCCGCGCGCGCCGGGCAGGCTGTGGGTGGTCGGGTCCTGCTGCGGCGGGCGGCCGGCCTCGGCCCGGGCCGCGGCGATCAGCTGGGCGGTGCGGGTAGCGGTGCCGCTGGGGGCGTCCGCCTTGCGGTCGTGGTGCAGCTCGACCACCTCGACCGACTCGAAGTACCGGGCGGCGACCTGCGAGAACTTCATGCCGAGGATGGCGCCGATGGAGAAGTTCGGCGCGATCAGCAGGCCGAGCTCCGGGGCCTCGTCCAGCCAGCCGCGGACGGTGGCGAGCCGCTCGTCCGTCCAGCCGGTGGTGCCGGTGACCACGTGGATGCCGTGGTGCAGGCAGTAGTCCAGGTTCCCCATCACCGAGTCCGGGTGGGTCAGCTCGACCGCGACCTGCGCCCCGGCCTCGGTCAGCTCCCGCGGCTCGGACCCGCGGCCGAGGGTGGCGACCAGCTCCAGGTCCGGCGCGGCCTCGACGGCCTTGACCGCCTCGGAGCCGATCCGTCCCCTGGCGCCGATCACGGCGACACGCAGCGTCATAGCAAAATTCCTCTCACCCGGAAACCGGCGGATCAGACCAGCAGATCGGCGAGCTTGGCGGCCCGCTTGTCGTTGACCGGGCCGATCAGGGCGAGCGACGGCCGGTACGCGCCCAGCACATCACGGGCCACCGCGTGGACGTCCTCCAGGGTCACCGACGCGATCCGCTCCAGCATGTCGTCCACCGACAGGTGGTGCCCGTAGCTCAGCTCGGCCTTGCCGATCCGGTTCATCAGCGAGCCGGTGTCCTCCATGCCGAGCACGGTGGAGCCGGAGATCTGGCCGATCGCCCGCTGCAGCTCCTCCTCGGTGATGCCCTCCTCGACCACCTTGGCCAGCTCGGCGCGGCAGATCCGCAGCACCTCCTCGACCCGCTTGGGCTGGCAGCCGGCGTAGATGCCGAACAGGCCGCTGTCCGCGTAGGACGAGGAGTACGAGTAGACCGAGTACGCCAGGCCGCGCTTCTCGCGGACCTCCTGGAACAGCCGGGAGCTCATCCCGCCGCCGAGGGCCGCGTTGAGCACGCCCATCGCCCAGCGGCGCTCGTCGTGCCGCGGCACGCCGGGCACGCCCAGCACCAGGTGGGCCTGCTCGGTGGAGCGGTTGAGCACCTCGACCCGGCCGGCCGTGCGCAGCGCCTTCACGCCGCGGCGGGCCTCGGCGGGGGCGGCGGTGGAGGCCGCCAGCACCGGCGCGAAGGCCTGCTCGACCTGCTTGACCACCTTCCGGTGGTCGAGGTTGCCGGCCGCGGCGACGACCAGGTGCTCGGGCCGGTAGCGGCGGCGGTAGAAGCCGGCGATCTGGTCCCGGGTGAGCGTCCTGATGGTCTCCTGGGTGCCGAGGATCGGGCGGCCGAGCGGGCCGCTGCCGAAGATCACCTTGGCGAACAGGTCGTGCACCACGTCGCCCGGGTCGTCCTCGGCCATCGCCATCTCCTCGAGGATGACGCCGCGCTCGGCCTCCACGTCCTCGGGGCGGATCAGCGAACCGGTGAGCATGTCGCAGACCACGTCGATGGCCAGCGGCAGGTCGGTGTCCAGGACCCGGGCGTAGTAGCAGGTGTTCTCCTTCGCGGTGAAGGCGTTCATCTCGCCGCCGACCGCGTCCAGGGCGGCCGAGATGTCCAGCGCGCTGCGCCGCTCGGTGCCCTTGAAGAGCAGGTGCTCCAGGTAGTGGGTGGCGCCGTTGAGCTGCGGGGTCTCGTCCCGCGAGCCGACGCCGACCCAGATGCCGAAGGTCGCGGAGCGCACCGTCGGCAGGGTTTCGGTGACGACCCGAAGGCCGCCGGGGAGCACGGTGCGGCGCACCGTGCCGGCGCCGTCGACGCCCTTGAGCAGGGTCCGGGTGGTGCCGGGACGCTGCTTTACCGCCGGGGCCTGCGCCACGGGGGGTACCTCCAGAGGAAACGCACGCGCGGGGGGCACGTGCGGACGAACGCGTGGACAACGGGGTGCGGCCCGCACGCCGGGAGGCGTACGGGCCGCGGGGGTCAGCTAGCGGCGCTTCACTCGGAAGCGGCCTCGCCGCCCTCCTCGCCCTCGATGACCGGGATCAGGGAGAGCTTGCCGCGGGGGTCGATCTCGGCGATCTCGACCTGGACCTTGGCGCCGACGCCGAGGACGTCCTCGACGTTCTCCACGCGCTTGCCGCCGGCCAGCTTGCGGATCTGCGAGATGTGCAGCAGGCCGTCCTTGCCCGGCATCAGCGACACGAACGCGCCGAACGTCGTGGTCTTGACCACGGTGCCCAGGTAGCGCTCGCCGACCTCCGGCATGGTCGGGTTGGCGATCTGGTTGATCGTGGTGCGGGCGGCCTCGGCGGCCGGGCCGTCGGCGGCACCGATGTAGATGGTGCCGTCGTCCTCGATCGTGATCTCGGCGCCGGTGTCCTCCTGGATCTGGTTGATCATCTTGCCCTTGGGGCCGATGACCTCACCGATCTTGTCCACCGGGATCTTGATGGTGATGATGCGCGGCGCGTTCGGGGACATCTCGTCGGGCGAGTCGATGGCCTCGTTCATCACGTCGAGGATGTGCAGGCGGGCGTCCTTGGCCTGCTTCAGCGCGGCGGCGAGCACCGACGCCGGAATGCCGTTCAGCTTGGTGTCCAGCTGGAGGGCGGTGATGAAGTTGCGGGTACCGGCGACCTTGAAGTCCATGTCGCCGTACGCGTCCTCGGCGCCGAGGATGTCGGTCAGCGTGACGTAGTGGGTCTCGCCGTCGATCTCCTGGGAGATCAGGCCCATGGCGATGCCGGCGACGGCGGCCTTCAGCGGCACACCGGCGTTCAGCAGCGACATGGTCGAGGCGCAGACCGAGCCCATCGAGGTGGAGCCGTTGGAGCTCAGCGCCTCGGAGACCTGGCGGATGGCGTAGGGGAACTCCTCGCGGGTCGGCAGCACGGGCAGGATCGCCCGCTCGGCCAGCGCGCCGTGGCCGATCTCGCGGCGCTTGGGCGAGCCCACGCGGCCGGTCTCACCGACGGAGTACGGCGGGAAGTTGTAGTTGTGCATGTAGCGGCGGCGCGTCTCCGGGGAGAGCGTGTCCAGCTGCTGCTCCATGCGCAGCATGTTCAGCGTGGTGACGCCCAGGATCTGGGTCTCGCCGCGCTCGAACAGGGCCGAGCCGTGCACCCGCGGGATGGCCTCGACCTCGGCGGCCAGGGTGCGGATGTCGGTGACGCCGCGGCCGTCGATGCGGACCTTGTCCGTGATGACGCGCTCGCGGACGATCTTCTTGGTCAGCGCGTTGTAGGCGGCGCTGATCTCCTTCTCGCGGCCCTCGAACTCGGGCAGCAGCTTCTCGGCGGCCAGCGCCTTGACGCGGTCCAGCTCGTTGTTGCGCTCCTGCTTGCCCGCGATGGTCAGGGCCTGGGCGAGCTCGTCCTTGACGGCGGCGGTCAGCGCGGCGAGGACGTCGTCCTGGTAGTCCAGGAAGACCGGGAACTCGCCGGTCGGCTTGGCGGCCTGGGCGGCCAGCTGGGACTGCGCGGCGCACAGGACCTTGATGAACGGCTTCGCGGCCTCCAGGCCGGAGGCGACGACCTCCTCGGTCGGCGCCTCGGCGCCGCCCTCGACCAGCTTGACGGTCTTGTCGGTGGCCTCGGCCTCGACCATCATGATCGCGACGTCGCCGTCCGGCAGGACGCGACCGGCGACGACCATGTCGAAGACGGCCGACTCCAGCTCGCTGTGGGTCGGGAAGGCGACCCACTGGCCGTTGATCAGCGCGACGCGCACGCCGCCGATCGGGCCGGAGAACGGCAGGCCCGCCAGCTGGGTGGAGGCGGAGGCGGCGTTGATGGCGACCACGTCGTACAGGTGGTCGGGGTTGAGCGCCATCACGGTGACGACGACCTGGACCTCGTTGCGCAGGCCCTTGACGAAGGACGGGCGCAGCGGGCGGTCGATCAGGCGGCAGGTGAGGATCGCGTCCTCGGACGGCCGGCCCTCGCGACGGAAGAACGAGCCGGGGATGCGGCCCGCGGCGTACATCCGCTCCTCGACGTCCACGGTCAGCGGGAAGAAGTCGAAGTGCTCCTTCGGCTGCTTGGACGCGCTGGTGGCCGACAGCACCATGGTGTCGTCGTCCAGGTAGGCCACGGCGGAGCCGGCGGCCTGACGGGCCAGGCGGCCGGTCTCGAAGCGGATGGTACGGGTGCCGAAGGAACCGTTGTCGATCACGGCCTCGGCGTAGAACACGTTCTCTTCCACCTGGAAGATCTCCTCTTTCGTACGTTCTCCGGGAGAGCGTCCCCGCGCACTGCTGCGGTGGGCCCCGGGCCCTCCTCGGGGAGGGCGGCAGTCGGGCCGGTCTTCGATCGAAGCCTCCGGAATGCCCCGCTCGGTCTGCGGGGGTTCCGACGGCCACTACCGAGGACCGGCGCCTCACGGCTGCCGGGCCGGGAAGGGCGGTCCGCGTCTGGACGCTCTCTCGGATGCGGGCGGCTTCCGTTTGAAGCCTTCGTCCCGCGGGGGGTTCGGGTCCTGCTGCCCGGGTGGCGCGCTGGTGCGCCATCACCCGGCATGCCCACAACCCTACGGTGCAATCCTCGGCCACCTGGGGAGGTGCGCGCGAGTTGTTATCTCCGGGCGCCGCGGTTCAACCACCGCGGCATACGCGCGAGGGGCGGCTCCCCGGTGTGGGGAGCCGCCCCGAGCGGCGGTCTTAGCGGGCGCCGCCGGCGGCACCGCGGCGGATGCCCAGGCGGTCGACGAGCGTACGGAAGCGCTCGATGTCCTTCTTGGCCAGGTACTGGAGCAGGCGACGGCGCTGGCCGACCAGGATCAGCAGGCCACGACGCGAGTGGTGGTCGTGCTTGTGGGCCTTGAGGTGCTCGGTCAGGTCCGAGATGCGACGGGAGAGCATGGCCACCTGGACCTCGGGGGAGCCGGTGTCGCCCTCCTTCTGGCCGAACTCGGCGATGATCTGCTTCTTGACGTCAGAGGCGAGAGCCACTGCAACTCCTTCGGGGTCTACCGAGCGGTCCTGGTCGACAACACAGGACTCATCGAGAACTCGGTGTCGCGAGCGCGGCCCGCACTCCGCGGCCCACGGAGGGGCGGCGGACAGACGGCTGCGCTCGGAGGCCAAGCGTACCAGTGCCGCCCACCCGGCCGTTCGGCGGGCCGGGTGGGCGGCACGGGGGCGGGCCGCCCGGGTCAGCTGGTGGCGCCGCGGACCAGCCGGTAGATGTCCAGCACGGCGAGCGCCAGCGGGACCAGCGAGATCAGGGTGAGGCTGTCCACCAGGTCCAGGATGCGCCCCCAGAACGGGGAGACCCCGAGCCGCGGCACCACCAGGGCGATCGCGGTGAGCAGCGCGGCACCGAAGGCGATCGAGCCGGTCAGCCAGATCGTCCGCAGGTCGAGCTCGGTGGTGGAGCCGGCCGCCCGCAGGAAGAACTGCGGGGTGTGCAGGGAGAGCCCGACGATCAGCAGGCTCAGGCCGAGCAGGCCGGCCACGGTGAGGCTGAGCACCTGCGCGGTGTAGCGGAACAGCCGGGCGCGCAGCATGGTGGTCAGGCCCAGGGCGAGCGCGAGCAGCTCGGGGAAGGTCTCGTCGGTGAAGCCGAGGACGGCGCAGGCGCCGACCACGACCGCGGCGCAGCCGCCGACCAGGCCGACCAGCACCTCGTGGCCGCGGCGGGCCTGGTGCGCGATCTTCTCGTACTGGACGGCCTCGGCGCGCTCGGCCTCCTCGTCGTAGTCGCGGCTGCGGGTGCGGGTCTGGCCGGGGGCGCTGAAGCCGACCGGCAGCCGGGCGAAGCGGGCGGAGAGGCTGGGCAGGAAGCCGATCACGGCGACGGCGGCGACCCCGGTGACGGCGGCGATGTGCCCGGCCGGGGTCTCCGGCAGCAGGACGGCCGCGAAGGTGGCGAGCGCGCCGGCGGTGGAGACCAGGGCGGCGGCGACGAACACCGCGTCCCGCTCCGGCAGCAGGCCGGCCAACAGCACGGCGACCACCAGGACGGCGACGCAGCCGGCCAGGAACTGGAGCCGGCCGGGGCCGTCCCACGGGTGGGCGACGGCGATCAGGCCGCTGCCGCCGATCATGGCGTGCGGCAGCGCGCCGAGGCCGAGCGCGACGGCCGCGTGGGCGTCCTGGTAGACCCGGGCGCGCACCCCGGCGAGCGCGGTCAGCACGACGGCGGTGACGCCGGCCAGGAGGCCCGGCAGGCCGTGCATGTCGTGGCGCAGGTCGGAGAACCAGAGCGCGAAGCCGAGCAGGGTGAGCAGCACCCCGGCGCCGATCAGGCCGAAGCCGCGCATCAGCTCGGCGGTCCAGAACCGGCGGTCGGCCTCGACGGCGCTGGCGATCGCGTCGGCGACGTCGTCGTAGACGGCCGGCGGCAGCGACTCGGCGAAGGGGCGCAGCGCCAGCAGGTCGCCGTCGCGGACCTGCTGGGCGGCCAGCGGCAGCCCGCTGTCCAGCACCGTGCCGTCGCGGCGGACCAGGTGGAAGCCGGTGGGGGTGCCGTCGGGCTGGCTCTGGTTGGCCAGCCGCAGCACCTCGGGATAGACGTCCGCGAGCGGGACGTCCTCGGGCAGGGCGACGTCGATCCGGCGGTCCGGGGCGACGACGGTCACCCGGCAGTAGCCCGTCGCGGCGGCGCTCATGCGCCCACCTCGCAGCGCTCGCCCATGAGGGCCCCCACCTCGATCCTTCGACGCACTTGGCGCTCCCCCTTGTTGACGGTGCCGAGGCACGGCGGCGCTCGGTGTTGCTGTGGAACCGGCCCGACCGGGCCGCGAGTTGGCGCGGCGTTACCCTACCCGTTCGGTTCGTGTCCGGTGCCGGTGCGTACCGGGCCCTGGCAGGCGGTGCGGGAGCGACCGTTAGGATCGGCGCCTGCGCAAAGGTACGGGGGCTGCGCTGGGTGGGGCGTCCTCAGCCACCGGATTCCCGTACGGACCGTACGCATATCGCAGAGGGCTGATGCCGAAGTGATCGATCGACGCCGCGGGGTGGATGACACATGGGTGTGATCACGGTCAAGCGACCGGCCAGGGCGTACCCGCCCACCGTGCCGGACGAACCGGTGGAGCTGGTGAGCCCGCCCGAACTGCCCCGGCAGGGCGGCGAGGACTGGCTGATGAGCCTCCTGCCCATGATGGGCATGGGCGGCTCGGCGGTCTTCTTCTTCTCGCCGGGCGCCGCGGCGCCGATGAAGATCATGGGCGGTCTGATGATCGCCTCGACGCTCGGCATGGCGCTGGCGCAGATCGTCCGGGCCCGCAAGGGCGGTTCGACCGCGATGGCCGACGAGCGGCGCGACTACCTGAAGTACCTCCAGCAGACCCGCCGCCAGGTGCGCCGCACGGCCGAGCGCCAGCGCGGTGCGCTGCTGTTCCTGAACCCGGCGCCGGACCAGCTCTGGTCGATCGTCGAGGACGGCCGGCGGCTGTGGGAACGGCGCACCGGGGACGGCGACTTCGCCCAGATCCGGGTGGGCCTCGGGCCGGTGCAGCTGTCCACGCCGCTGGTGGCGCCGCAGACCGCGCCGATGGACGAGCTGGAGCCGCTGTCGGCGGCCGCGATGCACTCCTTCCTGAAGGCGCACGGCACCCTCCAGGACCTGCCGCTGGCGGTCTCGCTGCGGGCCTTCTACCACATCACGGTGTGCGGGGACCCGGACTCGGTGTACGGGAACGTGCGCGCGATGATCGCCCAGCTGACCACCCTGCACTCGCCGGACGACCTGATGGTGGCGGTCGCGGCCGCGCCCGGTGCGGCCGAGGAGTGGGAGTGGACCAAGTGGCTCCCGCACAACCAGCACCGCAAGGAGGCCGACGGCGCGGGCTCGCGCCGGCTGTTCGCGAGCGACCTGGGCGATCTGGAGTACCTGCTCCAGGACGAACTGGCCGGCCGCCAGCGCTTCGTGCGGGAGGTGGCCCCGCCGGCCGACCAGCCGCACCTGGTGGTCGTCATGGACGGCGCCGGGGTGCCCCACGACTCGCTGCTGGCGAGCCCGGAGGGCGTGCAGGGCGTGACGGTCATCGAGGTGGTCCCGGGGGAGGTCGACGAGCCCAGCGGGCACCTGATGATCACGGTCGGCGCCGAGGAGCTGGTGCTGCGCTCGGCCTCCGGCGCGACGTACACCGGCAAGCCGGACCTGCTCTCGGTGTGGCAGTCCGAGGCGCTGGCGCGGCAGTTGGCGCCGTACCGGATCTCGGCCGGCGGCGACGACGAACCGCTGCTGTCCAACCTCGACTTCACCGACATGATGGGCTCGGGCGACCCGGGCTCCTTCGACGTGGCCCGCAGCTGGCGCCCGCGCGCCCAGCACGAGCGGATGCGGGTGCCGATCGGCGTCGGCGCCAACGGCGAGCACGTCTACCTGGACATCAAGGAGGCCGCGCTGGAGGGCATGGGCCCGCACGGCCTGTGCGTGGGCGCGACCGGTTCCGGCAAGTCGGAGCTGCTGCGCACGCTGGTGCTGGCGCTGGCGATGACCCACTCCTCGGAGATCCTGAACTTCGTCCTCGCCGACTTCAAGGGCGGCGCGACCTTCTCCGGCATGGCGGACATGCCGCACACCTCCGCGGTGATCACCAACCTGGAGGGCGAGCTCACCCTGGTCGACCGCATGCGCGACGCGATCGAGGGCGAGCTGCACCGCCGCCAGGAGCTGCTGCGCTCGGCGGGCAACTACGCCAACATCCACGAGTACGAGCGGGCCCGGGCGGCCGGCGCGGCGCTGGACCCGCTGCCGTCGCTGGTGCTGATCATCGACGAGTTCTCCGAGCTCCTCACCGCCAAGCCCGACTTCATCGAGATGTTCATCCAGATCGGCCGGATCGGCCGTTCGCTGGGCGTTCACCTGCTGCTGGCCTCGCAGCGCCTGGAGGAGGGCAAGCTACGCGGCCTGGACACCTACCTGTCGTACCGGATCGGTCTGCGCACCTTCTCGGCCGCGGAGTCCCGGGCCGCGATCGGCGTGCCGGACGCCTACCACCTGCCGCCGGTGCCGGGTGTCGGCTACCTCAAGTTCGGCGAGGACGTGATGGACCGGTTCAAGGCCGCCTACGTCTCGGGGCCCTACCGGGCGCCGGGGCAGCAGCGGTCGACCGGCGGGCGACGGGTCAACGCGCGCCCGGTGGAGTTCACCGCGGCCTTCGTGGACCTGCCGGACCCGGTGGAAGAGGAGGTCGCGCCGCAGGCCCCGGAGCAGGACGACGCGCTGGTGGACACCGTGCTGGACGTGTTCGTCCAGCGGATGTCCGGCCAGGGCCCGGCCGCGCACCAGGTGTGGCTGCCGCCGCTGGAGGAGGCGCCGACCATGGACCACCTGCTGCCGCCGCTGCAGGTCGTGCCGGAGCGCGGGCTGACCGCGCCCGGCTACCCGGCGGGCCGGCTGCGGGTGCCGATCGGCATCGTGGACAAGCCGCGCGAGCAGAAGACGGACATCCTGGAGGTCGACTACGCGGGGGCGGCCGGCCACGGCCTGATCGTGGGCGGCCCGCGCTCCGGCAAGTCGACCGTGGTGCGCACCACGGTGGCCTCGTTCGGCCTCACCCACACCCCGCTGGAGGTGCAGTTCTACCTGCTCGACTTCGGTGCGGGCAGCTTCCAGTCGCTGGCCGGGCTGCCGCACGTCGGCGGGGTGGCCGGGCGCCTGGACGTGGACAAGGTCCGCCGGATGGTCTCCGAGGTGCACGGCGTGCTCAACCGGCGCGAGGAGCTGTTCCGGGTCGCCGGGATCGACACCATCGCCACCTACCGGGCCCGCCGGGCGGCCGGCCAGCTGCCGGACGAGGCCTTCGGCGACGTCTTCCTGGTGATCGACGGCTGGAACACCTTCAAGCAGGAGTTCGAGGGCCTGGAGCCGGTCATCGGCGACATCGCCCAGCGCGGCCTCGGCTACGGCGTGCACCTGGTCATCACCGCGGCCCGGTACGCCGAGGTGCGCCCGGCGCTGAAGGACCTGCTGCAGAACCGGACCGAGCTGAAGCTCGGTGACGCGATGGAGTCCGAGGTCGACCGCCGGGTGGCGCAGAACGTCCCGCCGCTGGCCGGGCGCGGCATCACCCCGGAGCGGCTGCACTTCCTGTCCGGCCTGCCCCGGCTGGACGGCTCCTCCACGGTGGACGACCTCCAGAACGGCGTGGCCGGCCTGGTCAGCGCCATCGACGGGGCCTGGAGCGGCCCGCGCGCCCCGCAGGTCCGGATGCTGCCGGCCGTCCTGGACGGCCACTCGCTGCCGAAGGGCTTCGAGCACCCCGAGCGCGGCGTCGCCTTCGGCGTGGACGAGGCGGAGCTGGCACCGGTCTTCGTCAACTTCGAGACCGACCCGCTGTTCATCGTCTTCGGCGACACCGAGTCCGGGAAGTCGGCGGTGCTGCGGATGCTGATCAAGCAGATCACCGAGCGCTACACCCCGGACCAGGCGGGCATCGTGGTCGGCGACTACCGGCGCGCGCTGCTCGGCACCGTGCCGCCGGAGTACCTGGTGGAGTACGCGGCCGCGCAGCCGGCCATGGCGGCCATCGTCGACATGCTGCGCGGCGCCTGCTCGCGCCGTCTGCCCGGCCCGGACGTGACCGCCGAGCAGCTGCGCAACCGCAGCTGGTACAGCGGCAAGGACATGTTCGTGATCGTCGACGACTACGAGCTGGTCTCGACGAGCTCGGGCAACCCGCTGGCCCCGCTGGCCGAGTTCCTGCCGTTCGCCCGCGACATCGGCCTGCGGGTGATCGTGGCCCGCAGCGCGGGCGGCGCCGGCCGCTCGCTGTACGAGCCGGTGCTGCAGCGGATGCGCGAGCTCGGCGGCCAGGGCGTGATCCTCTCCGGCAACCGGGACGAGGGCGCGCTGCTGGGAGCGGTCAAGCCGCAGGCGCTGCCGCCGGGCCGGGGGATCTTCGTGTCACGCCGCGTGACCAGCGGGCAGATGGTCCAGACGGGCTGGCTGCCGGTGGCGTGACCGCGCCGGCCGTCACGGACGGTGGTCGAAGGGGTCGGACTCACGGAGTCCGACCCCTTCGGCGTCCCAGGTTCCGAAACGTTACCTAGATCTTTCCGGACGGGGGCTGCGGTTCCCGTACCCGGCCAGGGAGTTCTCGGGCGTTTCGGGGGCGCCTGGCGTGTCACCGTCCACCTGGAGCACCACCTTTGAATCCCCAACCCTTCCCGTTTTTTCACCTTCGATTCATTCGCCATGTGGCCCAGGTAACAAGTCGGACAAAGCTCGCAATGACCGAACGTGATCATCGGATCGCATGCTTATGCGGTTTTCCGCAACGGATTCCGAAGCACTTCCGGCGTTGACTCGATCAATACGCCCACGGTTCCATTGCGGCCCGGGAGCGACTGGAACCGGACACCGAGCAACCAGCCAGCGGAGGCGATACCGCTCCCACTCCAGCACCGCACAGAGCCGATCGGAAGCCACATGACCGACACGCTTCGTCCGCCACAGAACGTAGCCGCCCCGGCGGCCGAGGCGGCCGCGTCCCAACAGCTCAAGCGCTCGATCGGCGTGGTGGGCGGCACCCTGCTCACGCTGTCCTGCGTCACCCCCGCCTCGACGCTCTTCGTGATCGTGCCGGAGCTGTTCTCCAGCATCGGCAGCGCCACCGCCCTGGCCATCGCGATCGGCACCGTGCTCTGCGTCGCGGTCGCGTTCTGCTACTCCGAGCTCGGCACCCTGATCCCCAGCGCCGGCGGCGAGTACGCGATGGTCGGCACCCTCGCCGGACGGCTGATGGGCTGGCTCGTCTTCGTGCTCTCGCTGATCGTGGTGATGATCGTCCCCTCGGTCATCGCCCTCGGCACCGCCGACTACCTCGCCCCCGTCCTGCACCTGGACAAGGCCATGACCGGCGCCGCCGTGATGCTGGCCGCCACCCTGGCCGGCCTGCTCGACCTGCGCGCCAACGCCTGGATCACCGGCGTCTTCCTGGTCCTGGAGGTGGTCGCGGCCGGCGTGGTGTCGGTGCTCGGCTTCGCCCACGCCAACAGCGACGCCCCCAGCCTGCTGCACGGCGTGGTCGCCGGGGACGGCGGCACCACCACCACGGTGAGCGTGGGCGCCATCGTCGGCGCGCTCGGCATCGCCCTGTTCATCACCCAGGGCTTCTCCACCGCCGTCTACCTCTCCGAGGAGCTGGAGAACCCCCGCCGCACCGTCTCGCGCACCGTGCTGTGGACGCTCGGCATCTCCTCCGCCGTCATCCTGGTCCCGGTCGTCGCCATCACGATGGGCGCCCCCGACCTCCAGACCCTGGCCTCCGGCGACATCTCCGGCATGGTCACCGCCTGGAGCAACTCCGCGGTCGGCACCTTCATCAGCCTCTGCGTCGCGCTGGCCATCATCAACGCCGGCATCGTCATGGTCATCCAGAACTCCCGGGTGCTGTTCGCCTCCGCCCGTGACAAGGCCTGGCCGGAGCCGGTCAACAAGGCCTTCGGCACCCTCGGCCGGTTCGGCTCACCGTGGGTCGCCACCCTGGCGGTCGGCCTGCCCGGCGCCGCGCTCTGCTTCGTCAAGGGCGAGCTGCTGAGCAACATCACCGGCGTCGCCGTCACCGGGATGTACCTGCTGGTCGCGATCGCCGCGCTGCTCTCCCGCCGCGCCCACCACAAGCACGCCGCCGCCTGGCGGATGCCGCTGTGGCCCGCCGTCCCGGTCGTGCTGATCGCCGTCCTGGTCTACGTGATCACCCAGCTGGACACCGAGCCCCTGCTGTGGACCGGCGGCATCACCGCCGCCGGCACCCTCTACTGGCTGTTCTACCTGCGCCCCCGGCAGGACACCCACTGGGTGATCAGCCTCCCCGAGGACCAGCAGGACTGACCCCCACCCTCCCCCACACCTCCCCCACACAGCGGTGCCCCGGGCCTCCCCAGCCCGGGGCACCGCCATGTGCGCCTGCTACTTCGCCGTCTTCCAGACCGGGTCGGCGGCGATCGCCCTCAGCTGGTCCGGGGTGAGCAGCTGCTCACCCGGGCCCTGGGAGACCATGACCGCCATGCCGTCGGGGCGCAGGACGTTCACCACCGGCGGCTTGCCCTTGCCGTCCGGGGCGCCGCCGGTGCCGCCGGTGCCGCTGGTGAGCACCCGGCTCCCGTCCGGCAGGGTGACCGCGTCCTTGAACGCCCGCTCAGCCGGGTTGTCCCCGGACTTCGCCCAGTTCTCCACCCGCAGCACCACCGAGCCGGTGGTCCCGCCCCGGGCCAGCTGGAAGGTGGCCGCCAGCGGACCGCCGGTGCGGCCGGTCACCGTCACCCCCGGGGGCAGCAGCCGTGCCAGGGCGGCCTCCCGGTCCGCCAGGGACAGGCCGGGGTCGACCGCTTCGACGTCGACGCCGTCGAACCCGACCGCCGCGACGACCCGGTCCCAGGACCTGTCGGTGACGACCACCCTCAGCTGGTCGAGGGTGAGCGGCGGGTTGGGGCGGCTGTCCGGCGCGCCCTTCTCCTGGGGCGCGTTCCACTCGCTCAGGGAGATGCTCCGGCCGTCCGGGCCGTTCAGCGTGGCGTGCCACTCCTTGGTGTCGGCCCGGCCGTCCGGGTACTCGTGGCCCTGCTGCAGCAGGAGCTCGGAGCCGTCCGGCAGCGTGGTGACGGCACAGGAGTCGACCCGGGCGAGCTTCGGGTCCGGCGGGCAGCCGGGGGCCTGCGCCTGCCGGGGCCGGTGCTTCTGGACGCCGATCTGGATCAGCGACTTGCCCTGGCCGTCGTCGAAGACCAGGTCCGCCCCGGCGAAGGTGCCGTTCATCCGCTCGTCGTCGGTGCCGCGGCCCCTGGCCTCGGTGATCTCGCCCTTGGGGAGCAGGGCCCGGAAGGTCGCCAGGACCTCCTCGCCGGTGACCACGGCCGCGGTCGGGGCCGAGGACCGCGCCGCCGTCGGCGTGGCCGCGGGGCTGCCGCCACCGCCGGCCGCCGCCGGGGCGGAGGCCGCGCGCACCGTGCCCGTGTCCTTCGCCCCCGGCGCGCTCAGGTACACCGCTCCGGTGCCCACCAGGGCCAGCGCGGCCGCGCCGCCCACCACCGCGGCGGCCGAGCGGCGGCGCCAGCGGCTCCGGCCGCGCCGGTAGCCGCCCGCGGCCAGGTCCGCCTGTGCGGTCTGCTCGGTGCGGAAGCCCTCGCCCGTACGAGTGAGGGCATAGAGAAGATCGTCCTCGAACTTGTCCGGTTCGGACATGGGTGTTCACCGTCTCCTTGCGTCGGGGGTTGCGGGAAGTGCCGTACGGGCGGGGCGGCGCGCCGGCCTCAGCGGGCGGCGAGCTCGGTCAGCGAGTCGCCGAGCAGGGTGCGCAGCCGGGCCAGGGCCCGGGTGGTGCGGGTGCGGACGGCGCCGGAGGAGACCCGCATGGCCTCGGCGGTCTCCTCGACGCTGCGGTCCTCCCAGTAGCGCAGCACCAGGACCGCGCGGTCCTTGGGCGGCATCCGGCCGAGCGCGTCGAGGAGGGTCAGCCGCAGGGTGCTGTCGGAGTCCCGCCCCTCCGGCTCCGGCAGGGCGTCGCTGGGGCGCTCGCCGCTGGAGCGGCGGCGCTGCTGGGCGAGGAAGGTGCGCACCATGACGGTGTGGGTGTAGGCCGCCGGGTTGTCGATCCGGCCGCGGCCCGTGAAGGCGCTGCGCCGCCACAGCACGTACATCCGGCTGAGGGCCTCCTGGACGAGGTCCTCGGCGTAGTGGGTGTCGCCGCTGGTGAGCAGGCAGGCCGACCGGTAAAGGTGGCCGGTCCGGCCGGAGACGAGTTCCAGGAACTCCGCGTCCTTGGCCTCCCGGCCCGCCCCGTTCCACCTCATGCGCCCTGCTCCCCCGCGGTCCGCCCACCCTGACACCTCATCGATGCGGCGGGCGGGCGGCGGTGTTACAGGGTTCCAGCGGATCCCCGGGTGAGCCGGTCTCCGCCGGGCGGACGACGGGCGAACGCCGAACGGTCTCCGGACGGGCGACGGGCGACGGACCGTGGACCGGACGTCGGCCGGGTGTCGGGCCCGCGGGTCAGCCGGCGGACTTGCGGCGGTGGTCGCGCAGCACCACGCCGCCGCCGATCAGCAGGGCGACCAGCAACGCGCCGATGCCGACGACGTACGTCGCGGTGCGGCCGTCGCGGTCGGCCTGGGTCTCGCCGAGGCCCACCGGGCGCGGCACGATCGGCGCGGCGGCGAGCTGCACCGGGGCGTCCGGGGTGGGCGCGAGGGGCGCGTCGACGGGGGCCTTGGTGACGGCCTTGACCGGGTCCACCACGCCCCAGCCGATGAAGGTGTCCGGGTCCCGCTGGGTGCGCTGCGCGGTCTGCTCGATCCAGGCCCGCACCTGGGCCGCCTTCCAGTCCGGATGGGCGCCGACCAGCAGCGCGGCGAGCCCGGAGACGTACGGGGCGGCGAAGCTGGTGCCGTTGTCCACGCACTGGCCGCTCCCGGGCACGGTGGACAGCATGTCGACACCGGGCGCGGCGACCTTCACGAAGGCGCCGTACTGGGAGAACGGCGCGCGCTCGTTGTTGCGGTCGGAGGCGCCGACGGCCAGCACGGTCGGGAAGGCGCCCGGATAGGTGTCGCCCTCCTTGCCGTCGTTCCCGGTGGAGGCCACGACGACGGCCTTGTTCTCCTCGGCGTACTCGACGGCGGCCTTCAGCTCCGCGTAGCCGCCGAAGCGGGCGTCGCCCGCGCCGCGCACGTCCTGGGAGATGTTGATGACCCGGGCGCCGGCCTTGACCGCCTCCCTGATCGCCACGGCGAGGGTGGAGACGTCGCCGTTGCCGTCGCTGTCGTTCTGCCGGATCGCCAGGATCCTGGCGTCGGGGGCCAGGCCGACGAAGCCGGTCTGCTTGCTGACGCGGGCGGCGATGATGCCGGCCACCTTGGTGCCGTGGCCGACCGGGTCCTCGACGGACCTGCCCTTGACCGGCTCCTTGGTCTCCCGGTTGACCAGCAGGTTGGGACCCTCGATCACCTTGCCGTCGGCCAGCTGCGGGTTCCGGTCGTCCACCCCGGTGTCGATGACCGCGACCGTCACGCCCGCGCCGGTGGTCCTCCCGTCCTGCCACAGCTCGTTCAGCAGCAGGCGCTGCAGCGACCACGGCACGGTCTTCACGTCGGGAGCGTTCTTGGGGCAGTCGCCGGCCGCGGCCAGCCCGGTCCCGTCGCCGGCGTACGCCGGGGCGGCGAGCGGTCCGCCCAGCACCGCGAGCGCGGCCAGCGCCGCGGCCGCCTTCCGGTACCCGTGTCGGGACACCCTGCCACCCCTCATGTCGTCCACCCGTGCCGCGCGTCGGGGGCGGGTGCCCGGAATCCGGGTACCCGCCCCCTGTCGTTCCTCAAGGAACCCGAACGTCAGCCCCAGAGCTTGGCGTTGGCGTCCTCGGTCGTCTTGTAGCTCTGCGCGGCGTTGTCCAGCGAGGTCGCGATCTGCGAGCAGACCTGCTGGAGGTCGGCGGCGCGGGAGTCCCACTGGGCCTGGTGGGCCTGGTAGCCCTGCTGGGCGGCACCCTGCCAGCTGGCGGCGATGCGGGTGACCTGGGACTTGAGGTCGTTCAGCAGGTGGTCGATGCGGCCCGCCGAGGCGCGCACCTCCTCGGCCGCGTGGTGAACGGTCTGGAAATTGACGAGGATGTGGTCGGTCACGTTGTCTCCCTAGGCGAGGGTGCGGAGCGCCGCGCGGTCAGCGGCGGGCGCCCCGCAGAGCGGTGGATCGGACAGAACGGCGGTCGGCGCGGGTGCGGCGATCAGCGCGGGTGCGGTGATCAGCCCTGGGCCGAGGAGAACATCGCCTTCTGCTCCTCTTCGGTGCTCGCGTAGTGCTTGGTGGTCAGCTCGATCGCGTGCTTGATCGCGGTCAGCGACTCCTTGAGCTTCGCGATGTCCTCGTTGACCTTGTTCTGCAGGTTCGTGTAGGCCGTCGCGGCCTGGCCCTGCCAGCCGCTGGTGATGCCGGAGACCGTGCTGATCAGCTTGGTCCGCTCGGCCTCGATCTTGCCGATGGCCTCTTCGATCTGCTTGGCGAAAGCCAGCATCTCCTGCGCGGTCATCGTGAACTGACCCTGAGCCATGCTCCACCGTCCCCCATGAGACAACATTCGCGTGCACGGACGGCCCTGCGGGCCGGCCGCCACATCACCGGTGTGATGTCCAGCAGCACTGTAGTCGGCACACGCAGCTCGCCCAACACCGATCACCGACTAGTTACCAGACCATGACACTGGTGCCAATTCGGTTACGGCGCTTGGCCCGTCAGGCGTTCTGCGGCTGGACGGCGCTCTTCGCCGTCAACGGCGGTCCGGCCGGAACCAGGTTCGACCACTCCTTCGGGACCGGCAGCGGCTGGACGCCCTGGTAACCCAACCGGGCCTGGTTGGCGCCGGGTTCCTCCTGCTGCTGACCGGGCTCCTGGGACGCCCCGGGGGCCGGCGTCGCACCGGGCTGCGGGGCCGACGGCTTCGGGGTGCCGCTCTGGCCGGGCTGCGGCGTGGCGGCGGGCCGCCGACCGCCGTCACCGTTGGACGGGACGGAGTAGCGCAACCCGGTCTCGGTGATCAGGAAGTCGGTTCCGGAGCCGGCCGCCGAGTTGTCGAGCGAGCGGTAGAACAGTCCGTGACCGGGGGTCACGTACGCGGCCCCGGCGCCGTTGTTGTACGGCGCGGGGTACGTGGTCCCGGCCCACACGCTCCGCTTGGCCGTGGCACCGTCCTCGGCGACACCGTCGTAGGTGCTGCACACGACCATCCGCGCGTCCTGGCGGTCCTGCCAGTTGTTCACCGGCGCACCGGCCTTCAGCGGCCAGTCCGGCGCGGTGCCCTTCAGCCGGACGTCGCCGCCCCACTGGGCGTTGTCGGCCGGGTTCATCTCGTCGCTGCGCGGCTTCTTGTCCTGGTCGTACTTGTAGAGCATCTGGTACGCCGGGTTCTGCCGGATCAGCTCCGCCTGGAACGGGGTGACCAGGAAGAGCTGGTCCCTGCCGACCACGTAGTGGCGGTCCTGGTAGTGCACCAGGCGGCCGATCCGGCGGTCGGCCGGATTGCTCAGCTCCACCTTTGAGTTGGCGCCCTGGCTGTCGGCGACCCCCTCGACCTGCGGGAAGGTGATCGGGGTGGCGGTCACCAGGGTCTCCAGCCAGTCCCGCTTGACCCGCTGCGGCACCGCGTTGGGCCCGAACACCGCGGTGATCAGCGCCTTGCGCTCCTTGTCGTCCGACTGCGGGGTGCCGATCTGGTGCTTGCGGCCCTGCGCGTCGACCAGGTACACCGCCGCGGCCGCGACGGCCGGCTGACCCGGCGCCGGCGCGGCCGAGACCTGCTGCTCGTCGGCCTGCTGCACCAGCATCAGCTGGTCCGGCCCGAGCATCCGGTCCTTCGCCGCCAGCGCCGCCGCGTCCGCGCCGGCCGCCACGAACACCGCCTGGTTGACGGTCTCCTGCTTGTCGTCCGAGCCCGGGCGGTCGCACACCGCCCACTTCATCGGCTTGCTCGCGTTGTCCGTGGTCGGCAGCTTGTCCGGCGCGTACGGGATGCCGATCGTCGGCCCGTGGTTGGGGTACCGGTCGAGCACCCCGTCGTCCACCACCACGACCTTGGCGCCCGCGGGCAGCACCAGCCGCGCCGAGGACATGTTGAGCACCTGGTGCAGCCGCTTGGTCTTGTTGTCCTGGTCGAGGAGCACCACGTAACGGGTGGTCGACTGCTTGCCCTGGATGATGTTCTTGCCGTCGTCCCACTTCACCGGCGCGCTCGGCTTGAAGACCCCCCAGAGCCCGAACCCGGCCACGACCACCGCCCCGGCCAGCACACTCGGCAGCACCGCCTTCACCGGACGCGGCGCGTCCTCGTCGCTGCCGCCACCGGCGGGCAGCAGGAAGGCTCCCACCGTGCGCTTGCGGGCGAAGGTGTACGCGTTCAGCTCGTCCCGGCGCGATGCCATACCTCGTCGTCCCCCTTGTCAGACGTCGTCGGGCGTTGTCAGACCGACCGTCCCCGTGGTCACCCGCCGGGCACGAACCGGCGCGAACCCTCTACGATGCGGCAGCAGACGGTGAGTACGGTACGGGTACGGTCCGCGACACAGCCAGCCGGGCCGCGACAACGGATCAGAGAGGGCCACCGGGGGATGCCAAGCCAGACCGCTCCAGGACGCCGCCGCAGCGCGGGCGGCGGGAGGTCGCGACGGGCCGGCCGGGCTCAGCGCGGCGCGCCGACGACCGAGACCGGCACCGGGACCGCCCGGCCGGAGCCCACCGGCGGCGGGGGCGGCGGAGCCGTCCAGGTCCGGGTCAACCCCCGACCGGGGCTGCTCGGCGGGCGGCTGAAGCTCCAGCAGCTCGTCCTGGTCGAGGTCGCGGCGGCCCTGGTCGCCGTCGGCTGGACGATCAGCCGTCCGGTCGCGGCCGGATTCGGCGCGGTCGCGCTGGTGCTGCTCGTGCTCGCGCTCGTCCCGGTGCGCGGCCGCACCGTCCCGGAGCTGCTGCGGGTCCGCGCCGCCCTCAGGTCCCGCCGCAAGCAGGCCAGGACGCTGCTGCCGCCGGCCGGCACCGACCCGGCGCTGGCGCCGGCGCTGGAGCTCGAACCGGGGCTGCGCACCTGCACCCACGCCACCGAGGCCGAGTTCGGCGGCCGCCCGGTCCGCCGGGAGACCGGCATGGTCGGCGACGGCACCTTCCTCAGCTCGGTGCTGCTCGTCCAGGCCAAGGACCAGCCGCTGCGCCCGGTGCGCACCGCGCTGCCGCTGCCGCTGGACGTGATCTGCTCGGCGCTCACGGTGGACGACATCACCCTGGAGTCGGTGCAGCTGGTCCAGCACACCCAGCCCGCCCCGGCCCCGCACCTGCCCGAGCAGTCGCTGGCCGCCCGCGCCTACCGCGAGCTGCCGGACGGCACCTCCACCCCCGGGCTGCGGCTGACCTGGATCGCGCTCAAGCTCGACCCGGAGCGCGCCGCGACCGCCGTCCGGGCCCGCGGCGGCGGCGAGGAGGGCGCCCGCAAGGCGCTGCAGCGGGTCACCGACCAGCTGGCCGGCCGGCTCAACAGCGCCGGCTTCAACGCGACCGTGCTGGACGAGCGCGAGCTGATCGCCGCGCTGGCCATCTCCACCTGCGCCAACCCGATCGCGGTGGCCGGCCGGCAGGGTACCGGCAGCGGCGGCGGCACCACCCGCCGCACCCAGGAGGGCAACCGGTTCTGGCGGATCGACGACCGCTGGCACACCACGTACGGGATCTCCCGCTGGCCGCAGCTGAGCCGCCCCGGCGGCGCCCCCGGCCGGGTCGCCGCGCCGGACCTGGTCAACCTGATCACCGGCTCCCCGGCCCTCGCCAGCACCTTCAGCCTGACCGCCGGGCGCGGCACCGGCGGCTCGGTGACGGTCAGCGGGCACCTGCGGGTGACCGGCCGCAGCGAGAGCGAGGTCGGCCAGGTCGGCCGCCAGGTGGAGACCCGGGCCCAGAGCACCGGGCTCGGCCTCGTCCGGCTCGACCTGGAGCAGGCCCCCGGCATGCTCGCCACCCTGCCGCTCGGAGGGGCTTCCTGATGGCGTACCAGACCTACTCCACCGTCGGCCCGCAGCCCGGCGCCGAGCAGCGCCGGGCCCGGCCGCGGATCCTGCCCGGCTTCGGCCTGCGCGGCCCGCGCCGGGAGAAGCACGTGCTGGAGCCGGCCGACCTCGCCGCCCTGGCCTTCCCGGTCGGCGACGACGGCGTGGTGATCGGCGTCGACCCGCAGGGGCTGCCCGCGGTGCTCGGCCTGTTCCGCCCGACCTCGTACGACCTGGTCCTCGTCGGCGGCATGTGGACGGCGCAGGTCATCGCCCTGCGGGCGGCCGCGATCGGCGCCCGGGTCGCGGTGGAGACCGCCCGCGGACAGCTGTGGGGCCCGATGGCCCAGGCGGCCGGCGGCGGGCAGCCCTGCGTGACGATCCACCAGGTCGGCCGGCTCGGGCCGCAGGGCGCCTCGGTGGCCTCGCCGGTGCTGGTGGTGCGCGACCTCGGCGCCCGCCCGCCGCGCAGCCGGCTGTCCGCCGCGCCCTGGCAGACCACCCTGACGCTGCTGCCGTACCTGGGCCCGAACGCCTCCCGGGTGCTGAACGCCGCCGACCTGGTCGGCGTGCAGCGGATCTCGCCGCAGGAGGCCGAGCTGACCGGCCGGGTGCTGTCGCTGCCGCCGGAGGACGTGGCCGCGCTGCCCACCCTCGGCGACGACCTCACCCTGTGGGCGACCCGGATGCGGCGCCAGTACGTACGGGCCGTGGCGGGGCAGGCCGAACAGCAGGTGCTCGGCGGGCCGCGCCGGATGGACTGAGCGTCGGCTCGCCGCACCGGGCGGGCCGACGGGGATCCGTAGCCGCCTTCAACGGGGGTTGCCGTAGCGCCTAGTCTTTGATGCGGCAACGGCACCGCTGAACAAGCGGCGGCGAACACGAGGGAGCCAGAGTGAGCAGCGATCGGGACGGCGTCTACGTCGGCGACAACGCGGCGGAGGACGACGACGACTGGTCGGACGCGCCTGACTACACTCCCCCGTCCTGGTACGTGCAGACCGAGCCGGCGGCTCCGGGCGCGGCCGCGGCTCCGGCGCAGGCCCAGCAGGCTCCGGCCCAGCAGCCCGCCGCCGGGGCCGCACCGGCGCAGCAGCAGGGCCCGGCCCAGGCTCCGGCCCCGACCGCGGCCCAGGCTCCGGTGCCCGCCCAGGGCGCGGCACCGGCGGCCGAGGCCGTGCCGGGCGCCGCCCCTGCTCCGGCGCCTGCTCCCGCGCCCGCCGCGCCGGTCCCGCCGGTGCAGGCCGAGGCGCAGCACGTCCCGTTCCCGGCGGCCTCCGCGACCCCGCCGGCCGCCGAGCAGCCGCAGGCCGGTGCCCCGGCCTGGGCGGCGCCGGAGGCCGCGGCGCAGCAGCAGCCCGGACAGCCCCAGGCCGTCCAGCCGTACCCGGCGCCGGCGCCCGCCCCGACCGCCGCGGCCCCGCAGCCCGGGCCGGCCGCCCAGGCGGTCCAGCCGGGGCAGCCGGTCCAGCCCCAGAACTTCGCGCAGCCGCCGGTGCAGCAGGCACCGCCGCAGCACCCCCAGGACCCGCAGGGCCCGTCGGCGGCCTGGGACCCGCAGGCCGCGTGGGCGGCCCAGCAGGCCCAGCAAGCCCAGGCCCAGCAAGCCCAGGCCCAACAAGCCCAGGCCCAGCAGGCCGCCGCCCCGCAGCAGACCGGCCCGGTGCCGCAGCCCGGCCCGGTGGACCCGCGCCAGGGCGGCTGGCCGCAGCCCGCCGCCTACCAGCAGCCGCCCCAGCCGCAGCCCGGCCCGCAGGCCCAGCCGGCGCAGCCCCAGCCCGGTCCGCCGCAGCCGGGGCCAGGACAGCCGTGGCAGCAGCCGCAGTCCCCGCAGCCCAGCGCGTTCCAGCAGGCCGCCGCCCCGCAGCAGACCGCGCACGGCGCGCCGCTCGGCTACACCGCCGCCGTCGAGCTGTCCTCGGACCGGCTGCTGCGCAGCCAGCCCAAGCAGCAGCGCCAGCAGCCGCGCTTCCAGTTCGGCGGCAAGGCCGCGGCGGCCGAGAAGGCCCGCAAGCTGGAGATCATCCGCACCCCGGTGCTGAGCTGCTACCGGATCGCGGTGATCAGCCTCAAGGGCGGCGTCGGCAAGACCACGACCACCACCGCGCTCGGCGCGACCCTGGCCAGCGAGCGCCAGGACAAGGTGATCGCGATCGACGCCAACCCGGACGCCGGCACCCTGGGCCGCCGGGTCAAGCGCCAGACCGGCGCGACCATCCGCGACCTGGTGACGGCCATCCCGCACCTGCGCAGCTACATGGACATCCGTCAGTTCACCTCGCAGGACCTGAACTCGGGCCTGGAGATCCTGGCGAACGACGTCGACCCGGCGGTCTCGACCACCTTCAACGACTCGGACTACCGCCAGGTGATCGACGTGCTGGGCCGCCAGTACCCGATCATCCTGACCGACTCCGGCACCGGCCTGCTGTACAGCGCGATGCGCGGGGTGCTGGACCTGGCCGACCAGCTGATCATCGTCTCCACCCCCAGCGTGGACGGCGCCTCCAGCGCCTCGACCACCCTGGACTGGCTCTCCGCGCACGGTTACGCGGACCTGGTGCAGCGCAGCATCACGGTGGTCTCCGGGGTCCGCGAGACCAGCAAGATGATCAAGATCGAGGACATCGTCGCGCACTTCCAGACCCGCTGCCGCGGCGTGATCGTGGTGCCGTTCGACGAGAGCCTGGCGGCCGGCGCCGAGGTCAACCTCGACATGATGCGGCCCAAGGTCCGGGAGGCCTACTTCGAGCTGGCCACCCTGGTCGGCGAGGACATCGTCCGGGCCCAGCAGGCCGCCGCCCAGCAGGCCGGCTGGCAGCAGCAGGCCCAGGCGCAGCCGGGCTACCCCGGCGGCCGGCCGCAGCCGTACGCCGACCCGCAGCAGCAGCCCTACCCGCAGCAGGCCGGCCAGCCCGCCCCCGGGGCGCCGTGGGCCCCGCAGCCCGGCCAGGCCCCGCCGCCCCCGCCCGGCTACGGCTACCCCCAGCAGCCCGCTCCCGGGGCGCCCTGGCCGCAGCAGCCGGGGCCGGGCTACGGCTACCCGCCGCAGGCCCCCCAGCAGTGAGACGACGGCAGGGGCCCACCGACCTGGTGTCGGTGGGCCCCTTCCGTCGTCCCGGCGCCCGGAACCCGTCGGTCGGCCGCCGCCGGTCGGACCCGGTCGCTCAGACGCCGTCGGTCAGACCCCGTCGGTCAGCTCGCGGGCCCGCTTGACGTCGTCGGCCATCCGGTCCAGCAGCGCGTCGATGGAGTCGAACTTCTCCATCCCGCGCAGGTAGGCCAGGAAGTCCACGGCCACGTGCAGCCCGTACAGGTCCAGGCCGACCCGGTCGATGGCGTACGCCTCCACGGTGCGGGCGGTGCCGTCGAAGGTCGGGTTGGTGCCGACCGAGATCGCCGCCGGCATCCGCTCGCCGTCCGCGGTCAGCCAGCCCGCGTACACGCCGTCGGCCGGGACCGCGCTGTGCGGCACGGTCTCGACGTTGGCGGTCGGGTAGCCCAGCTCGCGGCCGCGCTGCGCGCCGCGCACCACCACGCCCTCGACCCGGTGCGGGCGGCCCAGCACCTCGTTGGCGCCGGCCATGTCCCCGGTCTCCACCAGCCGGCGGGTCAGGCTGGAGGAGAACGGCTGGCCGTCCCCGGCCGTGCCGCACACCTGGAGGTCGACGACCTCGACCTCGAAGTCGTCCGCCCGGCCCAGCTCGCCGAGCAGCGCGACGTCCCCCGCGGCCCGGTGCCCGAAGCGGAAGTTGGGGCCCTCGATGACGACCCGCGCGTGCAGCGCGTCCACCAGCACCTGCCGCACGAAGGTCTCCGGGGACTCCTTGGAGAACTCGGTGGTGAACGGCAGCACCAGCACCGCGTCCACGCCCAGCTCCGCGATCAGCTCGGCGCGGCGCGGGTGCGGCGCGAGCAGCGGCGGGTGGCTTCCCGGGCGGATGACCTCGCGCGGGTGCGGGTCGAAGGTCACCACGACCGACGGGATGCCGAGTTCGCGGGCCCGCTCGACCGCCCGCCCGATGATCAGCTGATGCCCGCGGTGCACCCCGTCGAACGAGCCGATGGTGACGACGCTGCGTCCCCAGTCACCGGGGATCTCCTCCAGGCCACGCCAGCGCTGCACCTGACCGCTCCTTGTTCCGTACGGCGCGTACCCTCTGTACGCTCAAACGCTCAAAACCCGAACCCCTATAGCGTGCCATGCGCCTGCCCCGGCTCAGGCACCGGAATGCGGGTTGAGCGCACCGAGGCCCCCGCGGGCAGCCCTGACACCGTCCGATCAGCCTCGGCGGCGGCGTACCGCGGATCCCGTCCGGCCGCCGCCAGGGCCCGCATCCGGGCCGGCCGGGGGCCGTCCGGAGCGGTCGGCCCGGCCCCGGACGGCCACCGGGCGAGCAGCCGGGCGAAGGCCGCCGACCGCCCGGCGCAGCGCACCAGCAGCTCGTCCGCGTCCGGCAGGCCCGGGGTGGCCCGGGCCAGCACCGCCCGGGCCCGGGCCGGGTTCTCGGCCGCGCAGTGCTCGGCCAGCCGCTCCACCACGGCGGTCAGCACCACTGGGTCGGCCTCGGCGGCGAGCAGGGCGTCCAGCAGCTCGCAGCGCAGCGCGTCCGCCGCCGGGTCGGCCACCGGGACGGACAGCACCTCGGCGAACGGCCGCCGGACGGCCGCGCTGCGGGTGGCCAGCGCGGCGTCGAGCAGCGCCCGCAGCTCCGTCCGGTCGGCCGGGTGGACGCCGGCGGCGCGTCCCAGCCGGCGGCCGAGGTAGTCGACGGCGACCGGACCGGCCGGCACCGGGTGGCCGCGCAGCAGCCGGGCGGCCAGCTCGGCGCCCCGCCGGACGGCCACCGGGGCGGTGGCGTCGGCGAGCACCCGCAGCGTCTCGGCGGGGGCCGCGCCGGCGGCGGCCGACCGGTCGGCGAGCGCGGCCAGGACGGCCTCCGGGTCGCTCTCCAGGGCCGGGGCGAGCGCCCGGGGGGTGAGGAAGGCGTCGCCGCCCGCCCGGAGCCGGGCGAGCGCGGCCGGCAGATGCTCGGCCCTGGTCGCCGGATCCGCGACCAGCAGCGCCAGCGCGGCCCCGTGCAGACCGGGCTCGTCCTCGCGGGCGAGCAGCGTCAGCGCGGTGTACCGCAGCAGCTCGGCCCCGGCCCCGGAGGCGTACGGGGCGGTCCGCAGCGCGTGCACGGCGGCCGCGACGTGCCGTTCGGGCCGCCGGTCGTGGCTCCAGCGGTCCACCGCCCGGCAGAGCGCGGACGGCTCCTCGGCGGCGAGCACGGTGAGCAGCGCGTCCGCCGCCGGGTGCGCGGCGGCGGCCAGCGCGTCGGCCAACTCGTCCAGGGCGAGCCGCCGGTGGGCGTACAGCAGGTCGTGGGCGAGGCCGGCCACGGTGCGTCCGGGGCGGCCCGGCAGGCCGCGCGGGTCCTCGAACCAGGCGCAGAGCAGCGGGAAGACCGCGACGGGGTCGGCGCGCAGCCGCTCGGCCACCACGGCGAGGAAGCGCTGCCCCGGGCCGTCGGCGACCACCAGGCGGCGCAGCAGGGCGAGTTCGGCCTCGACGGGCAGGCCCAGGCCGGTCCAGAAGGCCGGGCCGAAGCGGCCGAGCCCGACCGCCGGAAGCGCCACCGCGCCCGCCGCGCCGGCCCGTTCGGCGATCCGGTCGGCCAACTGGTCGAGCAGCGCCAGGTGTTCGGCCGGGTCCGGGCTGGCGGTGAGGCCCGCGGCGAGCAGCCGGGCCGCCCACCAGGCGGGTTCGCTGCCCGGCGGGCGCAGGTCCAGGGCGCGCCGGATCCGGTGCAGCCACGGGTCCAGGGCGCCGGCGCCACAGGTCTCGGCCACCCGGCGCAGCGCGGCGGCGACCGGGCCGACCCGGTGCCGGGCGACGGCGTTCGCTCCGGCGGCCGGCTCCCCCGCCCGGTCGCCGCCCGGCTCCCCCGCCCGATGGCCGCCCGGCTCCTCGACCTCGTCGGCGGGCCGGGGCGGGGTGTCCTCGGCCTCGCCGAGCAGCTGCCGCAGCGCCGCGTCCAGGTCCAGGTGCCGGCCCTGCAGCCAGTCCGCGAACTCCCCGTGCGCGAAGCGGAATCCGGGCCCGGCCGGGACGAACAGGCCCTCGGCGAGCACCGCCGCGGCCCAGCCGCCCCCGGCCGGAAACAGCTCCTCGAAGACCGTCCGGTCCAGCCCGCCGCCCGACGGGCCGCCGAGCATCCGCCGGGCCGCCTCGTGCACCCGCCCGGCGACCGCCGCCGCGAGCCGGCGCACCCGCCGGTGCTCGGGCCCGCCCGGCCGCGCCGCGCCCCTCCGGTGGGCACCGGGCCGGCGCGGCCGGGCGTCCTCCAGTCGCTGGGCCACCCGCAGGCAGCGCAGGTCCAAGAAGGCCTCGAACAGGTCGCCCCGGCGCACCTGCCCGTCGTGCGGCCCCCCGGCCCACAGCCCCTCCGCCCACAGCTCCCCGGCCAGCCGGACGGCCAGCGGGTGCCGGGCGTCCTCGGCGGCGACCGGGCGCCCCGGGGGCAGCCCGTACCGGCGGCACACCCGCTCGGCCGCCTCGGGGGGCAGCGGGCCGAGCCGGTGCCCGGCCAGGCTCGGCCCGCCCGGGCCGCGGCCGTCCATCCGCACGGTGGGCGCGCTGCTCAGGTCGCCGTCCGGGTGCGGCTCCGCCGTCCGGCGCGGGCCAGGGGCGCCGCCGCCCCAGGTCTCGGCCGCGAGCCGCTCCCAGAGCTCCTCCCCGCAGGCGGTCACCAGCCGGGCCCCGCAGCCGGTCAGCCACTGGCCGGCACCGCGCAGCCAGCGCGCGTCCACCGGCAGCGGGGCCTCCTCGGGGCCGTCCAGGACCACCAGCAGCGGACGGCCGGCCGCCGCGCACAGCGCCGCCACCGGTCCGGCCGCGGGCGCCGGGGTGCCGAGGCCGGCCGCCGCGGCGGCCAGTGCCCGCTCCACCGGCTCGGCGAGCGAGCGGTCCCCGGCGCGCAGGTCGGCGCCGCGCAGCCAGAGGGTGGGCAGCGGCCGGGCACCGCCGTGCCGACGGACGGCCAGCGCGGCCAGTTCGGTGGTGCGCCCGCTGCCGGGGGCGCCGACCAGCACGGTGACGGTCGCGGCCGGCTCCTCCCCGGTCAGGCCGTCCGGCCGGTCCACCCGGTCGGCGGCCAGCCGGGCCACCCGGCCCGGTCCGGCGCCGGCGGCCGTCACCTGGGCGGCGGCCAGCCGCAGCACCGCGGCCAGGTCGAGCGCCGGGCCGTGGCCGGGCACCGCCGCCGCGTTGCGCGCCGGCAGCCCGACCAGCGCCTCGGCGGCCTGCGTCCCGTCCGCGGGGCCCGTTCCGGCCGCCGCGGCCCCCACCGCCACGGCCGGCAGCGCCCCGTCGTGCCAGGGCCCGCGCACGGCGGGCGCGGCCAGCGCGACCACCGCCCCGCTGCGGGCGTCCAGCACCGGCGAGCCGGCCGGCACCGTGACCCCGCCGACCACCGGCACGTCCAGCAGCAGCACCCCGCCCAGCCGGTGCCCGCCGTACGCCGCGCCGGTGACCCCGAGCAGCCCGCAGCGCAGCGCGACCACCCGCTCGTCCTCCGCGGCCAGCGCGGGCACCAGCACCTCCGGCCCGGCCGGGACGGCGGCCAGCGGCAGCGGGGGCACCGGCAGCCCGTCGGCCGCCCCGGTGCGCAGCAGCGCGAGCCCCTGCCCGGGCAGCGGCAGCACGGCGTCCGGGCCGAGCACCGTGCTCCGCCCGCCGGGGGTGTGCAGGACGATCCGGTCCAGCCCGGCGACGCTCTCGTGGGCCGTCAGCACGGCCCCCTGCGGGTCGGCGACGAAGCCCAGGCCGTGCAGCCGCCCGTCGAGGTCGCGGATCCGCAGCAGGTACCGCCCCGGATCGCCCTCCGGAAACCCCGGCATCTCGCGCCCCTTCGGCCGTCGCTCGCCCGCCGCCGGGAACCTGCCCGCCGGGGCGGCGCCCCGACCGCGCCCGCGCCGCTCACCACGGGCGTTCACTGCGCGCGCTCCCTCGCACGGGTGAAACGGTTCCGGGAACGGCGGAGCCCCCGTCGGGATGACTCCCGACGGGGGCTCCGGACAGCGGCGGGGCCGTCAGCCGACGAAGACCGCGACCGGCTTCGCCTGCCCGCCCTTCTCCTCGACCAGCGCGAGGAAGCGCCCGTCCGGCCCGAACACCGCGATCGGCCCGTCCACGCCCATCCCGGGCGCCTTCAGCCGGGAGCCGTGCGACAGCTTCTGCGCCGAGGCCTCGTCCAGGTCCCAGCGCGGGAAGGCGGCCGCCGCGGCCTGCCCGATCGGCAGCACCTGCAGCCCCTCCGGGGACTCGCCGGTGACCGCGGCCTCCAGCTGCTCCAGGGTGTGCGCCGACTCCACCCCGTACGGCCCGACCTTGGTGCGGCGCAGCGCGGTCAGGTGCCCGCCGACGCCCAGTGAGGCGCCCAGGTCCCGGGCCAGCGCCCGGATGTAGGTGCCGGAGGAGCACTCGACGGTGACGTCCAGGTCGAGCACCGGCGTGCCGTCCTCGGCGACCGCCGCGCGCTGCCCGTGCACGGTGAAGGAGTGGATCGTGGTCGGCCGGGCGGCGAGCTCGAACTCCTCGCCCTCGCGCACCCGCGCGTACGAGCGCTTGCCGTCGATCTTGATCGCGCTGACCTTGGACGGCACCTGCATGATCTCGCCGGTGAGCGCCGCGATCCCGGCGTCGACGGCCTCCCGGGTGACGGCGTCGGCCGGGGCCGAGGAGGTGACCTCGCCCTCGCGGTCGTCGGTGACGGTGGTCTGGCCGAGCCGGATGGTCGCCTCGTAGGTCTTGGCGGTGAGCATCAGGTGGCCGAGCAGCCGGGTGGCCCGCTCGACGCCGATCACCAGCACGCCGGTGGCCATCGGGTCCAGGGTGCCGGCGTGCCCGACCTTCCGGGTCCCGGCCAGCCACCGCAGCTTGGCGACGACCCCGTGCGAGGTGATGCCCTCGGGCTTGTCGACGATCACCAGGCCGTCCGGGCCGGTGCCTTTGCGCTTCATCGGGTTCTTTCTCTCAACAACATCAGCAGAGACGATCAACGTACCGGGCGCAGGGCACCCCGGAACCGCTCGACCACCGCGGCCACCTCCTCGCGGACGCTGAATCCGGCCGCGAAGACGTGCCCCCCGCCGCCCAGCTCGGCGCAGGCCGCGGCGACGTCCACCGCGCCCTTGGACCGCGAGGAGCCGCGCAGCGTGCCGTCCGGATCCTGCTTGAGCACCAGCGCCACCTCGGCCTCGGCCGGGCGGCGCAGGACGTCGATCAGTCCCTCGATCTCCTCGACCGTGACGCTGAACAGCGCGAGGTCCTGGTACGGCACCCAGGTCCACACCAGGCCCAGCCCGTCCGCCGCCTCCGGCTCGTAGACGGCCCGGTCGAGCGCGCCCGCGAGCACCTTGAGGTAACCGAACGAGGAGGTGTCCCACAGCTGCCGGGAGATCAGGTCGTGCCGGATGCCGGTGGCCAGCAGCCGGCCCGCCAGCTCATGGGTGGCGGGCGTGGTGGCCCGGTACTTGAACGACCCGGTGTCGGTGGCGACACCGGTGTAGAGGCAGGTGGCCAGCTCCTGGTCGAGCTCGACGCCGAGCCGGCGCAGCAGTTCGTCGACCAGCACCGCGGTGGCCGGCGCGCTCGGGTCGATCAACTGGTGGGTGCCGAAGCCCGGGTTGGAGGCGTGGTGGTCGAACACCACCAGCACGGGCGCGGCGAAGGCCTTGTCGTGCAGCAGGCCGAGCCGGCTCTCCGCGGCCACGTCGAAGCAGAGCACCAGCTCGGGCCGGTCCGGCACCTCGGCGGCCGGCACGATCAGCTCCTGGCCGGGCAGGAAGGCCAGCGACTCCGGGACGATCTGCGGGTCGTCGCCGAAGGACACCCGCACCTGCTTGCCGAGCGCGCGAAGCGCCAGCGCGGCCGCCAGCGAGGAGCCCAAGGCGTCGCCGTCCGGGCAGATGTGGCAGATCAGGTCGATCGAACGGGCCCGCCCGATCTCCGCCACCACCCGCTGCCAGACCAGCTCGAACCCGCTCTCCTCGCTGCGCGGGGCCGGGAGCGCCGCGAGGGCACCCTCCACCGTGCTGGTGGAGGACGCCCCCGTGGTCGATCCGGCTCGCGAGGCGGCCCGCGCCGGCTCACCCGCCATGACTACTCGTCCTCGTCGTCACGCTCGGACGCCGGAACCCGGTACGGGTCCGCGTCGCCGGCGTAGCTCGCCCCCGCGGCCTGGGTGCGCACGGCGGCGTCCGAGGTGCGGGCCCGGTCGAGCAGGTCGTCGATGTTCCGGGCGTTGTCCGGCAGCGCGTCCGCGACGAAGGTCAGCGTCGGGGTGAAGCGCACCCCGATCTTGCCGACCTCGGAGCGGATCACGCCCTTGGCGCTCTCCAGCGCGGCCGCGGTGGCCTCGCGCTCGGTCTCGTCACCGAAGACGGTGTAGAAGACGGTGGCCTCGCGCAGGTCTCCGGTCACCCGGGTGTCGGTGATGGTCACGAACCCCAGCCGGGGGTCCTTGATCCGCCGTTCCAGGGTCTGGGCGACGACCACCTGGATGCGGTCGGCGAGCTTGCGCGCCCTTGCGGTGTCGGTCACGTTGCCTCCTCGTGCAGTGGGCCCGGTACCCGGGCGAGCTGCGCACCCGTCGGGGCCCACGCCCCAAAGTACCGGCCCGCGCCCGGCCTTGCGGGCGCTCTCGGTCCTGATCCGTGTGAGAACGGCGACTTCCGTCGGCCGGCTCCACGGTCCTCATTCGTCGTCGTCGTTGTGGTACCGCCTCCTCGCGGAGAGGAGCTGCACCTCGGGGCGGCCGGCGACCAACCGCTCACAGCTGTCCAGGACCTCGGTGACGTACCCGGCTTCGCCGGCCACCACCGCGAGGCCGATCTCGGCCCGGCGGTGCAGGTCCTGGTTCCCGGTCTCGGCAGCGCACACGCTGTACTTGCGCTGCAGTTCGGCCACGATGGGCCGCACGATCGAACGCTTCTCCTTGAGCGAGTGGACGTCGCCCAGCAGCAGGTCGAAGGTGAGTGTTCCCACGAACATGATGGACAGGTCTCGCCGACCTGGAAGGCCTCGGGGAGCAGCCCGGAACCGGGCTGACGCCGTTGTGTCTGACTACTCCCGGACCCTACACAGCGAGACCGGGGCCGGTCGACGGAAATACCACCCGTCGACCGGCCCCGGCTGACACCGACTAGGCGCGCGGCTTCTCGCGCATCTCGTAGGTCTCGATGATGTCGTCGACCTTGATGTCGTTGAACGACCCCAGGGTGACACCGGCCTCGAAGCCCTCGCGGACCTCGGTCGCGTCGTCCTTGAAGCGGCGCAGACCCTCGATGGAGAGGTTCTCCGCCACGACCTTGCCGTCGCGCAGCAGGCGGGCCTTGGCGTTGCGGCGGATGATGCCGTCGCGGACCAGGACACCGGCGATGTTGCCGAACTTGGAGGAGCGGAAGACCTCGCGGATCTCCGCGGCGCCGAGGCGCACCTCCTCGTACTCCGGCTTGAGCATGCCCTTGAGGGCGTTCTCGATCTCCTCGATCGCCTGGTAGATGACCGAGTAGTACCGGACGTCCACGCCTTCCTTCTCGGCCGCGGTACGCGCACGGCCTTCGGCGCGCACGTTGAAGCCGATGATGATGGCGTCCGAGCCCATCGCCAGGTCCACGTCGGACTCGGTGATGGCACCCACACCGCGGTGCAGGACCCGGAGCTCGACCTCCTCGCCCACGTCCAGCTTGACGAGGGCGTCCTCGAGGGCCTCGACCGAACCGGAGACGTCACCCTTGATGATGAGGTTGAGCTGCTCGATGGAGCCGGCGGCGATGGCCTTGTCCAGGTCCTCCAGGGACACCCGGACCCGACGCTGCGCGAAGGCGGCGTTGCGGTCGCGGGCCGAGCGCTTCTCGGCGATCTGACGGGCGGTGCGGTCCTCGTCGACGACGATGAAGCTGTCGCCGGCGCGGGGCACCGAGGTCAGACCGAGCAGCAGCACCGGACGGGACGGGCCGGCCTCGGAGAGGTTGTTGCCGTTCTCGTCCAGCATCGCGCGGACGCGGCCGTAGGCGTCGCCCACGACGATCGAGTCGCCGACGCGGAGGGTACCGCGCTGCACGAGCACGGTCGCCATGGCGCCGCGGCCCTTGTCCAGGTGCGCCTCGATGGCGATACCCTGCGCGTCCTGCTCGGGGTTGGCCCGCAGGTCCAGCGAGGCGTCCGCGGTCAGGACCACGGCCTCCAGCAGCTGGTCGATGTGCAGGCCCTGGCGCGCGGAGATGTCGACGAACATGGTGTCGCCGCCGTACTCCTCGGCCACCAGGCCGAACTCGGTCAGCTGACCGCGGACCTTGGTCGGGTCGGCGCCCTCGACGTCGATCTTGTTGACGGCGACCACGATCGGCACACCGGCGGCCTTGGCGTGGTTCAGCGCCTCGACCGTCTGCGGCATGACACCGTCGTTGGCCGCGACCACCAGGATCGCGATGTCGGTGGACTTGGCACCACGGGCACGCATGGCGGAGAACGCCTCGTGACCCGGGGTGTCGAGGAAGGTGATCGGGCGCTGCTCGCCGTTCACCTCGGTGACGACCTGGTAGGCACCGATGTGCTGGGTGATGCCACCGGCCTCGCCGGCCACCACGTTGGACTTGCGGATCGCGTCCAGCAGTCGGGTCTTACCGTGGTCGACGTGACCCATGACGGTGACGACCGGCGGGCGCGGGGCCAGCTGGTCCTCGTCGCCCTCGTTGGCACCGAAGTCGATGTCGAACGACTCCAGCAGCTCGCGGTCCTCGTCGTCCCGGCTGACGATCTCCAGCTGGAAGCCCATCTCGCCGGCCAGCAGCTCGAGGGTCGCGTCGGAGACCGACTGGGTCGCGGTGACCATCTCACCGAGGTTGAACATGACGGAGACGAGCGCGGCCGGGTTGGCGTTGATCTTCTCCGCGAAGTCCATCAGCGAGGCGCCGCTCGACAGGCGAACGGTCTGGCCGTTGCCGCGAGGCAGCATCACACCGCCGACGGACGGGGCCTGCATGGCCTCGTACTCCTGGCGCTTCGCCCGCTTCGACTTGCGGCCGCGCGCCGGGCGACCGCCCGGGCCACGACCGAAGGCGCCCTGCGTACCACCACGGGCACCCGGGCCGCCGGGACGACCGCCGAAGCCGCCGGGACGCGGGCCGAAGCCGCCGCCACCACCGGGGGCACCGCCACCGGGACGCGGGCCGCCGAAGCCGCCGCCACCGGCCGGACGCGAGCCCGGACCGGCCGGACGACCCTGGAAGCCGGGACGGGCGCCACCGGCACCCGGACCACCCGGACGGCCGCCGGGGCCACCCGGACCACGGCCACCCGGACCCGGACGCGGGCCGGCCGGACGCTGCGGCATCATGCCCGGGTTCGGGCGCGGCATGCCGGACGGGGTCGGACCGCCGGGACGCGGCGCGGCCGGACGGGGCATGCCGTCGGGACGCGGGGCACCACCCGGACGGGGGGCACCGGCACCCGGGGCACCGGCGGGACGCGGACGGTCGCCACCGGGACGCGGCGCACCGGCACCCGGGGCACCGGCGGGACGCGGACGGTCGCCACCGGGACGCGGGGCACCGGCACCCGGGGCACCGGCGGGACGCGGACGGTCGCCGCCCGGACGCGGAGCGCCGCCGCCCTGGGCACCGCCCGGACGCGGGGCACCGCCCTGACCGCCCTGACGGCGGTCGCCGGGACGGCCCATGCCGGTGGCGCTACCCGAGGTGAACGGGTTGTTGCCCGGACGCGGGCCGGCCGGACGCGGGCCCGGACGGGCGCCGCCGGAGGCCTGGCCACCCGGGCGCGGGGCCTGGGTGGACGGACGCGGGGCGTCGCCGGCCGGAGCCGGCGAGGAGAACTCGGCCGCGGGCGCGGCCGGGGCCGCCTGGGCGGCGGGACGCGCGGCCGGGCGCGGGCCCGGGGTCGGCGCGCCCGGCTTCGGGGCGGCGGGGGCGGCCGGCGCGGAAGGCGCGGCGGCAGCCGGGGTCGGACGGGGACCAGGCGCCGCGGCGGGGCGCGGACCCGGAGTCGGAGCCCCCGGCTTCGGGGCACCCGAGCCGGCGGCGGGGGAGGGCGCCGCGGTCTTCCGCGGGCCCGGCTTGGCAGCGGAGCCACCAGTGGGGGCCACACCAAGCGCGTCAGTCAACTTGCGCACGACCGGCGCCTCGATCGTCGAGGACGCCGAACGAACGAACTCACCGAGCTCGGTGAGCTTGGCCATGACGGCCTTGCTCTCCAAGCCAAGCTCCTTGGCGAGTTCATAAACCCGGACCTTAGCCACTTCACTCCTGTCTATGAGTCCGGGGGTCTCGTCCGCCGGACTGTCGCTACTTCATGGGCGTACCCATCGCGTACTCATCGCGTACTCATCGAGTGCTCATCGCAATCTCGACCTACTTCCACATCGCGAGGTACCTGACTGGTGGCACGGCGCGCGGCTGCCCGAACGCCGTGCTTGTTGCGGTAGTTCTCCGCCGCGCGAGCGGCGGCCGTCGCGGGAGGCGGCCCTGCTAGGGGGCTTCACCCGCCCGCTCCCCGATGAACCCGCGGAGCCGCTCGGTGTCGAGCGTGCCCTGGAGCCGGAAGGCCCGGGGGAACGCCCGACGGCGGACCGCGAGGTCGAGGCAGGCCGGATCGGGGTGCAGGTGAGCGCCCCGGCCCGGGAGTGCGCCACGGGGATCAGGGACGCACTCGCCCTCGACCGCCGTGACACGCAACAGCTGGTGCTTGGCCGCGCGCTTGCGGCAGCCCACGCAGGTGCGCTCCGGGCGTGCTCGGACATGCGTCCGGCCAGACGAAGGCAAGTCTACCCCTCCGAGGCGACATGGCGCCGCCCGTCGATCCCGGAGGGCCGACGGGGACACCCACGACAACACTGATTACCGGGCCTGCGATTCCTCGGACTGGCCCTCGGTGTCCGGCCGGATGTCGATCCGCCAACCGGTCAGACGCGCGGCCAGGCGGGCGTTCTGCCCCTCCTTGCCGATCGCCAGCGACAGCTGGTAGTCCGGCACGATCACCCGGGCGGAGCGCTGGGCGGCGTCCACGATCTCCACGCTGGTCACCCGTGCGGGGGACAGGGCGGCGGCCACCATCTCCCGCGGGTCCTCCGACCAGTCGACGATGTCGATCTTCTCGCCGTGCAGCTCGCCCATCACCGCGCGCACCCGGGAGCCCATCGGGCCGATGCAGGCGCCCTTGGCGTTCAGGCCCTGGCGGCGCGACCAGACCGCGATCTTGGTGCGGTGGCCGGCCTCACGGGCGATCGCCGCGATCTCCACGCTGCCGTCCGCGATCTCCGGGACCTCCAGCGCGAACAGCTTCTTCACCAGGCTCGGGTGGGTGCGCGACAGCGTCACCGAAGCGCCGCGCACACCCCGGCGCACGGCCACCACGTAGCACTTCAGCCGGGTGCCGTGCCGGTAGTCCTCGCCCGGGACCTGCTCCTGCGGCGGCAGGATGGCCTCCAGCTTGCCGATGTCGACCAGCACGTTCTTCGGGTCGTTGCCCTGCTGGACGACACCGGTGACGATGTCGCCCTCCTTGCCCGCGTACTCGCCGAAGGTCTGGTCGTCGGCGGCGTCGCGCAGGCGCTGCATCATCACCTGGATGCCGATGCTGGACGCGATCCGGCCGAAGCCGTTCGGGGTGTCGTCGAACTCCTTCGGCTCGACGCCCTCCTCCAGCTCCGCCGGGTCCTCCATGGCCCACACGGTGACGTGGCCGCTCTTGCGGTCCAGGTGCACCCGGGCCCGGCGGCGCGAGCCCTCGGTGCGGTGGTACGCGGTGAGGAGGGCGGACTCGATGGACTCGACCAGCAGGTCGAAGGGGATGTTCTTCTCGTTGACCAGCGTGCGCAGGGCACTCATGTCGATGTCCACGGCTACGCCTCCTCGTCTTTCGTCACGTTCGTCATGGTCGTACGGCACCCGGGGGTCACTCGGCGCCGTCCTCCCCCTCGTCGAAGTCCGCGGCCTCGTCCAAGAGCTCGTCGTCCTTGCGGTTGAACTCGACCTGGACGCGCGCCCGGTCGACCTCCGCGTACGCCAGACGGCGCTCCTTCGGGCGGCCGCGGCCCTTCACCGGCTGCACCTCGACCAGGGCGCCGTCCTCGTCCGCCTCCAGCACCCGGGCGACGATCTCCCCGCCGTCCACCAGGTGGATCCTGGCCAGCCGGCCCTCGGCGCGCTGCCAGTGCCGGGGCAGGACCAGCGGACGCTCCGCACCCGGCGAGCCGACCTCCAGCAGGTACGCGTCGTCCCCCATCAGGTCCGACTCGTCCAGGGCCGCACCGACCACCCGGCTGAACTCGGCGATGGCGTCCATGTCCACACCGCCGTCGGTGTCGACGTCGATCTGCACCTGTCGGCGGCTGCCCGCCCTGGTGACCCTGACGTCCTCCAGGTCCAGGCCGGCCTGCTCGGCCAGCGGCTCCAGCAACGCTCGCAGCCAGTCGGTGTGGGTGGTGCTCATCCGGGTGGACTCCTCGGCCGCGTCTGCTGTTGTCAGAAGGTCGCCCCGCGCCCCCGGTGCCACACCGGATCACGGCAGCTCGGCCCAAAGCCTATCCGGTCAGGCCCCCAACCACCGATTCCGGACCGCCGCCCACCGCCCGCACGCCACCCACTGCGAGCAAGCTCACACCCGGCACGGCATCCCCGAACCGGGCCCGGGAACGTGGGGATTCTGTAATCATTCACGCCAACGAGGGCAGCGGGGAGGCCGTCCTCCCGTACCCGCCCGGAGTGACCCCGATGCAGCCGCCCAGCCGACGGACCTTCCTGGCCCTCGGACTGCTCACCGCCCTCACCGCCTGCACCGCCGACCCCCGCGGCGCCCGCCCGGCCGGCCCCGCCCCGACCCGCGACCCGGACGCCCCCGCCCGGCTCCGCGCGATCGCCGACACCGACCTGCTGCTCGGCGCCTACGACAACCTGCTCACCGTCCCGGGCGCCCAGACCGCCATCCTCCAGCCCCTGCGCGACGACACCGCCCAGCACCGCGCCGCCCTCGCCCAGGGCCTGCCGACGGCGAGCCCCTCGCCCACCGGCACCCCGGTCCGCTCCCTGCCCACCCTCCCCGAGCTGGCCCTGATGGAGCGCCGGACCGCCGAGTCCCGCCTCAACGGCCTCGACGAGGTCAGCCCGCCCCTCGCCCGGCTGCTCGCCGCCGTCTCCGCCTCCAACGCCCTGCACGCCGCGGCCCTCGGCGACCCGACCCCCGTCAGGACGCCCGACGGCCGCACCGAGGCCACCCCGGCCGCCAGGACCGCCGCCGTCCCCGCCCTGCAGACCGCCCTCGGCGCCGAACACGCCGCCGTCTACGGCTACGGCGTGGTCGGCGCCCACCTCCCCGACGACCCCCAGCGCGCCGACGCCCGCTCCACCCACGCCGCCCACCAGGCCCAACGCGACGCCTGGCAGCGCCTCCTCACCTCCTCCACCGCCGCCCCCACCCCCGCCGCCGGCGGCTACCAGCTCCCGTTCCCGGTCGCCTCGCCCGCCGACGCCGCGAAGCTCGCCGTCCACCTGGAGACCCGACTGACCACCGCCTACGCCGACCTGGTCACCGCGCTCCCCGCCCCTTACCGCCCCTCCGCCGCCACCGCCCTGCGCGAAGCCGCCCTCCGGGCCCACCGCTGGGGCGCTCCGGCCACTCCCTTCCCGGGCCTCCCCGGCTGACCCCGGGCCCTCGCCGGCTGACCGCAGGGCCGCGCCGGCTGACGGCGGGCCCGCACCGCCTGACCCCGGCGGACGCGCGGGGCGAAGCCCGCACGCCCGCCCCGCCCCAAACCCCGACAATGGACCCATGTCGGAAGCCGAACCCACCATCACCGTTCCCAGCCGGCTGACGAACACCGTCACCGCCACCCACGGCGACGTCGCCCGCCGGTGGCTGGCCACCCTCCCCGCCCGGGCCGCCACCCGCCTCGCCGCCTGGAACCTCACCCTGGAACGGGTCCTCGACCCCGGCGGCAGCCTGAGCCTCGTCGCGTACGTCCAACGCGACGACCTCTCCCCCGCCGTCCTCAAGATCGGCCTGCCCACCCCCGAGACCGCCCACGAGCACACCGCCCTCGCCCACTGGGCGGGCCGGGGCGCCGTCCTGCTCCTCGACGCCGTCCCCGCCGAGGGCGTCCTGCTGCTCGAACGCCTCCACGGCGAGATCCCGCTGCGCTCCCTCGCCGAGCCCAAGGCCATGCTGGAGGCCACCAGCCTGCTGCACCGCCTCTGGACGGAGCTCCCCGAGGGCCACTCCTTCCCGGCCCCCGCCCAGCGGATCGCCACCACCGCCCGCCTCGCGGAACGCTCCCACCCGGCGGCCGCCGAAGCGCGGCACCTGGTCGCCGAGGCCCTGGACACCGCCCGCGACCTGGCCGGCTCCGCCACCGAGTCCTTCCTGCTGCACGGCGACTTCCACCACGGCAACGTCCTGGCCGCCGACCGCGCCCCCTGGCTGGCCATCGACCCGCGCCCGCTCGCCGGCGAACGCGCCTACGACCTGGCCCGCCTGGCTCTGGACCGCGCCGACACCCTGCTCGGGTC
Organism: Kitasatospora sp. NPDC001547; assembly: GCF_042894165.1. Classification (NCBI taxonomy): domain Bacteria; kingdom Bacillati; phylum Actinomycetota; class Actinomycetes; order Kitasatosporales; family Streptomycetaceae; genus Kitasatospora; species Kitasatospora sp. NPDC001547. The sequence continues at coordinate 29,517 of NZ_JBIAVL010000031.1, read as the reverse complement.
CCCCGGCGCCCCCGCCGCCGTCCGCCGCCGGCTGGGCCGGCTCTCCGAGGCCCTGGAGGTCGACCAGGACCGCCTCCGCGGCTGGACCCTCTTCCGCGCCGTCGACCTCGCCCTCCGGGCCCTCGGCACCGACCGCCGCGAGGACGCCGAGCTGTACCTCGAGTTCGCGAACTCCCTCTAGCCCGAAGCCCCTTGGCCCTCGCCCGCAGGCGCGCTCCAGGCCCCGGCCCCCCGCAGGGGCAGCCGGGCCCCCATCACCGCGTACAGCCGGTCCGTCGCCGGAAACCGCACCGCCCGCGCCAGGTCCCGGTACCCCAGCCCCCGGTACAGCCGCCGCGCCGGCGTCTCCGCGTCGATCGCCGACAGGATGCTCCGGTCTAGTCCCGACCGCTCGCACAGCGTCCGGATGAGCCGCGAACCGACCCCCTGCCCCTGGAACTGCGGCAGCACGTGCAGCTCGGTGACGGCGAACACCCCGTCCAGCCAGTCCCCGTGCCCCTCCGCGGCCAGGTAGGGCTCGATCACCGTGCTCCACCAGTGCTCCCGCTGGTTGGGCATCCCGTACCCGAACCCGACCAGCCGCCCGCCGCTCATCGCCCCGAACGCGATCACCCCCGGCTGCTGGGCGTGCCGCCCCACGATGTGCAGCCGCACCGCGACCTCCTCGGGCGTCAGCCCGAACGCCACCGCCTGGACCTCCAGCGCCTGCGGCGCCCAGGCCGCAAGGTCGATGGCCTCGATCGTCACCCCGGTCAGCTGATCCATGCTCCGGACGTTACTACCAGCGGCCCCGCGGCGCGGCCGAAGATCCCAACAGCGCTTCGCGCAGCTTGCCGGACCCGCGCGGAACAGCGCCGCGACCCGCTGCGGCAGCACGCTCAGAACAGCACGCTCATGAACGCCCCGACCTCCTGGAAGCCCACCCGCCGGTACGCGGCCCGGGCCCGCAGGTTGAAGTCGTTGACGTACAGCGACACCACCGGCGCCACCTCCCGCAACGCGACGTCCAGGACCGCCGCCATCCCCGTCTCGGAGAGCCCCCGCCCCCGGTGCTCCGGAGCGACCCAGACCCCCTGGATCTGGCAGGCCCCTTCCGTCACCGCCCCGATCTCCGCCTTGAAGACGACCTGCCCGTCCTCGTCGAACCGCGCGAACGACCGCCCGGTGGAGACGAGTTCGGCCACCCGGGCCTGGTAGAGCAGCCCGCCGTCCCCCGCCAGCGGCGACACCCCCACCTCCTCGGTGAACATCGCCACGCACGCCGGCATCAGCGCCTCGACCTCGTCCCGCCGCACCCTGCGCACCAGCGGGTCCGGCGCGATCTCCGCCGACGGCGCCGAGGTCGCCAACAGCGGCTGGTGCGCCCGCACTTCCCGGGCCGGCCCCCAACTGCGCTCCAGCAGCGCCCAGAAGGCCGCGGTGGCCGCCGCCGGCCCGACGATCGAGGAGCAGCGCCGTCCCTGCCGGCGGGCCCGCTCGGCGAACGCCGCGACCGCCACCGGCCCGGCGTTGACCAGGACCAGGTTCGCCCCGGCGTAGCAGAGCGCGTCCAGCACCCCGTCCGCGTCGTACCAGCCCCACAGCTCCCCGCCGAGCCGCCACGGGTCCAGCCCGACGGCCTCGACCCTGGTCGCGACGAACGCGTTGGCGACCGGGTCGCGGTGGAGGATCTCCAGGGCGCCCGGGAGGTCCGGCGGCTCCAGCACGCGGGTGGTGGCCAGGGCCCGGGCGGCCTGGAAGGAGCTCGGGAGCATCACACCTCGATCGAGCATCGAGACAGCACCTCACTGAGACGACTCTGGCCGCACCCTACTCCGTGGCCCCACCCGGCTACGGCCGCGGGGCCGTCCGCGAACGGACGGCCCCGCTTCCGGAAATCACCGCGCGGGTGTTCCGCACGGTCAGGACAACCCACGGCTGTCGGAACACGCTACGCGGGGGTTCGCTCCCCGCGACCGGTCACTCCCCCGCGACCACGGTAGGCGAGCCCGCCTCGACGCCCGCCTCCTGCATCTGCTCGGCGAGCTTGAGCGCCTCCTCGATCAGGGTCTCGACGATCTTCGACTCCGGGACGGTCTTGATGACCTCGCCCTTGACGAAGATCTGACCCTTGCCGTTGCCGGAGGCGACCCCGAGGTCGGCCTCGCGGGCCTCGCCCGGACCGTTCACGACGCAGCCCATGACGGCCACCCGCAGCGGCACCTCCATGCCCTCCAGCCCGGCGGTGACCTCCTCCGCGAGCTTGTAGACGTCCACCTGGGCGCGCCCGCAGGACGGGCAGGAGACGATCTCCAGGCCGCGCTCGCGCAGCCCGAGCGACTCCAGGATCTGGTTGCCGACCTTGATCTCCTCGGCCGGCGGGGCGGAGAGCGAGACCCGGATGGTGTCGCCGATGCCCTCGGCCAGCAGCGCGCCGAAGGCGACCGCCGACTTGATGGTGCCCTGGAAGGCCGGCCCGGCCTCGGTCACGCCGAGGTGCAGCGGGTAGTCGCACGCGGCGGCGAGCTGGCGGTAGGCGTTGATCATCACGACCGGGTCGTTGTGCTTGACCGAGATCTTGATGTCGCGGAAGTCGTGCTCCTCGAACAGCGAGCACTCCCACAGCGCCGACTCGACCAGCGCCTCCGGGGTGGCCCGGCCGTACTTCTCCATCAGGCGCTTGTCCAGCGAGCCGGCGTTGACGCCGATCCGGATCGGCACGCCCGCGTCCTTGGCGGCCTTGGCGATCTCGCCGACCTTGTCGTCGAAGGCCTTGATGTTGCCCGGGTTCACGCGCACCGCCGCACAGCCGGCGTCGATCGCCGCGAAGACGTACTTCGGCTGGAAGTGGATGTCCGCGATGACCGGGATCTGCGACTTCTTGGCGATGATCGGCAGCGCGTCGGCGTCGTCCTGCGAGGGCACGGCGACCCGGACGATCTGGCAGCCGGACGCGGTGAGCTGGGCGATCTGCTGGAGGGTGGCGTTGATGTCCGAGGTCACGGTGGTGGTCATCGACTGCACCGAGACCGGGGCGTCGCCGCCGACCGGCACGTTGCCGACCATGATCTGCCGGGAGTAACGGCGCTTGGCCAGCGGCTTGAGCGGCAGGGACGGAATACCGAGCGAGATCGCGGTCATGTGCGCAGGGTTCCCCGGGGTTGAGGTGTGGTCGACCGCCCGGCCGTGACACGGCCGAGGCCGGGCGCGCTGTGATCGCGCACCCGGCCTCCACGGTACGGCACCGCAACGGCGCCCAGCACACCCGCCGTACCCGAACGTCCTAGCCGATCTTCACCGGGTTCACCAGGTCGGCGACCATCACCAGCAGTGTGAAGCCGATGAAGACGCTGGCCACCACGTACGCCACCGGCATCAGCCTGGCGACGTCGAACGGGCCCGGGTCGGGCCGCCGGAACAGTTGTGCGAAGCGGCGGCGGACCGCCTCCCAGGCGGCGCCGGCGATGTGCCCGCCGTCCAGCGGGAGCAGCGGCAGCATGTTGAAGAGGAAGAGCGACAGGTTGATCCCGGCGAGCAGGTTCACGAAGACCGCGATCCGCTGGGTGGCCGGGATGTCGAGCGAGATGACCTCGCCGCTGACCCGGGCGGCGCCGACCATGCCGATCGGCGAGTCCGGGTCGCGCGGGGCGTCGCCGACGACCGCGTTCCACAGCCCGGGGATCTTGCCGGGCAGGGCGATCAGCGACTTCACCCCGTTCTCGGCCATGTCGTACATCCGGTCGAGCGACTGCCCGAAACCGAGCTGGACCACACCACTCGCCGGAGTGAATCCGAGGAACCCGGCCTGGACGGTCTGGCCCTTGAGCGGGACGTTGTCGCCGTCGTACTTCTGGACGTCGTTGACCGCGATGGTCGGGGTGAGGGTCTGCTGCTGCCCGTCCCGCTCGACCACCACCGGCACCGTCCGGCCGGCCGACCTGCGGATGTCCTCCTGGAGCTGGTCGTAGGTGCGGATCCGGTCGCCGTCGAAGGAGAGGATCCGGTCGCCCGCCTTCAGCCCGGCCTGGGCGGCCGGCGTCTGCGGGGCGCCCTCCGGGCAGCTGTCGGTCGGCTGCCCCGCCTTGACCACGCACTGGGCGACGGTCTTGACCGTCGGCACGCTCATCTGGACGCCGAAGCCCATCATGACGGTCAGGAAGAGCCCGAACGCCAGGACCAGGTTCATGAACGGCCCGGCGAACATGACGATCATGCGCTTCCACGGCTTGCGGGTGTAGAAGAGCCGGCTCTCGTCACCCTCCTGGAGCTCCTCGTAGGAGGCCTCGCGGGCGTCCTCGATCATGGTGCGCCAGGGCGAACTGCTGCGCTTGGTGATCCGGCCGTCATCGCCCGGCGGGAACATCCCGATCATCCGGATGTACCCGCCGAACGGGATCGCCTTGATGCCGTACTCGGTCTCGCCCTTCCGGCGCGACCAGAGGGTCGGGCCGAAGCCGACCATGTACTGCGGCACCCGGATGCCGAACAGCTTGGCCGTGGAGAGGTGGCCGAGCTCGTGCCAGGCGATCGAGATCAGCAGCCCGATGACGAAGACCAGGATGCCGACCACCGTCAAAACCGTTGCCACCGCTGGTCCTCCGTCATGCCGCTCCGCTCATCGTCTCGTCCTACCGCAATCATGGCCGTCGCCCGGCCGTCGCCCGGTGGTCAACCGGCCGCCAGCTCGCGGGCCCGGGCGCGCGCCCAGTCCTCCGCGTGCAGGACGTCCTCCACCGTCAGGGAAGTTCCCGACGCCGGACCGCCGTCCCGCCCGCCGTGCTCGGCCACGACCTTGGCAACAGTGTCCACGATTCCGGTGAAGGCGAGACGGCCCTTCAGGAACGCCTCCACGCACTCCTCGTTGGCCGCGTTGAAGACCGCCGGGTTGGTGCCGCCCAGGGTGCCCACCTCGCGGGCCAGCTCGACCGCCGGGAAGGCCTCGTCGTCCAGCGGGAAGAACTCCCAGGTGGCGGCCTTGGTCCAGTCGCAGGCGGGGGCGGCGTCCGACACCCGGTCCGGCCAGCCCAGGCCCAGCGCGATCGGCATCCGCATGTCCGGCGGGCTGGCCTGGGCCAGGGTCGAACCGTCGGTGAACTCGACCATCGAGTGCACCACCGACTGCGGATGGACCACGACCTCGATCCGGTCGAACGGCACGTCGTACAGCAGGTGCGCCTCGATCACCTCCAGGCCCTTGTTCACCAGGGTGGCCGAGTTGATCGTGACGACCGGGCCCATCGCCCAGGTCGGGTGCGCCAGCGCGTCCTGCGGGGTCACCCCGGCCAGCTGCGCACGGGTGCGGTCGCGGAACGGGCCGCCGCTGGCGGTCACCACCAGCTTGCGCACCTCCGCCCGGGTGCCGCCGGCCAGCGCCTGGAACAGCGCGGCGTGCTCGGAGTCCACCGGCACGATCTGGCCCGGCTTCGCCACCGCCTTCACCAGCGGACCGCCGACGATCAGCGACTCCTTGTTGGCCAGCACCAGCACCCGGCCCGCCGCCAGCGCGGCCAGCGTCGGCCGCAGGCCGATCGAACCGGTGATGCCGTTCAGCACCGAGTGGCACTCCAGCGCGGCCAGCTCGGTCGCCGCGTCCGGGCCCACCAGCACGGTCGGCAGCGGACGGCCCGCCGCCTTCGCGGCCAGCGCCTCGCGCAGCGCCGGCTCGGCCGCCGGATCCGCCACCGCCACGGTGTGCACGCCCAGCCGCACCGCCTGCTCGGCGAGCAGCTCCACCCGGCCGCCGGCCGCCGACAGGGCGACCACCCGGAAGCGGTCCGGGTTGCGGAGCACCACGTCGACGGCCTGGGTGCCGATCGAACCGGTGGAACCCAGGATCACCAGCTCCCGGGGGCCGGAGGGGTCCGCCACGGTGGGCGTGAAGCGCAGCTGCGGGTGGGCGAGCGAAGTCATGCGCCCATTGTGTCCTGTTCGCGGCGCTCCCCAGGACGACCTCCGGCCCTTCGGACTACCGTCGGAACCATGCGTACCGTCATCGCCGGGGGCCACGGACAGATCGCGCTCCAGCTGGAACGGCTGCTCGCCGCCCGCGGCGAGCGGCCCGCCGGGATCATCCGCCGCCCCGAGCAGGCCCAGGACCTCGTCGACGCCGGCGCCGAGCCGCTGCTGCTCGACCTGGAGGCCGCCACCGCCCCGCAGCTCGCCGGGCTGCTGACCGGTGCCGACGCGGTGGTCTTCGCCGCCGGCGCCGGACCGGGCAGCGGCGCCGCCCGCAAGAACACCGTCGACCGGGACGCCGCCGTCCTGCTCGCCGACGCCGCCGAACTCGCCGGGGTCCGCCGGTACCTGATGGTCTCGGCGATGGCCGCCGACGCCGAGGCGCGCCACCCCGCCGACGAGGTCTTCGAGACCTACCTGCGGGCCAAGGGCGCCGCCGACGACGCCGTCCGCGCCCGGACCGCTCTGGACTGGACGGTGCTGCGCCCCGGGCGGCTCACCGACGGCCCCGGCACCGGCCTGGTCCGGCTGGCCCCCTCGGTCGACCGCGGCGCGGTGGACCGGGCCGACGTGGCCGCCGTCCTGGCCGCACTGCTGCACGAACCCGGCACGGCCGGACTGACGCTGGAGCTGGTCGCCGGGAACGCCACCGTCGAGGAGGCGGTCGCCGCGGCCGCCGGGCACGACGGCTGAACCGGCGCGGGCGCGCGTGGGGGGTGCGGGGAGCGCTCGGACGCGAGGAGGGCCCGGTTCGGTGAACCGGGCCCTCCCGCTACCGCCGTAGCGCTGCCATGGCACCGCTACGGCGTCACTACGGTGCCGCTCAGAGGTCGAGGCCGGTCAGGACCATGACCTTCTCGACGGTGTAGTCGTCCATCGCGTACTTGACGCCCTCACGGCCGACACCGGAGTCCTTGACGCCGCCGTACGGCATCTGGTCGGCGCGGTAGGACGGCGCGTCACCGATGATCACACCGCCGACCTCCAGCTCCCGGTGGGCGCGGAAGGCGGTCTGGAGGTCGTGGGTGAACACGCCCGCCTGGAGGCCGAACGCCGAGTCGTTGACGGCCGCGAAGGCCTCGTCCACGCCGTCCACCTTGTGCAGCGACAGCACCGGGCCGAACACCTCGGCCTTGGCCAGGATGGCGTCCCCGGGCAGGTCGGCCAGCACGGTCGGGGCGTAGGTCGCGCCCTCGCGGGTACCGCCGGCGAGCACCTTGGCGCCCTTGGCGACCGCGTCCTCGACCCAGGACTCGACGCGCTTCGCGGCGTTCTCGTCGATCAGCGGGCCGACGTCGGTCGCGTCGTCGCTCGGGTCACCGGTGACCTGCGCCTTGACCTTGGCGACGACCTTCTCCGCCAGCGCGTCGTACACCGAGGCGTCGGCGATGACCCGCTGCACCGAGATGCAGGACTGGCCGCCCTGGTAGTTGGCGAACATCGCGATCCGGGTGGCCGCCCAGTCCAGGTCGGCCTCCGAGGACCAGTCGGCGAGCACCACGGCCGCGGCGTTGCCGCCGAGCTCCAGGGTGCAGTGCTTGCGCGGCACCGAGTCCATGATCTGGTAGCCGACCTTGTCCGAACCGGTGAAGGAGATCACCGGCAGGCGCTCGTCCTGCACCAGGGCCGGCATCCGGTCGTTCGGCACGGTCAGGATCGACCAGGAGCCGACCGGCAGGTCGGTCTCGGCCAGGATCTCGCCCAGCACCATCGCCGACAGCGGCGTCGCCGGCGCCGGCTTCAGGATGATCGGGGCGCCGACCGCGATCGCCGGGGCGACCTTGTGGGCGACCAGGTTCAGCGGGAAGTTGAACGGGGCGATCCCCAGCACCACACCGCGCGGGAAGCGGCGCACCACCGCGAAACGGCCCACGCCGCCCGGGTCGGTGTCCAGCCGCATGGTCTCGCCGTTGGTGCGGCGCGCCTCCTCGGCGGCCCAGCGGAAGACCGACACCGCGCGGCCGATCTCACCGCGGGCCCACTTGATCGGCTTGCCGTTCTCGGCGCTGACCAGCTGGGCGAGCTCCTCGGTGCGCTCGGCCAGCCGCTTGGCCACGTGGTCCAGGGCGCCGGCACGCTGGTGCGCCGGGGTGGCGGCGAACACCGGCAGCGCCGCGACGGCGGCGTCCAGCGCCTCCTCGACCTGGGCCTCGGTCGGGATGCTCACCTTGCCGACCAGACGGCCGTCCCAGCTGTTGTGCACCTCGAAGTCGGCGTCGCCGCTCGCCCGGCGGCCGGCGAGCCAGAAATCGTACGTGGTGGTCACCGTGGTACCGGCCCTCTCCTCGTCTGTCCTACGGCCCACGGACGTGGGACCCGGATTTGAGGGTAGGGGTGTCGACACGCCGATCGGATTGGCCGACCAGGAGTGTTCGACTCCGGGGTCACTCCACCGCGTCCAGCCGGGTGTTCTATTCCTCCCCGGAACGGAGCGCCAGCCACAGCTCCATGCGCACGTCCGTGTCGTCCAGCGAGCGGCCCAGCAGCTCCTCGACCCGGCGCATCCGGTAGCGCAGCGTGTGCCGGTGCACGCCCAGGTCGGCCGCCGCCGCGTCCCACTGGCCGTGCCGGGACAGCCACGCCCGCAGCGAGGCCACCAGGTCCCCGCGGGCCGTCCGGTCGTGCTCCCGCAACGGCCGCAGCAGCCCCTCCGCGAAGGCCGTCACCGCGTCCTCGCCGAGCAGCGGCAGCAGCGACCCCGCGCCGACCTCCTCGTGGTCCACCGACCGGCGGCCACCGCGCAGCGCCACCGCCAGCGCCCGCTCGGCCTGCGCGTGCGCCGTCCCGGCGTCCTCCAACGCGGCCGGCGCCGAAACGCCCAACGACAGGCCCTCGTGCTCCTCCACCGCGCCCAGACAGGCCCGGTGCACCGCGCCGTTGTCCAGCGCCAGCACCATCAGCCGCGGCCCGTGCGCACCGTCCTCCCGCGCCACCAGCAGCTTCTCGCCCACCCGCGAACCCGCCTGCTCGGCCCGGTCGCCCAGCTCCCCGAGCGCCTCCGCGGCATCCGCGGACGCCGGCCCGGCCCCGGCCACCAGAACCCGTATCGTCCCCTCCGGCAGACCCCCGAACAGCCCCACCGCCACCTGCCGGGCCGTCGCCACCTCACCCGCCAGCACCATCCGCAGCAGCGCCGCGCCCATCCGCTCCTCGGCCTGCCGCAGCTCCCGCGAACGCTCCAGGGTGAGGGTCAGCAGCGCCACCGCCGCGTTCAGCACGTACCGCTCGGTCGGCGTGATCCGGTCCTCGGTCCCGACCGCCAGGAAGCCCCGGGCCCGCCGGTCCGCCCCCAGCGACTGGACCACCACGTAGTCCTCGTCCGCCGTGTCTATCCCCGGCGCGCGGCCCTGCAGCGCCGCGCTCGACGGCGCCGGCCGCCGACGCAGCCGGTCCACCTCCGCCGCCAGCCGCCCCGCCCGGCGCGCCGCCCAGTCCGGAGCCACCACCGACAGCGCGCCCGACCCGTCGTACAGCGCCGCCCAGCCCCCCAGCCGGGCCGCCAGCCGGCGCACCACCGCCGTCGTGCCGTCCTTGCCGAGCGCCGCCCGGGTCAGCTCCTCCTGCGCCTCGAAGCTGGTCGTCACCGCCTCGTACTGCTCCGCGGCCAGCGCCGCCGACACCACCTTGCTGATCGCGATGAACGGCGTCGGCTCCGGCACCCGCAGCAGCGGCAGCCCGCGCTGCGCCGCCGCGTCCACCAGCGGCTGCGGCACCTCGGTGTGCGACAGCCCCACCCCGAGCCCCAGCCCGACCACGCCCGCGTCGGCCAACCGGTGCACGTACGCCTGCAGCTGCGCCGCCGTACGGCCCAGCTTGATACCGGTGGTGAGCAGCAGCTCACCACCCTCCAGGAACGGCGTCGGGTCGTCCAGCTCACTGGTGTGCACCCAGCGGACCGGCCGCTCCAGGTGGTCCGCACCGGCGAGGACCGTCAGATGGAGCGACGTGTTGCGGACGACGGAGGCGAGTGTGGGGGGCATGGCACCTTCGGAGGATCGACCTGACCGCGCCGTTGCGGCCGGGCGAGGAGAGGGACGTGGGACTGGTGAGGGTCTCTCCCCTTCATTATGGACGCTCCGGACAACCCGCACTGCCGAATCCACCTCGAAGGCGACTTCCCGGCGGCCCCGCCGTCGGCCCGCCCTCAGTCCCTGAGATCCACCAGCAGCGGCGGCACCTGCTCCCCCGACACCGCCGTCAACGACACCACCGCGTGCCCCGCCGGCAACGCGTGCGCCAGATCCGACGGCGACCACCGCAACCGCTCCACGTCCCGCGTCGTCACCGACTCCGTCTGCGCCGTCGTCCCCGACAACGCCTTCCGCCCGACCCGCCCGGCCCGCCGGATCACCCCACCGGAGGTGTCGGGGGTGTGGGTGACCGCGGTCTCCTGCACCAGGTGCGTCCCCCAGGCCTCCGAGAACAGCTTGCCGTCCCACGGCGCGATCCCCGGGAACGCCATCCGGCAGCCGACCGCGCCGAACAGCGGCGCCCGCAGCGCCTCCGGCAGGTCCACCAGCGTGCGCAGCAGCAGCACCGCGCCCGCGTTCGCCCCGCGCATCCGCTGCAGGCCGCGCACCGCGGTGGCGTCCAGCGCCGCCGAGGCGTCGTCCACCACCAGGCCGGCGAACAGCGAACGGTCCTCGCGGGCGCCGGCCGCCTGCACGAACTGCCCCACCACCAGGCGGGACAGCATCCGCGCCGCCTCCGGGTGGCTCCGCTCGGGCAGCTTCACCCGCACCCGCAGCGGGTGGTCCAGCACCCGCATCGCGAACGGGGGCCGACCGGTGCCGTCGGTCGCGAAGGCCCCCTCGAAGGCGGGCCGCTCCAGCAGCGCCAGCCGGTCCGCCAGCAGCGCCCCGGGATCGTCCGCCCGGTCGCGCTGCCGCTCCCGGTGCTCCAGGTCCCGCTCGTGGACGGCCAGCCGACCGGCCGCGCCGAGCGCCTTCACCAGGGCGGCCAGCACGTCCGGATCACCGGCCAGCAGCGCCCGCAGCTCCCGCACCCCCGGGTAGCGGCCGTACGCCGCGTGGAAGGGGCCCACCACCTGCTGCAGCGCGGTACGGGCGTGCTCGGCGCGGGCGGTCAGCTCGTCCGGCAGCAGCGCCTCGGCCAGCCGGGCGGCCGCCTCGTCCGGGTCCCGCGCGGCGCCGTAGAGGTCCAGCCCGTACAGCGAGGACGGGTCGCCGGGCGCGATCACCACGTCGTACCAGGAGTCCGGACCGAGATCGGCGTCCGCCGCCCCGACCACCACCGCGCAGGCGGTGCCGGACAGCGCCTGCAGGCACAACGCCTCGGCCACCGGCCGGGCCAGCCGCGCCGTCTTCCCCGTCCCGGCGGGGCCCACCGCGAGCAGCGAGGTGCCCAGCACCGCCGGGTCCAGCGCGAAACCGGCCGCCCGGTGGCCCAGCGGGTTCTTCGGGACGTCCTGCGCGGTGCCGAGCCGGACCTGACCGAGCAGCAGATCGTGCCGCTCGGCGCGATCGGGCAGCTCACGCGCCTCGGAGGGGTGGGCGAAGGCCGCCGCACCGCGGGTGGCCACCTGGTCGGCGAAGGCGGGCACGAACACCGGGTCCGCCTGGGCGGACTCCCAGGCGCGCCGGATCCGCACGTAGTCGACGTCCCCCACGGCCTCGCCGTCCAGCCGGGCCGCGGCCTCGGCCGCGCCGCCCTGGCGCAGCCCGGCCCACGGATCCTGCCCCCGCACGGCCTCGGCCACCCCCGGGACGTCCTCCTCGGCGGGCCGCTCCTGCGTCACGGTGCGCGACACCAGCGGCGCGACGTAACGGCGCCACACCTCGGGCCAGCGGCCCATCCGGCCGAAGACCTTGATGACGATGCCCATCACCAGGACGTTCAGAGTGAGGACCACCGATGTCGCGACGAAGGCCGACTGTGACGGAAGGACGCCGACCAGCGTCGCCCCGTCCGTAGCGAACTCGACGCCGTAGACAAAGGCCAGCCACCCCACCACCGCGTTCAACCCCGCCCGCAGCAACAGCGGCCAGGTGGCGACCTTGGCCGCCTCCGCCCGCTCCGGGTCGATGCGGCGGTAGCCGAGCCGGTAGATGCCCGGGTCGGCGTCCGGGCGCGGGGCGCAGGCCCAGGCCGCGAGGTCGAAGTCGGGGGTACCCGCGCCGGGGCGTTGGGAGGGGAGCGGCGTCGGGGGTCTGGTGGTGGTGCGCTCGCCGTGGTGGTGTGCCCCGTCGTGTGCCATGTACGGCCCCGCTCCCTCGCCCGCCCGGCCCGACCGCCGTCGGTGCCGCCATACCCATGCCGCCGTACCGGCGACACGCCCGCGCTCAGGGTAGTGGAGCGTGGCCTGCGGGTAGTCGTACCGCCCGTGCTGGCCGTGCCGGACAAGTCGGGCGGCGCACTGCTACCGAGTGGCGCGTGCCCGGGTGGGGAGGGCGGCCGTAGCCTGCGAAGCACCGAGCCGAGAAGTCTGGAGAAACCCCATGAGCGCCGCAACGCCGCTCCCGCAGGAGCGCCGCCTGGTCACCGCGATCCCCGGTCCGAAGTCGCAGGAGCTGCACGCCCGCAAGCTGGGTGCGGTGGCGGCCGGTGTCGGCACCACCCTGCCGGTGTACGTGTCCCGTGCCAACGGTGGCGTGCTGGAGGACGTGGACGGCAACTCGCTGATCGACTTCGGCTCCGGCATCGCCGTGACCAACGTCGGCAACAGCGCCGAGGCCGTGGTGGCCCGGACGACCGAGCAGCTGGCCAACTTCACCCACACCTGTTTCATGGTGACCCCGTACGAGGGTTACGTGGCCGTCGCCGAACAGCTGAACGAGCTGACCCCGGGTGACCACGAGAAGCGCACCGCGCTGTTCAACTCGGGTTCCGAGGCCGTCGAGAACGCGGTGAAGATCGCCCGCGCCTACACCAAGCGCCAGGCCGTCGTGGTGTTCGACCACGGCTACCACGGCCGCACCAACCTGACCCTGGCGCTGACGGCGAAGAACATGCCGTACAAGCAGGGCTTCGGTCCGTTCGCCCCCGAGGTCTACCGGGTGCCGGTCGCCTACCCGTACCGCTGGCTGACCGGTGCGGAGAACGCCGCCACCGAGGCCGCCGCCCAGGCGATCGACGCCATCAACAAGCAGATCGGCGCGGAGAACGTCGCCGCGATCATCATCGAGCCGATCCAGGGCGAGGGCGGCTTCATCGAGCCGGCCAAGGGCTTCCTGCCGGCGATCGTGGAGTTCGCGAAGGCGAACGGCATCGTGTTCGTCGCGGACGAGATCCAGACCGGCTTCTGCCGCACCGGCCAGTGGTTCGCGTGCGAGGACGAGGGCATCGTCCCGGACCTGATCACCACCGCCAAGGGCATCGCGGGCGGTCTGCCGCTGTCGGCGCTGACCGGCCGCGCCGAGATCATGGACGCCGCGCAGACCGGCGGCCTGGGCGGCACCTACGGCGGCAACCCGGTGGCCTGCGCCGCCGCGCTGGGCGCCATCCAGACCATGAAGGAGCAGGACCTCAACGGCAAGGCGCAGCGGATCGGCGAGATCATGCTGGGCCGCCTGCGGGCGATGCAGGAGAAGTACGAGATCATCGGCGAGGTCCGCGGCCGCGGCGCGATGATCGCCATCGAGCTGGTGCTGCCGGGCGGCAAGGAGCCGAACGCGGAGGCCACCGCGGCCATCGCCAAGGCGTGCCACGCGGAGGGCCTGGTCGTGCTGACCGCCGGCACCTACGGCAACGTGCTGCGCTTCCTGCCGCCGCTGGTCATGCCGGAGCACCTGCTGAACGAGGGCCTGGACATCCTGGAGGGCGCGTTCGCCGCCCTCTGAGCGGTGTCGCCCGTCAGGCGGTGAACCCCTCCGGAGGGTTGTCCGGACAGCGCTGAACGGCCCGTGGGGACCTCTGGTCCGCACGGGCCGTTCGGTTTCCGGGCGCACCGTGCGGGCGGGCCGGGCATGGTCGCCGGGGCGCCCCGGAGGCCGCCCGGCGCAGGGTGAAGATGATGTGCGGAATCGCTGGAGGCGCTCGGCGCGGAAGGGGTGTTGACGTAGTGTCATCACAGATGGACAGCGAGCCTCAGCCGTTGGCGCGGCCGTCCGCGGGGCCCCTTCCGGGGCCTCTTCCGCGGGTGCCGCACGAGGACGACCAGGCCGGCCCGGGAGGGCCGGCGCACACCGAAGACCGATCGACCGACCGTCCGCCCCACACCCCCCGGGACGCGCGGAACGGCGATCATCAGAGCCGCCCCGGAGCTCTCCCCCCTGCTCCGGGGCGGCTGTTCGCCGTCCTGGGCCGGGCGGCGCGGTCGGTGGCCGTGCCGGTGGTGGCGGCGGCGCTGTTGCTGGTGGTGTCCTGGCAGGTCGCGGCGGACGGGCCGCTGCTGGGCGTGGACCGCTGGGTCCGCCGGGCGGTCCGCACGGCCCACCGGGACTTCCCGAACGCGCTGCTCGACCGCCTCGGCCATCTCCTGTCGGACCTGGGCGGCGGTGTCCCGGCGGTCCCGGTGCTGCTGCTGGCCGGCGCGCTGGCCGCCTGGCGGGGTCGCCGGGCCGGGGCGGGCCGCTGGTGGCCGCCGTTGCCGGTGGCGGCCCTGACGGCGGGGCTGATCCCGCTGCTGGTGGTCCCGGCGAAGTCGGCGTTCGCCCGGCCGGGGCCGCTCGGGGAGCCGCTGACGGCGGGCCAGTGGGGCTGGTACCCCTCCGGCCACACCGCGACCGCGACGGTCGCGTACGGGGTGGCGGCGCTGCTGCTGGCCCGGGTGGCGGGGCCGCTCGCCGCCCGGGGGCTGGCGGCCGGTGCGGCGCTGCTGTCGCTCGGGGTGGGCGCGGGGCTGGTGTGGAGCGACTTCCACTGGCTGCTGGACGTGGTGGCGAGCTGGTGCCTGGCCGTCCTGGTGCTGTGGTCGCTCGCCCGGTGGCTGCCCCGGCCGGGTTCCGGCAGGCGTCAGGCCTCGGGGTCCTCGTTGCGGTGAACCAGGCCGGCCTCGCCGTTGTCGCGGTGCCACTCGATGACGAGTTCGTCGCGGGCGCCGAAGCGGACCAGGTGGCGCCCGACGACGTCCTCCAGGCCGGGCAGGTTCTCGCGCTCGCCCTCGACGGTGAGCAGCAGTGCGTCCGGCTGCGCCTCCAGGGTGGCGGTGCCGGCGCCGAAGACCAGCGTGCCGCGGCCGGTCTCCTCCGAGTAGACGGCCTCGATCTTGCGCCCCATGTGGGCGGTGAGCTGCTTGGCGTAACGGCCCGGCCGGTCGGTGGCGACGCGGGCTTCGGAGCGGGGCATGGGCCCTCCAAGGTCGGGGAGGGGAACTTAGGGTCCCCTCACTAGGCGCAACGCTAACCCAGATGCTGAGCTAGGCTCAACATATTTCCGCGACCGTCCTCCGCCGCCGGCCGCGGGCCCCGGACCGGCGGCTACCCTTGGGCGGACGCCAGCCGAGGAGACCGCCGATGACCACCACGCCGACCGATGAACCGGCGGACTCCTCCCCCGACCCCCGGCCCGGCACTTCGGGTGCTCCCGGCGCTCCCGGAACCGTCGGCACCGCCGGCACCGCCGCCGAACTCGCCGACGCGATGACCAGGGCGATCAAGCGGATCCGCCGTCAGACCGGCTGGCGGCTGGAGCCGTACGGCATCACCCCCGGCCAGGCCCGGGCGCTGCGCATGCTCGCCCACGTGCCCGGCTGCGAGACGCCGGACCACGCGATGCGGCTGAGCGACCTCGCCGACAAGCTGCACATCGCCCCGCGCTCGGCGACCACCGTGGTCGACGCGCTGGAGGAGGCCGGCCTGGTCGAGCGCAGCCCCGACCCGGCCGACCGGCGGGCGGTGCGGATCCTGCTGACCGAGGCCGGGCGGGCGGCGGTGGAGCGGATCGGGCAGGTCCGGGACGAGGTGGCGCAGGAGTACTTCGGCGAGGTCAGCCCCGCCGACGAGGAGGTGCTGCTGCGGGTGCTGCGCTCCGCCGAGGCCCGCTTCCTCGCAGCCGGGCCACCGCGCCGCTAGCGGCCCCCGGGCGCAGCGCGGTGATCCCGATCCCGGCGATCACCAGCAGCGCGGCCGCCGCGGCGGACGGGCTGATCCGCTCGCCGAGCAGCAGCCAGGCCGAGGACATCCCGAACACCGGGACCAGCAGCGAGTAGGGCGCGACGGCGGTCGCGTCGTAGCTGCGCAGCAGGAAGCTCCAGGCGACGAAGCCGAGCAGGGTGGAGACCAGCCCGACGTAGCCGATCGCCCCCAGTCCGGCCGGGGTGATGTCGCGCAGGGCGCGCAGGTCCGCCTCCGGCCCCTCGACCAGCAGGGACAGGGCCAGCAGCGGCAGCGGCGGGACGGCGCTGACCCAGACCATCCAGCGCAGCGCGTCCGGTGGCGCGGCCATGCGGGTCAGCACGTTGGCCAGGCCCCAGGCGACGGCGGCCAGGACGACGAGGGCGAAGGCCCCGAGCGGTCCGCCGGCGCCCTGGTCCCAGGCGCTCAGCGCGATGCCGGCGAAGGCGACCGCCAGGCCCGCCAGCCGCTGCCCGCCGGGCCGTTCGCGCAGCAGCACGGCGGCGAACAGCGCGGTGAAGCCGGCCTGCCCCTGGAGCACCAGGGAGGAGAGCCCGGCCGGCATCCCGGCGTGCATGCCGAGGAAGAGCAGTCCGAACTTGACCACCCCGAGGACCACGCCGACCGCCACCACCCAGCGCCAGGCCACCCTGGGCGGGCCGACGAAGAAGACCGCCGGCACCGCGACGACGGCGAACCGGAGGGCGCAGAAGAGCAGCGGCGGGAAGCTGTCCAGGCCGACGTGGATCAGGACGAAGTTGAGGCCCCAGACGGCGGCCACCAGGACGGCCAGGGCGATGTGGCGCGGGCTCATGCCGCCCCCGCCACCGGTGTTTCCCGTGCTGCCCGTGGTGCCCGTGCCGGGCTGGCCGCTCGGGGCGGCGGCGGTTGTCGCGGTCATGGGTCGAGCATGGTGGCGCCGGACCATGTAGCACCAGCGATGAATACTGAAGGGAACACTTTAGGATCGCTGCATGATGGATCTGGGGCGCCTGCGCGCGCTGCACGCGGTGGCGGTGCACGGTTCGGTCGGCGGGGCGGCGGCCGCGCTCGGCTTCACGCCGTCGGCGGTCTCGCAGCAGATCGCCAAGCTGGAGCGGGAGACCCGGACGGTGCTGCTGGAGCGGCAGGGCCGGGGCGTGGTACTGACCGACGCGGCGCGCGAGCTGGCCGTCACCGCGCAGACCGTGCTGGGGCTGGTGGAGCAGGCCGAGGTGCGGCTGGAGGAGCAGCGCGGCCAGGCCGTCGGGCGGCTGCTGGTGGCGGCGTTCCCGTCCGGTGCCCGTGGACTGATGCCCGCGGCACTGGCCGACCTGCGGCGGCGCTGCCCGGAGCTGGACGTCCGGCTGCTGGAGCGCGACCCCTATCCGGCGGCCGAGCTGGTGGCCCGGGGCGAGGTGGACCTGGCGCTGGTGCAGGACTGGCCGACCGTGCCGCTGCCGGTGCAGGAGGGGGTCTCCCGGATGGACCTCGGCACGGACCCGGTGGACCTGCTGCTGCCCGTCGACGACGGGCTGGCCGCGCTCGACCCGGTGCCGGTGGAGCGGCTGTGCGGGCAGCGCTGGATCAGCGTGCCGCCCGGCAACATCTGCCACGACTGGCTGGTCCGCACCCTGCGCGAGGCCGGCGAGGAGCCGGACGTGCGCTACCAGGTCGGGGAGTTCGAGACGCAGATCGCGCTGGTCGCGGCCGGGCTGGGGATGGGCCTGGTGCCGAGGCTCGGCCGGGGCCCGCTGCCGCCCGGGGTGGCGGCCCGCCGGGTGATGCCGGAGCCGAGCCGGCGGGTGTTCGCACTCTGGCGCTCCCAGGCCTCCCGGCGGCCGGCCATCACCGAGGCACTGGCCTCGATGCGGGAGTGCTGGGGGCGGCTGCCGGTCTGAGCGGGCCTCCTGCCGGCCCCCGTACGAGCTTGTCGTCGGGCCTCGTACGGACGTCGCGAGGCCTCGCGCGGACGTCGCGAGGGCTCGTGCGGACGTCGTGCGAGTGCTCTACGGGCTGGTACGCGCTTCAGCCGGCGAAGCCGATCACCAGCCACATGAAGCCGACCCCGGCGACGGTGCAGAGCAGGGTGCTGCGCGAGGGGTGCGGGCTGTGGGCCTCGGGGAGGATGTCGGAGGTCGCCAGGTAGAGCAGGAACCCGGAGAAGAAGCCCAGGTAGAGGCCGAGCAGGTGCTCGGAGATGGTGAACGCCAGGGTGATCGCCGCACCGGACACCGGGGCCAGCGCGTCCGCGGCGAGCAGGGTCAGCGCCCGCCGCCGGTTGTTCCCGTACAGCCGGGTGATCGTGTACGTGTTGAAGCCGTCGGCGAAGTCGTGCGCGACCACCGCGATGGCCACCACCGTGCCGACCGTGGTGCCGGCCTGGAAGGCGGCGCCGATCGCGAAGCCGTCCATCACACTGTGCCCGACCAGGGCCAGCGCGGCGGTCAGCCCGATGCCCTGGCGTCCGGTGGAGTGGTCGTGCACGTGGTGGCCGTGGGAGTGGGCGGCGTACTCGCCCTCGTGGCCGCGGTGGATGGCGACCGCGCGCTCGACCACGTGGATGGTGAGGAAGCCGGCCGCGAACATCAGCAGCGCCTGCGGTACGCCGTGCACCTCGCCCGGCGCCTGGTGGATCGCCTCGGGCAGCAGGTCGAAGGCGACCACGCCGAGCATCAGTCCGGCGGCGAAGCCGAGCACCAGGTGGCGGCGGTCGCGGGTGCGCTGGGCGACGAAACCGCCGACCAGGGTCATCAGGAACGCCGCGGCGGCGACCAGTACCGCGGTCATCGGATCGACTCCGTCCCGGGTCCGGCCGGGTGGCCGGGGCCCTGGTCGGATGGTCCGCCGAACGCTCTGCCCATTCCTCTCCCCCTGGGATCCGCCCGTGGCCGGGCCGATCGCCGACCGTACCGGACGCCCGTTCGACGGTGATCACCCGGGGTGCCGGGACCGGGTCGGGAGCCGTTCCCCCAGCCTCGGCCCGGGCCCACCGGGGCGCCCGCCGGACGGGCCGCCGACTGGGCCGTCGGAGTGAGGCCGCACGTCGGCGCGGCCTGCCTGCGGGCGGGTCAGCCGCCGGTGGCGAGGGGCAGCCCGAGGTGGGTGTGGGCGAGTTCGCGGACGCCGTCGCCGTCGATCAGGTGGATGTGCCGGTGGCCCTCCCCGGCGGTGAGGTCCAGCACCTCCTCGGTGAACCGGCCGGTGGTCAGCCGCAGGCCGCGCTCGGCGGACTCCTCGCCGACCGCCTCGGCCAGGGTCTCGATCTGCTCGGCTCCGATCGACGCGGCGTCCCGGGAGGCCCAGACCACCCAGCGGCCGGGCAGCGCCGTCCCCGGTGCGCCCTCGCCGGTGGCGACCAGCCCGGCCGGGCCGCGCAGCCGGACGCTCCACCGCGCGATCCCGCCGCGCGTCAACAGGTCCCGCACCAGCTGGGCGAACTCGTTGGCGGACAGGTCTGAGGCGGCCGGGACGGTGACCCCGGCCCGGGCGGCCGGCTGGACCCCGGCCAGGTCGTACGGGTCCGGGGTGACGGCGGCGCCGAGCCGGCGCAGCCGCACCAGCGCCTCGTCCTGCTCGGCGTCGGCGTAGACCCCCTCGTCGTCGCGCTCCTCGTACGGGGTGCCCGGCGGCAGCAGCCGGGTGCGGGCCAGGGCGTCGCGGTCGGCGTCCACGCTGACCAGGCAGAGCGGTTCGGCGGCGGGATCGGCGGGATCGCGCAGCCAGCCGTTGAGCACGACGCCGGCGAGTATCTCGTCGGTGTCGACGGCGTCGGCGGCCTGCAGGGCGCGCAGGGCGAGCCGGGCGACCAGCCGCAGGTAGTCGGTGGCCCGGTCCGCGGGCGGGCGCGGCACCGGGAGGATGTCGCCGTCCGGGGCGAGCCGGTAGCCGGCGAGCGAGGGCACCAGGTCGAGCGGGGGCAGGTCGAGGTCCAGCACGGCGGTGCGGGTGAGCGGGCGGAAGACCGCCCGGCAGGGCGCGGGCAGGTCCTGGGTGGCCGTCTCGGCGGCGGCCAGCGCCCGTTCCAGCAGCGACTCCACGGCGGCCGGCTCGGCCAGCCGGTAGGCCCGGCGGCACTCCTCCAGGCTCTCGTTGTACTCGCGCACGGCGCGGGCCCGGGCCTCCTCGGCCGCCTCGTGGGCGCGCCGGGACTCGTCGGCGGCCGGGCTGCCGGCCTCGGCCCGCCGGGTGCGCCACTCGCGCAGGGCGCGCTGGTGGGTGAGCCGGGCCTGCGCCAGCTCGCGCTGGTAGCCGGAGTCGAGCAGCCGGCGGGACGGGCCGCTCTCCGGGTCGGCCGCGGGCGGCTCGGCGGGCGCGAAGTCCTCCCAGCGGGGCTCGGACTCCTCGGCCGTGTCGGAGCCGTCGGCCGGGTAGGGGCGGGGCTGGTAGTGGCGCAGCTGGCTCTCGAAGTCCATGGCCGCGACGGGCAGCGCGGCCCGCCGCAGCAGGTCGGCCAAGCGGTCGTGTTCGGCCCGCACGGCGAGCGTGCGGTGGTGGGTCAGGGCGGCGGCCCGGGCGTGCGCAGCCACGGCCTCGTCGGGGGCGGCCTCGTTCGGTTCGGCCTCACCGGGGCCGGAGACGGGGCCGGAGGCGGGTCCTCGACCGGCGAGGCCCGGGGCGGCGGAACCGTCACCGGCCGGTCCGCCATCGACCGGGCCGCCATCGATCGGCCCACCCTTGGTCGGAGCGCCGCCGGACGGGCCGTCACCGGCCGCGCCTCCGCCGGGGCGGCCGGTGGCGGCGCTGTCCGGCGCGCGCTCCTCCTCGGCTCCGAGGTCACGGAAGACCGAGGCGAGGAAGCCAGGCCGGGGGAACTGGACGGTGGCGGTTCCCTCGGACTGGCCGTCTGCTGAGTACTGCATCGGTCGTCGTTCCCCCATGCTCGTCCGGCGCCTGCCCGGGGCGATCGGCGAGCCTGAGGACCCGCCCCTGCCGGACATTGTCCCCCGAACGGGCGCGGCGGTCAGCCAAGCCGCTCAGTTGGTCCGGGTGTTGGTCAGGTGCAGACCGATGTAGCCGACGTAGATCCGGCCGCTGCCGGAGCAGTCGTCCAGGTAGTGCAGCCGGGGCGCGGTGCGGCCGCCGCCGATCCGCAGGTGCGCGCCCATGAACGCGCGCCGGGAGGAGTCGACGCATTCCGGCACCGGCAGCATCCGCTCGCGCTTCCACTTGGTGTGGCTGAACACCGTCCGGGACTCCCCGCGGACCGCCTTTCGGGGCGGGAAGCGGCGGCAGCCCTCGGGGGTGCGCTCGCACCACTGCTTGAAGTCCCCGCCGGCCGCACCGCGCACGGCCGCCTCGGCATACTCCTGAAGGGCGGTCAGCCCGTCCCAGGCGAGCCTGGCCCAGCCCGCGCCGGCGCACTGGAGCTCGTCCAGGGCGAGCGCGCTCTTCTGGTCACCGGTGAAGGTCACCAGGGGGAACTCGCCCAGTCTGGCCATGAGTTCGGTGAAGGTCTCGGGCGTGCCGCGGCCGTCGTGGGGCTGGGCGGCCGAGTGCGGCCCGGCGCCCGGCCCGCTGCCCGGTGCGACGCAGTGCCGACCGGTCAGGGCGCGGGTGCCGGAGTGGAGGCGGCCGTCCCGGATGTCCCGGCCGTCACGGCCCTGCCCCCGCTCGCGGTGTTCGCGGCGCTCCAGGCGCAGGGTGTGCCGGACCCGCTCCAGCTCGTCGGCCCGGGCCTGCTGCTCGACGCGGTCCTGCTGCTCCTCGCGGGCGAGCGCGGCCAGTTCGTCGCCGTGGCACGCGGCGGCCCGGCCGGTGGTCCGTTCCGCGGCCTGCTCGGCGTCGTGCTCGGCCGTCCGCTCGACGCCCTGCTCCGGTGCCCGGTCGACGGTCTGCCCCGCGGTTCGCCGCCCAGCCCGTTCCGTGTCCTGACCCGTGGCCTGAGCCGTGGCCTGTTCCGCGGTCTGGCGGAGCTGCGGCGGCGGGACGCGCAGCACCGGGACGGCCGCCAGCGGCGGCGGCAGCGGCTGTTCCGCGGCCAGGCGGCGCGGCTCGCGGGCGAGCAGCCCGGCGGCGCGGCGCAGGTCCTCTTCTATTCGGCCCCGGGCGAGCACCGGATGTCGGGCGCTGTCCTGGCGGGAGGCCGGGTCGACCTCGGGGAGGTAGGTGCGCACCGCCCCGCCGTAGACGGTGTGGTACTCCAGCGCGACGTTGAACCAGGTGCGGGCGCCGGGGTCCAGCACGTAGGCGGTGGCGAGGCCGGGCAGCTGCTGGCAGAGCGGGGCCACCACGTCCTGCACCCAGCGGTCGAGCGGGAGGTTCACCGGGACGCTGGCCACCACGGTGGGCAGCCTGCGCTCGGGGTCGCAGAGCTCGTCGATCAGGGCGTCGACCTCGTCGGCCGTGATCACCCGGGGTGCGAGGTGGACGGCGGCCGGGCCGTCGGTGGCGTCGAGCAACGGGAGGAGCGAGCGGGCGAGTTCGGGCACCGGCACCCGGCACGGGGTGCGCACGCCGCTGCCGGTGCTGTGGGTCTCGGCTTCCAGCCGGACCCAGGTGGGGCCGTCCGGGGCGGTGGCCACGGTGAGGGTGAGCTGCTGGGTGCCGTGGGGGGCCGGGGTGCGCAGCCGGCGGCGGTCGTAGCGGCCCGCGTCCGGGGCACCGCTGCCGATGTCCGGGTCGTAGCGGCCGACGTCCGGGTCGCCGCGCAGCGGCCCCTGGTCGCGGTCGAGCAGGACGCGCTCGCCCAGCCGCAGCCGCTCGGTGCTGGGAGCCGGTTCGGCGCTCCGCCCGGCGCGGGCGGGACGGGTCGGCGGGGGCTCCTCGAAGCCCTCCTGTTTCAGCCAGGAGGCCAGCTGTTCGTCGGCCAGGGCGACGGCCTCGGCGTGTGTCAGGGCCGTGGTGACCGTCATCCGGTAGGGCGCCGCGGGACCGCGGGCACCGGGCAGGTCGGCGGCGGCGTGCGAGCGGACGCGGTTCGGGGCGGAACGGTTGGCGATCGGATGGTTCGAAGCCGGGCGGTTCGCGGTCGGGTGGGTCGAGGTCGGGCGGTTCGCGGTCGGATTCGTCGTGGACTGGGGATTCGAGGTCGAACGGTCTGAGGTCATGCGCATGCCTCCGCGGTGCGGGGTCGGGTCCTGTGTCCTCCATCGATGGTTTCGTCCGGTTCTGCCGGAGCCTTGCCCAGGAAACGCCACGGCCCGGAGGGGAAGTTCCAACTCCGGGCCACGACACTACGTTCGGGTGAATCTACTCAAGCGGTCTTCCGCGTGGCGCGGCGCCTGGTCTACGGGAAGCGGCCGGTCACGGGCCGTCCGACGGACCGTCCGACCCCCTGGCCCCACGGGCGCCACCCTTCCCCGCGGTCAGACCGGCACCTCGACATAGGTGCGGCCGGCCGGGATCGCCACCGCGCTTCCGCCGGTCGCCTCGGCCAGCCAGGTGTGGAACTCCGCCACGTCCGGCTCCGGCACGCCCACCTCGATCCGCACCCCGGTGGCCTCGTAGGCCAGGTCGCTCACCGCGTACCCGGCGGCCCGCAGGTCGTTCTCCACCCGCCCGGCCCGCACGTGGTCCACCGTCACGGCCAGCAGCGCGACCGGCCGGCGCTCCAGCAGGCCGATCTCGTCCACCGCCTCCGACACCGCGTTCCCGTACGCCCGCACCAGGCCGCCCGCGCCGAGCTTGATCCCGCCGAAGTACCGGGTGACCACGGCGACGGTGTCGGTCAGCCCCCGCCGGCGCAGCACCTCCAGCATCGGCACCCCGGCCGTGCCGCCGGGCTCCCCGTCGTCGCTGGAGCGCTCCCGGTGCTGCTCGTCGCCGACCACGAAGGCGGTGCAGTTGTGCCGGGCGTCCCAGTACTGCTTGCGGATGCCGGCGATGAAGGCCTGCGCCTCCTCCTCGTCCGCGACCCGGGCGAGGTGGCAGATGAACCGGGACTTCTTGATCTCGATCTCGTGGCTGCCGGCCCGCCGGATGGTGAGGTACGGCCTGGGGGTCGGCTCCGGCGTGGCGGACATGGCGCGGGGGTCCTCCCGAGGACGGCGAAGGCTGACGGCGCACGCCCGGGACACCGGAGCGGCACCGCCAGCCTAGTTGGCGCGCGGCGGGAGGGGTCAGCGGCCGGGACCGACGGCCCGCCGCGGTCGGGTCAGCGGCCGGCCAGGGCGTCCAGCCGCTCGCGGTCCAGGCCGGTCAGCGCGGTGACCTCGGCGAGGTCGACGGCGCCGCAGTCCAGGCCGCGCAGCAGGTAGCCGCTCAGCGCCCGGGCGGTGGCCGGCTCGTCCATCACCTCGCCGCCCGCCTTCGCGACGTACGCGGCCAGCCGGGCGGCGGCGGCCGCCAGGCCCTCGCGGTAGAAGGAGTAGACCGCGGCGTAGCGGGTCGGCAGGTGCGCCGGGTGCATGTCCCAGCCCTGGTAGTAGGCGCGGGCCAGCGAGCGGCGGACCAGGCCGTGGTGGAGCTTCCAGGCGGCGTGCACCTGCTCGGTGGAGCCGGTCGGGACGACGTTGGTCGAGCCGTCGGAGAGCCGGACCCCGGTGCCGGCCGCGGCCACCTGCATGACCGCCTTGGCGTGGTCGGCGACCGGGTGGTCCATGCTCTGGTGGGCGGCGCCGACGCCGCAGGCGGCGCTGTAGTCGAACGTGCCGTAGTGCAGGCCGGTGGCGCGGCCCTCCGCGGCCTCGATCATCCGGGCGACGGTGGCCCGGCCGTCCGGGCCGAGGATCGCCTGGGTGGTCTCGATCTGGATCTCGAAGCCGATCCGGCCGGCGGGCAGCCCGGCCCTCGCCTCGAAGTCCTCCAGCAGCCGGACCAGCGCGGTGACCTGCTCGGCGTACGTCACCTTGGGCAGGGTCAGGACCAGCCCGTCCGGCAGGCCGCCACCGGCCAGCAGGGTGCCCAGGAACAACTCCAGGGTGCGGATGCCGCGGGCGCGGACCGGCGCCTCCAGGCACTTGATCCGGATGCCCAGGTACGGCGGGGCACTGCCGTCGGCCACCGACGCGGCGACCAGCTCGGCGGCGCGGACGGCGGCCGCGTCCTCCTCGGTGTCGGGGCGGGGGCCGTAGCCGTCCTCGAAGTCGATCCGCAGGTCCTCGACCGGCTCGCGCTCCAGCTTGGCGCGGACCCGGGCGTGCACGTCGGCGAGCAGTCCGTCGTCCGCGACGCCGAGGGCGCGGGCCAGCTCGGCGGGGGTGGCGGCGTGGCGGTCGAAGGCCTCCAGGGCCCGGCGGCCCCACTCCCGCACGGTGTCGGCGCCGAAGGCGTCCGCCGGGACGTAGACGGTGTGGACCGGCTGCCTGGTGCCGGGCTCGCCCGGGTAACGGCGTGCCAGTTCGGCGTCGACCGGGGCGAGCAGCGCCTCCACGGCGGCACGGGCCGCGGAGGAGAAGGAGGCCCCGCCCGTCGGCCCGTTTCCGTCGACCCCGACCCGTGTCATCCGCACTCCTCCATGCCGAACCAGCGCTTCAACATTTTGTTGAGGCGAAGGTAGCCCCGGCGGGATCGGGCGTCAATGGCCGCCCGGTGCCCGGACGGTGACGGCTGCGGCCGGTCCCCTCGGGCGGTCCCCGGGGTCAGTCCCTCCCGGCGTCGGCGTACCGCTCGTTCAGTGCGGGATAGAGGTCGGCGACCTCCTTCGGGTGGACCGCACCGTCCGGTCCCTTCCCGGTGGCGCCGTACCTCCTGGTCAGCCAGTCGGCGAGCCGCTGGGCGTCCGGCTGGTGGTTGTGGGCGTCCATGTACGACAGCAGCGCCTCGTAGGCGAGGTCGAGGTCGAGGTGTGCCGGCCCCGGACGGGTGTCGGACACCTCACCGGGAAGGGGCTCCTCGACCGGCTCCAGGTGCTCCGAGGACGGCTCCGCGGCCACCGGTACGGCGTTGAACCACGGTGAGGTCGGGCGGGGTGCCCGACTGACGGGGGCGGGGGCGGGGGCAGGCGCGGGAGCGGGGGCAGGAGCAGGAACGGCAGGAGCCTCAGGGCCCAGGGGCGGAACTGGAGTGGCGGCGTCGGGTCGCTGGCCGCCGGCGCGGGTCTGTCCGGCCGCCCAGACGTCGACCTCGTCTCCACGCTGCACCGGGCCCTCGACGGGCTCGCCCTCCGGCTCGGCCTCGACGCGCCGACGGACGGCGGCCAGCTTCGCCAGCACCGGTGCGGCCACCTCGACGGGTACCGGCGGGACGGTGGCCGGAGCCTGGGGCTGCTCGGGCTGGAACTGCTCGGGCTGGACCTGTTGCGGCTGCGCCGGGGCCTCGGCGGCCGACACAGGCTCGATCTCGGGGTGCGGCTCGGGCCGGGGCTGCGGCGGCTGGACCGGGTCCGCCTCGACCGGGGCGATGGCCGCAGCGGCCCGACCCTCCTGGAGTTCCGACTCCGGGGCATCCTGCTCGATGGCCTCCACGGCCTCGACTGCCTCGGCCTTCGTGGCCTCGCGCTCACGGCCCTCGTCGTCCAGCCGGTCGAGCAGCGCCGGGTCCAGCGGCACGCCGAACTTGGCGAGCTTGAGCGGCAGCAGTGCCTGGATCGGCGCCGAGCGGCGCCAGCCACGGCCGTACCGGAAGCGCAGCTGCGCCCGGTAGACCAGGCGGTTCTGCTCGAGTCGGATGACCTCGTCGTAGGAGCGGAGCTCCCAGAGCTTCATCCGCCGCCAGAGTCGGAAGGTCGGCACCGGGGAGAGGATCCAGCGCATCACCCGGACCGACTCCATGTGCCGGTCCGCCGTGATCGCCGCGATCCGGCCGACCGCGTGCCGCGAGGCCTCGACCACGACGACGAAGAGCACCGGGATGACGGCGTGCATCCCCATGCCGAGCGGATCGCCCCAGGAGGCGGCCGCGTTGAAGGCGATGGTGGCGACGGTCAGCAGCCACGCGGTCTGCCGCAGCATCGGGAAGGGGATCCGCAGCCAGGTCAGCACCAGGTCGAGTGCGAGGAGCACCACGATGCCGGCGTCCACGCCTATCGGGAAGGCGTAGGAGAAGGCGCCGAAACCCTTCTGCTCGGCCAGCTCGCGCACCGCGTTGTACGAACCCGCGAAGCCGATGCCCGAGATGATGCAGGCACCGGCCGCGACCATGCCGAGCAGGCCCCGATGGGCCTTGGTGAGCGTTGGGCGTGCCATTACGTCTATCAACCCCTGGATGTCGGCTGCTGCCGTACGCTGCCACGGCTGCCGGGTCCCGCTGGTCGGGCCGCCGGACGGCTGAGCAACCGCCGGGCCCGGCCCACCGGAGTTTACTCGTACACCTGTTTAAGCGTTTCCACAGCCTGGGGTGTCACAGTGCGGCGGCCCGACGCCGGCCCCGGCACCGCTCGGAGCCGCGCCGGAGGCCGACCGGACCGTCAGCGGGTCTGCCCCGCCGTGCCGTTGAGGTAGGTCAGTACGGCCAGCACCCGACGGTTGGCGTCCTCGTCGGGGGCGAGTTCGAGCTTGCCGAAGATGTTGGCGATGTGCTTGGCCACCGCACCGTCGCTCACCGAGAGCCGGGCGGCGATCGCCGAGTTGGAACAGCCCTCGGCCATCAGTTCCAGCACCTCGCGCTCGCGCGGCGACAGCCGGAGCAGCGGGCCGGGCCGGCGCGAGGTGGTCTGCATCAATTTGGCGATCACGTCCGGGTCCATCGCGGTACCGCCCGCCGCGACCCGCCGCACCGCGTCGATGAACTGCCCGGCGTTGAACACCCGGTCCTTCAGCAGGTAGCCGATCCCCCCGGTGCCGTCGGCCAGCAACTCCCGCGCGTAGAGCTGCTGGACGTGCTGCGACAGCACCAGCACCGGCAGGCCCTGGATCTCCCGCCGGGCCTTGAGCGCGGCCTGCAGGCCCTCGTCGGTGAGCGTCGGGGGCAGCCGGACGTCGACCACGGCCACGTCCGGGCGGTGGGTCAGCAGCGCCTCCAACAGTTCGGGACCGGTCTCCACCGCTGCGGCGATGGTGAAGCCGTGCGCTTCCAGCAGCCGGATCAGGCCTTCGCGAAGGAGGTAGAGGTCCTCGGCGAGGACAACTCGCACGGCAACTCCAAGGTGATGGTGGTGGGTCCGCCCGACGTGCTGTCGATGGAGAGGACACCGTCGAAGGTACCCAATCGCTTCTCGATCCCGCGCAGCCCCGTCCCCCGCGAAGGGTCCGCCACCCCCACGCCGTCGTCCGTCACCGTGACCCGCAGGGAGCCGGCCCGGTACAGGATGTCCACCCACACCTGGTCCGCCCCCGAGTGCTTGGCCGCGTTGGCCAGCAGCTCGCAGATGCTGAAGTACACGGCGGCCTCCACCGGGGCCGGCGGCCGGTCCGGCAGGCTCACGCACACCTCGGTCGGCAGCGCGCTGTCCAGTGCCAGGGCGCGGACGGCGTCGCCCAGTCCGCGCTCGGCGAGCACCGGCGGGTGGATGCCGCGGACCAGGTCCCGCAGCTCCTGGAGAGCCCGGGCCGAGGACTGGCGGGCCTCGGCGAGGAGCTCCCGCGCGGCCTCCTGGTCGGTGTCCATCAGGTGCTCGATGGTGCCCAGCGTCATCCCTATCGCGACCAGTCGCGCCTGGGCGCCGTCGTGCAGGTCCCGCTCGATGCGCCGCAGCTCGGCCGCCTGGTTGCCCGCCGCGTCCGCCCGCGTCTCGGTCAACTCGGCCACCCGCCTGGTCAGCTGGGCGTGCGTGGCCCGGCCGTCCTGGTCCAGCACCCGGCGGGCCGCCTCCGCGTACATCCGCACCGCGAACGGGGCCACGAGCGTGCCGACGGCGACCATGGCGGCCCCGAGCACGACGCTCAGCAGGACGGACACCATCCGGCCGTTCAGCGGCCCCACCCCGTCCGTCGGCACCGGCCCCGCGAGGATGTAGCCCACGCCCAGCCCGAGCAGCACGGCCACCGGCCCGACCAGGGCCACCACGAGGAACGGGTTCACCACCAGCCAGAGCAGCTCGGCACGGGTGGTCCGGTCCCGCAGTCCCCAGTGGACGGCCTGCGCGTACTTCGCCACCGTCCGCGAGCGGTGGTACGTGTAGCCCGTCCACCAGTGGCCACGACCGTCCAACTCCAGCTCCGGACGCGGCTCGTACACGGCAGGCAGCCGTATGCCGAACCAGCGCTCCAGCTGACCGCGGGTGCGGGTGGCCACGCCGCGGACGAGGAAGGCTGCCACCGCGGAACCGACGAACGCCGCCACCAGCAGCGCGGCGAGGATCGCCGGGGAGTAGTTCTGGAGCGCCTGGGCCGCGATCACCCCCGAGAGAACGGCGGCCGCCACCGGCAGCGCGAGCCCCGGCACCGCGCTCAGCAACACCACGACCAGTCGGGTCAGCCCCTCACCGCCGGCCGCGAACGCGGCCCGGGCCTGCGCACGTACGGACGTGCCGCTCGTACGACTCACTGTTGTCACGGGAAGCTCCTGGTGCCGGTACCGATCGTCCTCCATCAGTGTTCACGAACCGCCCGGCACCCACACTGGCCATGGCACCCCAATTCCGGGGTGGACCTAGGACCACCTGCTGGTGGACGAAGTGACACCATCGAGTGAGATGATCCGGAAATGCGAAGAACCCCCATCCGGGACCCGGATGAGGGTTCTTCAGCAATGATTGTTCGGCGGCGTCCTACTCTCCCACAGGGTCCCCCCTGCAGTACCATCGGCGCTGTAAGGCTTAGCTTCCGGGTTC
>NZ_JBIAVL010000030.1:0-74039 GCF_042894165.1 Kitasatospora sp. NPDC001547 | reverse complement strand
ACAAAACAACTTCACACACAACCCTCCCTCTTCAACAACGCCTTGTTGTATTTGCTCGTCAACACCCACCCGCAATTCTCCTTTTAAAAAACGGGGGGGCGGGGGGGGGGGGCCCCGGCGGGGGCCGGCCCACCACTGGGCGAATTCAGTCCAGGCGCCAGCCGTTGCGGAAGTCCTCGAGCGCTTCGGTGTTCTTGGGGAGCTGGGCGGCGACGATGGCCGCCAGCGCGGCTTGCTCGACGGCGGTGATCCACAGGTGCCCGGCTCGGGTACCCACGCCCAGCTGGTTGCCGACGAGCTTCGCGAGGCCTTCGCGCTGCTCGGTGGAGACCTCGTCGAAGCCGGAGAGCAGGAGTCCGGCGAGCGCGGTCTCGGTGGTGTGGGCGTGGGACTACCGACGCAGCACCGCGGGGTCGATGGCTCAGACGACCGGGTCCGGGCCACAGGTGGCGCAGCGTCGGCGTCCGGAACCACGGGCGCGCAGTTGCTCGGTGGTCAGCAGTTTCGGTAGCCGTTCCCAGCTGGCCGTGTCGGGGTCGGTGGCCAGCTGTTCCTGGAGGGTGGCGAGGCGGGCTTCGGGGCCTTGGAGGGTGGGGCAGTCCCAGCGGTGCAGGCGCGTGCCGTTAGTGGGGATGGCGTAGATGGCGCCGGCGTCCCGTTCGGCGCGCCAACGGGCGATGTCCTCCTCGGCGGTGCGCAGCTCGTAGGCACGGTGTCGGCAGCGGCTGCACTCGTTCTCGGGATGGGTGTAGCAGGCGCAGGCGCCGCATGTGGCACAGCGGGTGCAGGACTGCCATCGCCGGTCTTGGCGGAAGTGGTGCGGGGTTATGGTGCGGTGCTTGCTCGCGCCGTGGACGAGGAAGTCGACCGCGCCGGCGGCGGCGAGTTCCTCGGCCAGATCTTCCAGATGCTCGTTGGCGACGCCGACCAGGGCAGCCAGGTCGTCCCAGGTGTGCTCGGAGTCGGCGGTGGCCTGAGCGAGGACGACTGCGTACGTGAGGCGTGCCTGCGGTGTCAGCTTCTTATCCAGCAGCACCGCCGCGTCGGCGATGACCTCACGCCCGCTTCCCGTCCGGAACACCGGCATTCTCGTTCCCCTTCACCTGCGGATTCGTCCTTCGGAAAGGTATCCCAGGCGAAGTGGGGCTGGGCTGGCACCGATGAGGCAGGCATCTGGCCGGGGGGGGGGCAGGCCGCTGGTCAGGACGTCCAGGTCGCTCAGGCCGGTGGGCAGGCTGGCCTGAGCGTCGACGTACGAGCCCCGCCCCGGCACGGGCGGCAGGGCACGCCCGTCACCCATGGGACCGGGAAGATCGAGGGGCCGACCGACCCAGGAGCTGGCCGGCGGCCGGTCAGTGCACGATGTGCACGGTGACGTAGAGGTCGCCGTTCTCGCCGCCGTTGGTGCCGCGCTCGCCCAGGCCGCGGAGCCGGACGCACTGTCCTTCACGAAGGCCGGCCGGGAAGCGGACCTGGTGCTCCTGGACGCGCTTGGGCACGAGGCCGGTCCCGCGGCACAGCGAGCACCAGCCGTTGTCCTGGCGGCGGGGGTCGCCGGCGCAGTCAGGACAGGTGCTCCGGGCGTTCTGCCGCAGCGGCACGGTGGCGCCGTGCCGGGCTTCCTCCCGGCTGAGCGTGACGTCGGTGTTGTAGTCCTTGCCGCGCCGGGGCGCATGGCGGCCGTAGTAGCGCTCGCCGATCTCGTTGAGGGCGGTGCGGGCCTGGTCGGCGTCCTGGGGACGGTCGTCGGGGTTCTTGGCGAGCAGGCGGGCGACCAGGTCCTCGAGTTCGGGGTAGACGTCGGGGCGCAGGGCGCGCAGGTCTGGGGGTGGCTGGGTGGCGTGTTGGTGGGCAAGGTTCCAGAGGGTGGCGCCGGTGAACGGGGGTGCCCCGGTGAGGGCTTCGTGGAGGACGCAGCCGAGCGCGTACAGGTCGGAGCGGTGGTCGAGCTCGCCGCTGAACGCCTCGGGGGCCATGTAGGCCGGGGTGCCGATGAGGACGCCGGTGGTGGTGATGTCGTGCTTGGGCTCGGAGCTCTTGGTAATGCCGAAGTCGACGACCTTCGCGGTGGAGGCGGCGGACTCGTCGTCGAGGACCACGATGTTGGCGGGCTTGATGTCGCGGTGGACCAGGCCGGCGTCGTGGGCGGCGGCCAGGGCGTCGGCGACACAGTAGGCGATGTCCAGGGCCTCGGCCCGGCCGAGCGGTCCGTCCTGCAGCACGGTGGAGAGCGGATCGCCGTCGATCAGTTCCATCACCAGGTAGGCCACCTGGCGGTCGTCGTGGACGGTGGAGCCGAAGTCGTGGACGGTGACGATGCTCGGGTGGGACAGGCCGCCGGCGACCGCGGCCTCGCGGGCGAACCGGGCGACCTGGCGGCTGCCGTCGGGGCTGCCGTCCGCGGTGAGGAC
Source organism: Kitasatospora sp. NPDC001547 (assembly GCF_042894165.1). Classification (NCBI taxonomy): domain Bacteria; kingdom Bacillati; phylum Actinomycetota; class Actinomycetes; order Kitasatosporales; family Streptomycetaceae; genus Kitasatospora; species Kitasatospora sp. NPDC001547. The sequence continues at coordinate 71,628 of NZ_JBIAVL010000030.1, read as the reverse complement.
CTTGACCGCGACCCAGCGGTCGACCTTCGGGTCGTAGGCCTCCCAGACCTGGCCGAAGCCGCCCGCTCCGATCCGCTCGACGAGCTTGTAGCGCCCGTCCAGCACGGTCCCCGCTTGCACGAACTCCCCTTCCGGTAGCGGCCGGTGTGTCCGGTCCGTCGGTCACGCTACGCGGAACTCCCCGCCTGGGGCAGGAAGAAACCCAAACGATGGCCGGAGCGCCGGCCGTACGCTGATGGCCGGGCCCCTCACGTCGACGAGCGTGAGGGGCCCGGCCATCTCCGGGGCGCTGCTGCGATGGGGTCAGGGTCCGGCGATCACCCAGGTCACGGCGGCGCGGAGCCGGGCGAAGGACTCGGTGGCCGGGGTCCAGTGCTGGCTGCCGATCGGTGCGGCGAGCGAGGCCATGGCCTCGGGGCTGGTGCGCAAGACGAGGCGGTGGCGGTAGGTGGAGATCACCTCGGCGACTGCGGCGAGGTCGCCGGTCGGGGAGGCGTCGAGGGCGTCGGCCAGGGCCTGCTCGAAGGCCTCGCGGTTGCCGGGCAGGCCGTAGCGGGACAGCGTGGTGCGCACCTCGTGCAGGGTGGCCGGCCTGGCCGGGACGGGGCTGTCGTGGGCGGGCTGGGTGGTCACCGGGGCCTCCTCGGTGATGGCGGCCGCCGTGGTGGCGGGCCGCAGATACGACGGTAGCGGGCGGCGGGTGCCGGTCGGGTCGGCCGTGCCACCGACCTCGGGCCCGCGGGTGATCTACGGCATCGCGGGACGGCAGCAGGGGCCGGTGCGGTGGCGGTGGAGTGCTTCGGCGAGCGGGCCCGGGTCGACCGCGGGGGTGCGCCCGAAGTCCGGGTCGCGGCTCGTCGGCAGGCCGGCCAGGGCCTCGCGGATGCTGGAGCACAGGCCGTGGGTGGGCTGGAAGCCCTCGTAGGCGGCCATCACCGCCGTCCGGACGTCTTGGCGGTCGGAGAGCTGGCGGGCCTGGTCGTGCCAGTGCCGCGCCTCCCCTTGGTCTCCGCGGCCCGCGGACAGAAGTGCGAGGGCGTAGGCGGCTTGGAAGCACCCGGCGCCGGCGGCCAGCTGCCACCACGTGCGCGGCCCGTCCGCCAGCGAGCGGCGCATGATCGCGCCGTCCTCGTCGTCTCCCTCGTGGACGGCGAGGTGGCACAGCGCGCCGAGCACGAGCGCGCCGTGCAGTTCGATCGCCGGTGTGTCGGCCAGCTCGGCGATCCAGCCTGGGGCCCGGGCGTCCTCCACCACGAGGTGGCACAGCGCCAGCAGCTCGAATCTGGCGCGGTCCAGACGCGCCGCCACCGACAGCGCGGGCTGTGTTGGGGGCCGCCGTGCGAGGCGCGCGGCGATCCTGGCCGGCGCGTCGTCGAGGTAGGCGGCGGCCCGGCTCCTGCCCTCGGGCAGGCGGACTTCCGCGAGCGGCGCCCAGGTCCGGCTGGAGTCCGTGGCCTCGCGGACGGCGTCGGCCTGCGTGTTGACGGCGCTGCGGATGTCGATCACTGTTCTTCCGCCTCCTCGGCAGTCTGTTCGTCCAGGCCCAGCGCCGCGGCCAGCTGGCGGCGGGCGTCGCGGCGCAGGCTGTACACCCCGCCTCGGGTGATACCCATGATTCGCGCGGCGGTGACGATCGGATAGCCGAGAACGTAGGTCAGCACGACCCCGTCGTGCTGCCTTCCCGGCAGGTCGCCGATCGCCGCGAACAGTCCGATCCCGCTCTCCAGGGCCTGGAATGCCTCCCGAGCGTCGCCCATGGCGACGGCGAACGCGGCCTCGGTGAAGGCCGACGGCCGGGCGCGGTGCTCGAGCGCGTCGTCGACCGTCGCCCGCAGCACGCCCCAGCAGAACTCCTCGACGTTCTCCTGGCGCAGCACCGTGTCCCACGTGGCGGCGAGGTCGGCGAAGACGTCGTCGACCAGGCCGTCGGCGGCGTCGGCGTCGCCGAGGTGGAGGTGCGCGTACTTCCAGTACGCCTCGCCGTGCATCACCATCAGGGCGACCAGTTCGTTGGGCAACATGGTGTCCGCCGCGAGGTCCCCGGTCTCGGAATCGGGTGTCGGCTCGGGAGGGTCCTGGTGGGCTTGCGGGCTCGGGGCATCATCGTGCGCATCAGCGCGACCGCCGCCGTCGATGCCGACCATGGTCTTCCGTCCTCCCGCCCGGGGCCCCGGACCGGCCCTCGGTTCGGGCCGCGAGGCCTGTTCGAGATCAGGAAACCGACTGGACACCCCGTTTCTGCAGGCCGGGCAGAAGTTGAGCAAATCTGACTGAAGATCAACCATCTTGACCGACCGATCCCCACTCGGCGAGGCCCAACGGTCGCCCGAGCACACCGTTCGGTCGCAGCCGGACCAAACCGAAACACAACGGTCGGAGGCGCGCCCGGTGCCGTGAGTCCACGAGGCGGTCGTCGGCACCACCCGGCCCGCCGGCGCGAAGGCCATCGCGCGCCCACCTCACCCGGCCCGGAACCGGCCGAGCGTCTTCGGCGAGCAACCGCCGGCGCGTGATCACAGCCGCAGCCCTCACCTCGGCTGCCGCCGAGGGCTTCATCCCTGTCGCAGACGCAACCGGCACGGCCGCCTGTCCGGCCGGCCACGCCGTCCCGCTCTCACCGGACCGCGGCCCCACGCTGCCCCGCACGGCGAACTTCGGCCGCCACTGCACCGGCTGCCCCTTGCGTGACCGCTGCACGACCTCGAAGACCGGCAAGAACCTGCGGATCCAACCCGGCTACGACCTGCAACGAACCGCCCGCCGGCAAGCCGCCGACCCGGCCTGGCACAAGGCCTACCGCCGCTGGCGGCCACCGGTCGAACGCGCCGTCGCCTGGCTCGTCGGCCACGGCAACCGCCGCCTGCGCTATCGAGGAACCATCAAGAACAACGCCTGGCTCCACACCCGCGCCGCCGCCCTCAACCTCCGAACCCTGATCAACCTCGGACTCACCCACAACGGCACCACCTGGCAAATCCGGGCTGTCGCCTGACGGCGACAGCCCGGATCACACCAAGATCTTCATCTAGTTGCAGTCATGAATCGACATTCTAACCATCAACCTCAGATGCAATCTGCACGGTGTCGGGTGGCCAGCGATGGCCAGCCTCGTGCAGATTCTTCAAAGCAGTAAGGTCATTGGCCACTAGTACTTGAGCCAACCGGGCTGCTGCAGCGACTACGGTTGGCCAGTCCGGAGAGTCAAGGTAGACATCGTCAGAGGCATCAGCACCAACCGAGTCCTGAACCACACCGTAGGCAGCGCCAAGACGTGCCATTAGCTCGGCTTCCTCGACGGTTCGAAGGCTATATCCCAGACAGGGGAATGGATTTTTCGCATCACAGAAGTCGTCAAAGAGCACGTGTACGGTGTAGTCGAGATCTTCGAAATGATCCGGGTTGAGCCACACCTCTCGCTGCCACGTCGGACTGGCTAGCGCCACGACGGCAGGCACGACATGGAGACGATGGTGGGGGAGGGCGATGCCTTGATCAATCACCATCCCAGAGTACCGTACTCGCGATCAAATATACAGGGCACGGCCAGTGGAATGCTTTCCACATCCCGAAGCCTGAACGTTCCGCCCGTCGACTTGTCCTCTCGGGACGAATATACTGCGCAAATGGGAGGAGAAATCGCTCAGTCTGTCACCTTTGAATGGCGTGAGAATAGCGACTTCGCCTGCGGGGTGCTCGGCCGAGAAGGCCCGACCGAGCACCAATGTTAAACATTTGCCTTCTGTTTGATAGATTTACGGGGAAGCGCCTTGTTGAATCACCCTGAAATTAGCAAAGATTCAGAACGGCGGATGGGATGTGAAGCCTATCCAGGGGAGTACCAATTCTTCCAGGTGAGCCAGTCCTTGAGTGGAATGTGGGCCATGTATGCATTTTGCTTGACGGAGCCGTCGATCGGCTTCCCGTCTCGGCCAATGATCTTACCGCGGTAGTTGACTACGACGTGATCGATCTGCTGGTAGTCCTGCGAGTTATTCGGGTTGCCTTGGTCAATGCGAACGCCGTTTCCCTTTCCATCATTCCAGCGCCACCCGACGCCCTTCTGGGTCGGCGTTCCGCTTCCCCAGGCGTCGGGGAGTCTAGTTTTGCCACTCTCGGGAATCCAAGATGAATCCGATTCGGAGAGCAGCTTCCCTGCATCGTCAGCCAGCCCGCGGGCGCCGTCTACAGCTGCCGCTATTCCGGGGACCGCGATTGCGGCCCCGCCAGCCATGGAGGGCGCACCTACCGGGCATAGGACACCCGTTCCGCACTCTGCGGCACCTGTCGCGAATAGCGCCCCACCAAATCCAGCGGCAGCGGATCCGCCTGCCATCTCGACGCCGTGCGCGATTCCTGAGAGAACGTTGGTCGTCTTCTGGAAGTGATCGGCTCGATCCGCATTGTCGCGCTGCCACTCGGCTTGCGTGTGGCACCCTCGCCTATCAAGGCAAATATTTTTATTATTGTAATCCCAGTACTGCTGAAGAATTCCCTTTAGGACCTGCCAGTCCCAGAAACTGAGCTCGCCTCTAGGGGTCCCGCAGTCACCTGGTTTGCATCCGCCGCCATTATTGGGAGTCAGCCCCTGCTGGGCACCCCATTCAAGATTGGCACTGCCGCCACAAGTGCCGCCCTGACAGCCATTGCCTGGCGAGTATCCATAACAAGCGCCTTCGGTGCCGCAACCCTCCGGCTTGAGCCCTGACGGGTCCAGCTTGTTGACAGGATCGTTGTCGCCGTAGGCGTAGCCGTTGATCTGTTGCGGACTTGCGAGGTCTAGGACCGGGTCCACTGAGATGAAGCGGCCGTTGGCTGCGTCGTACTCGCGGGCTCCGAGGTGGGTGAGGCCGGTGGTGGCGTCGTTGGTGCCGCCGACGAAGCCGCGTTCGGTGGGCCAGGAGGCCGGTTTCTTGCCTCGGGGGGTGCCGAAGGGGGTGGTGTCGCCTCGGGTGTAGGCGAGGTTGTCGGCGCTGATGGTGAGTTGGGCGGTTCCCTGCTGGTCGGGGATGAGGTAGTTGAGGGTGCCGTCGGAGGCCTTGACGATGGTGGCGCCGGCGATGGCGATGTAGCGGGTGCCGGTGACCTTGTTGGTGGTCTTGTCGAGCTTGAGTTCCTGGCCGTCCAGGTAGAGGGTCACTGCGTCGGGTTCACGGCGCAGGAGGCGGTTGCCGTCGGCGTCGTAGAGGAAGGTTGTGCTCTTGCCCGCGGTGGTGGACTTGGCGAGGTGGCCCTCGGTGTCCCATTCGAGGGCTTGGTCGCCGTCGGCGGTGACGCGGCGGACGGTGTTGCCGGCCTCGTCGTAGGTGAAGGTGTCGGTGCGGGCTCCGGTGCCGGTGATGTCGACGCGGGAGAGGGCGTGGGGTCGGGTGCTGCCGGGGGCGGGGTAGGTGGAGGTGCGCTGGGTCTGGTCGGTCGGCGGGTTCTGGAGCGTCTGGGTGAGCTGGCTCCAGGCGGTCCACCTGCTGGTCGTGTAGGACCGCTTGGTGTAGTTGAGCGTTCCTCCGGCGAGCGTGATGAGCTTCAGTGGCCGTTGCTCTATCGATCTTGGTGAGCGTGAGTTCGAGGTCGTCGACTCGGTCGGGTGATCTTCTGGCCGACTGCGCATGAGAGTGGGGCCTCCCGTGCAGCTCGTGGGTGTCGAATCCAACCGAGCAACAGGAGGCCCCTGGTGCTGCAGTCTTTCGTGCCCGTGCCGGTGTCGTCCAACTCCGGTGCCCTGAGGTGTGATTGCCTCGCTCATCGGTTCGGGAACGCCGGGGACCGTCCGCACAGGCGACCGAGGTATCCGTCCGACATGAGCGACGCGGAGTGGGCCGTGGTGCGCGACGTCATGCCCGTTCCGGGATGGTTGGAGGGCCGGGGCGGGCAGCCGGAGGGGTACTGCCACCGGCAGATGGTCGATGCTGTGCGCTACCTGGTCGCGGGTGGCATCACCTGGCGGGCGATGCCCGCGGACTTCCCCGCATGGGACCGCGTCTACGCCTTCTTCGGGCGCTGGCGGGACAAGGGGCTGGTCGCCGAGTTCCACGACCGGCTGCGGGACCGGGTCCGCGAGGAGGCGGGCCGCGATCCGGAGCCGACCGCGGGGATCGTCGACGCCCAGTCGGTGAAGGGCGCCGCGTCGGTGCCGGCCGCCACCCGGGGATTCGACGGAGGGAAGAAGGTGAACGGCCGCAAGCGTCACATCGTGGTGGACACTCTCGGGCTGCTGCTGACGGTGATGGTCACCGCGGCCTCGGTCACCGACCGCGAGGCCGGCCAGACGCTGCTGGCCCGGCTACGCGAACGGCACTGGCGCATCACGCTTGTGTGGGCCGACGGCGGCTACACCGGACGTCTGGTCGACCTCGCCCGCGACGTCCTGAGCCTCGCGCTGAGCGTGGTCAAACGCGGCGACGACACCACGGGCTTCGTCGTGCTGCCGAAGAGGTGGCTGGTCGAGCGGACGTTCGCGTGGCTGATGCGCTCACGCCGACTCGCCCGCGACTACGAGGGCCGCACCGACACCTCGGAGGCGGTGATCCGCTGGTCGATGAGCATGGTCATGAGCCGACGCCTCGCCCGGCGAGCACGCTGAACATCCCGGGCTGTTCCTCGGCCAGCCAGCCCCGCGCGGCCAGCCGCTTCGCCTTCGACCGCACCCCTTCCACCTTCGCCGGAACCGGCTCCAGCCCGAGTGCTGCCGCGAGTTGCCGACAGTCCATCACTTCCCCGCACGACCCGTTGCGGCCGGCGAGAGCATCCATGATCCGCTGATAGTCCGGCGCCAGCACCGCGGGGACGAGACCCTCCCGCCAGTGCGGCACCATCGAACCCGGCGCCGCTGCCGGGACTCGCGCCGGCCGCTCAGTGGCCGTCACGACCGGCACCTTTTCGTCACCCCCGCGGGGTCCCGTCAGGACCTCGGCCACCGTCTCGCGGGCGATCACGAGCCGCTCCCACACGGACTCCGCCTCCCGCAGCTCGGCCTGAAGGGCCTCCACCCGCTGCCGAGCCGCGCGTTCGCGCTCCTCCAGCAACCCCATCACCGACGGCATCCCGGCACCTCCACCGAAGAGACGACACGACACCTCGTCCCTGCCGCCGAAACGCCAAAACTATGCCTGAACTGCAGATATGCAGCCATCACTCTCGGAAAGACAACGGCTTCTGAGCTGCGCGCCAAGCTCCCGGCGGCGGGCCTGACCGGCCGGCCGGAGCCTGTGAACGCCTCCGCCGTCATCCACAACGGCCGCGGCGAGTACCTGCTGCACCTGCGGGACAATTTCGCACATATCTGGGCGCCTGGTGAGTGGAGTCTGCTGGGCGGTGGCCGGGAAGCGGGCGACGCCACGATCGAGGCGACGCTGCGGCGCGAACTCGCCGAGGAGGCCCCCGGGCTGCGCCTCGGCGCGGTCGAGCCGCTGACCGTCGAATGGACCACAGACCGGCACGGCCTGGCCGTCCCCATCCAGATCTTCACCACCCGCCGGGAGGGCCACCCCGACGACGCGGACCTACGCGAAGGCGTCCTGCTCCACTGGGTGAGCCCCGAGGACCTGCACCGCCTCCACCTGCGCGACTCCACTCGCCACCTCCTCCAGGAGCATGCCGCCACCCACGCCACCGTCCGCCCGCCCGCACCCCGAACCCAGCCCACTGCCGCCTCGGTGCGCCGCGCGGCCGCGGCGGACGCCGACGAGTTGGCGCCGCAGGCCCGGCAAGTTGCACGCCGACAATGCCTACGGCCACCGGCGGAAGGAGCGTTTCACCGGGTGCCTTCGAGGACGCCGTACGGGAAGGAGACGGGGCGGACGCTGCGCAGGGTGAGGCCGGCGGCGTCCAGGAGGGCTGCGTATTCGGTGACGGTCCGCTCCCGGCCGCCGGTGAGGACGAGCATGCTGATGTCGCTGACCAGGGCGGGAACGGCCTCTGCGGGGCTGTCGGGGATCATCCGTTCCACGAGCAGGATCCGGCCGTCCTCGTTCATCGCCCGGGCGCAGTCGTGCAGGATCGTGGCGGCGCGGGTGTCGTCCCAGTCGTGGACGATGTTGGCCATGACGTAGACGTCGCCCCCCGTGGGGACGCGGTCGAAGAAGTCGCCCGGCTCGATCCGGCAGCGGCCGGCGAGGTCGGGGGCGGTGAGCAGCGTGTTGGGGCGGGAGGTGACGGCGGGGGAGTCGAACAGCACGCCGTCGAGGTGGGGGTGCTGCCGCAGGATCTGTGCCAGCAGCATCCCGTTGCCGCCGCCCACGTCGACGACGGTGCGGGCCCGGGAGAAGTCTCCGGCCTCGGCCACGGAGGGGGCGAAGGCGGCGGTGCGTTCCGCCATCGCGGCGTCGAAGGCGGCCCCGTGGTCCGGGTGGTCGCGCAGGTAGGAGAAGAGGTCCGTACCCAGGGCGGCGTCGAAGCCGGGTTCGCCGGTCTTGACGGTGTCCAGGATGGGCGCGAACGGGGCCACGCCGCCGAGCACCTCGGGGAGGGTGGCCCAGGAGCGCATGCTGGCCGGCACCCCGGTGCGCAGCCGCTCTCCCAGGACGGGTCGTGCCGAAGGCGCGGGAGCCGGTCTCCTCGAACACCCCCAGGGCGGTCGGCAGCCGCAGGACACGGTGGAGCGTGGGTTCGTGGGTGGCGGTGGCCCGGGCCAGTTCCCGGGTGGTCACCGGGCCGTCGGCGAGCAGGTCGGCGATCCCCAGTTCGGCCACGACGTGCAGGGCGCGGGAGATGTGGATGCCGCCGAGCAGCGAGAGCATGTGGTTGCGGCGGCGTGTTCTGCCTCGGTGGGGGCGTCCTGTTCATGGGGGAGTTCTCTTCAGGGTGTGCTGGCGGTTGGGTCGGAGGCACTCGGTTCCGGTTGCCGGGGCTTGCGGCGCAGGCTCCGGCAACCGGGGGGTCAGCGCTCGGGGCGGCGTCCCCAGGTGGTGAGCATGGTGATGAACGGTTCGTGGGTGCCGGGCCGGGAGAGGTGGCGCAGGGCGTCCCGGAGCGTCTCCGGGGCGAAGCCGTCGGCCAGCATGGCGGGTCCGCCCTCGCGGAGGGTGAGGGCGGTGAAGCGGCTGCAGTCGGGTTCCGTGTGGACGGTGGGGAAGTGGGCGGCTGTCCTGATGTCCCGCAGTCCGAGGTCGTGGAAGGCGCCCGGCCATCGAGAGGCGCAGTGCGGATCGGTGCCGATGGTCTCGGCCAGGTTCCGCCACAGTGCCTGGACGCTGGTGCGATAGGCGTCGTGGTGGGAGTGTTCGCCGCCCGTGGCCTCGGCGTCGGAGACGACGAGCAGACCGCCGGGTCTGAGCCAGGAGACCAGGCGCCGCAGGACGGTGTCGCGTTCGCGCAGGTGCATGAGGGTGAAGCGGCAGTGGACCAGGTCGAACCGGCCCGGGTCGAGGCCGGGGTCGGTGACGTCGCCCTGCAGGACGCGTACGTTCGGCGGCGCGGATCGGAGCAGGAAGTGGGTGTCGCGGTCGAGAGCGGTGACCTGGTACGGGCCGCCCGGCATTGCGGCCAGCCAGGTGCTGATGGTGCCGGTGCCCGCGCCGACGTCGAGGCAGGTCGCGTGCGGGGGGATGTCCAGTCCGGTGAGGACGGCGCGGCTGGCCGGGTCGAAGACGGTGGCCAGGTAGCCCAGGCGTTCGCCCTCGTCGGCGTTGGCGCTGGCGTAGAGGGACTCGCCGTACCGCTGCTGGGGGGGTTGTGCGGTCATGGTCGATCTCCTGGGTAGGGTGCCGCGCTTCAGGGCGCGTTCGAGTCGCTGCGGGCGAGTTGCCCGGCGGCGTAGCGGGCGATGGCGGCGACGGTGGGGTGGTTCCAGACCAAGGTGGCCGGCATCGGCGTGTGCAGGCGCTGTTCGAGCTGGACACGGAAGCGGACGGTGAGGAGGGAGTCCATTCCCAGCTGGGACAGGGGGCGGTTGTCCGGGAGGGCGTCCGGTTCGCCGCCGAGGACGCGGGCGGCCGCCCGCCGGACTTCGGCCGTGATCGCGTGCTCCAGTTCCGCGCCGTCGAGTCCGGCGAGGGGATCGGCCTGCGGCGCGGGGGCCTGCAGGTCGTCGGTGGGCAGGGGGAGGGCGCCGAGCAGGGGCGGGCGGAGGTCGGCGGCCTGGGGCTTCAGCGCCAGCACCGCGAAGTCCGCGGCGGCGGGGACGGTGGGCGCGCTGAGCAGGTGCGGCAGGTGGCGCAGGGCCTGGGCGGCGGTGATGTCGGCGGTGCCGCGGGCGGCGAGTTCGGCGTCGGTGGCCGCCGCGGAGGTGGACATGCCCTGGCCGCGCCAGCTGGTCCACGCGACGCTGACCGTCTCGTGGTGGCCGCCGGTGTTGCGGTGCCGGGCCAGGGCGTCCAGGAAGGAGTTGGCTGCGGCGTAGGAGCCCTGCCCGGGCAGGCCGAGCAGCGGTCCCAGGGAGGAGTAGAAGACCATGAAGTCCAGCTCCCCGGGCGGGAAGAGGCGGTGCAGGGCGAGGGCCCCGTCCACCTTGGGCCGCATGACGCGACCGAGCGCAGCTTCGTCGAGGTGCTGCAGCATGGCGCTCTCGACGGTTCCGGCGGCGTGCACCACGCCCCGGACCGGGGGGAGCTCCAGTCTCCGCAGCAGTCGCTGCAGGGCTGTCTCGTCGGCGACGTCGACGGCCGGGGCCAGGACGGTCGCCCCCTCGGCCTCCAGGGCCCGCACGGCGCGGATCCGCCGCTGGAGCGGCGAGCCCGGTTCGGCGCGGTCCCAGGTGTCGCGGGGCGGCAGGCCGGAGCGGGACAGCAGGAGCAGACGGCGGGCGCCCTGGGCTGTCAGGGTCGCGGCGGTCAGCAGGCCCAGGGCTCCGAGCCCGCCGGTGACGGCGTAGGTGGCGTCGGACTGGCAGGCTGCCGGGCGGGGTCGGGCGGACCTGCCGCTGGGGAGCAGGCGCCGCGCCTGCACGCCGCCCTCCCGGAGGCAGAGGATGTCCTCGGTGGGCCGCGCCGTCAGGAGGCGCAGCACCGTGGACGCGTCGGCATCGGTGAGGGCGCTGGCGGGCAGGTCGATGGTGCCGCCCCACCTGTCGGGGTGCTCACCTGCCGCGACCCGGCTCATCCCCCACAGCGGCGACCGGGCCAGCGCGGCCGATCCCTCGGCCTCGCGGACCCCGCGGGTCAGGCACCAGATCCGGGGCCCGCCGGGCGGCTGGCCGGGACCCAGGAGGGCGCGCAGGTGCCGGGAGAAGGCTGCCGCGGCTTCATGGGCCGCCTGGGCCGTCGGCAGGCCGTCCACGGTGCAGGCGACGAGGACGTGGTCGGCGCGGGCCGACTGCTCCGGCCGGAGGTCCGTGCTCGTTTCCAGGAGGGCCTCGGTCGGCGACCAGTGGTGCCGCAGTTCGTCCTCCAGCTGCCGGTCACCGACGAGCAGGACACGGGAAACGCGGGGCGGGACGGGGGCGGCCGGCACGTTCACGGGGAGCCAGCCGACGTCGGCGGCCACCAAGGTGGCGGCGTCCTGCTCGGGGTCCTCCAGCGGGGCGTAGCGCAGGCCGTGCAGTTCGGCCGAGGCCGGTCCGTCGGTGCCGGTCAGCCGGACGTCGGCGGTGTCGGGGCTGTCCGGCCGCCGGTGGACTTCGATCCGTGCCTCCGTCGGGGCGGGGGCGGTCAGGGACAGCCGGTCCAGGTGCGCGGGCATCCGCAGCAGCGGCGCGCCGCCGAAGACCAGGGACGCCAGCGACAGGGCCGCGTCGAGCAGGCTGGCCCAGCTCGCCGGGAACTCGTCCCCCTCCGGCACGGCCCGGGCGCGGGCCAGCAGCACCCCTTCGCCTCGGTGCAGGGAGATGATGTGCCAAGGGAAACCCATGGCGGCGACGCCGAGGTCGGACAGTTGCCGTACCACCCAGTCACGGGGCAGGGCCTGGTTTGCCGGGACCGCGGGCAGGGCCGGGGCCGCGCAGTCCCGCGTGCCGGACGCCGCCGTGGACGCGTTGGCGGACGTGGTGGCCACTGTGGCGGAGCAGTGGTGCTGCCAGGCCTCCGTATCGGCCTGGCCGGAGTCGTCGAGCAGGCGCGAGGAGAGGGTCAGCCTTCCGGCCTGCCCCAGCACCTGCAGTTCGCGGGCACCCTCGTGGGGCACGGCGACGGGGATGCGCAGGTCGACGTCGATCAGGTCGGGGAACGCATCGCCGTCGCCCAGTTCCCGGGCCGCGTGGGCGAAGGTGTGCAGCAGCACGGCCGCCGGGACGATCTCGGTGCCCGCCACGGGGTGCGCCCCGGGATAGGGGCGGCTGTCCCGCTCCAGTACGGTGCGCCACAGCCGTAGCGGCGGGTGGTGAACGGCCGTCACCTCGCCCAGCAGCGTGTGCGCCTGCGGGTCGTGGTACCGCGCGCAGGACCGCTCCGGTGCGGCGGAAGGTCCGGCGCGGTGGTGTGCGCGCTCCCAGACCGTGCCCGGGAGCCGGGTGAGTCGGCTGTGCGGGTGCAGGCGTTCCCAGTCCACCCGCGCGCCCTGGCAGTACAGGGCGGCCAGCGAGGAGAGGAGGACGGCGCGTTCGCCGCGCCCGCGGCGTAGCGTGGGCAGGACGACGGTGCCGTCGACGGGGGCGGTCTCCGTGATGGATCCGGCCACCACCGGGTGCGGCGAGACCTCCAGGAAGGTGCGGTGACCGTCCTCCGCCGCTGCCCGGACCGCCCCGGCGAAGCGCACCGGCTCGCGCAGGTTCCGCGCCCAGTAGGCGCTGTCCCGGGGCGGGGCCGAGCGGGGGTCGTCGCAGGCCGTCGCGTACAGCGGCAGGCGCGGTGCGCGCGGGCTCAGGTCGGTCAGGGCCTGTTCGAGCCGCCGGGCGGGCACCTCCATCTGCGGGCTGTGGAAGGCCACGGTCGACTTGACCGGCCGTACTCCGTGTCCGGCCCGCTCCCACTGCCCGCACCAGCGTTCTACGGCCTCGGCCGTTCCGGACACCACGGTCGTGGTGGGAGACGCCTCGACCGCGCAGGAGATGTCCTCGCACCCCTTCAGGTCGCGCGCGACCTCCTCGGACGGCAGGGTGACCATCGCCATGGCACCCAGGCCGTCGAAGGCCCGCAGCAGGGCTGAGCGGCGGCAGACGAGGCGGGCCCCCTCCTCCTCGGTCAGCACGCCGGCGACTACCGCGGCGGAGATCTCCCCCACGGAGTGGCCGATCACCGCCCCCGGCCGCAGCCCGTACCAGCGCCACAGCTCCGCGAGTCCCAGCTGCACCGCGACCAGGGTGGCCTGGATCCGGTCCACGCCGTCCAGGGATCCGTCCTCGATGACCTGGCGGGGGGTGAAGCCGATCTCCTCCTGGTACCAGGGGCCGAGCCGGTCGATGGTACGGGCGAACACGGGCTCCTGGACGAGGAGTTCCCGGCCCATCCCGACCCACTGCGAGCCGTGCCCGGAGAACACCCAGACCGCGTCCTGCGCCTGCGCGGCGGGCGCGTCCGCGATGACCGCGCCCGGTGTGCCGGGGCCGTCCGGATCGGCGACTGCGCGCAGACCGGCGACCAGGGTGGCCCGGTCGTCGGCCACGACGGCCGCGCGACAGGGGAGGTGGGCGCGGCGCAGCGCCATGGTGTGGCCGATGTCCGCGAGTTCCGCCGTGGGCCGTGACAGCGCCTCGGCGAGTTCACGCGCGTGGACCTGCAGCGCGGCGGGGCTGCCCGCTGACAGCGGGTACACGCGCGGCTCCTGCGCCGCCGGTGCGGCCGGGCCGTCCGGTGCGGCGGCCCGCCGGTGGGGCGCTTCCTCCAGCACTACGTGGGCGATGGTGCCGCCGTAGCCGTACGACGCCACGCCGGCCCGCAGCGGCCGTCCGTCGCGCGGCGCCAGCGCCGTGCGCCCCGTGACCAGCCGCAGGCCCGATGCCTCCCAGTCGATGGCGTCCGTCGGGCCGGAGAACACCTGGTTGGGCGGGACCGTCCGGTTCCGCAGGACCAGCACGGCCTTGATCAGCCCGGCTATCCCGGCCGCGGCCTCCAGGTGTCCGATGTTGCCCTTCACCGCACCGACCAGGCAGGGCCCGCTCCCGGCCCGACCCGGCCCCAGCACCGCTGCGAGCGCCCTTGCTTCGAGCGGGTCTCCCGCGCGGGTGCCCGTTCCGTGCGCCTCGACGTAGTCCACCTCCGCCGGGTCCACCCCGGCCGCGGCGTAGGCGCGGCGCAGCAGGTGCTCCTGCGCGGACCCGCTGGGCGCCATGATGCCCTCGGTGCGGCCGTCCTGGTGGACGGCGCTACCCCTGATCAGCGCGAGGACCTCGTCGCGGTCCCGCACCGCGTCGGACAGCCTCTTCAGGACCACGACCCCGCACCCCTCGCCGCGCCCGTAGCCGTCCGCGGCGGCGTCGAAGGGCTTGGAACGACCGTCGGGGGCCAGCGCGCCGGCCCGGTCCAGCACCACGGTCAACCCCGGTCCCGTCATCAGCATCACGCCGCCGGCCAGCGCCAGGGGGCACTCGCCTGCCCGCAGGCTCAGGCACGCCTGGTGGAGCGCGACCAGCGACGAGGAGCAGGCGGTGTCGACGGCCATGCTCGGACCGCGGAGGTCCAGGGTGTGCGAGATCCGGTTCGCCACCCCGCACAGCGACGCACCGATCCCGGTCCACGCCTCGATCCCGGCCAGGTCCTCCAGCAGGGGCCGCCCGTAGTCGTCCGACCCGACCCCCATGAACACCCCGGCGTCCCCGCCCGCCAGCGCTTGCGGATCGATCCCGGCGTGCTCCAGCGCCTGCCACGCCACCTCCAGGGCCATCCGCTGCTGGGGGTCCATCAACCTCGCCTCACGCGGGGCGATCCCGAAGAACGGCGCGTCGAAGCCGTAGATGTCCCCGGCGAGGAACGATCCCGACCGCGTGGCCGAGGCCAGCACCCGGTCCTGCGCCGGGCCGCGGCCCGCGTAGTCGGCCCACCGCTCCTCCGGAACCGGGCCCACGCTCTCGCCGCCCTCCAGCAGCAGCTTCCAGTACCCGTCGAGCGTTGCCGCCCGGCCCGGGAACCGGCAGGCGGCCCCGACGACGGCGATGGCTTCCACCTCGCGGCCCGTCACCTTTGCTTCCATGGTCAACTCCAGACGTTCTCGTTCAGCTTTTCATTTCAGCGAAGGGCGGGGAGATTTTTCGACCGCGCACGCCATGAGCCGGAAATACCGCCGACCACGCTTCGCCACGATCGGCCGGTCAATCAAATACGCCGGTTTCCCGCCCTGCGGCGCCTTACCGTACGAGCACGGCTCGGGAAGGAATGCCGGACCAGCCAGCCGATCAGATCGGTCGGGTGTCTGTCGCCGACGCACGGGACGCACCACGGGAAAGATGCAGGCGAACTGATGCCATTCATTCACCGACGACCCGCGGGCCCGTGGCGATCCGGCGGCGGCTGGTCGAAGGCCGTCGAGCGTCGCCGTCCACACCGACTGCCGCGCCCAGCGGCAGGCCCGCCTCGCGCAGGGGCAGAGGGCACTACCGCTCTTCGTCGAGACTGCTGTCCCGAAAAGCGCTCAGGCACTGGCTCCGGAGTGGGCACCCGGCACGTCTGCCACTACGAGCAGGGGTGCCGGTGAGGCCCGTTTCGCACCCTGGCCCGGCGATGCTCCGCCGGGCCGCCGGACCCGCAGGACGGCGAGGTGCCCGGTCAGGGCGGGGCCGCCCCCGGTCCGCTCCGTACGCCGATCACGGCGCGGTGGTGGAATCCGTACAACGGTTGATCACTCTCCTTGCTTTCCGAGGATGGATCTCCATGTCCGGGGGCCACGGAAAACAGCCACCACCGACACGGGGCCCGAATACGCCGGTCGATCCGCGATGGGTGATCAATCCGGTGAATTCAGCCGGGGGCATTCGAGGTGTCGGCCCGCCGGAACTTCGGATCGGCGGCAACTCGTCCTGTTTCGCTCCCCATGGGGCGAGACCGCTCCGCGCGTTCCCCACCTGATCCGATTAAAGCCTCGGAGGGATCTTTTTTCATACCTCCGGAAAGATGTCTGCGGTGAAACCCGGCACGCGCTGAAACCGCGGGCCCAGGAGCGGGCCACCCGTGTGACCCATGAGACCGACAGGGCCCATGGTGCGACTGCTGGGGCTGGGGTTGCTCGGGAGGGCCAGTGGGAGGGCCCGCCTCCCTCCCCCTGCGATCCCGGTGCCGCACGCCGCACGCCATGCGCACGCCCGTACGGGCGCACCTGCTCTCCCCCGCGCCCCTGCCGCCGCCGGAACGAGGGGCGACCGATCCCGACGTGCCGCAGCCTCGCGCCCGGCCTGCCCGCACGTGGCGCCGTGCGCACCCGGCCGAGCCCCGGTCCGGGCGGAAGAGGGACGCGCTTGCAGCGAGGTCGCCCCACCGCGCCCGGGAACAACCGCGGACCGGAGAAGGGCGGGCCCTGGTCGGCTCCGGTCGGGCCGGGCTGCGACCTGCTCGGCCGCGAGGTCCCCTCCAAGCGCGGTCACCTTCGAACCCGACGCCACCCGATCGTGTACGCCCTGCCAGTGGAGCCGGCAGCGGCGCCGTCCCCTACGGGCCGAAGCCGACCTGCGCGTCAACATCTCGCCGACCAGCGCGCACCCGCGGCCCGCCCTCGGCCGGACGTGGCCGGGGCGGGCGTAGCGTGGTCGGCTCCCACCGGCCGTGCGAGTGCTGTGCGGCCGGCTGGTGCGCGGATCGGCTCGGAAGGGGTGGCGTGGTGGGCGGTTGGACGGTGAGAGCGGTGCGGGTCAGGTTCCCGGAGAGCCCTTCCCCGGACCTGGAGGTGGACGCGCTGCTGCGCTACGCCAGCCAGGACCCGTTCGCGGTGTGCCTGACCTTCCCCTTCGACGACGGTTTCGTGGAGCGGTACTTCTGCCGGGGCTTGCTGGAGATCGGCCGCCACCAGGAGGCCGGCCTCGGCGACGTCACCATCGCCCCCGGCAAGAGCGGCACCGTGATCGTTCGCCTGCACGGCGCCCACGGCTCCACTTCCGTCGTCGTCCCCACAGACGACCTCGGCGCCTTCCTCGCCGACGCCTACGCACTGGTCCCCGTCGGCGCCGAGCACCTGCACCTCGACCTGGACACCGTCCTCGTCCGCCTCCTCGCCCCGCCACGGCGCAAAGACGCCTGAGCGCAGCGGAACTGACACATCGAAGAATCGGCAAGAAGCAGGAACCCATGAACAGGACACGGCTTTCGGAAGTCTTCGCGCTGCCAGGGCTCGGGGACGAGGACCTCTACGCGGTCAGCGGCTTCGTCCATCCCGTCCGCGGCCCAGTGCGCTGCCCGGCCGCCCCGCTGGTCGCCGCGGTGCCGACGGAGGACGGACTCCCCCTGGCGGTTCGGGACCTCGGCCCGGTTCCCGTCGGGTCGGCCGGCCCGGGCCGGTCCGGGGTGCTGGTGAGCACGACGTACCTGGACGGCGACGGCGACGCGACCGGGATCGCGGTCGTCGGCGGCTCCTGCCGGACCGGGGCGGCGCAGGCCCTGGTCCGGTCCTGGTCCGCAGCGCTCAGGACCCGGCGCGCGATGGTGGCCCGCCCGCCCCGGCCCTGCCCCGACAGCCCTTACGCAGTCGTCGAGCTACCCGTCCCGCGCGACGGCTCCGCACCGCCCGCCCACCCCGGCGCAGCGACGCCCTGCCCCGCGCCCGCCCTCGCCGGGGCCGCGGTCCGCCGCTACCTCGACGAGGGCGACGCCGTCCTGCTGGTCGGCCCGGGCCGCTCCCGGCCCTGGGCCCCGGACGGCCGTGTGCTCGAACTGGCCCGGGTCGAGGACGTCGAACGGCTCGTGCTGCCCGTCGGCGTCCGGCCCGCGTTCGTGGTCCGGCCCTGCGCCGTCGTCGACGACGTCACCCCTCTGCTGACCGCGCTGCGGGCCAGGTTCCCCGAACTGCGCGGCCAGCACCCCGACCAGTGGTGCCACCGGGCTTCCGCGACCCGCTGGGCGCACCGGGCGGTCGCCGCGGCGAGCGACCTGACCCTGCTGCTCGGAGAGGCCCGGGTGGATGCCGCCACCCTGCCGACGGGCGCGCGGGTGCGCCGGGTCCGCGGGCTCGGCGACCTGCTGCCGGCGGAACTCGCCGCCGCCGCAACCGTCGGCCTGATCCCGGCCGCTCCTGCCGTCGGCACGGCGAACGGGGACGACATGGACACCGCGCTGCTGGACGCGGTCCTACAGGTACTCACCGGGCTGGGTCCGCTCGGCATCGTCGAGCACCGGGTGTGGACCGAGGTGGTCCCCCTTCCCACAGCGCCGTCCGCGCCCGTCTGCGCCGACCGCGCGCCCCGGCACCGGGACTGATCGCGCGCCCTTCGGGCACCGGCACGCAGGCGAAGGCGAAGGCGGAGGGAGGGTGCGCCGCCTGGTGCGGCCCGTGGCGTTGAAAATCACGGTCCGCTGAAACCGCCCTCCGGCCGTCCTCCCTGGTCACCGCGGTGGCCCGCGGCAGCCTCCACCGCGGGCCACCGCCTTTCTGGTGGTGCGGCAGCGGGACGTGTCACCATGCGGACTGGAACCCGACCGGAGTCCCGCACGCGTACCCGGACGTAAGGGGTGTGCATGACATCGCCGCGCCGCCCGAACGATTCGCTACGGGCCCTGCTGGCCGAGGCCCGTTGGAGCGCGGCCGACCTGGCCACCGAAGTCAACCGGGCCGGCTGGGAGAGCGGTAGGCCCCTCGGTTTCGACCGCTCGACCGTCGCCCACTGGCTCTCCGGAACCCGCCCCCGCGGAACTACCCCGCAGCTGATCACTGAGGCGCTCTCCCGCCGCCTGGGCCGGGTCGTCACCTTGGCGGAGGCGGGCCTGGACCGCACCGCGCCCGCCGTGCCCGCCCTGCCTGCCGCCCCGGCCCGCCCGGTCGAACTGACCCTGCGCCAACTCGCCCAGTCGAGTCGGCGGGCGAGTCGGCAGACGGAGGAACCGGCCGCCTACTCCGTCGCGCTGCTCGACCTCCCGAGCCTGGCACCCGCCGACGGTACGGACGCTGCCCACGTCCCCGGCCCACGGCCTGCGCCCCCCGCCACTCCCCCGTCGCACCGGCCCGTCGAGCGGCACGAGGTCGAGGCGGTCGAGACGCTGGCCCAGCTCTTCCACTCCTGCGACATCACCTTCGGCGGCGGCCACAGCCGCACCGCCCTGGCCGGCTACCTGTCCGCCGACCTCGGACCCAAGCTGCGCCGCCCGGCCCCGCCCGCGCTGCGCCGCCGCCTGCTCACCGCCGCCTGCCGACTCGCCTACCTGTGCGCGTTCATGCACTTCGACGACAACCTCCAGGTCCTCGCCCAGCGCTACTACCTGGTGGCGCTGGGACTGGCCGCGGAGAACAACTCACCGCTCGACTACGCGATCGCGCTGCGCGGCCTGTCGGTGCAGGCGGACGCGCTCGGGCACAGCGCCGAGGCCACCACGCTCGCCGAACGGGCCCTGGAAACCCTGCGACACGACCCGCTGCGGCAGGCCTTCGTCCACGGGCAGCTCGCCGTCGCGCAGGCCCATCGGCACGCCAGGACCGAGGCCTTGAGATCCCTCGACGCGGCCGACGACCTGTTGGACGGGCGCAACAACGCAGCGGACGAAGTGGTCGGACGCTACCACCGCGGTGCGCTGCTGCGGCAGCGCGCCACGGTGCTGGAGGCACTCGGCGACCCAGCCGGCGCGCTGACGGCCCTGGGGAGATCGCTGCGCTTCCGCCCGCAGGAGGAGCACCGCTCGCGCGCCGTCGTGCTGGCCGACCTGGGCCGCCTGCACCTTCAGGCCGGACACCTCACCGAGGCGGTCGACAGCTGGCACCGCCTGCTCGACGAGTACCCGCCCCTGCACAGCCGACGAGTGGACCGCGCGCTGACCGCCGTGCGCGGACAGCTGCGCCCGTACGCCGACGACGCCCGGGTACGGGGCCTGCTGCACCGCCTGGCCGGCCCACGCGTCCCCCTGCAGCACCAGCCCTGACAGACCCGCTGTGTCAGCGGGCCGCCGGGTGTTCGTGGCGAACAGGGCGGCCAGGACGGTGCCGATCTCCGAACCGGTGCCGTGGAGGCATGCGGCAGTGCTGCAGGCCAGGACGCTGCCCGGACCTGCCTCGATGAAGTAGCGGAAACCGGCCGCGACCAGGGGCGAGTGTGCGGGGCAGGCAGGTGGGCAGGTCAGGCAGCCGACGAGGCGGGCGGGCAAGTCGTCGTCCGGGGTGTAGTAGGCGGGACTCCCGGCCCGAAGCTTTCTGCTCAGTGCGCCAAGGATGAGGCCCGCCACCAATCGCAATGGTGAAACAGGACCGACGCTGGGAAGGGCACCCCCGTACAACGACGCAGCCCTCCACCACCCAGGGCGCCCGGACCACTCGCCGGAGAACAGACGGCGCACGAGGTGTACCCCGCCGCGCCCTCCACGACTCCGTACCCCCGGAAGTGACCCACTACCCCTCCATCGATCCGATACACCAGTCCGAGGACCTGGCATACAGTGCGCCGCAAGCGAAAGCCCTCGGAAGGGAAGGCAGTTGATGAAACGTTTCTCCTTGGCTGGTGTAATCGCATGACCGCAGAGAACCGTCGCACGCCGGGGTCCCACCGCCCCGGGCGCCCAGTCGACGCCCCGCCCCTCGCCGTCCCCCTGCTCTCCACCGGTCCGCTCGGCACCGCCGACGTGGAACGGGCCGAGGCGGCCCTCCTCGCCTTCCACCGCTCCGACCTCGCCCACGGCGGCGGCCGGGACCGCCGCCAGCTGGCCGCGTACCTGGCTCGCGAAGTCCTGCCCCGTCTCCGACGGCCCGGCCCGACTGCCGTGCGGCTGCGGATGTACCAGGTCGCCGGACAACTCGCTTACCTGTGCGGCTTCATGCACATCGACGACCACCGCCACGAGCAGGCCCGGCGGTACTACGCGACCGCGCTGCGCCTGGCCACCCTCGGCGGGGTGCCCACCGACCGCGCCGTGGTGCTGCGCGGCATGTCCGTCAGGGCCCTCGCGCTCGGCGACGGCCCGGGCGCCCTCGACCTGGCCTGGGCCGCCACCCGCTGCGCCGCCCCAGCCGGTCAACGGTCTTTCCTATTAGGCCAGTTGGCCGTCGCGCTGGCCCGGAACGGCGCCCGCCACCAAGCCCTGCGGGCGCTCACCTCGGCCGAACGCTTCCTGGACCGGGCCACCGGTCCTGCCGACGCCGCGGTCGGCGTCTTCCACCAGGCCGCGCTCCTGCGGCAGGAAGCCGCCGTCCGCGAACTGCTCGGCGACCTGGCCGGCGCGGTCACCGCTCTTCAGCACTCGCTTCCCCACCGGCCGCCCGAGGAGGTCCGTTCGTATGCCATCGTCCTCACCGACCTCGCCGTCCTGCTGGAACGCACCGGACACCTCACCGAGGCCACCGCCACTTGGCACGACGTCCTCGACCTCAGCCCTCACCTCTCCAGCGCCCGCGTCGACCGGGCCGTCACCGCCATGCGCGCCCGTCTGCGCCCGAACGCCGCACAACCCGCCGTCCACGCCCTCCTGGAACGCACCGACCACCGGGCGTGAGCCACCCCTCGGGCTTACCGCTATCATGGCGGCCGCCGCGCTCGCCGACACCGCCACCACGCTCGCCATCTCCGGCACCACCGATGACCACCACCCCCATCGGCCGCCGGGGCTGCTGTCACCGCGCCGGGAATGCTCAGAGCCGAACCTGTCAGGCTGCGCATCTCCTCCCTCGACACCGCGCTGCTACCGCTCGCCCTCGACCCTACGGCGCCCTGCAGCCCCGCCCCTCGACCAGGGCGGCACCGTGGGCTGGGCCGTGGCTGCGGCCCACGCTGTCAACTGTCAGGGGGTCTGTAAAAAGAACGGCTCTGTCCCGTAATCGGTGGTAGCGCTGTGTACTGGTCACTGGAGGAGGATGCGGTGGCGGAGCAGGGGGAATCCGGCTCTGCCGTGCATCTGTCTCATGATCCGTTTGGTGCGTGTGTTGACGCCTTCGGTGCGGCCGTTGCTGTAGGGGAGGGTGAGTCCGGCGTCGACGGCGGCGCGGTCGAGTTCGAGGCCGTTCGCGAAGGAGTGCAGCTGGGGGAGGTCGGCGGCGCGGACCGTCGTGATCCAGTCGGTGAGCTTGGCATCGTTGCCCTCGGCCGGGGTCAGTAGCCTGGCGAACTCCGCAGTGAGGGGAGCGAGTTCGGCCATCTCGGGGCAGGTTCGGGTGAGTTCCCGCAGGAGTGCGGTGTCCTTGTCCCGCAGGTTCTCGGGGTTGGAGAGCAGGAGGCGGGCGAAGTGTTTCGGGGTGGTGATTGGCTTGTCGCCCTCCGCGCGGCCCTGGGTGATGTAGCGGTGGAACAGGTTGAGACTCCCGGTGTAGCCCAACTCCTTGATTTCCCTGAAGAGTTGGAGGAAAGGAACGGCCGGTTCCTCCGCCCGGCGCCGGCGCAGGTGATCGCGGTAAGGGTCGACGAGCGTGGGCTTGTAGCGGGGCGCGCGGCGGTCGCCGGTGGGCTCCTTTATGCGGGAGTACCGCTTGACGGTGTTCAGTGCGACGTCGAGGCGGCGGGCGCATTCGAGCAGGCCGACGCCCTGGTCGAGCAGGTCGTGCACTCGCTTCCAGCGTTCGCGGGTGGTCTGCTCGCGCACCCCCCCGGGCCGGACCGGGTTCACCGCGGTGGCCCAGCAGGCGGCGTGGGAGCGGACCTCGGCCAGGACCCTGTTGCACAGGTTGGACCAGAGGTGCCACCTGTCGCTGACCTGCACCGCTCCGGGCAGGGCCTGCCGGATGGCCTCGCCGTAGGAGCCGGAGCCGTCCCGGCAGACGTACTCGACCCCGGGGTGCTCGCGCAGCCATGCCGCCAAAGCCGGGGCGGTGCGGCCGGGAAGGACGTCGATCCGCTCGCCGGTCTCGGCGTCGATGATCACGGTGGCGTAGCGGTGCCGGCGCTTGAGGGCGAAGTCGTCGATGCCGACCACGCGCGGCACCCGCAGCGGCGGTAGTGCCTGGCGCATGAGCAGGCGCAGGGCACTCGAACGGGAGATCGCGCAGGTCAGCGCGCGGGAGAGGCGGGCGCCCGCCCGGCCCGCTAACTCCTTGACCACCGCACCGAGCTGGTCGGCCAGGCGTCGGGTGCGGCGTTGGTAGCGCTCCACCACGCCGGGAACCTGCTCGCGGAACGTCTGCCGCGGGCAGCCGAGCACAGGGCACACCATGCGCCGGAGCCGTACCGACGCCACGACCCGCCGCCCGTCCACCGGGACATCCGCGACCACCCGGCCATGGAAGCCGTGCACCCGCCCCGTCGGCCGCCCGCACACCGGGCACGGCACCGGATCATCCCGCGTCCGCGCCGACACCCGGATGACCTCGCCCTCGTCCGTCACCCCCTTGATGACGAGGGCCGACAGCCCGGAAAACACCACGCTCACAAGATCGTTGACATCGCACACATCATCCCAACGACCCTCGTCACACTTCGTCACCACCGATTACGGGACAGAGCCAAAAGAACGGTGTAACTCCCGATCAAGGAAGTAGCACCTGATGACAGACGTGACCGTCTCGGCCGAGGCCGTGGAGGCCGTGCGGCCGGTGGAGTTGCAGTCGGACGCCCTGGACGACCAGTTGATCGGGCAGCTCGTCGACCGGGCCCGCGCGAGCGGGCTGCAGCTCACCGGCACCGGAGGTCTGCTCCAGCAGCTCACGAAGAAGCTCCTGGAGTCCGCCCTCGAGGGCGAGATGACGGACCACCTCGGCTACGAGAAGCACGACCCGGCCGGGTCCGGCAGCGGCAACTCCCGCAACGGCATCCGCTCGAAGACCGTACTGACCGAGGTCGGTCCGGTTCAGATCGACGTCCCCCGCGACCGCGAGGGCTCTTTCGAGCCGCAGCTGGTCCGCAAGCGCCAGCGGCGCCTTTCCGGGGTCGATGAGATGGTGCTGTCGCTGTCCGCGCGTGGTCTGACGCACGGTGAGATCTCCGCGCACCTGGCCGACGTCTACGGCGCGGAGGTGTCCAAGCAGACCATCTCCACCATCACCGACCAGGTGATCGAGGGCATGTTCGAGTGGCAGAACCGGCCGCTCGACCCGGTCTATCCGGTGGTGTTCATCGACTGCGTGCACGTGAAGCTCCGCGACGGCCAGGTCGCCAACCGGCCGATCTACGTGGCGCTCGCGGTCACCGTCGAGGGCACCCGGGAGATCCTCGGACTGTGGGCCGGCGACGGCGGGGAAGGCGCCAAGTACTGGCTGCACGTGCTGACCGAGATCAAGAACCGCGGCGTCGCGGATGTCTGCATGGTCGTCTGCGACGGGCTCAAGGGCCTTCCGGATGCCATCGCCGCGGTCTGGCCGCAGGCCGTCACCCAGACCTGCATCGTCCACCTGATCCGGGCCTCGTTCCGCTACGCGGCCCGGCAGGACTGGGACAAGGTCTCCAAGGCGCTCAAGCCCGTCTACACCGCGCCGACGGAGGACGCCGCACTGGAGCGGTTCGTGGAGTTCACCGAGGCCTGGGGCCGGAAGTATCCGGCGATCGTGCGGCTCTGGGAGAACGCCTGGGCCGAGTTCGTGCCGTTCCTGAGCTTCGACGCCGAGGTCCGGCGGGTCATCTGCACCACGAACGCGATCGAGTCCGTGAACGCGCGAATCCGCAAGGCCGTCCGCTCGCGCGGGCACTTCCCGAACGAGCAGGCGGCCCTGAAGTGCGTCTACATGGCGATCGTGTCCCTCGACCCGACCGGAGCCGGACGCAAACGCTGGACGACCCGTTGGAAGGCCGCGCTCAACGCCTTCGAAATCGCCTTCGACGGCCGACTCTCCGCCGACCGCCGCTAACTCAACCCAACCGAGTTACACCGTTCAATGGACAGACCCGATCTTGGTGGACGTAGGTTCGACTGGAACAGCTCGGTCGGGTGATCTTGCCGCGTGCCGAGCATGAAGACAGGGCCTCTGGTGCAGCTCGGGGTTGTCGAGACCTTGAGCGCGCCAGGAGGCCCTGTTGTCGCAGTTGTACGCCCTTGCGCCGGTCGGCTCCAACTCGGCGGCTCGTGAGTGTGATTGCCTCGCTCACCGGTTCGGGAACGCCGGCAACCGGCCGTACAGGCGGCCGAGATATCCGTCCGACATGAGCGACGCGGAGTGGGCGGTGGTGCGTGACGCGATGCCCGTTCCGCGGTGGTTGGAGGGCAGGGGCGGGCAGCCGGAGGGCTACTGCCACCGGCAGATGGTCGACGCGGTGCGCTACCTGGTCGCGGGCGGCATCACCTGGCGGGCGATGCCCGCGGACTTTCCCGCCTGGGACCGCGTCTACGCGTTCTTCCGGCGCTGGCGGGACAAGGGTCTGGTCGGCGAGTTCCACGACCGGCTGCGGGACCGGGTCCGCGAGGCGGCAGGCCGGGATCCGGAGCCGACCGCGGGCATCATCGACGCCCAGTCGGTGAAGGGCGCCGCGTCCGTGCCGGCCGCCACGCGGGGATTCGACGGCGGGAAGAAGGTCAACGGCCGCAAGCGCCACATCGTGGTCGACACCCTCGGGCTGCTGCTGGCGGTGCTGGTCACCGCGGCCTCTGTCACCGACCGGGACGCGGGGCAGGCCCTGCTGGCCCGGCTGCGTCAGCGACACTGGCGCATCACGCTGGTGTGGGCCGACGGCGGCTACACCGGACGCCTGGTCGACTTCACCCGCGACGTCCTGCGGATCATGCTGAGCGTGGTCAAACGCAACGACGACGTCACCGGGTTCACTGTGCTGCCCAAGAGGTGGCTGGTCGAGCGGTCGTTCGCGTGGCTGATGCGCTCACGCCGCCTGGCCCGCGACTACGAGACGCGCACCGACAGCTCGGAGGCGGTAATCCGCTGGTCGATGAGCATGGTCATGAGCCGCCGCCTCGCCCGGCGGGCACGCTGAACAGTCCCGGGCTCGTCTCGACCAGCCAGCCCCGCGCGGCCAGGCGTTTCGCCTTCGACCGCACTCCCTCCACCTTCGCCGGAACCGGCTCCAGGCCGAGTGCTACGGCGAGTTGCCGACAGTCCATCGTCTCCCCGCCCGACCCGCCGCCACCGGCCAGGATGTCCATGATCCGCCGGTAGTCCGGCGCCAGCACCGTCGAGGCGAGCCCTTCCCGCCAGTGCGGCACCACCGAACCGGGCACCGCCGCCACGGCCCGCGCCTGCCGCTTGCCGGCCGCCACGACCGGGGGCACCTCCCCGCCTGCGAGAGGTTCCGCCAGGACCTCGGCCACCGTCTCACGGGCGATCACGAACCGCTCCCACACGGCCTCGGCCTCCCGCAGCTCGGCCTGAAGGGCCTCCACCCGCCGCCGGGCAGCGCGTTCACGCTCCTCCAGCAACCCCATCACCGACGGCATCCCGGCACCTCCACCGAAGAGACGACACGACACCCCGTCCCTGCCACCGAAACACCGCCACTATGCCTGACCAGCGGAAACGCACCCGTCACTCTCGGAAAGACAACGGCTTCTCAGGTCACCGCCTGAGCTGACGACGGCCGCGGACGTGGGCTGGTTGAGTTGGCCGACAACCTGACTGACCCGTGCGGTCCTGGTCCGTGCTGGCCAGGACCGCATCGGGGCTGCCCTGGTGGACCAGGAAGTAGTCCGTGCTCGTGTACTCCTCGCCGCTGTTGTAGTGCACGACGATCGAGAACCCACCTTTCAGCGGGACCGTGAACATCGGCCAGGCCGACTTGTCGTGCAGGCGCTCCAGCATGGCACCGGCATCACCGGCGTCCGCGCCGAAGGCCTCCAGCGACTCGTCGCACAGGTCAACCAGGTGCGCGGCCCAGAACCCGGCCTCATCCAGAAAGGGGAGGCCGTCCACAACGGGAGCCGAGGAGTACCAATGCCGCGCCATCGCCATGCCGCAATTCTGGCCTACGAAGATCCGCCTTGTTCGACCGCCCCATGTTCCACCCCGCCACCAACTTGACGACTTGACGCCGTGAGGTGTCTATGCGGTCACAACACTCCGACCCGGTCAGTCGGTTCAGATTGGCCTTGATCGTGAGTTGTGACGTCAGTTGTTCACGAGTTTGGGAGTCAGCCCGAACCACGGATCGGCGGTGTTCACGAGTTTCGACGTCACCGGTGTACTTGCCAGGTCAGCTGACCGCCACAGGCACCGGGCCGACGACCTGCCGACTCCCGCCCAGACGTCGGGTCGTCGGCCCGAGACGCTCCAGTAGGCTGCGCTGGCCATGGATACGCATGCCGAACCGGAGCTGCCCCGGACCGACACGATCGCTTCCGGTCCGCCGATCCGGCAGCTCTTCCGGGACGTCATCGCCGACCGTCTGCCGGGCCGAAGGCTGCCCCAGGCAGCGATGCTGTTCGACGCCGAGGACCCCTTCTGGGACGACCGGAGCTTCCTCGGCGACTTCTACAACGAGATCCTCCACCAGGACACTTGCCAACCGGCGACCGCCGACGGCCTCGTCCTGCTCGCGGTCCTGGCCGCCGACGACCGGATTCCCGCCCGACACCGGTTCCAAGCCGTCCATCTGCTGTTCAGGGCTGCCACTGTCGCCGAGCGCCACCTCGTCGAGACCTGGCCGGACAACCCACGGCACGCCGATCCCGACAGCGAGGCCCGGGCCCGCAACGCGGTCCAGGCCCGCACCCCGGACCTGCTGAACCGCTGGTCGGCCGAATGCCCCGCGGTCCGGCTGGCCCTGGCCGGCCTCGCGGTCGTCTTCCCGACCGACCGCACCCTGCCCGCCCTGGCCCCGCGCCTGCAGGGCTTCACCGACCAGCACCGGCAGGGCACCGACATCGGCGACTACGTGCGGTTCGTCCTCGTGCTGGCCTCCCGGGACGAAGACCGGATCCTCACCGCGACCGAGAACCTCACCGACGCCCACTGGACGGGAACAGCGAGAGAAGTGCCGACCCGGGCACGGGCCCTCCACCTCCTCGGCCAGATGCTGGCCAAGGTCGGAGCCGAACTCGCCCAGCCGCGCGGCAGACAGTGACGCACCGATGGTGCTGCTATCTCTCGTGAACATCCACGATCACCGGCGTCGGCCTGGTGTCCGCTCCGCCCGCGCGGAGGTGACCCGATGTTCTGCTCGCTGTGGTCGAGGGCGTGCCAGCCCGCTCTGCCCGAGCAGAGGTGCCAAGGACCTCCCCGGCAGATGGGGTGCGCTCCGCCCGTGCGGAGGTGACGCGGCGTGCCGGGCGTCCGGGTCGACCGGCCGGGGGTTCGCTCCGCCAGTGCGGAGGTGGCCCGAGCACCTGCTCGACCCGTTCAAGGCGGTCGCTGTGCGCTCCGCCTGCGCGGAGGTGAATCGGTCGACGTGATGCAGCGTACCCGTACGCGCTCGTCCGCTCCGCCCACGCGGAGGTGACCGCCGGCGACGTCGAGGTAGCATCGGCTCGCCGCTGCCCTGGTAGGAGGTGTCGGGGGGGCCAGGCCATCTCCGGGGCGCTGCTGCGATGGGGTCAGGGTCCGGCGATCACCCAGGTCACGAAGATCGCGGACATGCCCTCGTGCAGGCGGTAGACGACGCTGATGCGGTCGCTGGTGTCGGAGGCCGGGTCGGTGCGGGCGGTGTAGTCGTCGACCTCGGGGTTGGTGCCGCCGGGCACCGGGATGCCGAGCCTGGGGTGGACCGCCAGGCGCTCGACGAGTTCCTCGACCGCGTCCAGCTCACCGGGGCGCAGCGCAGCGAGGGTCTGCTCGACGGCGTCGGAGAGGAAGACGTGCTGCGGGGCTGGCTGTTCGGGTTGGTCGGTCACCGGTCACCGGTCACCGGTCGCCGCCGGCGGCGCGGAGCCGGGCGAAGGCGTCGGCGGCCGGGGGTCCACTGTTGGCCGCCGATCGGTGCGGCGAGGGGGTCCAGAGCGTCGGGGTTGGTGCGCAGGGTCAGGCGGTGGCGGTAGGTGGCGGCGACCTCGGCGACGGCGGCGAAGCCGCCGATCGGGGAGGAGTCGAGGGCGTCGGCCAGGGCCTGCTCGAACTGTTCCCGGTCGCCGAGCAGGCCGTACCGGGACAGCGCGGTGCGCAGCTCGTGGAGGGTGGCCGGCCTCGGACGACCTGGTGCAGTCGGCGCGGTGCCGCGCGCTCACACCAAGTTCGCCCGGTTCGTCGCCCAGGGTCGATCCGCATGGTCTTCCCCGCAGGCACGGTGGACCCGGGACGGAGGTCAGCCGTAATCGCGTCCAAGATCATGACAGCGGAGGCCGTCCTCCCCACACGCGCGAAGGTCAGCCGCAGCGGGCCGAGCAGTGGGAGTACGTACGCCTGTCCTCCCGCACGCGCGGGGGTCAGCCGAGGTCCCACCGACCGAGAATCTCCCGGTCGACACCTTCCTCGCGCCAACGGGGTCAGCCGGTGTCCCGGCGAGGCGGACGAGGTGGAAGCGCCTCCATCCTCCTGGCCGTCTGCAAACATGGGTGTTGCTCCTTGACATCTCAACAGGCTGGCCCGTCTCGTGCTCCTTGACGGTCCGGTCAAAAAAATTGCAAAGCCGTCAGAACGGTGCAGGCCGCGAAGGGTCCTCCCCGCACGCGCGGGGGTCAGCCGCAGCTCGCCGATGCCCAAGCACGAGGCGCCCGGTCCTCCCCGCACGCGCGGGGGTCAGCCGGAGAGAACGGAACTACTGCAACTACGGGCCAGGTCCTCCCCGCACGCGCGGGGGTCAGCCGTCCGCGATCCTGGATGCCGCTGCGGCCGCGCAGTCCCCCCCGCACGCGCGGGGGTCAGCCGCCCGAAGAGCGAGCCAACGGCGGCATCACGCGGTCCTCCCCGCACGCGCGGGGGTCAGCCGCCGGCCGGGTGGACGTCGGCCAACCGCTCCAGGTCCTCCCCGCACGCGCGGGGGTCAGCCGAAGTCGGCGATCGTCGGGGCCGGCGCGGGCTCGGCGGCGGGGTCCTCCCCGCACGCGCGGGGGTCAGCCGCCGCTCGATCTCCGCCTCGCGTTCCGCCCGCTGTCCTCCCCGTACGCGCGGGGGTCAGCCGACCAGGGCTGTCACCCGCCCCGGCCGCGCGCAGTCCTCCCCGCACGCGCGGGGGTCAGCCGCCCTGGCCGGACGGCGGGATGAGGCCGCGGTCGTCTTTCCCCGCACGCGCGGGGGTCAGCCAGATCGGCGCCCGCTACAGCGACTTCGTGGCGGGGTCCTCCCCGCACGCGCGGGGGTCAGCCGGATGGCTTTGCTCATGTGAACGGGCAGCGTTTATCGACGAGTTTGGGCAGCGGTTGGTGATCACCGTGCCTCAACATGTTCACGAGATTTGACGGCAGTTGAGGCATCCCCAGCGGGCTCTCATGCCGACGCTGTGCTTGGGGGATCAGGCGACAGACGGCCGCCTCGGGTCGGTCGGGACGATGGCCTGCTCGTCGAAGAGCTGTTCAAGGGCTTCGTGGCCGTGCTCGCGGCGGTATGCCATCTCAGCTGCGGTGACCGGTAGAACCCAGAGGATGCGGGCATGGCCGTCGGGAAGCGGGCAGTGCTCCAGGCCGGGACCATGCAGGTAGGGGAGGCTGATCAGCAGGTGATCACAGTGGGAGCCGGGTAGCCACGGCTCCCCGATGGGCAGGCTGTGCTCAAGATCGAGGTGGTGATCGGCGTGGTAGTAGCCGGTCATGGCCAGAAGGTCAGCGAACCGCTCATCGCGGACCGGCGCGGTGAGGAGGAATTCGAGGCCGTGACCGCCCGCCTCAGCCGCGGACCAGCAGCCGGCGGTGATGTAGGCCCAGCTGTCGGCGCGGGGTCCTGGGCTGACGGTGAGGATCCTCAGATCCGGAACTGCTTCCCTCCGCCCGGGGCCCAGGTCGTAGTCGTCGACCGTGATCGTGTGGCCGGTGAAGAAGCCGCGAACGTGGGCCTCGATGCTTGCGATAGACCGCTGGCTGCGCTGGCTCTCGAACATGGTGGAGAGGATCTCACGGACCGGTGCGGGCGTCCCTGCCCGTGAGTCTGCCCCGCCGCGGGCGGGGCAGACTCACGCATTCAGTCGATCTTGGCGGGCGTTTCGGTCCGTGCCCGGGTGCTGGCGAGGCGGTAGGAGTCGGTGCCGGTCTCGATGATGGTGCCGTTGAAGGTGAGGCGGTCGACGATGGCCGCGCAGAGGCGGGGGTCGGTGAAGGTCTTGGTCCAGCCGCCGAACGACTCGTTGGACGCGATGGCGACGCTGTTCTTCTCCTCGCGCTCGGTGAGGACCTGGAAGAGCAGTTCGGCGCCGTGGCGGTCGAGTTCCATGTAGCCGAGCTCGTCGATGCAGAGCAGGTCGACTCGGCCGTAGCGGGCGATCGTCTTGTTCAGCTGCTTCTCGTCGGCGGCCTCCACCAGCTCGTTCACCAGTTTCGTGGCGAGGGTGTAGCGGACGCGGTAGCCCTGCATGGCGGCCTCGGTGCCCAGGGCGATGAGCATGTGGGACTTGCCGGTGCCGGAGTCGCCGATCAGGCAGAGCGGCTGGCTCTTCTTGATCCACTCGCAGCTGGCGAGGGTGTTGACCACGGCGGGGTCGATGTTGGGGTTGGCGTCGAAGTCGAAGGTCCGCAGTTATCCGGGGTTCATTTGTACCCGTCTGGAACGTCAGTCAGCGTGGGGTTCACTCGTCTTGGTGGTCGTTGGCGTTGCGCTATCCGGGGTGGCCCGACAGCGTCGGTGACGTCGGCAGCATGGCGCTGTGCCAGTGCAGAGAATCGAGTTGGGTGATGGGCGGACGTGGACGGTGGTCGGTCCCGACTACCTGCCGGTCGTGCCTGTCGAGGAGTTCTTGGAGTTCCTGCGCGTCGGGCGAGATGCATCGCCTCACACCCTCCGTTCCTATGCCACGTCTCTGAGCGCGTGGTGGGACTACCTGGAGGCGGCCGGGCTGGCGTGGGACGAGGTGACGCTGCCGTGGTTCCTGCCGTTCCTGACGGTGTTGCGGACCGGTGATCCGGTCGGAGTGCACCGTTTGCCGGGTGCTGGTGCCGCCCAGGTCGGCGGGGTGGCGGAGTCGACGGTGGGGCTGCGGGTGGCGGCGGTGCTGTCGTTCTACCGGTATCACGCGGATGTGCATGGGGTGGCGGTCGCCGGACGGCTCTACCGGGTCGGTGGGCGCCGGGCCCGCAGCCGATACGTCGGGGCCCTGGCTCACCTGGACCGCAATAGCGAGCATGTGAGTCCGGCGGTGCGCGTCCGAGCGCGCGATCGCGGGCCGGCACCGGTGCTCACGCCGGCCCAAGCCGAGGCGATCCTCGACGGATGCGCGCGCTTCGGCGCCGTCTCCGGACGGTGGTCGGGGTCGGTACGCGACCGGCTGCTGTTCGCGACGCTGAGCGAGACCGGGATGCGGCTGGGCGAGTGCCTGTCGCTCAAGCACTGCGACTGGCACGTCGGCCGGGGCGGGACGCCGTTCGTCGAGGTCGTACCTCGGCAGGACCACCCGGCCGGAGTACGGGTGAAGAACAGCAGATTCCGCCGCATCTACATCAGCGACGACCTGGAGCGTCTGCACAGTGAGTACGTGTGGGAGCTGTGCGACGCCGATGCCCACCGGGCGGTGGACCTGGAGAACTGGTGGGTGTTCGTCAACCTGCGTCGCGGCGAGTGGCTCGCGCCGCTGCGGCCGGAGACCGTCTACGACCTGGTCGACGGTCTCAAGCGTCGGCTGGGGAAGGCAGTTCCGTCCGCCTGGACACCGCACTGGTGGCGCCATACCCACGCGACCGCTCTGCTGCTGTCCGGGGCTCACGAGCACGTGGTGATGCGGCGGATGGGCCACGCCGACGTGCAGACGACGCTGACCCTCTACGGCTGGGTCACCGAGGACGCCGAGTTGAAGACCCTGGCGAACTGGAAGTCGTTCACCACTAACTGGCGTGGCTTGGAAGGTAGTTCGGCATGACCGACCATCGCATCCCGCCAGTTCCTGCCGGCGGTTCGACCGTCCCGGACCGGTCCGCCCAGAGCGCCGCGCTGGTCGACGGACTGGACCCGGTGTTCGCCGGGCCGCTGTTCGACGGACGCGACCCGAGGCTGGCCGGGGTGTTCATGCGCGGATCGCGGCAGGTCCGGTTGGACATCAGCGCCCTGCCGCTGGTCATGCGCCGCGAGGTGGGCTGGTGGCTGGCCACCTGCGCGCGCACCGGCGAACGCCAAGCCCACGCCAGTGAGTGGAACCGCTGGGCGGTCACCGCCGTCGACGTCATCGCACGCCACCCGCATGTCGGCTCCTTCGCTGACCGGTCGCTGGCCGAGTGGATGACCGCCTGGGCTCGGAGATTCCACGCCGACCGGGGCCGGATGCCCGCCCCCGGGCATCGGCTCCGGGCCGAGCACGCTCTGCGCGGCATGCTGGAGCGGCTGCTGCGGCAGTACGCCAGCGAGGTCGACTGGTGGCGGCACGATATCTGGTCGCTGCGGTTGGACCCGCGCATCCCGCGGCGCGAGCACGAGCCGCGCGCCAACACCGCCGTCCGCTGGGGCGACATCACCCCGGTCTGGCTGCGGGAGGGGACCAAGTTCTACCTCCGGCTGCAGATGGAGTCCGGACAACTGACCTGGTCGACGGTGATGCAGCACCGCGTGAACACAGCGCGCTTCGCCGCGTTCACGGCCGAACGCGGAATCGACCACCCCGCCCTGGCGGACGGCTCCGAGCGGAGCCTGCGCGCACTCGCACTGGACTTCGGCACCTTCCTGCACCACTGGCAGCGCGAGACACCAGGCCGGGCCGAGGTCGGCGGCAGCCTCCAGCCGAGGACGATCAACAAGAACCTGCAGACGATCGACCTGTTCTACCGGGTCATGACCGACTGCCGCACCGAGGCCGCCGAAGCCCTGGACGATGCCCGGTGGCTGGCGCTCACCGACAGCCACGCCCGCATGTTCCGCTCCGGCGACCGGCCCCGGCAGCGCGAGGTCCGCGAGGCCGACGAACGCAACTACATCAACGACACCGACCTCAGCAGCATGCTCACCCACATCGAGCTCCTCGGCCTGCCGACCGAGCAGACCCGGACCGTCGTCCGCGACGCCCGGCAGGTCGAGCTGGCCGGCCTTGGACATCCTGCGGTCATGCGGGCCTGGCTCATCCAGGCCATGACCGGACGCCGGGCCAGCGAAGTGCTGATGATGGACTTCGAACCGCTCTCCGACATCCCCGGCCTGGACGCTGCAGCCGTCCCCGAGGGCGGGATGGTCGCCCGGCTCCGCTACCAGCAGACGAAGATCGACGCGGCACCGAACACCATCCTCGTCGGCCGCGACGTCGTCGAGATCGTCCGGGAACAGCAGGCATGGGTCCGCGAGCACTGGCACCTGGACCGCGCCGACACCATCCGCTACCTGTTCCCGAAGACCACCGGCAACCGGCACGGCACCAAGTCCTGGGAGACCAGCAACTACAACCGCGTCCTGAAGGACTTCAGCCACCACCTGGACCTGCGCGACTCACGCGGCGAACTCCTCCTCTACTCACGAAGTCATCGGCTCCGCCACACGAAGGCGACCACGCTGATCAACGCTGGAGCCCCCATCCACGTCGTCCAGCGCTACCTTGGCCACCTTTCTCCCGAAATGACGATGCGTTATGCCGCGACTCTGGCCAGCACCGCCGAGCGGGAATTCCTCGCTCTGGCCAAGGTCGGCCGGGACGGCCGGGAGCTCGGAATGGACCGCCGGGACATGCTGGACCTGGTCCAGCTCGACCGCCGCACCGACCGGATCCTGCCCAACGGCTACTGCCTCCTGCCGCCCACCCGCTCCTGCGACAAGGGCAACGCCTGCCACGGCTGCGACCACTTCGCCACCGACCGCACCTTCCTGCCCGACATCCAGCGCCAGCTCGCCGAGACCGAGTCGCTGGTCGCATCCCGGCAGGCCCGACACACCAACCGCTACGGCGAGCCGATGAGCGCGGCCAACGTCTGGCTGGAACAGCGCAACGCGGAGATCCGCAGCATGCAGCTGGAGATCATCGCTCTGGAGGCCCAGCCGGACGCCAGCACCGCCGTCGTCCGCGGCGCGGGCGTACTCGGTCGCACCGGCTACCAGAACACCGCCAACTCACCTGATAACAAAGGGACATAGCCCGCATGACCACCCGTCCGACCGCCTCGGTTCCTGACACTGTCCCAGCCGAGAACCGGCGCATCGTCGCCCTGCGGCAGGCAGCTCAGGACAAGCACGAGCAGGCCGTCCAACGAGCAGAGGCAGGCATCCGGCGACTCGTCAAAGCAGGAGAGGAAATCAACTTCCGGGCTGTCGCCCGCGCGGCGGGCGTCAGCCTGGACTTCCTCTACGCCCACACAGACCTGCGCAAACGCATCGAAACCCTGCGAGGCCAGCAACGGGCTGACCACCGGCCCCTCCGACAGGAGCCCGCTACCGACGACGGCACGGTGATCCATAGCCTCACCGAGGCCCTCCGCCGCGAACGCGCCGCCCACCGTGAGCGCGTCCAAGAGCTCGAACAACGGTTGGCCGCCGCCCACGGCGAGATCCTCCGCCTCCAGCGTCAGATTCGGGAACGCGGCGACGTGCCCCGGTGAACGACATGCCAGCCGTCGCACGCCCGCAGCGGCCAGAACAATGCAGTTGAGGCTGGAGGATCAGCCCGGCACACTCGCCCGGTGAGCCACAACACACACGCGGGCAGATGGGACGGGCCCTGGTTCAGGGTCTGCACGGAGCACTTCGAGGCGGCGTTCCTGCCGAATGTCGGCGAGGACTTGGAATCGGTGGACAACATCGACGTCTTCGTGGACCTCAACGACGGAACCCGGTGGAGTGCGACCGTCATCACCCTCGCTCAGGTGGAGACCATCATGGACCGGTGGGCGGCGACCGGGGAGGCCCTCGGCGGCGCCTACTTCTCGTGCTCGGACGGCCTCATCGTCCGCGACGCCGGCATCAGCAAGATGACCCAAGTCCTCGTCGGTCTGGTCGAGACCGGCGACTTCACGCACATCCTTCAGCGCATCGACGAATGACCGCAGCTCCGGTCCACGACGAGCTGATTCTG
Source organism: Kitasatospora sp. NPDC001547 (assembly GCF_042894165.1). Classification (NCBI taxonomy): domain Bacteria; kingdom Bacillati; phylum Actinomycetota; class Actinomycetes; order Kitasatosporales; family Streptomycetaceae; genus Kitasatospora; species Kitasatospora sp. NPDC001547. The sequence continues at coordinate 35,804 of NZ_JBIAVL010000030.1, read as the reverse complement.
AACCACCAGTAAGCTGCCCTGGCCGAGCCTGGGACATCATCATGAGGACACGATGCTCTCCGAATACCAGCAGCAGCTGAGGGATCGTTTCCTCGCTGCCCCCGTCATCCCAGCACCACACCCCTGGCAGCCTGTCTCCGCGCGGCGAACGCCCATCGGCGGGCTACTCGGAGTCGGTTTCGGGGTCGACCCCGACAGCGGAAACGACCTCCTGATGGTCGTCTCCAGCAGCGGTCACGGCATCTTCGACGCCTCCACGGGCCAGCGACTCGCCCGCGACCACGACCCCGACTTGGATCACAGCACACCAACTGGCCCCGACTTGTCCTGCCCTGGACTCGGACCGCTCGCCGGCACCGAGGTCCGGATCGCCGGCCTGTTCGGCGGCGGCCTCCACTCCACCACCGAAGACGGATGGACCGTTGAGGTCGTCAGCCCGGATTGGCCGCACCACCGCGTCCTCCTCTCGGCCGATGGCGGACTCTGCCGTGGTTCCGCCGGTGAGAAGTGGTGGCACATCTTCCACGCCCACTACTCCGAACTGCGAGCCGCCGGGTTTTCCCCCTCCGGACGCACGCTCGTCGTTGCCACCAGCAGCGACATCACTCTCTGGACAAGGCCCAGCCTCGACGCCTGAACCAGAGTGTCGTCCACGCTGCGGACGCCGTCGGCAACGCCACGACCTGCACAAATGCGGTCGCCGCTGCCGCCGACCCCGGATAACTCGCGGGACTTGTCGCGGGGGAACCCTGCGGCCTTGATCCGCCGCTCCGAACGGCGCCGGGCCCGGTCGTCGCACTCGGCCATCAGCAGCTCGGCGAGGAAGCCGCGGTAGGTCATCTGGTCCTTGACCGCCCGGTCGGCGATGTCAGCGAACTCGTTGCGGATCGACGGCAGCCGCAGCAGCCGACAAGCGGTATCGATGGCCGTGGTAGCGGCCTGCTCGGTCAAGTTCCGCTGGCGGGGCAGGCTGGCGGTCATGGCGCTTCTCCCTCTCTCAGGTCACCGCCGCCGGCGCGGCGGTGTCGGAGCAACTGGTCATAGTGGGTCACCGAGGGCAGCGGCCTGGTGTCCGGCGGAAGGTGGTTGAGCTTCCACTCGTGCAGGAACGTCACCGTCGCGGCACCCGGTCCGACGGTCGGTTTTGGCGCGAGAACATCCGCAGCGGGTTCGTCCTCGACCTGGGCGGACTTGCGGGCCTCCAAGGCGACCGCGTCCGCGGTCAGGGCTCCGGCCCGCAGGGCGGTAGCCAGACCGGCGACGATGTGCTCGTGCGCGAGGTGGCGGCCCAGCAGCAGCACCTCGATCAGCGCCCGGGTGCCCTCGGCGTCGCCGTGGGCCCTGACCGCCGCGGCCCACCAGGCGTCGTGGACCGGGGTGAACTTCCCGGCGGAGCGGGCCTGATCGAGCGCGGTCGCGCCGGGGAAGGCGCCCGGCTTTCGGACCAGGGCCTCCAGGTAGTGGTCCAGCTCCAATCGGCAGGCACCTTTGGCGATCAGCCGTTCGTGCCGGGCGACCTCGACGTTCCTGTCGTAGACCACCAGGTGGGAGGCGTGCAGAAGCACCCGGACGCGCTTGCCGATCAGGCGGACCGGCACCGAGTAGCGGTTGGTGCGGACCGAGATCTGGCCGTAGCGGTCGACCCGCGGGGTGAACACCCGACCGGTCTCGAACGGGTCCTCCGGCAGCGGCAGCAGCCGCGCTCGCTCGTCCTCGAAGTACTCGTCGACAGTCCGGGTCCTGGACCCGATCCTGCGGCGCCCGTCGTGCCGGTCCCACTGCTCGACCAGTTCGTTCAGCTCCGCCAGCGACTCGACCTCCGGCACCGGGACGAAGTGGTTGCGCCGGAAGTAGCCGATCTGGCCCTCGACGCCGCCCTTCTCATGGGCGCCCTCGACGCCGGGCCGGCAGTAGAAGCTCTCGATGCCGAAGTGCGACTTGAAGGCGATCCACCGGTCAGCCTCGATCCGGGCCCGGCTCAGCCCCAGCACTTGAGCAACGGCGGCCTTCAGGTTGTCGTAGCGGACCTTGCTCCGGGGGACCCCGCCCAGCGTCCGCAGTGCGTGGACGTGGCCTTCGAAGAACGCCTCCTGGCCGCAGGAGGCGAAGACGCTTCTCTGCACTACGAAATGCGCCTGGCATGCGCTGGGCCAGGTACTGTGCGCCGTGTGATCGTCCGATGCATCAAGATCATCAGTCCTGCCAACTTGACGGTTGTGAGCGAGCACCCGGCGATTCGCGTGGGCGAGGAGTATCCGGTCCTCGAAGTGTTCGCCGCCCGGTCGCGGATCCTGTTTCGCCTTCCTGACCGCAGCGCGAGGCGGGACGAGATCGAATCGCCCGGCCTGTGGGACGCCGACATGTTCGAGATCGTGTCCGAGCGGATGCCGACCTGTTGGGTCACTGCACTGAAGGACGGCCGATTGACCCTGGCGCCCCGGGAGTGGCAGCGACCGGGTTTCTGGGAGGACTACTACGATCACGAGCCGGATGCGGTTGCCGAGTACGACCTACTGAAGGCCCGGATCATCGCGGAGGCGTGATCGCCTAACCAAGGGCAGCGACCCCGTCCGCGCCACTGTCGGCTTGGGCTCGCAGGCGTTCGGCCTGCTGTTTCTTGTCGGCGATGTGGCGCAGGCTCTCCTGCAGGCCGGCGACCTCGCCAAGCCACCGCATCCGTTGGGCCTCTCCGAGGCGTTGACGGGTGTTGGCTTCGATCTCCAGGAGTCTGGGTTCCTGGGCAAGGTCGAGGCGGAGCATGGGGCAGCGGATGCAGGCGTGTTCGTGCTGGCAGGGTGTCCCATAAGGGCGGTCGCAGGTACCGAGGGCGACCTTGCGCAGGCTGAAGTGGTCGCGGAAGTCCTGCCACTCGGAGTCGCTGGGCTCGCGGTACTCCTCGTTGGGACGGTGGGTTCGGCGCTGGTCGACGAACTGCCGGTAGTGGCGGATCACCTCTTCGGGATAGACGGCGACGTAGGCCTGGGTGGTGTTGAGATCGAGATGTCCGAGGAGCTTCGCGGCGATATGGATCGGCAGGCCGCCGTTGACCGTCTCGGTCGAGAAGATTCGGCGGAAGTCGTGCGGCGTGAACCTCAGCGGTGTCCCGTCGACGTCGACGATGCCGGCCCGAAGGGCGTGCTCGGTGAGGAGCTCGCGGATCCGGTTGGGGGAGATGACCTGCAGCCGGTGCTGGGAAAGACACTGGAACAGGTGCGGCAGCGGCGGCCCGAAGACCCGCTCGTAGCCGTCGTAGCGGGTCAGCAGCGGCACCCGCTCGCCGGTGCCTTTGATCCGGCGAATGATCCGGGCGAGGACGGCGACCAGGTCCGGGTCGGCGGGGATGACGCGCTCACGGTCGGTCTTGGACGGGCTGATCTGCAGCAGCGGCACCGTCTCGCCGGTCGGCGCCTGGTACTGACGCAGGCTCAGATGGGTGAGCTCCAGGAGTTCCTCGATCCTGGCCCCGGTGCGTCGCAGGACCTCGATGCTCGCCCAGGTCCAGAAGGCGTTGTTCTCCTCGCATTCGGCATCGAACCGGGGACCGGGCTCGTCGACCGGGGCGAGGAACAGGGCAGTGGGGCGCCAGTGGCTGCCGTTGCGCCCGGTGCGGCGATAGCGCGAGCCCTCGACGGTGAACTCGTCGCCCGGCGTCGCGGAGCGGGCTGCCTGCAGCAGGAGCGTGGCGTGCTGCAGCCGGGTCTCCGCAGTGCGGACGAGCTGCGGCAGGACGGGGACCAGGGTGCGGGTGCGCTGCTGCATCCGCGCTTGCCGGTGCCGGCTCTCCTTGATGTAGCCGCGGATGTCGGCCTCGCTGATCGGGCAGGGGGCGGCCCAGGCCGCCCAGCGGGCTGGGTCTTCCATGGCCCACTGCGAGAGGTCCAGGTAGAAGGAGCGGACCGCCAGGAACACGGCGTGGGCCGTGCGGCGCGGTCGCCCGTCAGGCAGGACCCGGACGCGTTGCTTCCATGCCTGGGCGACCTCGTCGGGCAGGTTGAACGAGGAGATCGCAGGCTGGTGGCGTTGCAGGTCGCCCCAGAACAGGTCGGCCAGCATCTGAGCGTGGTTGCCCAGGGAGCCGTAGTCCAGGACGGCGGACCGCTCGGCGAGGTAGTGGACGAGCACGTCGCGGACCGCGCGGTTGGTGATCGGGTGGCGGTCGATCAGTTCGGCGGGGGTGAGCTGGCCGCGGGCCTGCGCCTCGCGCAAGGTCGGTGGCGAGTCCTTGAGACCGCCGACGGCGTGAAGGATGTCGTAGGCGAGGGGCAAGGCCGTGACAGTGCGGCCGTTGTCCCGACGGGCCTTGGCGTAGTCGGTGAGGTCTTCCAGGTCGAAGGCCAACAGGTCCTTGCCGGTGACGATGCTCATGCGGGTGAGCACGTTCAGGGCATCGGTCGCGTGCTCGTCGCAGCGCTGTCCGCCGACGCGCTGCGTGAGTTCGGCGAACAGCGCGGGCTGATTGTGACGACGGTAGGCGTCGTAGACGCCCAGGAGGCGGCTGCCGAACAGCCAACCGTAGGAGGGCCGGATCGCCTGGAGGACGATCAAGGTGCCGAGACCGGCGGTGAACCGCGATCGGGTGCCCGCGCTGAGCCCCTGGGGTCCCCAGCCAGGACCCAGTTCGTCGGAACCGCTCAGGAGCCATCGGTCTTGCCAGGTGTCGGCGGGGAATCCCTCCAGCCAGTCGAAGATGCGCGTCAGTGAGAGCTGTTGGCGCCACAGGTTACGGACGGTCGGCTCATTCAGCAGGCCCTCGGCCAGGCGGGCCAGTTCATCGCGACTCGCGGACTCCCGGCCACTGGCACGCGTCGTGGTCCTGGGCTGGGGCAGCACGGTGGTGAGGAGGGCGGGGTCGCGTGGGCTGACCGGGGTGCGGGCGACACGCCCGTGGCGGGCCATCACCGGTTCCCGAAGACGTCGGCGAGGTCGTCCGGGTCGTATGCCCAGCCGGTCAGCGGCCGCGGCGGCGGCTTGGGGCGTGTGTAGTGCTCATGAACCTTGGCGATGACCTCGTCGGTCCTGGGCCGCAGGTAGGTACTGGTCGTGGTGATGCGCCGGTGGCGCATCACCTGCTGGGCGTCGACCAGGGTGATGGCCGGGTCCTCGATCAGGCGCAGACACAGGGTGTGCCGCAGGTCGTGCAGCGTGATGTTCGCCCCGATCCTCGCGTTGATCCGGTTCAGCACCGCCCGCAGGGCCGTGTAGGTCAGCGGGCGTGTCTGCCCGCGTAGGGTCCACCAGACCGGCTCGTGCGGGGCGGGCCGGTGGCCGTCCTGGGCAAGGTCGCCGAGGTAGAGGGCCAGCCAGGCGAAGGCTTCCGGGGAGGCTGGGCATGCCTCCTTCGCGCCGCCCAGGCCCTTGGTCTGCACGTAGATCCGTCCCTCGCCCGGGTGGACGTCGCCGATCGTCATGCCCAGCATCTCGGCGGCCCGAGCGCCGCTGGACAGGAACATGGAGAACAGTGCCCGGTCGCGGTGGCAGCCCAGGGAGGTGAACAGGTCCTCGACGACATCGTCGGGGACGGCGCGGGGTTCGCGGTCGACCTGCTTCTGTCGGTAGGCGCCCCGGCGGTGCAGCCGGAACGGCTCCAGTGGGTTGTGGTGCGCTTCCAGTCGGCGGCCATCACGGGACTGCGGTGGCACCGGGGAGACCACCGGCCCCTGCCCGGTCTGCAGATGGTGGTCGTAGAACGCCGCCAGCACCGACACCGCGTGGTTGATGGTCGCCGGAGCATAGCCCGACTTCAGGTAGGGCTTGCCGGTGCGCGCGTTCAGCGATCCCGGCGCGGGCGCGTCCGGTCGGCGCCGGTCCCGCGCCGGGTTGTGGCACGTCCGCAGCCAAAGGACGAAGTCGCGTACGTCCACGCGCTTCGCGCGGTTCCATTCCACATCCACTGCCGCGAGGAATCGGAACCAGCGCAGCAGGTCAAAGGCATAGGAACGGCAGGAGGCCGGGGTGTTGCCGCAGGCCAGCAGTTCCCGCAGGAACTCGCTCGCCGGCGTGATCGCCCGCCCCGCCCCGTCGAGAACCACCCAGGGCAGCGTCGCAGCACTGGTCGCCTGCACCCTGCCGACTCGGGCCACCACCAGCCCGGTCACCTCGCGTTCGTCCGTCGCCGCAGCGCGATTCATTACGTCTCCGTCTCATCGGGACCATCCCGAACGGAGACTCCTCGCCGTCACCAGGCCAACTCGTAGGACACGCCGGTAGTGCGGTCAACGGGTCGGTGGACGGCCTTGCCCGAGTAGGACAGGCGGAAGGAGAACAGGTAGCAGGTCACCAGCTCGCCGGCGAGCCGCACGGTCACGTCGCCGAAGTCGACCTCGGCCTCCATCCCGGGCTGGTGCGTCTGCGGGATGAACGCCTCGATCGGGGCCTTGCCGGACTCCACCAGGATCTGCGGCTTGCGGTCGGCGACGTAGCGGCGGACCTGCTGGTAGGAGACGTCGGCGCCGTGCTCCTCGACCAGGCGGTGGAAGATCCGGGTGACCGTGTGCCGCTGCTTGCGCGGAGCATCCAGATCGGCCCACAGGATCCCGTCGACCACCGCCTTGAACGGGTCCAGCGCGGTCGCGCGCGGCGGGAGCTTCTTCCGCGGCTCCGGCCAGACCGAGTCCACGGCCTTCCTGATCGTCCGCCACGACACGTTGTGCTTGCGCTCGATCTCCCGCAGCTTCATGCCGTCGCGGTGGTCACGCCGGATCGCGGCGTACAGCTCGACCTTCGACATCTGTGGCATGACCAGGGCCTTTCACCAGGAGCACCCCGATGCTGCCCTGGCAAGTACCCCAGCGACGTCAAAACTCGTGAACATCACCCGTCCGTGGTTCGGGGTGCCTCCCAAACTCGTGAACAACCGACGTCACAACCCGTGATCAAAGCCAGCCGGAGTTGGGCATCGGCACGGCCGACCTGACCGAGGTCCTCCCCGCACGCGCGGGGGTCAGCCGAACGAGGCCGCAGAGGTGGTGTTCTGAGTGAAGTCCTCCCCGCACGCGCGGGGGTCAGCCGGTGCCGGGGAGGTACTCGAAGCCGGCCTCCCCGATCCCGGCGCCCTCCTCCAGGTGTCGGCGGATCTCCCGCAGCGGGGCGAGGCTGGACGTAAGCTCGCCGTCCGGGGTGACGAGGACGTAGTGCTGGGCGGGATGCACGGTCTGTCCGATCGGTCGGAGGGAGCCCGGCGGCGCCGGGCGTTCGATCAGCGCCCGAGGGGCCCTAACTCGCCTTCTGCGGGCGGCCCTGGAAGGCCACGGTGATCGTTGTGGTGGGCGATCAACGCCTCACCACCCGATTGGTCACGGGCGTGGCGTCGATCGCCCTGAGGGTCGCCCAGTGGCTCCCTCCGGGAGGTCAGAGCCCGAGGTCCGATGCCGTATCGGAGCCAGGGTTCCACTGGGCGGGCTCGGCGGGCTGGGGATCGACGGCGCCGATCGGGGTGAAGTCGGGTTCGTACGTGGTGCCCTCGAAGCGTCGGCCGACTTCCTCCTCGCGGGTCATGTCGACGAAGCGGGAGTAGTGGCCCTGGAAGGCAACGGTGACGGTCGCGGTGGGGCCGTTGCGGTGTTTGGCGACGATCAGGTCGGCCTCGCCCGCGCGGGGGGACTCCTTGTCGTAGGCGTCCTCGCGGTGCAGCAGGATGACCATGTCGGCGTCCTGCTCGATGGAGCCGGACTCGCGCAGGTCGGAGATCATTGGTTTCTTGTCGGTGCGCTGCTCGGGGCCACGGTTGAGCTGGGACAGGGCGATCACGGGCACGCCGAGCTGCTTGGCGAGGAGCTTGAGATTGCGGGACATGTCGGAGACCTCCTGCTGGCGGTTCTCGGCGCGGCGGCCGGCGCCCTGGAGGAGCTGGAGGTAGTCGACGACGACCAGGTCCAGGCCTTGGCGCTGCTTGATCTTGCGGCAGCGGGCGGCGATGGACAGGGCGGACTGCACGGGGTTGTCGTCGATCAGCAGCGGCGCCTCGGGCATCCGGGCCACCGCCCGGCTGGTACGCAGCCAGTCGTCGTCGGTCATGTCGCCGGAGCGCAGGTGGTGCAGTGCAACGCGGCCTTCGGCGGAGACGGCGCGCAGCTGGATCTCCTGGCGTCCCATCTCCAGGGAGAAGAACGCGGTGGTGAGGCGGTGGGTGATGCTGGCGGAGCGGGCGATGTCCAGGGCCAGCGTGCTCTTGCCGATGGCGGGGCGGGCGGCGATGACGATCATCTGGCCGCCCTGGAGGCCCTGGGTGAGCTGGTCGAGGTCGGCGAAGCCGGTCGGCACGCCGGTGATGCCCGTGTTGTGCTTGCGGTCCTCCACGTCGCCCAGGGTGATGTCCATGCCGTCGATCAGGGGTGCACAGCTGTCCTCGCCTCGCTGGTCGGCGAGCGTCATCACCTCGGCCTGGGCGGCGTTGACGAGTTCGTCGACGTCGCCTTCGGCGGCGTAGCCCATGCCGGCGATCCGGGTGCCCGCCTCGACCATGCGGCGCAGTACGGCGCGCTCGTGGACGATCTGGGCGTAGTACTCGGCGTTGGCGGCGGTCGGGACGGAGTTGACCAGGGCGTGCAGGTAGGCGGCGCCGCCGACGCGCTGGAGCTCGCCGCGTTTGGTCAGCTCGCCGGCCACGGTGATCGGGTCGGCCGGCTCGCCGCGCCCGTACAGGTCGAGGATCGCCGCGTGGATCATCTCGTGCGCGGGCCGGTAGTAGTCGGCCGGCTTGAGCACCTCGACCACGTCGCCGATGGCGTCCTTGGACAGCAGCATGCCGCCGAGCACGGACTTCTCGGCGTCCAGGTCCTGCGGGGGCATCCGCTCGAGGTCGTGGCCGGTCTCGGTCTTGCCGCGCCGGGAACGGCCGAAGCCGGAGCGCGGAGCCGGCTCGGAGTCGGTGTCCTCGGGTTCCTGGTGGTCGGGCTCCTGGTCGCTCCAGGCGTAGTCGTCCGGCCCGGCCTGGATCGTGGTCGGGGTGGCGGGGCCGGTGCTGCTCTGGCTGGGTACGCTCATGGTGATCTCTCCAACGGGATCGGACGGCCGCCGGGCCTGGCGAGGTATACCGGCGGCCGTCGCGTTGCTCGGGGGATGGGGAAGGCGGTCAGCCCGCCAGGAACCCGGCCCGCTTCGCGGAGTGGCTGCGGGCCTCCTCGGCCTGACGCTTTGCCGCGTCGCGTCGGCGGTCGGCAGGGGTTCGGGGCTGGCGGGCCTGGGCGAGGAACGAGGCCAGGAACTTGCGGCTGGACTCGTCGTCGATGCCCAGCTGCTCGTCCAACTCACGGCGCTGCCGGTCCACGATGGCATCCGCCGCGCAGTGGCGGCAGCTGGCCACCTCCAGGTTCGGATGCGACGGGCAGGGGTCGGCCACCGTCTGGGAGGCCGGACGCGTGCCCGGCTTCGCCGGTGCCCCGGCGTACTGGGCCGTGGTGGCCTCCGCCAGACCGACCCAGGTCGGCTGGGTAGTGCCCATCCAAGCCGCCACCGAGACCAGCCACTCCACCGAGGCGCCCGCCGCGACCAGCGCCCGTGCCGAATCGGTGAACTCGGCCATCGCGGTGCGGCGTCGGTGCGGTCCGAAGCCGGCGCTGTTCCTGGCGTCGGACCAGGCCGCCACGATCCGCAGCACCTGCGGGTCGTCAGCAGCCGGTGTCGCGTCCGACCGCTGACCGGGCACCGACGGTGCGGCCGTCTCGCTGTTCTCCTTCTCGAACTTCTCACTCTCCGTCACCTCGGAGGCCACTGGGACGGTCGCGTTCGACGCGACGTCCGGGAGAGAGAAGGGGACAGAGTTAAAGGACAGATTTGGGGTGCTTGAAGCACCCCCTCCCGGTGCTTCAAGCACCCGGGTGCTTGAAGCACCCGGGGCAAGTCCGGGCATATCGGTCGAAATCTCAGGGGGGGTGCTTGAAGCACCCGGGGTGCTTGAAGCACCCCCCTCGTTACCTGCAGTGCCCTTCGGAGCATCCTTCGAGTCCTTCTTCGGGCGCTTCGTCCCCTTGTCCGCGCGGACCTTCTTCTCCGGAGCAGGGCCCAGATCCGGGCGGTCCTCCGGGCGCAGCGGAGCCAGGCCGCGGTCGATGCGCTCCTGGTTGACCTTCTCCATCTGGTCGGCGCTGTAGAAGGAGTAGGGGATCAGCACGTCGTAGACCTTCGGGCGGACGTGCTCTGGGATCCGGAACGCCGCCCGCTGGTCGCCCTCGCGGATCAGACCGCGCCGCTCGAGCTCGTTCAGCCGCCGGGTGACCGTGGACTTGTCGCACAGGCCGGACTTAGCGAGCGTGTTGCGCGACGGGTAGGAGTCGGTCCCGTCGCTGTTCGCTCGGCGCGCCAGCGCGATCAGAAGAAGGCGTTCGTACGGGTCCGATACGGGCGAGTGCTCGGCGGCCCACTCAACAGGCAGAAAGCTCATTGGGTCACCTCCGATCCGGATGCGAGCGCCAGGAGAAGCCCGGTCTGGACGGCGGGATGATGGCTGCGGGAGGCGGGGGCCGGCGGGTAAAGCTCGGCCGGGGATGCGCAGCGTGCGGTGCGGGACAACGGGGGCTTGCCTCTCCGCCGTCGCCGTACGGCGGTGCCAGGCGTCGCCAAGCGGCCGGGCGAGGTGACGGGTGTCTCTCGCCGCGGGCGGGGTATGCCTGGTACCGTCGAACCGACAACGGCTTTCTCTTGGGCGCTCACCTGGGTGTCCCTGGTGAGCGCCGGTTATACGAGAAGCGCAGCGGCCCAACTTTGGCGAGTGGGGGCCGCTTCGCTATTTTCTGGTGTGCCGGGGCACCGATCGAGCCTAGCCCCCGATAGGAGTGGCTCTCGCACTGCTCAAGTGCGTGTCTGCCGCCCGGAAGACGTCCAGGATCGACTTCACTGTCCAGTGGCCCGCCGCGCCAGGCCGAGTGGCGAGGTAGTGGGCGGAGCGTTCCAGGGACCAGCCGTGGGCCTCTCTGAGGCCACTGGCGAAGTTCGCCAGATAGCTGCTGGTCGGGGCGTTGAGTTCGGCGGCGTCGAGATGCCAGGGAGCTGTGAACGTGAGCACGGGGACGCCGTCAAGCTCGCCTGCGCACACCAGGGTTTCGTACCTGCCGGGACCGAGCTGGTCGTGGCCGTCGGCGAGTACCGGGGCGAGGTTGAGATTCGTGCCGGGGAGCCGGTGCATCTCCTGCGCGGCGATGTCGGAGAACTGCTGACCGGTGATGAGGTAGGCCCGGGCCGGCATCTCGTCAGGCTGTGTGGGATCGTAGAAACCCATGCCGCCGCCCCACACGGCTGACGTCAGAGCGAAGTAGAGCTGGCCGCGAAGCAGCACGGGGACCTGCTGCTCCGGTAGCCGGCGGTCGCGACACCCCGGGTAGGTTCGAGTGCCGCCAGGCGGACGGCCGCCGCGGATGTAGTAGGACAGACGGTCGGCGTGCATGTTTGACCCGTAGGCCGCGTACCACACCAGATCCGTTGAGGTCGCGTTACCACTCAGAGGCAGCGCTTGGCGGACCTGGGGGGAGGCGGTTCGCTGGTAGACCCCACCGTGGATCGCCATCAGACCTCCATCTCGTATACGAGCAGGTGGCGGTCGCCGGGAGCGATGGTGACCATTACCCGAACCGGCGCCTCGGCCCCGTGCCCAATTCGGACATGCTGGATCACGGGGGTGCCCGCCGGGAGCTGCAGGAGGTCAGTCTCCTCGGGCGTGGGCATTCGGGCGCTGATTTCGTCGCGGACTGCCTCCTGAGGGTGGCCGATGTAGCGAAGAACGCCGCCGGGCACAGATACCTCGCGGTCCTCGTCCAACAGCGTGCCCCGGGCGATTGTGCCGGGGAAAAAGCTGGTCGAGAGCTGGAAGGGCGAGCCATCTACCCAGCGGACACGGGCTCGCTTGACTACCTCGTCGCCGGGCATGATGCGCAGCCACTCCGCGACCTGCTGCGATGCGGGCTCCACTGTCCGGGTGATCGTCTCGCGGGGCTCGCGGCCGGCGTTCTTGATTGCGGTGGCCCAGTCGTCCAGCGCATGGGAATCGCGGCGGTGGCCACGCTCGAACTCACTGAGGTTCCAGGTGATGCGACGAGTGGCTCGCACCCATCGGCGACCGCCTCGCTCGCCGCGGACGAGGCCCTCGGCCTTGAGGAGATCTACCCCGGCGGTGGCCGTTTTGGGGGAGACGTTGAATCGTGCCGCGAGTTCGCGGTTGGGGGGCAGTGCCTGGCCAGGCTCCAGCGCACCGGAGTGGATCTCCTCGCGCAGAGCGTCGGCGATGCCCCGGGCTGTGCCCCGGATCGTCTGATCTGTCGCAGTCATGGGCACACGGTACCTGACGGCTCGCAACTTTGGTACCTAACTCGCCCGACTTGGATGCTTGAGGACCTTTGCTGCGCGTTCCTTTCCCCTTCATCGCATCGACCTTTCACCCTCGGGTCTCCGCCTTTGGCACCATGTCAGAAGACTTGAGTACCAAAGTGCTTGACGGGGAGTCACGGACTGCGTACGGTTCTGAACGTCGCCAAGACTTAGGTACCAAAGTCTGGGTCTTTGGTGGCGCGTTTGCCAGTGCACAGCAGCCCTATCCGCTTCGGCGGGGTCTGAGTCGAGCCCACCCGCTCCTCGGGACCCGCCGCCGCCGGGGCCACACATATCGGGCACCACCCCACAGCGCTGCTGCGCTGTCTGTCCGCCAGGACCGCCGGCCGATCAGGCCCGGACCTGGCGGGCGGAGAGAGCAGCACTCGCTCCCCCGGACTCTCCCCTTCTCCCTGCCAGGAGGCCCCAATGCCCGCTCGCGTTCGTACCAAGCGCCGCAGCTCCCTCCCCGCCATCCGCATCAGCCGGCTGCGCCCCAGCACCTACAACCTCCGCGTCGGCGAGGTCCGCACGATCGTCTGCCCGGACTGCCAGACCTGGCAGCGCATCATGGGCGACACCACCCTGACGATCCGCGACCACCACGCGACCGACCTCGGCGGCGCCGAACTCGCCGCCGGCCAGCAGGACCGCCGCTGCCCCTCCGCCCGCCGGATCGTCCTCGTCGACCTCACCGCCCACGAGATCGCGAAGTGGCAGAAGGCGCAGGACCGCCGGATCAAGCCGGACGCGATGCCGACCGAGACCCGCCGCGCCGCCCGCCAGCACTACAAGCCGCAGGCGCCGGTCGCCCCGGCGGTCCACCAGCTCGACCTGGTCCCGGTCACCGCGGGCAACGCCCGCCGCCGCTACGAGGCGCACCTCCAGGGCTGCGCGGTCTGCACCGGCCTGGGGGCGTACTGCACGGACGGTGCGCTGCTGGCCGCCGACCGTTTCCGGCTGCGGAGCCCGGAGCCCGAGCAGCGTCAGGCCGCCTCCGCGCCGACCGCGGCCGAGCGCGCCGTGCAGTGGAGCGAGGTCCTCACCGCGGTGCAGCACACCGACATGGTGCGGCGCACCGCCGTCCTCGCCGGCTACGCCGAGCCGCGCCACCTGGTCTACGGCGCCCACGCCCCCACGGAGACGCTGCACCCCGCCGCTGCCTAACCCGACATCGGCACGAACCGCCACGGCCGCCGCCCACCCCGACCTGACGGGGTGGGCGGCGGCCGTGGCTGCTCGTACGGCCATCACCCGCCCCGGGGACACCCGCCCACAAGGAGAACGCGATGCCCAACGCCCCCGCCGCCACGCTGCTCGCCGAGGCCTACACCTGGTACTCGACCGGCCTGCGCGACCTCGTGCTGGAGCTGCTGGACGAGGCCGGGCTGGACACCGCCAGCGACACCATCGACGACCTGTGCGGCGACCTGTGGCTGCACGCCGCCGAGCTCGCGGCCTCCGCCGGACTCTCCTACACCGGGCTTCTCGACGCCCTGGACGCCCACGCCACCACCCTGGTGACCGGCCTCCGGCACCGGGAGCCGGTCACCGCCGCGGGCCGCCTCGACACCGCCGAACTCGCCGTCACCGCCGCCGACCGGGCCGGCCACCAGCCGCTCCCCCGCCCCCACCGGCACGCCGCCGAGTACACCTACCCGCGGCGCGCGGCGGCCTGATGCGCATCCACCTGGTCGCCTACCTCGCCCGTACCCGTGACGGCGCGGAGCACGGCGTGGCCCGCGTCCCGTCCGAGCGGTGCCGGCCGTCGTGGCACGAGTGCGCGGCCGTCGTCCCCGGATACCTCATCGGGCAGTACCTCGGCGCCGCTCCCGAGCCGGACGAGACCCGGCCTGCGCGCCGATCCGCCTGAACCACTCGCCGCACGAACCGTCACGGCGTTGCCCACCCCGCTGGTCGGCGTGGGCAACGCCGCGGTTGCTCGTGCAGCCGCCAGAACAGCAAGAGGCCCCGGGGGCGCACCCCCGGGGCCCGGACCGGTCGCACCACCCACCCCGCTCAGGACGAGAGGACAACGACCGTGAACACCATCATGCACGACGACGAGGACACCACCCTCGACCTCTACCACCGCTACTCCGCCCGCCTCCTCGCCGCCGCGACCGAGCGCCTCGCCGCCATCGGCCCCGACGCCACCGGCCTGGACGAAGACGTCGCCCAGGACGTGTGGGCCGCCGTCGCCGCCGGCCACTACCCGACCGGCCACTACGGCCTGGACGGCCTCCTTGTCCTCCTCGACCGCGCCGTCCGCCGGGTCCGCGCCGTCAACGCCCGCGAGTGGCCGTCCGGCCTCCCCCAGGCCCGCCCACGCACCACCACGTCGACCGACGTTATCGAGGCCCTGGCCGACCGCCTTACCGCCACCCCCATCCCGCTTCGGCGACGGCACCCGGCCCCCGCCCACGTCCTGCCCCTGGCCGGGTGACCGCGATGACCGACGCCGAGCGCATCGCCGAACTCCAGCGCCAGATCCAAGCCGAGCAGGCCCGAGCGAAGGCGCACCACGCCGCGGATCGGCAGTTCGCTGAACAGAAGCTCGCCGACCAGCTGAGCCAGGAGCAGGGAGGCGCGCAGACCGTCCCCAACTCCACCGACGCCCCGGCCCCCAGGGCCCTCTGACCGGTGTTGCCTGTCCTGCGACGCTGCCCGTCGCCTCCGCCCCGGCCCCGGTGCGGAGACGGCGGGGGGACGGCAGGAGCCGCTCCACCAACAGCGACGGCCCCGGGAAGGCGATCCCGGGGCCGTCATCGTCGCGCCTAGCAGAGAGGCAACGACTGTGCTGCACACCATGATTGCACGCCCCGAGCTGAACCTGGCCCCCGGGGACAGCGACCCGGACATGGACGAGGCCCTGCGCCGCGTCCGGGGCGGGGGCCGATGATGACCATCCGCAGCTTCGCCGGCGGGACGCCCGTAGCCAAGCCCGGCAAGCCGAAGGACGGGAAGCAGCGGTGAGCACCCGCACCGTCTTCGGCACCGCGCCCGGCCTCACCACCCACGACCCGGCCCTGCCCCCGCCCCGGCCCGGCCTGTTCCTGCGCCAGCGCCCCGGCGGGATCACCGCCCACCTGACGGCCGACCAGGACACCGTGCACACCGTACGGTCCCTGGCCCTGACCGTCCTGGTCGCCCACGGCGTCGACCTGGAGACCGCCGAGTCCGCGCAGCTGGTCCTGTCCGAGCTGATCGGCAACGCGGTGCGGGCCTGCGGCGAGCACGTCCCGCTGGTCGTGGAGGTCCACCGCGCCGACCACGACGCGGTCGTCACCGTCCATGACCCGCTCGCCGACGTCGGCCCGCGCCGCACCGGCACCGCACCGGACAGCGACGAGGCGGAGACCGGCCGCGGCCTGGTCCTCCTCGACGTCCTCGCCCCCGGCTGGACCGTCCGCCCGTCCGCGATCGGCAAGCGCATCCGCTGCCGCATCCCGGCCGCCGGCTGACGAACCGCCCCGCTCCCCCGCGCCGCTGCGCCCCGGACCAAGGTCCGCAGGGCGCAGCGGCGCTCCGCGAACTTTCCCGGCCGGAGGCCAACTCATGAAGCACCGCGCCCGTACCTCCCCCGCCCGCCGCGCCTACTACGAGGCCGCCAGCTACCGGCGGTGGGTCGCCCGACAGATCGGCCCGCGCGCCGTCGGCGGCTTCTACCGCAGCGTCTACTCCGACACCGTCTACGAGGTCCTGGCGATCGACCCGGGCCCGCGCAAGGACTGGCCGACCTGGCGGATCACGGTCCGCACGCTCGGCGAGAGCAGCAGCCGCTGGCACTGCACCGCCTGGGACGAGCGCGACCAGGTCGTCGCCGAGCCCGGCGAGCAGGCCCTGCGGTTCTGGGCCGAGCACACCCTCGCGCAGCCGGCCGTCGGCGGCGCGCTCCTCGAGCAGCGCCACGTCCTGGACGAGGCCGCCCACCCCGGCACGGTCGCCGCGCTCCACGAGCTCGCCCGCACCGCCCGGTTCCCCCAGAACGCCTGAGCACACCGACCGCACAGAAGAAGAGGAGAGACCGTCATGGACTGGCGCCACCGCGCGGTGTGCCGCGAAGAGGACCCGGAGCTGTTCTTCCCGATCGGCAACACCGGCCCGGCCCTGCTGCAGATCGAGGAGGCCAAGGCCGTGTGCCGCCGCTGCCCGGTCATGGAGCAGTGCCTGACCTGGGCCCTGACGACCGGCGAGGACGCCGGCGTCTGGGGCGGCATGTCGGAGGACGAGCGCCGCGCGATGAAGCGCCGCGCCGCCCGCAACCGCGCCCGCACCGCCTGACCGCCCGCAGCGGTTGCTGCCGTTCGCTCCCGCCCCGGACCGCCGGTGGCGGGGGCGTTCGACGGTGCCCGACGCACCGCCCACCCGTCCCACCGAGGAGCAGCAGATGGCCCACACCCCGCCGCCGTACATCGACCTGCACCCGCTGATGACCCTGGAGAACCCGCTGCCGCCCGGCAACGAGGACCTGGCCACGCGGATCACCGTCCAGCTCGCGCAGGCCCGGCTGGCCGCCAACGCGTTCACCACCGCCGACTACACCGACGACGCCCTCACCCGCGACGAGCTGTGGTCCCGCTACACCGCCATGCGCGGCGAGGCGTGCGCCCTGGCCGCGCTGCTCAATGAGGCGCTCCTGCTCATCCCCTACGGACAGGTGCCCGGCGTGTGGTGCGTGAGCACCGCCGCCGTCGTCGAGTACCTCACCGTCCCGCGCTACCCGGTCGTCCAGCGGGAGCTGCGCTTCTGACCGCGTCGGTTGGTTGTCGTTCGCCGCCGCGCTCGTCCCGGACCACCGGGGCCGGGCGCGGCGACGTTCGTCGGTGCCCGACGCACCTTCACCCATTCGCTCTTCCAGAACACGCCCACCACCCGGCCGAGGAGATCCTCCGTGCTGACCATCACCACCACCCGCAACCTCGACGCGCTGCGCCAGCGCGCCGCCCAGGCCGAGACCGCCCTCACCGACACCAACCGCCGCCTCGAGACCCTCCTGGAGCAGCCGCACCGGACCTGCCAGGAGCCGCCGGCCACCCGCACCGACCTGGCGGCCGCGCGGGACGGGCTGGCGGCCGCGCTGCAGCTCGCCGACGAGGCGATGGCCCGCGAGGCCCGGACCAAGCGCGTGTGCGACCTCATGGTGAAGGACGCGAGCTCGCAGCTCGCCGCCCGCGACCGCACCATCGCCGAGCTGCGCGCCGAGTTGGAGCAGGCCCGCACCGGTCAGCCGGTCGAGCCGGAGCTGCCGGATCACACGGTGCTGCGGTTCCGCACCCGGGCGGGCGGCCTGGCCGTGGTGATCGGCAAGCCCGGCACCGGCTACACCAACGCCGAGTACTCCTGGCGCTGCCTGGCCTGCGGCGACGGCAACAGCTGCGACTACGACGACCACCTGGTCGACCGCATGCGCCGCATGGCCAACAAGCACGCCGGCGAGTGCTGGGCCGTCCCGGCGACCACCGACGGCACCACGAAGAAGAAGAAGAAGAAGGAGGAGAGCAGGTGACGGACAGCGTGTACGTGGCCGACGAGCAGCCGGACGCACCGGCGCCGGCGGAGCAGCGGATCGTGCTGGCGCGGTGGGAGAAGGCGCTGGCGGGCGTCGGGGCGGCGCTGGCGGTCGGGGTGTCGACGATCGGCTTGGTCGCCTCCTACAAGGCGGTGGAGGCCAAGGCCGCGCTGCCGGTCAAGGACGGCGGCTGGGGCTGGGACGAGCCGTGGATGCTGCCGATCGCGGTGGACCTGGCGATCCTGGCGTTCAGCATCGTCAACCTGCTGCTGATCCGCTGGGAGCGGGAGGCGGCCTGGGTGAAGTGGGTGCCGAGGGCGCTCACCGGGCTGACGATCTGGCTGAACTGGCAGGCCGGCGCTTCCGGCACCGCGGCCGCCGGGCACGCCGGCCTCGCCGCCCTGTGGGTGGTGTTCTCGGAGATCGCCGCGCACCTGTACGCCGGTCACATCGGCCGCCTGCGCGGCCGCAAGCGCATGGAGGGCGTCCGCCCGTCCCGGTGGCTGCTCTCTCCGATCGCCACCGCCCGGATCGCCCGGCAGATGAAGCTGTGGGAGATCACGAGCTACACCGAGGCGCTGGAGCTCGCCAGGTCGCGCGAGGTCTACCGGGAGCTGCTCACCCAGCGTCACGGAAAGCGGTGGCGGCGGAAGGCCTCACGGCAGGACCTGCTGCCCGTTACGCTCGCCAAGTTCGGCCTCACGGTCGAGGAGGCCCTCGGCCAGCCGGCGAAGCGGGCCGAAGCGGACGCCGTACGGCTCCACGAGGCCGAGGTACGGAACCGGGCGCTGGCCCTACGGATGGCCGAGGAGGAGGCTACGGAAGCCCTTGCCGCGGTCGAGCGGCAGGCCGCGATCGACGCCGCCAAGGCGCGGGCCGAGGCCGAGCGCCTGCTCGCCGAGGCCGAGCGCACCCGCGCCGAGCAGGAGGCCCGTACGGCCGCCGACGCGGTGGTACGACAGCACGAACTGGCCCTACGGGTACAGAAGGCGAAGGCGGACGCGGAGGCCGAGCGGCTGCGCGCCGAGGCCGAGGCGGAGGCCGCGCGGGCCACCGCGCAGGCGCAGGCGGAGGCGGCCGAGATCCGCGCCCGCGCCGAGGAAGTGCAGCTCAAGGCGCAGATCGAGCGGGATCGGTTGGAGCGGCAGGCGGCCGAGGAGGCCCGCCTGGCCGAGCTGGAGGCAGGCCGCCGACAGTCCGAAGCCGAGGCCGAGCAGGCCCGCCTCGCGCAGGCCAAGGCGGAGGCCGAGCAGGCCGCCGCCGAGGCCGCCCGTCAGAAGGCGGAGGCGGAACGGCAAGCGGCCGTAGCCCTGGAGGCCGCATCCGTAACCCGGGCGAGGGCGGCCGTGACCGAGGCCGAGGCGCAGCGCCGCGCGGCCGAGGAGAAGCGGCTCGCCGCCGAGGCCGATGCGGCTGCCGCGCGGCTCGAGCAGGAGATGGCCGTAGCCCTGGAGAAGGCGGCCGTAGCCCACGAGAACGCGACCCGTAGCCCGGCCGAGCGCCAGGCCCTCATCGTCGCGGACCTCATCGAGCAGTTCGGCGAGAAGGTCGTGACGCTCAGCTACATCGAGCGGGCGCTGGGGGTCACCGGCGGCACCCGGCAGGACCGCCGTGACCGCGCCCGGGAGATCGTCGCCGAGCGCCGCGCGCAGCGCGCCGCCCAGGACGGCCACGACGAGGCGCTCGCCGCCTGACCCAGCCTCAACACCAGAGGAGCACGGCCTCTCCGGTGGTCACCAGGGCACAGCAACCGCCCTGGTGACCGCCGAAGGCGCCGAAGCGCCGAGCACCACCGTACCGAGCTCAAGGAGCCCTGATGCATCCCATCGCCTACCTGGCCGGCGTCGTGTTGGCCGCCCTGGTCGTCGTCGCGACCGTGGCCACCCCCCTGTTCCTTGCCCACGCCCGCGAGCGCGACCACGGTCCCGCCTGCTGGTGGTGCCACCCCGGGCTGCGCCGCCGTCGCTGACCGGCTGTCCACCTAACCGAGATCCGGGCCTCTCGGCCGGCCCCCGGCACGCCCCTGACCAGGGGTGTTCCGGTGGCGGGCGAAGGCGTCCGGCCCCGGCGCCGAGCACCGAACAAGTGAAGGAGAACGCACCATGACCGGCCGTGATTCGGTCTACAACGACCCCGCCTACGACATCAGCAGCATCCCGTCCTGGAAGCAGACGCCGCCGCTGCACGGCGCCTACGCCCCGAACGCCCGCCTGTCCCCGCGCGCGAAGGCGGGCGTGGCGTGCGGGGCGGTCGTCCTGGTCGCGACCGGGATGTTCGCCTGGTCGCAGTACGCCTCGGCCTCCGCCGAGGCCGAGGTGAAGAAGGCGCAGATCGCCCTGGACCAGTCCAGGATCGACCTGGAGCGGCAGAAGCAGGACGCCGAGCTGGCCGCCGTGACGGCCAAGACCACCGGGGTGGAGAGCGACGCGCAGCGGGCCCGCCGTGAGGCGGTCCAGGCGTGCGTCGCCAAGGCCGGCAACACGTTCAACGCGGTCTCCGACTGCGGCAAGGCGTTCCCGGTGGAGGCCGCGCCGGGCATGGTCAACACCGCCTCCACCGCCTCCGCCGAGGGCGAGCAGGACGGCCCCGTGCCGATGGCCGGCCTGGTCGTCCTGGGCGCCGTCGTGACCGTCACCGGCTACGGCTGGGCGAAGAAGCGCCTCTTCCGGTAGTGACAATCCGTGATCTCCCTCCCCCCTCCCTCCCGCCTGGAGAAGGCGCTCCCGAACCTCCCCCTGGCCGATCAGAGGCCAGGAAGAGGCCTCTCTGGGGCCGGGAGGGAGGGGGGAGGGAGGTCACCTACAGTGAGGAATCTTGGTGATGGCGACGCCTCCCGCACCGCCCGCTCCGACCACACCACCGACCGTCCACCTCCCCTCCCAGCCCCCCGAGCAGCCCTCCGCCGAGGCCCCGCAGACCGGCCCCGGACCGGCCCCCGCGGCCCCGGCCGGCCCCGGACCGGACCCGGCCGCGCCCGGCTCCCTCGCCCAGATGCTCACCCCGATCGCCCCGGCCCGCCCGGTCCCGATCGGCTCCACCGCGACCCTCGGGCACGCCTCCCAGGCCGGCCCCGAGGGCGCGGCGGCGGGCGGCGACGCCAAGGGCAAGGGCGGCAAGGACGACACCACCACCGGGGAGGGCCCGCTGTCCGCGCTGGTGCGGGCGCTCGCCGCCCGGTGGGGCCGCACCGGCACCGCCACCACGATCAAACGCGGCCACGAGGTCAAGGAGACCCGGGTCTCCGGCACCTCCACCAACACCACCAACAGCAACAAGTCCGACCGCACCGCCAAGAGCGAGAACACCTCGCAGCGCCGCTCCAACCAGGACGCCAAGAGCAGCCGGGACGCCAAGGTCGCCGACCTGAACAACAAGACGTCCGCGCAGCACGGCAAGACCAGCAGCGAATCGAAGAAGGCCGACAACCGGGACGCGAAGACGTCGTCGGACGCCAAGCGCGCCGACACCCGCGACGCCAAGACGTCGGCCGCCAAGGACGCCAAGACCTCCGACACCACGTCCGACACCAAGGCGGCCAAGGCGGACACCTCGTCCAAGACGGCCAAGGACGACCGCACCAGCGCGGACACCAAGACCGCCAAGAGCTCCGACTCCAAGGCGTCAAAGGCCTCCGGCGGTTCGGCCGGCTCCGGGAGGGCGGGGGACTCGGGCTCCGGCTCGGGCGGCTCCAAGAGCGGAAAGGGGCTGGGCCGGGAGGGAAAGGACGAGGCGAAGTCCAGCTCGGGCTCCCCGAAGACCAGCGTTACGGAGGGGCCGGGAGCCAAGCGCACCAAGGGCCCGAAGCCGGACGGCACGGACGGGTCGGCCGGTGCCGGCGTGCCCGTCGTCAAGCCGGACGGGCCCGGTCAGGCCGGGGCCCAGGCCGGGAAGCAAAGCAAGAAGGAGGACAAGCAGGGCAAGGCCGACCTGGTGAAGAAGGAACAGGCCGGGCCCGGCGCGAATATCACCGCCGCCAAGGCGGTGGGTGAGCAGGAGCGCGCCGAGCGCCCGCGTACGCAATCCGCCAGGGAGGCCGGCTACCGCGACGGGCGGCGTGTGGCTGGTGCGGTCGGCCAGGCCCAGGCCTACCGGGACGGCGTGAAGGACGGCTGGTCCGACCAGCAGGCCGCCGACGAGGCCGAGCGCAAGAAGATGGACGAGGCCAAGGTCCGTAACGCCCAGCGGCCCAAGGAGCCTCCGAAGCCGGAGATGGCCCCCACCGCGGGGTCGACCACCGATCTGGCGGAGAAGGACCAGGCAGCCAAGGTGTCGGCGGCGCCGGAGCAGGGGGGCAAGGCAGCTCCGGTGGTACCGCCCAAGCCCCCCGCCCCGCCCACCGTC
The DNA here is from genome assembly GCF_042894165.1 of Kitasatospora sp. NPDC001547. NCBI lineage: Bacteria > Bacillati > Actinomycetota > Actinomycetes > Kitasatosporales > Streptomycetaceae > Kitasatospora > Kitasatospora sp. NPDC001547. The sequence goes on along the minus strand of NZ_JBIAVL010000030.1, from coordinate 13,657 downwards.
CCGGCCCAGTCCAAGGCCGAGGCGACGCTGAAGCCCGGCGACAGGCCGGGCATCGACCTGACCAAGAAGGCGAAGCCGGGCGAGGAGGGCAAGGCGGCACCGGTGGTACCGCCCAAGCCCACCACCCCACCCATCGTCCCGGCCCAGTCCAAGGCCGAGGCGCCGAAGGCCGGCGACAGGCCTGGCGTCGACCTGACCAAGCCGGCGAAGCCGGGTGAGAAGGCCAAGACCGCGCCGTCCACGCCCACCACGCCGGCCCCGCCCGAGACCGACCCGGCGCAGCAGCCGAACAGCGACGACGACCCGGACACCGGGGCGGCGAAGAGGCCCACGGGCCCGCAGCGTCCGCCCGGCCGACCCGACGGCAAGACCGTCGACCACGGGCCGTTCAAGCTCGGCCCGGTGGCCAGCACCACCGCCCTGGCCCAGACCGCACCGCCGCCGGACCAGGCCGCAGCCCACGCCCTGACCGACGCCGTCCGGCCCGCACCGAACACCCCGCCGGACGGTCCGGCCACCCCGAGGAGGTCGCACGAGACGATGCCCGCCACCAGCACGACGAACGGGGCCACGCCCGCGAGCAAGATCAAGGTGACTCCGAGCACGGTCCGCTTCACCGCCGACGGCGAGGAGCGCGAGCTGGGCCGCACCGAGATCCGCACCCTCAAGGGGTTCGAGAACACATTGCGGAAGCGGGGAGCCGACCTGGCCAAGATCGCCGAGGAGAGCAAGTCGGCGGTGACCGTGGCCACCCAGCACGCCCTCGCCGCGCAGAGGCTCCACGAGCGGGCCAAGGCCGTCAAGGGCGGTGAAAGCCTGATCTGGCAGCTGGAGGCCCTGGCCGACCACTGCCGGGAGCTGTGCAAGGCGGCCGAGCAGACCGAGCGTCACGCGACCAACGGCGCCGAGGCCGCCGCCGCGCTGGTCGTCAACGCCGACACCCGGCACGGAGCCATCTACCAGGCGGTCGTCGACAGCAAGCTCACCATTCCCGCCGAGAAGGAGTTCTACAAGGACCAGCAGGGAGGCTGACCGATGGCATCGAACAAGAACAGCAAGGCGGTGAACCTCGCCTACCGCGAGCTGAAGCGGGAGGTCGCCAAGCTCGCCAAGGACGTCATCCGCGGCGCCGAGCACCACAAGCTGCTCGCCTCGCGTCTGGCCGAGGGAGCCAAGAACGTCGGCCGCACCGCGGACAACATCGCGTCGCTGAACGTCGACGCCGCGACCGTCGCGGAGACCCGCGAACTCGCCAAGACCATGCAGGGCTTGAGCCAGAGCGCGACCGGCTACGCCAACCGCGCCGACACCGCCTCCCAGAGCGCCCACGCCGCCGAGGACGAAGCGATCTTGTCCCACGAAGGCATCCAGCAGGCCGTCGACAACACCCCGGTCCCCATGGCCGACCGCACCTGGTACACCCAGGAGTAAGGAGCACACCGATGAGCACCGACACCACCCCCGCCGACCAGGCGGTGCGCAGCCCGACGGTCGAGCGGGCGGTGGCCGTCGTGGAGACGGCCGCCCCGGCACTGACCGCCGCGATCCTCCCGTTCCTTCAGAGCCAGGCCGCCAGCACCGTCTCGTGCCTGCTGGCGGCCCCGGCCGCGATCGCGGGCGCGAACTTCGCCGGCCTCATCTCCGAGCGGACCCTGGCGGCAGTGCCGGGCGGGGACATCCTGGCCGCGCACCGTCGGCCGATGTTCGTCTCGGCGGTGGCCACCGCCACCGCCGCGGCGACCGTCACCCTCCAGGGCCTGCCCGGCGCGGACGCCCTGCTCGCCGGGTGGATGACCCTGCCCTCGCTCCCCGGCCTGATCTCCCTCGCCTGGTGGGGCGCATCCGGCTACACCGCGTTCGTGCTGCGCAAGGTGCTCGGCAACCACCGCCGGCGCCGCGCCGCCACCCAGGCCCCGGCCCCGCAGCCGGGAGTGCAGGACTCGCTCACCCCGGCGCAGCGCCAGGTGCTGGAGCGCTGGTACGCGCACATCTCCAGCGAGCGGGGCACCCACCCGGGCCAGGAGCTTCACCTGACCGCGCACGGCCCCGAGGCGTGGGAGGGCGTGATCGAGGCCGCGCCCGGCCGACCGGTCACCGTCACCGCGGAGACCGTCTCCGGGGTGTACCGGCTGCCCCCGGCGTGGATCCGCATCACGCAGGGCCCCCACGAGTCCGCCCGCCACGTCCTGGTCCACACCGCCCAGCCGGTCACCGAGCAGGCGCAGTACGGGCCGCTGGAGACGCTGTGGCTCCAGCGCGTCGGCAACAGGTCCGGATGCATGCCCGGCACCCACCTCGAAGGCCCGGTGCAGGACCCGGCCACCGGCGGGGTGGCGGCGTGGATCGTCGCGGACGAGGACACCGACGCGATCACCATGCCGGACATGGTCCGCATCGCCGGGGCCCTGCGCCGCACCACCCTGCTGGTGTCCGTGGAGGCGACCCAGGACCCTCGCCGGGCGATCCTGCGGCTGATGGACCAGTCCCCGCTGGAGACCGGCCAGCCGCTGCCCGACCCGGAGGCGCTGCTCTCGAACCCGAACGGGTTCGTGCAGCTCGGCCTCGGCATCAGCGGCCGCCCGGCCCGGCTGCAGCTGTTCGACCCCAAGGGCGGCGCCCGCCACGCCCTGGTCGCCGGCGTCACCGGCTCCGGCAAGGGCGGCGTCCTGCAGCTGCTGTGCCTGAGCTACCACGTCAACGGGATCGCGATCATCTACGCCGACCCCAAGGGCAGCAGCAACCCCGACGTCGAGGACATGGCCGCGTTCGCCGGCACCGGCAAGGACGGCGCGATGGGCGCCCTGCGCCTGGCGTACGCGATCCTGCTGCACCGCGTCCGGCAGTCGCAGCAGCTGCGGATGAAGAACTTCACCGCGACCGACGAGATGCCGTACATCGCGGTGGTCCTGGACGAGTTCGCCCAGCTCCTCGGCGAGAAGTCCGAGTACATGAAGGAGGCGGCGTTCATCGTCTCCGCCCTCGCCGCGCAGGGCCGCTCCCTCGGCATGGCGATGGTGCTGTGCGGCCAGATCCTCAACCTCGACCAGATGGGCTCCGACACCTCGATCCGGGACAACATCTTCTACGGCGGCGCCCTGGTCCTGCTGCGCTCCGACGGGGCGCAGAAGCACCGCGTCGACCTGCCGGACAGCTTCGACGGCATCGACCCGTCCCGGATTCCCGCCTACTGGCGCACCGGCACCGACAGCCTCATCTACGACCCGACCGTCCCCGAGGACGACCCGTCGCGCACGTTCGGTGTCGGGTACGTCGTCGGCCCGGACGAGCGGGCGGAGATGATGCGGGCCTGGATCCTGGAGTCCGCCGCCGGCCTCTGGGACGAGGACGCCGTCGCCTACCCGGCGGACTTTCCACGCTGGGACGACCGCGACCAGATCGCCGCCACCCCGGTGGGCCCCGACGCCGAAGACGGCACCGGCGGCGGTATGCCCTGGACGCCCGGCCCCGCGCCCGTCCTCGTCAAGGAGCCGACCGCGAAGGAGAAGATCCTCGCCGTCCTGGAGGACTTCCGCGACCCGGCCGGCCTGGACATCGGCTACCTGCACATCGACCAGATCACGGCGATGACCGAGGTCGCCGGCAAGACGGTCGCCAACAAGCTGACCGAGCTCACCAAGAGCGGCGAGGTCGTCCGCAACCCGCAGGCGTCCGGCGAGTACGGCCTGCCCCTGACCGTCGGCGACACCGAGACCGCCGGGGCGTAGCCCGGGCACCCGTTCTCCGCCCGCCCGGCCACCACGGCCGGGCAGGCGGTCGCGCCCGCACACCACACAGGCCCTGGCCGCCCGGCCGAGGGCCACTCACCCATGCCCCCAAGGAGGCACCCCGCCATGGCACACACCCACCTGCTCGTCGGCACCACCGGCTCCGGCAAGACCCACACCCTCCAGCAGCTCGCCGCTCGGGCCGCCGCCGACCCCACCGCGACCACCTGGGTCATCGAGCCCGCCCACCACGCCAGCCTGACCACCATCGCCGACCGGTACGCCGACTTCGACGGCGCCGAGCAGATGCTCGACCAGCTCCTCGACCTCGCCCACCAGCGCGCCACCGCCTGCCAGCAGCAGGACCGGGCCGCCCACACCCCGAGCGAGGACCAGCCGCGCGTCCTTCTCCTCATCGACGAGGCGGACCACCTCCTGCGCCAGCCCCAGGTGGGCGAGCAGCTCCAGGAACTGGTCGTCACCGGCCGCGCCCTCGCCATCGAGACCGCCGTCGCCGCCAACCACCTGCGCCTGGACGTGTGGCCGCTCGGCCTGCGGGACCAGCTCCTCTCCGGCGACATCACCGTCCACGGCACCCCCGACCGGCACAGCGCCGACCTGCTGCGCGAGCGCATCGCCGACGGCATCGCCACCGTCCTGCCCCACGCCGTCCGCTCCCGCCTCGCCGATTTCAGCGATTGACCGCTCCCGGCCCCTCCGAGGGCCGGCGGACCCCACCCCGCCCCGGCCACCTACGGCCGAGGGCCGGGGCGCGGCCCGCCGGCCCCAGAAGGCGCCGCGGCGCCCGAACCGCACCTGCAGACCTGCCGACCCCGCCGCCGACCCGATCGGAGACCCGCCCCGTGCTCGCCACCCGCGTCACCGACGCTGCCCTGCGTCTGCTCGACACCACCACCAGCGCCTGGGAAGCCACCGCGCCCCTGCGCGAGCGGGCCGCCACCACCTGGCGCACCCGCACCAGCCCCGCCCAACGCGCCGGACAGATCACCGCTACCACCCTGACCGCCGTGCTGGTGGCGTCGCTGGCTATCACCCTGCTCGTCGCCGTCGTCCGCCTGGCCGCCGCCGCGATCGCCAGCCTGGTCCGCGGCTGCCTGCACGCCGCCGCCTACCTGTGGCACAGCAACGCCGCCGACGGCATCCGCGACGTCCTCCAGGTCCCGCTCGGCGGCGTCGCCACCTGGCTGCGCCACCACGCCGACGGCCTCCCGGCCACCCCCGGCCAGCTCGGCGCCGCCGCCCTCCTTCTCGCTGTGGTGCTGTTCGTCGCGGCCCGGCGCGGCTCCACCGCCGCCCGCACCGGCTGGGCCCTGCTCGGCGCGGCCGCCTGCGCCGCCGCCTGGCAGGCCGCCCCCGACAACCAACGCACCGCGGCCGCCGCCGTCACCGCCAGCACCTGGCTGTTCCTCGCCCCGTCTGCGTACGCGGCCCGCTGGTGGAAGACCGAGCGCCGCACCCGCATGCTCCTGAGCCCCGCCGTCGAGGAGGCCCTCATTCAGCTCGCCGCCGCCCACCCCCGGCCGGACACCACCCCAACCGAGAGTCCAGTTCGCCTGCCGGCGCCGCCGCTGCCGCGGCTGAGCCCCCTGAAGAACCTGGCCGCCATCAAGGTGCCCGGCCCGACCGCTGGCGGCTTCCGCTGCCGCCACTGCGACCAGCCCCTCGCCTGGGCCGCCACCGAGGACGACCCCGAGCGGACCTGGCGCACCCCGGACGGCACCACCACCTGCCCCGCCGCCCCCATGACCCCCGCCCTGCACCACGCCCTCTGACCGTCCGGGCCCCCGGCCTCGCCCCCGGCCCGCGTACCGCCCGCCCCGCCACCTCGGCCGGGCGGGCGCTGCGTGTCCGGGGACGGGGCCGGCCGCCCGGCCGACACCGCGATCCGCCTGGAGGACGTCGTGCACACCACCGTCACCGTCACCGCCGACCCGGCCAGCCCTGAGGAGATCGGCGCCGCCGAGGTCACCGCTATCACCGAGGCCATCAAGGCCGCCGCTGCGAAACGCCCCCCGGTCGACCGCCAGGCGCCCTGGCGGATCACCGGCACCCCCTACAGCGCGGCCCGTCTGACCGTCGGCGACCTCGCCACCCGCCTCACCGACATGCCCGAGCACCTGCTGGTCGTCTCCGGCGTCCCGCAGTGGAACCGCCGAGCCGCCTGGCTCGTGCGCTCCACCACCTGGGACGGCGCCCTGGTCCTGCACACCACCGCGCCCGACCCCGACCCGAACGCCCTGGCCCTCGACCTCCACCTGCCCGCTCCCGCCAACGCGAACGGCACCGGTGAAGCGCCGGGCCCGCAGCGCTCCGGCCCCCGCCGCACGGCCCTGGCCGGAGCGCTGACGGTCGGCGACCTCGCCGCCGTCCTGGCCGACCTGCCCGACCACGCCCCCGTGATGGCCGTCGTCGACGGCTGGGCCGGCACCGCCGAGCTCGTCCTGGACCGCGCCGCCGACTACGGCGACTGCCTCCTGCTGGACACCGGCTACTCCAACTGCGAGGCCTCCGGCCCCGCCGACGAGGACGACGACGAGGACTGACCGGCCCCGCCCCCACCAACCGATCCGACACCAGACCAGCCCGCTCGAAAGGCACCCGAACCGTGAAGCTGCGCCTGCCCGTCCCCGCCCTCGCCGACGCCGTCTCCTACACCGCCAAGGCGCTCCCGTCCCGCGCGCCGGTCCCGGTCATGCTCGGCATGCTCCTGGCCACCGGCGACGGAGGCCTTCGCCTGTCGGCCGCTGACGGCGAGGTCTACACGTCCGCCACCGTCTCCGCCGAGATCGCCGACGACGGCACCGCGCTGGTCCCCGGCCGGCTCCTGAACGACATCTGCTCCCGCCTCCCGAAGTCGGCCGACGTGGACCTGGAGCTCGTCGACGGCGGCGCCCGCCTGGTCGTCGGCTGCGGCGCGGCCCGCTTCACCCTCCCGGTGCTCCCCGTCGAGGAGTACCCGGCCACCGTCGCCCTGCCGGATCCGGTCGCCACCGTGCAGGCCGACGTCCTCGCCGAGGCCGTCGCCCAGGTCGCCGTCGCCGCTTCCACCGACACCGCCCTGCCCGCGCTGACCGGCATCAAGGTGCGCCTGGACGGCGAGCTGCTCCACCTGGACGCCACCGACCGCTACCGCATGGCCCACAAGGAGCTGACGGTTCGCCCGACCGGCACCGTTCCCGCCCCGGCCAAGCGCGGCAAGAAGAAGGACAGCGACGACCAGGCCGCGGCGCTGGTACCCGCCAAGAGCCTCGCCGAAGCCGCGAAGGCGCTGGAGGGCGAGCACACCCTCACGCTGCACTGGTCGGAGGGCCTGCTGGGCCTGTCCATCCCGGGCGGGCGGACCTACATGACCCGCCTGCTCGACGGCTACGAGTTCCCGAAGATGGGCGGCTTCTTCGAAGGCGACTGGCCGATCACGCTGCGCTTGCCGGTCTCCGAGGCCGTCGCCGCCCTCCAGCGCGTCGCTCTCGTCGCCACCCGCAACACCCCCGTGCGCCTGATCGTCGAGCCCGGCGGCGAGCAGCTGCGCGTCGAGGCCGGCTCCGGCGACGACGCCCAGGCCAGCGACCGCATCCCCGCCCACACCACCGGCACCGACACCGACGGCGCCGCCGACGGCCTGGTCCTCGCCTTCAACCCGCAGTTCCTCACCGACGCCCTCAAGGCGCTCGGAACGAGCGAGGCCGACCTCCACGTGCGCCACCCGCACAAGCCCGCGTACCTGGCCGGCCGCCTCGGCGACGGCACCGACGCCACCTACCAGCACCTCGTCATGCCGGTCCGCCTCTCCGGCTGACCCACCGCCCTCCCCCGCCCCAGCCGGTCCGGCCGTACCCCCCGCGGCCGGACCGGCTGGGGCCGCACCCACCACGAAAGGCACCCGCCGTGCACCACCCCTGGCCCGCCGAACGGCCCGTCAACGCGAGGTGGCTGGACCTCGCCGACCGCGGCCTCCTCGGCTACGACCACGACCGCTACCGCATCCACGGCGTCCCCAACAACGTCGTCGCACTCATCTGGGGCGGGCTGATCGCCGACCACCCCGACGGCCCCCGCCTCACCGACGCCGGCCGCACCCGCCTCGCCCTCGAACGCACCCGCGACGACCACGACACCGGCGCCCGCGAACCCGACGCCATGCCCCCGCAGGCCGCCGCCTGGGTAAGGGAGAACGTCTGGCCGCCGATCTGGCTGCGCGCCCACCAGCACATCCCCGGCACCACCCACGACTGCGCCTGCCACCGGCCGCCGTCCGTCGAGTGCCAGGCCGGCCGCCACAGCAAGTGCCGCCACGACGGCCGACCGATCCACGAGACCGTCATCCAGACCGCCGCCCTGCGCCCGGCCCGCCACCCCGAACCCCACACCCACCCCAGCCAGGAGCACTCCGGCATCAACGACCTCGCATGGGTGTGGCTCGCCGGACCGCCCTGCCGCCAGCTCTGCCGCTGCGCCTGCCACCACGCCAAGCCGCTGATCCAACAGGCCCGAGGCGAGACCCGTCCCGGCTGGTGGTGGGTGAACTGCTGCGGCCGGATCATCACCCGCCGGGAGCTGAGCGACGACGCGTGGTGCCGCACCGCAGCCGACGCCCAGTCCCTCGCCGACTGGCACATCGCCGGCGAGAAAGACCCCGCGCCCGCCGACTCCCCCGGCCTGCCCGACCTCCCGTCCGTCCCTGCCGGGACCCGCCAGCAGCTCGCCTTCTTCTGAACCAGGCCCACTCCAACCCACTTCGCCGAGGAGCCAGCACACCGTGACCCACCCCGGCCCCTACCCGGCACCCGCCGACCCGCTGGCCGCCGTCATCACCCAGCGCATCGCCGCCCTGGCCGCCGACCTGCTCCAGCTGCGCGCGGACGCCGACCGGCTCGCCGCCGACCTCGCCCGCCGCTGGTCCACCGAGGACACCGCCCGCCTGACCGTCCTCGCCCAGCGCATCCACGCCCAAGCGTCCCGGATCGAGGGCCTGGCCGACGCCCGCACCCTCACCTGACCCGCACAGCCCCGCACCGCCGCCCGTACTCACCGACCGGAAGGACCCCGCCCGATGCCCTGGGCCGTATCCCGTGACGAGCGCCTCGCCAAGCTCCGCCAGAGCCTGGCCGAGAAGGGAGCCGTCCAGAACACCCTCATGCCCGGCACCCCCGCCCACACCGGCCTGCAGCAGGAGATCGACGCGATCTGGGCCGCGATCAAGCTCCTCGAGGACTCCTGGAGCCTCAACCCGAAGGCCGTCCTCATCGGCCTGTTGGTCATCATCGTGATCGTGTGGCGCCTGGCCACCTGATCACCCGGAAACGCACAACAGCGGGGCCCGCCACGATCGTGGCAGGCCCCGCTGCGAAGGAGGCTCGCGTCAGGAGAAGTCGATCGGCGGCAGGTCAGCCGGAACGTCCGGCCCGAAGTCCCGCCGCATCGCCAACCGCTCTGCTTCGATCTGCGCGGCCATCGCGTCGTTCTCCTCCCGTAGCACCTGCGCGTACACCACCCCCGCGGCCGGCTCCAGCGACAAGCCGTCCGCGACGCGGGCCTGGATGTCCCGGGCGAGATGCCCGGCCAGGCGTCCCATCGGATACAGGTACTGGCCGGTCAGGTCGTGCAGTTCCAGCAACTCCACCACCGCCCGCAGCTCACCAGAGCGCAGCGGAAGCATCACCACCTCGTCGGTGTCGTCCCGCAGATACTCCAGCACCCGCGCGTGAAGAACCCCCTGCTGCCGATTGGCGAACCGCTGCTGCCACGGCTCGCTGACGGTGTGGGAGACATAGGGGGCGAGACGGTCGGCCAGGCCGGGCCCGCCGCCGGGGACGGCGTAGTAGGGGCGCTCGGCGCTGCCGGCACTCGACGGGTCCAGCAGCACGGCCGACAGGAACGACCTCAGCCTGGCCGGGGGCGGCACCTGGCCGTCGCTCAGCCACCGGACCCCGGCCGTCAACGCCTCGCGCGGCCGCGACGGGTCACCGGTGAAGAAGAACCAGCCGGACACACAGTCCCACCCCAGCCCGCACAGGCCGTCCGGCACCACCCGCCGACCGACCGTGAGGTTCACCAACACGACGGCGGAGGGCCCCTGATCCCCGGAGCCGTGGACGGCATGCACCGCCGCCGGGACGCCGTCCTCGGCCAGCGCCAGCGCCACCTCGACGGCGTAGTGGCCCACACCGTGCCGAATCCGTTCCGACTCCTCGCTCACAACCACTCCCACCGCGTTGACCGGCTCTGCCGCACCAAGCGCTCCACAGTGACACACCCCACCCGCCACCCACCACGCCCCGACCTGCCGACCACCCACCTGACCAGGAGACCGAGATGACCACGATGACCGAGACCTTCGAATCCATCCGCTACACCGCCGACATCGTCGCCATGACGCCCGACGGCCGCGTTCTGCTGATCGAGCGGGACTGGCCGCCCTTCGAGGGCGCCTGGGCACTGCCCGGCGGCCACGTCGACCCCGGCGAGACCAGCCGCCAGGCAGCCGCCCGCGAACTGGAGGAGGAGACCGGCGTGCGCGTGGACGCCGCCGCCCTGGTCCAGCTCGGCGCCTGGGACGAGCCGGACCGGGACCCGCGCGGCCGGTACATCACCGTCGCCTACCTCGCCGTCGTCCCCGCCGACACCCCGATCACCGCCGGAGACGACGCCCGCACCGCCCGCTGGTGGCAGCACGACGAGCTGCCGCCGCTGGCGTTCGACCACGGGGCCATCCTCACTGCCGCCCTCCGAGGTGAGGCTGCCGGCACCGCGGTCTGACCAGGCATTGACGCTGCCCACCACCGCGCCCTGCCCCCGGTGCCAGCCAGGCCCGGCGGCCAGGCAAGCGGGCGATGCGTCGCAGGCGGATCGCGAGTTGCCGGGAGGGATGACCGGGGGGAACGTGAACGGAGGGGGCGGCGTCGAGCGGAACGTGGAGCGCGTGATGACGAAGATCAAGTTCGAGAGCGTGTTCGCGCCAGCCATGGAGGGCCACGGTCAGCGATCGATCATCCTCCGTGTGGATGGGGAGGAGGTCTGGGAAGGGCACATCGGCCAGGGAGAAATCGTCAACATCAACGTGACGTTGCCGATCCAGACGCTGTCGGTCGAGTTGGGGACCAGGAGATTCGACGAACACGGAAATCCCGACGGCTTCCTCAACTACAAGCACCTCGTCGAGATTCCGCACCCCTCGGAGGAGGACGTCTGGAAGGTCACGCTCTTCGACGACAACATGACCCGGGCCCTCTTCCGGAGCCGTATCGACGGCCTCGGAGGAAAATTCGAACTCGAAGTCTCCTTCCATGGCTGACCGAGACGACGGCCTTGGTATCAGCCGAACCGTGGTTGGCGCTGAGATTGATCACGGTGAGGTGATCGATAGCTGTTCGGCGGCCGTGATCCGGGTGGCGTAGACCCGCCGGGCTCTGCGCGAGACGGGGCTGGCGGTGTCGGTGGGCGCGGGCGGCAACCTGTACGTCAACGGTCGCCCGCTGACCGGCCAGTGGGCCGGGCAGCTGCGCGAGCCGGTGCCGGAACTGGCCTCGGACATCGACCGGCTGCAGGCGATGCGCGCGAAGTGGCTGGACTCCCAGGCCGAGGACCGTACGCCCGCCTTGGCCGGGGCCTGCACCGACCCGAACTGCCACACTCGCACTGACCGCCGCCGGCGGAACAGACTCCTGCGGCCCTTGTCGTGTCCGCATTCGACCACAGCGAAACAGGCCGGCCGCGGCAGCCGCCGGAGCGGTCGCGGGGAAGATGCGGTCCTGGTTGAGGAGCAGTTGGTACAAATCTTCGACAGCGCGGATCCTGCGGAGGCGGTCGCCGTCGAGGAGCCCGAGGAGGATGTCGGGGGTGTCGGGCAGGTTGTGCTGGCCGGTGCGGAAATGAGGCAACCCTGCCCAGGCGGTAGCGGTGATCTCGGCAACCGCGATGGCTGGTAGGACAACTGCGGTGCGGGGGCGGTCAGGGCTTGTCACGTCGGTCACGGCCGCAGTGTTCCAGCGTGCTCTGACATCTGCGGCACGCCTGTGTGGCGTCGATGGGAGGGTTAATCCATAACCCGGTTATAGGCGTGAAAGTTGTTACAGGGACGCCCTTCCGGAGGGCTCGTCATAACCCGGTTATGGACGCATGGGCTACAGGAACGCGGCAAGGACCTCTCCTCCCCGCTGTTGATGTCCTCTGACAAGCGATCTTGACCGATGACGGGTGAGCTTGACCGCCAGGCCGTCAGCGGCAGGTCCAATAGCTGTCGCCCTCTGGTACATGTGGCGCTCACCGGTCGAGCGGGTCACCACGACGGCGCCGCCCTCGTACGAAACGCGATCGCCCGCCGCGACGAACACCGGCCTCTCCATCTCGACATGGAAGTCGGAGTGGAGCTGGAACTCACTGAGGCTCAGCATCCGCGACACCGGAGCGACGCCGTCGAAGTCGATACGCATGGATCGAGCATCATGGGACCGACGCCCTGGGAGACGGCCGCTGCGCGCGGAACTGCTGAACTGGCTGGCCACGTTCGCCGACGTCGCCCGCCGACCTGCTGAAGAAGGCGTCGGCGCAGCGCAAGACCTCGCCGCGGCCCGAGCGGTACGTCCCGCGCTCCACACCCGCGTCGCCGGGTTCTGCCAGGGCGATGATCCGCAGGTCAAGGAGGCGGCTGTCGCGGCGGTCGCCTTGCTGCTGGCAGACCCGGCCCTCGCCCCGTCCGTCGCCCACCACGTTCCCGCCGTGCGCAGCGTCCTGGCCGAGAGCGCGAACTCGTACTACCGCTGGATCGCCAGAGACCGGTTGAGGGCCTGGGGCCAAGACGTGGCGGTTCTCCTCACTGCGGAGGAAGACGGCCGGGTAGCCAGGAGCGAGGCTTCCGCCCTGGCAGCGAACCCGTTCGACGAAGGCCGGATAGAGGCGATTCAGTGGTTGGCCGCCCAGGCGGAGGACACCGCCGCGGCGGAGCCGCTGAGCCGCTGGCACCAGGACTGGACAGCACCCGTCACCGCGAGCCCGGACGAGCCAGGACACGAGCAGCCGACTACCGCGCAGGGACATTGGCCCGGCTACCGAGGCCCATGGCGAATCGCCCGAGACGAAGAACGCGCCGAGTGGACGTTCACGCCGTACATCGGAGTCGGCCCGCTGCACTTCGGGATGACTCTCGTCGAGATCGCCACCGCCCTCGACGAGACACCGGCCAGCTCGTCCTGGTACTCCCAGGACGACGGGACCGAGAAGATCAACTTCGCCGACTTCACCACAACCGGCGTCCGAGCCCTCTTCGAGAACGGCCTCCTCGCATGCCTGGCCGTGAACGCACTCACCGGTCCCCAAGTCAGGCTGGACGGTGCTCCGCTCACCGGTTGCGCTCCGTCGCGGGTGGAGGACTGGCTCGTCCATCGCACGGCGTATGGCCGTCTGAGGTACAGCCCAGCAGGTGATCCGGTCTTCCTCGACCTCGGTGTGGCGATCCGGTCCCAGCGGGCCGGAGACGTCAATCTCACCCGCCCGCTCTTCCTGCTCCACGGCTGGCTGGACCTCTGGGATTCGCTGCCGCGCGAGGAGTGGGACTACCGGTAGTCCGTCACCACGTGTCAGAGGCCGCCCGCGCGCACCGCAGTCATCCACTCCTCAGAAGGCGGTGACTTGTGACCTGTCACGTAGACCGGCCTGACGAGGTGTAGCTGGGCGTGGCGGTTGCGTCGACGCCACCCTGGCGCGGGTCAGCCTGCATGATCCGTTTGGGCTCATCCGCCAGATCAAGGCTCGGTACCTGTGGATCGGCAGGGGAGGACGTACCTTCCCTGATGATCGATCGGTAGGTCATCAAGCAAGGTCGAGCAATAGTCAAGAGTTGTGGGTGAGACCCTCCGACTCGACGGTGGTGATCTCGGCTGCTGCGAGCCGGGCCTCCTTGCGCACCTCTGGGTCTG
>NZ_JBIAVL010000029.1:0-76385 GCF_042894165.1 Kitasatospora sp. NPDC001547 | reverse complement strand
CGCCCGGTTACATTCCGAACCCGGAAGCTAAGCCTTACAGCGCCGATGGTACTGCAGGGGGGACCCTGTGGGAGAGTAGGACGCCGCCGAACAATTCTTCTAGAGAAGCCCCCGCCGGGTGAACCGGTCGGGGGCTTCTCTGTTGTAGGGTCAACATGCAATTGTCGTCGTACCGGACAGGAGGGCCCCCGGGTGGAGGTCCAGGAGACGCGGGTCCAGACCGATCGCGTCCTCACCATCCCCAACATGCTGAGCATGGGCCGGCTGGTCGGTGTTCCGCTGTTTCTCTGGCTCATCCTGTGGCCGGTCTTCGACGGGCCCAACAACGACGGTTGGGCACTGCTGATCCTGGCGCTGAGCGGGGTCAGCGACTACCTGGACGGAAAGCTCGCCCGGCGGTGGGGACAGATCAGCCGGGTGGGGCAGCTGCTCGACCCGTTGGCCGACCGGCTCTATGTGCTTTCCACGCTGGTCGGATTGACCTGGCGTGAGATCCTGCCGTGGTGGCTCACCGCGATCCTGTTGGCCCGTGAGGTATTCATCGCCGCGCTGCTGCCGATTCTGAACCGGCACGGCTACGGCCCGCTCCAGGTGAGTTTCCTGGGGAAGGCCGCGACCTTCAACCTGATGTACGCGTTTCCGCTTCTGCTGCTCGGCAGTGTGGACAGCTGGATCGCCCGGCCGGCCGAAGTGGTGAGCTGGGCCTTCATCTGGTGGGGGACGACGCTGTACTGGTGGGCCGCGATTCTTTACGCGGTCCAGGCGCGGCGGATCGTCCGGGGCAGCACCGCGGGCTCGGCGTCCACAGTCTGAGACCTGATCTGAGAGAAGCCCCACGCCTCATCGGTGCGTCGGACGATATCTTCCGGGTAGACAACCTTCTGGAACGGTTTGATGGACCTGCTGGTCCACCACCGCGAAGGAGGACGCACCCGTAATGAAAGCCGTTGTAATGGCAGGGGGCGAGGGCACCCGACTCCGCCCGATGACCTCCAGCATGCCGAAGCCGCTGCTTCCGGTCGCCAACAGGCCGATCATGGAGCACGTGCTTCGGCTGCTGAAGCGGCACGGCCTCTCCGACACAGTCGTCACCGTGCAGTTCCTGGCATCGCTGGTCAAGAACTATTTCGGTGACGGCGAAGAGTTGGGCATGCATCTGACCTATGCCCACGAGGAGACGCCACTGGGCACTGCGGGGAGTGTCAAGAACGCCGAGGACGCGCTCAAGGACGATTCCTTTCTGGTGATCTCCGGTGACGCGCTGACCGACTTCGATCTCTCGGAATTGATCGACTTTCACCGCAGCAAGGACGCTCTGGTCACCGTCTGTCTGACGAGGGTGCCGAACCCGCTGGAGTTCGGCATCACGATCACGGACGACGAGGGGAGGGTGGAGCGGTTCCTGGAGAAGCCGACCTGGGGGCAGGTCTTCTCCGACACTGTGAACACCGGTATCTACGTGATGGAACCCGAGGTCTTCGACTACGTCGCGGCGGGTGAGTCCGTCGACTGGTCGAGCGACGTCTTCCCGCAGCTGTTGAAGGAGGGCAAGCGGGTCTACGGCTACGTCGCCGAGGGCTACTGGGAGGACGTGGGCACTCACGAGAGCTACGGCAAGGCCCAGGCGGACGTCCTGGAGGGCAAGGTCGACGTCGAGCTCGACGGCTTCGAGATCTCCCCGGGGGTCTGGGTGGCCGAGGGCGCCGAGGTGGACCCGGACGCCGTGCTGCGCGGGCCGCTGTACATCGGGGACTACGCCAAGGTCGAGGCCGGCGCGGAGATCCGTGAGCACACCGTGCTGGGCAGCAACGTGGTCGTCAAGCGCGGCGCGTTCCTGCACAAGGCGGTGGTGCACGACAACGTGTACGTCGGGCCGCAGAGCAATCTGCGGGGCTGCGTGGTCGGCAAGAACACCGACGTGATGCGGGCCGCGCGGATCGAGGACGGCGCGGTGATCGGGGACGAGTGCCTGGTCGGCGAGGAGTCGATCATCGGGGCGAACGTCCGGGTCTACCCGTTCAAGACCATCGAGGCCGGCGCCGTCGTCAACACCTCGGTGATCTGGGAGTCGCGCGGCCAGGAGCACCTCTTCGGGGTCCGCGGCGTCTCGGGCGTCCTGAACGTCGAGATCACCCCGGAGCTGGCCGTGCGGCTGGCGGGGGCGTACGCGACGACGTTGAAGAAGGGCGCGACCGTCACCATCGCGCGTGACCACTCGCGTGGTGCGCGTGCCCTCAAACGGGCGATGATCTCGGCGCTCCAGACCTCCGCGATCGACGTCCGCGACCTCGAGAACGTGCCCATGCCGGTGGCCCGGCAGCACACGGCGCGGGGGAGCGCGGGCGGCATCTTCCTGCGGACCACGCCCGGTGTGCCGGACTCGCTGGACATCCTCTTCTTCGACGAGCGCGGGGCGGACCTCTCCCAGGCCGGCCAGCGCAAGCTCGACCGCGTCTACGCGCGCCAGGAGTTCCGGCGGGCCTTCCCCGGCGAGATCGGGGACCTGACCTTCCCGTCCAGCGTCTTCGACTCCTACGCGGGCAACCTGCTGCGGACGGTGGACACCACCGGCGTCCGGGAGGCCGGGCTGAAGGTGGTCGTGGACACCGCGCACGGCAGCGCGGGCCTCGTGCTGCCGAGCATCCTCGGCCGGCTCGGGGTCGAGGCGCTCACCGTCTCCAGCGGGCTGGACGAGGCGCGGCCGACCGAGGACGCGGAGACGCGGCGGGCCGGGCTGGCCAGGCTCGGCGAGCTCGTGGCCTCCTCGCGGGCGGCCTTCGGGGTGCGGTTCGATCCGGTGGGCGAGCGCGTCGCGTTCGTGGACGAGCTCGGCCGGGTGATCGACGACGACCGGGCGCTGCTGGTGCTGCTGGACCTGGTCGCGGCCGAGCGGCGCAGCGGGCAGGTGGCATTGCCGGTCACCACGACCCGGATCGCCGAGCAGGTCGCCGCGTACCACGGCACCCAGGTCACCTGGACCACGACGACGCCGGACGACCTCGCGAAGGCGGCCTCCGCCGAGGGCACGGTGTTCGGCGGGGACGGGCGCGGCGGCTTCGTGGTGCCGGAGTTCAGCGGCGTGCTGGACGGCGCCGCGGCGTTCGTCCGGCTGGTCGGCCTGGTGGCCCGGACCCAGCTCACGCTGAGCCAGATCGACGCGCGGATTCCGCAGGCGCACATCCGGCGCCGGGACATCGCGACGCCGTGGGCGGCCAAGGGCATGGTCATGCGCTCGGTGGTGGAGGCTGCCGGCAGCCGTCGGCTGGACACCACCGACGGCGTCCGGGTGGTCGAGACGGACGGGCGCTGGACGCTGGTGCTGCCGGATCCGGCCGAGGCGGTCACCCACCTGTGGGCGGAGGGCCCGGACGACGAGGCCACCGAGGCGCTGCTGGACGAGTGGGCCGCCGTGGTCGACGGAGCGGGGCGGTGACGGCCCGGAGCTGAGCACGGCCTGAATCCGGAACTGCTTCGAACGGCGGGGCGCACGGTGTGATTCGTGCGCCCCGCCGTCCGTTTTCGCACCATTCGGAACAATCCGTCACTTTCCGTCATGTGTGCAGCGTGTGTGCAGCTCAGGGGCCGTGCACGGGCCCGCTCGGCGGCGTGGGACGATGGTCTCCATGCCAGCGACGCCGACGCCGAGTGCCCCGAACGGACGGTACAACCGTCCGGACGCCTCGATGTCCCTGCTGACCAACGTGATGGACCACAGCCTCGACGAGGGCTACGCGGAGGCGGCCGCCGCGCGCGGCGGGGCCCGCGACAGCCGGATGCCCGGAACCCTGCAGGGCCTGCTCACGCTGGGCGCCGGGCTGGCGCTGGTCGGCGCGGTGGTGACGGTGGGTGCGGTGAACGCGCACAAGGCCGAGCCGTCGCTGGCCAAGGAGCGGGACGCGCTGATCCACCGGATCAACGACAGCAACACCTCGGCCGACCGGCTGCAGAAGCAGGTGCAGCAGCTGCGGCTCAAGGTCGACAGCACCCAGCAGCAGGCACTGGCCTCGGGGGACGCCGATCCGGGCGGGGTGACCGGGGCCGTGGGACTGGGCGAGGTCACCGGGCCCGGCGTGAAGCTG
Organism: Kitasatospora sp. NPDC001547; assembly: GCF_042894165.1. Taxonomy (NCBI): domain Bacteria; kingdom Bacillati; phylum Actinomycetota; class Actinomycetes; order Kitasatosporales; family Streptomycetaceae; genus Kitasatospora; species Kitasatospora sp. NPDC001547. The sequence continues at coordinate 72,306 of NZ_JBIAVL010000029.1, read as the reverse complement.
GTCCTGGAGGACGCCGCGGGCACCGGCCTGGGCGGCAACGTCGACCCGCGCGCCGGGCAGGGCTTCTCCAACAGCGGCCGGCTGCGGGACCGCGACCTGCAACTGGTGGTGAACGGCCTCTGGGGTTCCGGGGCCGAGGCGATCGCGATCAACGGCCAGCGGCTGACCGCGCTGTCCGCGATCCGGGCGGCGGGCGAGGCGGTGCTGGTGGACAACCGGCCGCTGGTGCCGCCGTACAGCGTCCAGGCGATCGGGGACGGCTCGAAGCTCCTCAACGCCTTCGAGAAGGACATGGCCGGGCAGTACCTGCGACTGCTCCAGGAGCAGTACGGCATCAAGTCGACGCTCTCGGTGCAGAAGAACCTGACGCTGCCGGCGGCGGTGGGCGTGACGCTGCGGACCGCGCAGCCGGTGACGCCCGAGGCCTCGCCCACGGCGACTCCGCCGGCTCCGGTCGGCACGCCGTCGGCCGGAACCCAGGAGAGCCCCGGCGCGTCGGTCCCACCACCGGCCTCGCCGTCCGCGACCGTCTCGCCGACCCCCACGAGCAGTACCTCCACCGCCAAGCGGCGTCCGCCGACCGGAACCACCAAGACCCCGACAGGGACAGGAGCAGCCAGACCGTGATTGCCGTACTGGGTCTTGTGATCGGGGTGGTCGTCGGCCTCTTCGTCCAACCCGAGGTGCCGGACGCCGTCGTGCCGTACCTGCCGATCGCGGTGGTGGCGGCGCTGGACGCCGTGTTCGGCGGTGTCCGGGCGATGCTCGACGGGATCTTCAACGACAAGGTGTTCATCGTCTCGTTCCTGTCGAACGTGGTGGTCGCGGCGCTGATCGTCTTCCTCGGCGACCAGCTGGGCGTCGGCTCGCAGCTGTCCACCGGTGTGGTCGTCGTCCTCGGCATCCGCATCTTCTCCAACGCCGCCGCGATCCGGCGCCATGTCTTCCGTGCCTGAGCCCGGCCGCGAGGCGGCGGAGAAGCGGGAGACGGCGGCGGTCGAGCCGGCCGCCGGGCAGCCGGGCGGCTCGTCGGACGGGAAGGCGGACGGGAAGTCGGTTGCGAAGCCCGTCGAGAAGGCCGTGGACGCACCTGAGCGGGAGCCGGACGGGGAGCCCGGGCCGGAGGGCGCGGCGGACCCGGCCGGGGCTGCTGAGTCGGCCGGGGAGACCGCCGGCGAAACCGCCGGGGCCGAGGCGGCGGCGGAGGAGTCTGAGGCTGAGCTTGAGGCCGGTTCGGTGCCCGAGCCGATGCTGCGGCTCACCAAGATCCCCGGACCGGCGCCCGAGGCGGCGCCGGAGGCCGAACCGGAGTCCGGGCCCGGGGCCGAGGCGAAGACCGTGCCGGTGCCCGTGTCCGTACCGGTGCCCGCGCCCGCCGCTGAGCCCGAGCCCAGGCCTGCGCCGGAAGCGGACCCCGAACCGGAAGCGGCAGCCGAGCCCGAGCCCACGCCCGAGCCCGAGCCCGTCGCGGAGCGGAACGCCGGCCGGCGGCGCCTGAAGGCGGCGCTCTGGCCGCCGCGGCTGTCGCGCGGGCAGCTGGTGGTGGCACTGCTGCTGTTCTCGCTCGGCCTGGGGCTGGCGATCCAGGTGCGGTCGACCAACGACCACCACAGTCAGCTGCGCGGGGCCCGCCAGGAGGACCTGGTGCGGATCCTCGACGAACTGGACAGCCGTCAGCAGCGTCTCCAGCAGGAGAAGGCGGAGCTGGAGCAGTCCCTGGCGAAGCTGGAGAACAGCTCCAACCAGGCCAAGGAGGCCCAGGAGCAGACCAGGAAGAAGGCGACGGAACTCGGTGTGCTCGCCGGTACCGTCAAGGCCACTGGTCCGGGCATCGTACTCACGGTCGATGATCCCCAAGGGCAGGTGAAGGCGGATATGCTGCTGGACACCCTGCAAGAACTTCGAGCGGCGGGGGCGGAGGCGATTCAGATCAACGATGTGCGCGTGGTGGTCAACACCTACTTCACCGACCTGTCGGCCGGTGGGGTGCAGATCGACGGGAAGAAGGTCTCACAGCCCTACCGCTTCACGGTCGTGGGGAACCCGCAGGATCTGACCCCCGCGCTGAACATCCCGGGGGGTGTCGTCCGTACGCTGGAGAGCCACCAGGCGCGGGCGACGATCACCCAGCAGCAGAAGGTGGTCGTCGACGCCCTCGTGGACCCGAAGGCGCCGCAGTACGCCAAGCCGGCTTCGAAGTGACGGGGCGCCCGGCGAACGGCCCGTCAAGGGCGGGCGGCACCCGCTGCGGGGCGCCGCCGTCACATGGGCGAGACTGGTTCGCACCGGTACGCTCCGGAGCAACAACCGCAGTACCAGCCGCCGGAGTGCCACTCCGGCGGGCCCGAGCCGCGAAGACCGGGCTCGCAGCATGTCCGAGGTTCTCACCCTGCCCCGCGGGCGGGTCTGTCACACGCAAGGGGATTCGCCCGTGAGTTTCTTCTCGAAGTTGTTCGGTCGCAACAAGGGCCGTGACGCCGCCGCCGTCGAGGCGCCCACCGCGCGTCACCGCCGGCCGGAGGACGAGCCCGCGGTGCCGGGCATGCGCCCGGCCCCCGAGGCCGCGCCGTACGGCCAGCAGCTGTACCGGGACGGCGGAGCCGCCCAGTACGCCGGGAATCCGGCGGGCTACGGCGCGTCGGTTGACCCCTCCGGCGAGCCGCGCATAGGTTTCCCGTCAGGACCCTCAACCTCTGGTGGAGGGTTTGCCCCGGATCCGTACGCCGGGCACAACCCGTCGGGTGTGCCGCGCCAGGAGGCTGTGAACATGGCTGGCCCCACTCCGTGCCCCAGGTGCGGCAACCAGAACCCGGCCTCGGCGCGGTTCTGTTCCAACTGCGGTACGGCGCTGCGCGGTGGCCTGCTCCCGGAGGGGGCTGCGGAGACCACGTCGACCATCTCCATCTCCGGCCTGGAGTCGTACGACCCCACCACCACGACCGGCACCGGGGCCACGCCGGCCCTGTCGGCCGAGGTGCTGTCGGCGATCGACGCGCTGCCGCCGGGCTCGGCCCTGCTGATCGTGCAGCGCGGTCCGAACTCCGGCAGCCGCTTCCTGCTGGACTCGGACGTCACCACGGCGGGTCGTCACCCGCAGGGTGACATCTTCCTGGACGACGTCACGGTCTCGCGCCGCCACGTGGAGTTCCGCCGCACCCCGGCCGGCTTCAGCGTCGCGGACGTGGGCAGCCTCAACGGCACCTACGTGAACCGGGAGCGGATCGACGAGGTGTCGCTGAACAACGGCGACGAGGTGCAGATCGGGAAGTACCGGCTGGTGTTCTTCGCCGGCCACAACCGGGGGTACTGAAAGCGACGTCGGCGGGAGCCCGAGTGAATACGAATTCCCCCTCCTCTTCTCTCGGGGCGGCCACCCCCACCGCGTCCGGTCCGCAGGCGGACCGCGGCGGGCGCGGGGTGGTCGCGGGCCCGCGCCGGCCGGTCCGCGCGGAGCGGCCCGCCGGGCGCCGGCGGGCCGCCGACGAACTGCTGAGCATCGGCGCGGTGCTGGCCTTCCTACGCGACGACTTCCCCGAGGTCACCATCTCCAAGATCCGCTTCCTGGAGGCGGAGGGGCTGGTCGAGCCGCAGCGCACGCCCTCGGGGTACCGAAAGTTCAGTCCGGCCGACGTCGAGCGGCTGGCCTACGTCCTGCGCATGCAGCGGGACCACTACCTGCCACTGCGGGTGATCCGCGAGCACCTGGACGCCATCGAGCGCGGCGAGAGCCCGCCCGCGCTGCCCTCCGCCGCCGACACCCGGCCCGGCCCGCTGGAGGAGGCGGACCGGGAACTGGTGGCCGTCGGCGAGGTGCCCTCCGGCGTCCGGCTGGGGCGCGCCGAGCTGCTGGCGGCGGCCGAGGCCGGGGAGCCGGAGCTGGCCGAGTGGGAGTCCTACGGGCTGGTCGCGCCGGGCCCGGACGGCGGCTACGACGGCGAGGCGCTCCAGGTGGCCCGGCTGGTCGCCGAGCTCGGCCGGTACGGGCTGGAGCCCCGGCACCTGCGGGCCATGAAGGCGGCGGCGGACCGCGAGATCGCGCTGGTGGAGCAGGTGGTGGCGCCGTTGCGCCGGCACCGGAACCCGCAGACCAGGGCCCACGCGGAGGCCACCGCCCGGGAACTCGCCACGCTGTCCGTGCGGCTGCACGCGGCGATGGTCCAGGCCGGTCTGCGGACCCGGGGCTAGCGGTGCCGATGCCCCGGCGGCACCGGCTGCACCGCGCTGACCAGCGGCGTCGGCCCTGCGCTTTCATATCCGGGAGCGGAGCCATAGGGTTGCCTGTGTGAATGAGCTCGACGTCGTGGGTGTCCGAGTGGAGATGCCTTCCAACCAGCCGATCGTGCTGCTGCGGGAGGTCGGGGGAGATCGCTACCTGCCGATCTGGATCGGCCCCGGCGAGGCGACCGCGATCGCCTTCGCCCAGCAGGGCATGACGCCGGTGCGCCCGCTGACGCACGACCTCTTCAAGGACGTCCTGGAGGCGCTCGGCCAGCAGCTCACCGAGGTCCGGATCACCGACCTGCGGGAGGGCGTGTTCTACGCCGAGCTGGTGTTCGCCGGCGGGGTCGAGGTGAGCGCCCGGCCGTCCGACGCCATAGCGCTGGCGCTGCGCACCGGCACGCCGATCTACGGGAGCGAGGAGGTGCTCGCCGAGGCGGGCATCGCGATCCCGGACGAGCAGGAGGACGAGGTCGAGAAGTTCCGCGAGTTCCTCGACCAGGTGTCGCCCGAGGACTTCGGGGGCGGCGGTCCGCAGTAGCGGGGCCCGACCGTGCGGCCAGTTGGCCCACCGTTTTGCCAAAAACCGTCCATCTACCCACACTAGGGGCACGAAAAACCACTCTCCTGAGTGATGTGGTTTGTCTGGCCCGGCGTGGCGATCGTTGACGGGTCATAGGGGACTGCCTACCGTCAGGAGTGGCTGTCCGGGTGGCCGATGCCCGCAGTCGGGTTGCCCGCAGCACAAGTGGACGGAGGCAGGCATGAGAAGCACCGGCGATGACGCGGCCGTGGGAGGCCGGTGCGCCGTGCACATGCCGCGCACCGCTCGTTCCGTCACGGACCTCCCCCGGCTGGGCAGGTTCCCGGCCGTGCAACCGGGCCAGCCGGCCATCGAGCGGCTGTCCCCGACGTCCGACCTCCTCGGCTTCCGGGGCCCGACGGCCTGTGCGGCGGCCGGCATCACCTACCGCCAGCTGGACTACTGGGCCCGCACCGGACTGCTGGAGCCCAGCGTCCGCACCGCGTACCCGTCGACCAGCCAGCGGCTCTACAGCTTCCGCGACATCCTGCTGCTGAAGATCGTGAAGCGGCTGCTCGACGCGGGTGTCTCGCTGCAGAACATCCGGGTGGCCGTCGCCCACCTCCAGACCGCCGACCAGGCCGACCTGGCCGGGATGACGCTGATGTGCGACGGCGCGACGGTGTACGAGTGCACCACGCCGCAGCAGGTGGTGGACCTGCTGAAGGGCGGTCAGGGGGTGTTCGGCATCGCGGTGGGAGCGGTCCGGCAGGAGCTGGAGCTCACCCTAGGGCGGCTGCACGCCGAGCGCACCGACACCGGCGAGACCCTGGTCGGGCACGACCCGGCCGACGAGCTCGCCCAGCGGCGCAACCGGGCGGTCTGAGCACGCGTTCGACGGGGCCGCGGGCCCGGACGGGGAACCGTCCGGACCCGCGGCCCCGTCGTGTTCCCTGGTTGACGTGATCGAGGGAGGGCGCGTGGAGGTCGGCACCGGGATATCGGGGCTGCTGCGGCGCAGGGCCGGTCTGCTGGCGACGCGGCTGCGGCAGCGGCGGACCCAGCGCAGGGTGTTCCAGGTCGCAACGGTGCTCTGCTCGCTGGCGCTGGCGCCGAGCGCCTGGGTGTGGTGCGCCGCCGGGGACCGGGTGGGCACCGTGGCGAGCGCGCCCGCCGCTCCGGTCGCGGTGGTCTTCGGCGCAGGGCTGGACCAGGGCAAGCCCTCGCCGTACCTGGAGCACCGGCTGGTCGCGGCGCTGGACCTGTACCGGGAGGGGAAGGTGCAGGCCATCCTGGTGACCGGTGACAACGGGCGGGTCGAGTACGACGAGCCCGACGCGATGTACACCTACCTGACGGCGCACGGGGTGCCCGAGGACCGGGTGGTGCGGGACTACGCGGGCTTCGACACCTGGGACTCCTGCACCAGGGCGCGCCGGATCTTCGGGGTGGACCACGCGGTGCTGGTGAGCCAGGACTTCCACGTCCGCCGGGCGCTGGCGCTGTGCGAGGCGGCGGGCATCCGCTCCTACGCGGTCGGAGTGCCGGAACTGCACGACGCGACCTGGCTGTACGGCGGACTGCGGGAGGTCGCCGGGGCGGGCAAGGCGGCGGCCGATGCCTGGCTGCGGCCGGACCCGCTGTTCCTCGGGCCGACCGAGGACGGCATCCCGAAGGCGCTGGCGGAGGCGGCGAGGAGGTAGCGGCCGGGCAGGCGTCCGGCCGGGTTCGTACGCACTGTCGGACCCGTACGCGATGATCGGCGGGTGCGATCTCTGCCGAGCATCATCCACCTCGACATGGACGCCTTCTTCGCGGCGGTGGAGCAGGCGGCCAAGCCGAGCCTGCGCGGCAAGCCGGTCATCGTCGGCGGGCTCGGCGGCCGCGGGGTGGTCTCCACGGCCTCGTACGAGGCGCGCAGGTTCGGGGTGCACTCGGCGATGCCGATGGCCCAGGCGCGCCGGCTCTGCCCCAACGCCGCCTTCCTCTCGGGGCGGTTCGAGGCCTACCGGCAGAACAGCGAGATCGTGATGGGCCTGCTGCGGCAGCTGTCCCCGCTGGTGCAGCCGCTCAGCCTGGACGAGGCCTTCGTGGACCTGGAGGCCGGCCCGTACGGCCCGGCGCTGCTGGACGCGGACCACGAGACCGGCGAGCAGCTGGTGCTGGCGCTGGCGGAGGACCTGCGGGCGGACATCCACCGGCTGACCGGGCTGACCGGCTCGGTCGGGGCGGCCGGGTCCAAGCTGATGGCCAAGATCGCCTCCGAGCAGGCCAAGCCGGACGGCCTCGTGATGATCGAGCCCGGGGAGGAGCGGGCCGTGCTCGGCCCGATGCCGGTCCGGGCGCTGCCCGGAATCGGGCCGGCCACCGAGCAGGTGCTGCGCCGGGCCGGGCTGAACACGGTGGCCGACCTCGCGGAGGCGGGGGAGGCGGAGCTGGTGCAGCTGGTCGGGCGGGCGCACGGCGCCGGGATCTTCCAGATGTCCATAGGGCTGGACGACCGGCCGGTGGTCGCCGACCAGGACGCCAAGTCCGTGTCGGTGGAGGACACCTACGAGGTGGACCTGGCCGACCGGGAGCGGGTGCTGCGCGAGGTGGAGGCGCTGGCCGGCCGCTGCGTGCGGCGGCTGCGGGCGGCCGGGCGCTCGGGGCGGACGGTGGTGCTCAAGGTGCGGCGGTTCGACTTCTCGACGCTGACCCGCTCGGAGACGCTGGGCGGCCCCACCGACGACGAGACGGTGATCACCGCGACCGCGCGCCGGCTGGCCGAGCAGGTGGACATCACCGGCGGGGTCCGGCTGCTCGGCGTGGGCGTCGCCCAACTCGCCGACTACACCCAGGAGGACCTGTTCGCCCAGGCGCTGCGGGAGGAGGCCGCGGAGCAGGTGGAGGCGGCGGCCGAGGCGGTGGAGGCCGAGGAGGAGCCGGAGGCCGTCGTGGTGCGGCGCTGGATGCCAGGGCAGGACGTCCGGCACGAGGAGTTCGGGCCGGGCTGGGTGCAGGGCAGTGGCGTCGGGAGGGTCACCGTACGGTTCGAGACGCCGTGGAGCGGGCCGGGGCGGGTGCGGACCTTCGCGGTGGACGACCCCGCGCTCGAACCGTCCCGCGCGCTGCCGCTGCGGCAGGACGAGGAGGCGGACGGCGCGGCGGGCGCGGACGGCGGTCCGGCCGAGGGGGCCTGAGACGCGAAGCGGCCCCACCCGGTGGGGGAGTACCGGGTGGGGCCGATCACCGTGCCGGACCCCGTACGTTCGTGATGCCCTCGCGACGCACGGAGGCCGGGCCCCGCGCCCTGTCCCTGGGCGCGGGGGCCGGACGCCTCGTCAGGCGTCGGTCTTGACCAGCGCGGGGCTGGAGTCCTGCTGGGCCGAGCCGCCGACGACGGCCGGGGTGGCGGCCGACTTGGCGCCGCGGATCAGGAACGGGACGACGCCGGCGACGATGCAGACGACGGCCGCGGTCCAGAACGCGTGCTTGTAGGCGTCCAGGGTGGGCAGGGAGAGCGGGATCTGCGGCGGCAGCTTCATGAGGTCGCCGGTCAGGATGGCTGCCATGACGGCGGTGCCGATCGCGCCACCGACCGTGCGCAGCACGGAGTTCATGCCGTTGGCGATGCCGCTCTGCTCGGCCGGGACGGCGCCGTTGATGTAGGCGGGCATCGCGGCGAAGGCGAGGCCGACGCCGAGACCGAAGATCGCCGAGGCGGTGTAGATGTCACCCTCGCGCCCGTGGCGCACGGCCAGGTAGGCCATCGCGACGGCGCCGAGGACGCCACCGAGGACCAGCGGCAGGCGCGGGCCGCGACGGGCGATCAGCAGGGCGCCGACCGGGGCGGCGACCATCGAGCCGATCGCGGACGGCAGCAGCATGATGCCGGCGTGCAGCACGGTGGCGGTGAAGCCGTAGTGGGTCAGCTTCTCCGGGGTCTGGGCGAAGTTGCTGATGACCATGAAGGAGCCGTACATGCCGAAGCCGATGAGCAGGCCGGCCACGTTGGTGAAGGCGACGGCCGGACGGGCCATCATCTTCATGTCCACCAGCGGGTGCGCGACCTTGGTCTCGATGATCCCCCAGACGAGGGCGACCACGGCGGCGACGGCGAACAGGCCGAGCGTCTTGTTGGAGGTCCAGCCCCAGTGGTTGCCCTGGCTGACCGCGACCAGCAGCGCGGAGAGCCAGCCGGCCAGGGTGATCGCACCCAGCGGGTCGGCGCCGCCCTCCTTGTCGGTGACCGGGTCGGTCGGGACGCGGAAGGCGACCAGGGCGACCGCGAGCAGGCCGAAGAGCAGGCCCATCCAGAAGATCGACTTGTAGTCCCAGTGCTCCAGCAGGAGGCCGGTGGCGACCAGGCCGAGGCCGGAGCCGACGCCCATCGAGGCGCTGATGGCGGCGACGCCGCCGGTGACCTTCTCCTTGGGCAGCTCGTCACGGACGATGCTGATCGCCAGCGGCAGGACGCCACCGCCGGCGCCCTGGAGGACGCGGGCGACGACCAGCCAGGTGAAGGAGTGGGTGCTGACCGCCAGCGCCGAACCGGCGACCAGGCCGGCCAGCGAGATCAGCAGCATCGGCTTGCGGCCCCGGAGGTCGCCGAAGCGGCCCAGGAGAGGAGTCAGCACGGCTGCGGAGAGCAGGTTGGCGGTCATCAGCCAGGTGATGCTGGACGCGGAGACGTTCAGTTCCTTGGCCAGCGAGGGCAGGATCGGGACGACCGCGGTCTGCACCACGCTGAACGACAGCATCGCCAGGATGAGGGCCGGCAGGACCCGGGCGCTGCTCTGCTTCTCGGCCGCGGTGGTGGGCTGTGGTGCCTCACTCACGGTTGCTTCCTCTCGTACATAGTGAATGAACTGAAGTAACCATGCCGGGTGATACTTCAGAGTGTCAAATATCGAGTGGTTAAGCTTTGGCAAAGGCGAACGGTCCGGTACGCGACAAGGGCCCCGGACGGTGTCCGGGGCCCTTGTCGGGGGTGTTGTCAGACGAGCGGCCGTACGGGAGCCGGGCGGGACGAGGCGGCGGCCGGGGTCGAGTCGGTCGGCGAGCCGTGGGCCTGGCCGGCGGTGGTGTCATGGACTTCGACGTGCTCGCGGCGGAGCTCCTCCCGGACCGTCTCCTCGGTGGTGTACCGCTCGACGATCAGGCGGACCCGCTCGATGGGGGCGAGGTGCTTGTGGACCACCGGGCGTTCCTCGCGGATGGTGACCTCCTCGACGGCCTCGGCGATGTCCTTCTCGGTGAGCGCGGCACGCTCGGCCTCGCTGACCGGCATCCGTTCGACCCGGACGCGCTCGCGGACCACCGGGACGCGGCGCTCGACCTGTTCGGTCGTCACGTACTTGCGCAGCTTCGCGGTGCCGAGGGTGTGCCACTCGGTGGTGATCTCCAGCCGCTCCTCGCGGCAGGTGATCTCGACCGGGCCGCTGGGGGCGGAGCCGGTGTTCGCGGCGGTGGTCGTGGTGGGGGCGGGCGCGGGGGCCGGCTGCGAGTGCGGCCTCGGCTCCATGGCGGGCGCCACGGACGGGGTGGTGGGCGGGGCGGTCGTGGAGGTGGCGGCCGAGGGAGTGCTGAGGGTCCGCATGTCGGCCTCCGGGGCGGTCCTGGTGGTGTCGGCGACGGTGGGGGCGGTGAGGGTCGGGGCGGTGGAGCCGGGCGCGGCGGCGGTGGGAACCGGGGTCCTGGCCGGGGCCGGCTCGGGCGAGCGCTCGGGGGTGTGGAAGGTGAGCGGCTTGGCCGGGGCCGCCGCGGTGGTGGTGGCGGCGGCTGCCGTGGTGCCGAAGTCGAGGTCGGGCTGCTTGGCGTGGCTGCCGTTCTCGCCGTTCGGGCGGCCGTCCATCGAGGTGTCGAGCCCGTAGTAGCGGTAGAGCTGGAGCTCCTGGGCGGGGGACAGGTGCTGGCCGACGCCGAAGTCCGGCGACTCCTTCACCAGCGACTTGTCGTACGGCACCCGGAGTTCCTCACCGGAGAACTCGCTCGTGGTCAGTGGGACGAAGGCGTCCCGGCCGAAGATGCCGGTCCGGACCGCGGCCCACTCCGGCCGGCCGGTGGCGTCGTCCAGGTAGACCTCGTCGACCGTGCCGATCTTGTCTCCGTTGCGGTCGACGGCCTTGTGACCGATGAGGTCCCGTGGGTCGATGTCGGTCTGCACTCTTTCCTCCCGTGCGCTGAGCCTGCGGAAGTCCCGCAGAAAGGCGGCCGGAGCACCCGTGCCGGTCGCCACTTCACACCAAAAGCCATGAATCGGGCGGTCGCTACCGGGGTGCGCCCGGACGGGCGGCGCGCTGGACCGTCCGGGGGACGCGCGTAGACCCCGAGTGACCTGACGCACCCGTGATCGGAGGGCCTCCCGCTGGTACCCTGGGCGGCGACCGCAGAGCCCGCTCGGGAGAGTCTCCGACCGCGAAAACCGCTGGTCGGAGCGCCGAAGGAGCAACTCCTCCCCGGAATCTCTCAGGCATCCGTACCGTGTGGGGTAGGTCACTCTGGAAAGCAGGGCAGGAGTGTCGGCATGGGAGCCGGCGATCACCACCCTCACCGACGGTGCAAGCCGGCGGGGTGCCACAGCGCTCCGTGCGGGTGAAGCTCTCAGGTCCCGATGACAGAGGGGGAGGCCTGTCGGGTCCGCCCGCCCCGGTTCGTCCGCTGTGCGCAGCGGCGACGGCCGGCCGGCGTGCGTACCCCCGCCGGTCCGTGACCAGGAGGCCTCGACCACCATGAACGCCCAGCCGAACGCGGGACGCCCCACCAGCGCCTCGACCCTCACCGAGCTTGAGCTGGCCAGCCCCTTCGAGAACCGCCACATCGGCCCCGACGCCGCCGCGCAGGAGAAGATGCTGGCGTCCGTCGGCTACGGCTCGCTGGACGAGCTCGCGGCCACCGCGGTGCCCGAGGCGATCCGTTCCATCACCGCCCTGGACCTGCCCGCGGGCCGGACCGAGGCCCAGGTCCTCGCCGAGCTGCGCGAGCTGGCCGGCCGCAACCAGGTGCTCCAGCCGATGATCGGCCTGGGCTACTACGGCACCTTCACCCCGCCGGTGGTCCTGCGCAACGTCATGGAGAACCCGGCCTGGTACACCGCCTACACCCCGTACCAGCCGGAGATCTCGCAGGGCCGCCTGGAGGCGCTGCTCAACTTCCAGACCGTGGTCTCCGACCTGACCGGCCTGCCGACCTCCGGCTCCTCGCTGCTGGACGAGGGCACCGCGGCCGCCGAGGCGATGGCGCTGGCCCGCCGCGTCACCAAGGTCAAGGGCGGTGTCTTCCTGGTCGACGCCGAGACCCTGCCGCAGACCGTCGCGGTGATCAACACCCGCGCGGTGCCGACCGGCGTCGAGGTCGTCGTCGCCGACCTGTCCGAGGGCATCCCGGCCGAGATCGCCGAGCGCGGCGTCTTCGGCGTGCTGCTCCAGTACCCGGGCGCCACCGGCGTGGTCCGCGACCTCGCCCCGGTGATCGAGCAGGCGCACGGCCTGGGCGCGATCGTCGCCGTCGCCGCCGACCTGCTCGCGCTGACCCTGCTCAAGTCCCCGGGCTCGCTGGGCGCCGACATCGCCTGCGGCACCTCGCAGCGCTTCGGTGTCCCGATGGGCTTCGGCGGCCCGCACGCCGGCTACCTGTCGGTGCGCGCCGAGTACGCCCGCTCGCTGCCCGGCCGCCTGGTCGGCGTCTCCGTCGACGCCGACGGCAACCGCGCCTACCGCCTGGCGCTGCAGACCCGCGAGCAGCACATCCGCCGCGAGAAGGCCACCAGCAACATCTGCACCGCCCAGGTGCTGCTCGCCGTGATGGCCTCGATGTACGCCGTCTACCACGGCCCGGACGGCCTGGCCGACATCGCCCGCCGTACCCACCGCTACGCCGCCGCCCTCGCCGAGGGCCTGCGGGCCGGCGGCGTCGAGCTGCTGCACGGCGAGTTCTTCGACACCGTCACCGCCGTCGTCCCGGGCCGCGCCGCCGAGATCGCCGCCGCCGCCCGCGCCAACGGCATCAACCTGTACCAGGACGGCGAGGACCGGATCTCCGTCTCCACCGACGAGACCACCACCCGCGAGCACCTGGCCGGCGTCTGGGCCGCGTTCGGCGTCCCCGCCGTCGAGGTCGCCGAGGCCGCCGACGCGCTGCCCGCCGGGTTGCTGCGCGAGGACGAGTACCTGACCCACCCGGTCTTCCACAGCCACCGCTCGGAGACCGCCATGCTGCGCTACCTGCGCCGCCTGTCGGACCGGGACTACGCGCTGGACCGCGGCATGATCCCGCTGGGCTCCTGCACCATGAAGCTCAACGCGACCACCGAGATGGAGGCGGTGACCTGGCCGGAGTTCGGCCAGCTGCACCCCTTCGCGCCGATCGACCAGGCCCAGGGCTACCTGACCCTGATCCGCCAGCTGGAGCAGCAGCTGGCCGAGGTGACCGGCTACGACGCCGTGTCGATCCAGCCGAACGCGGGCTCGCAGGGCGAGCTGGCCGGCCTGCTGGCCGTGCGCGCCTACCACCACGCCAACGGCGACACCCAGCGCGACGTCTGCCTGATCCCGTCCTCGGCGCACGGCACCAACGCGGCCTCCGCGGTGATGGCCGGCATGCGCGTGGTCGTGGTGAAGACCCTGGTCGACGGCGACGTGGACGTCGACGACCTGAAGGCCAAGATCGAGCAGCACCGCGACAACCTCGCCGTGCTGATGGTCACCTACCCGTCCACCCACGGCGTGTACGAGACCCAGATCACCGACATCTGCGCCCTGGTGCACGAGGCCGGCGGCCAGGTGTACGTGGACGGCGCCAACCTGAACGCCCTGGTCGGCCTCGCCAAGCCGGGCAAGTTCGGCGCGGACGTCTCGCACCTGAACCTGCACAAGACCTTCTGCATCCCGCACGGCGGTGGCGGCCCGGGCGTCGGCCCGGTCGCGGTGCGCGCCCACCTGGCGCCGTACCTGCCGAACCACCCGCTGCAGGAGGAGGCCGGCCCGGCCACCGGCGTCGGCCCGATCTCGGCCGCGCCGTGGGGCTCGGCGGCCATCCTGCCGATCTCCTGGGCGTACGTCCGGCTGATGGGCGGCGAGGGCCTCAAGCGTGCGACCCAGGTCGCGGTGCTGAACGCCAACTACATCGCCAAGCGCCTGGCGCCGCACTTCCCGGTGCTCTACACCGGCCCGGGCGGGCTGGTCGCGCACGAGTGCATCATCGACCTGCGCCCGCTGACCAAGGAGACGGGCGTGACGGTGGACGACATCGCCAAGCGCCTGATCGACTACGGCTTCCACGCGCCGACGATGTCGTTCCCGGTGGCCGGCACGCTGATGATCGAGCCGACCGAGTCCGAGGACCTGCACGAGATCGACCGGTTCTGCGACGCGATGATCACCATCCGGGCCGAGATCGACAAGGTCGGCTCGGGCGAGTGGGCGGCCGACGACAACCCGCTGCGCAACGCCCCGCACACCGCCGCCACGCTGGCCGGCGACTGGGCGCACGGCTACTCGCGGCAGGAGGCGGTCTTCCCGGCGGGTGTGAACCCGGCCGACAAGTACTGGCCGCCGGTGAGCCGGATCGACGGCGCGTACGGCGACCGCAATCTGGTCTGCTCCTGCCCGCCGCTGGACGAGTACGGCGTCTGACCGGACCGGGCTCCGGAGGTCCGGGTCGGACGGCAGGGCCCCGGCGGAGTTTCCGCCGGGGCCCTGCCCGTTGCGCCGGTCGAGTCGGCGGCTGCCCCCGCCGTCCGGACGGACCGGGTGGTCAGGCCGCGTGGGCGACGGGGCGGCGCGGGGCGATCACCCGGCCGTCGGGCAGCAGTTCCCCGGTGTCCTCGAACAGGACGACGCCGTTGCAGAGCAGGCTCCAGCCCTGCTCCGGGTGGCGGGCCACCGACGCGGCCGCCTCGCGGTCCTCGGACTCGGCCGACGGGCACTCAGGACGGTGCTGGCACATACGCGTACCCTCGCTTCGCTCTGCGATCCTCCCCGTGGTGCGGCGCCGGAGGTCGTACCGTCCGGAACCGCCGCGGTGGTCGGATCCTGTCCGCACGCCGGCCAGGTGTGGACCGGCGTTCAAGTGGGTAGGACAGGTGGTCCTTCCACGCTGGTTCCCAGTGTCGGCATCCTGCGACCCGCGCGCAGGGATTTCGTGACATGCGCCACAACTCCCGGGCAGAGATCACCCGTTCAGGTGGGGCCGACGGGAAAAGACGCACCAGTGGGTCAGCCGGGGCATGGTCCGATGGGGCCATGCCCGATGGCCCGTTCGGGTGGTCACCGATCGGGTGAGGGGCTTCGGGGCGGGCCGGGAGGGTGCGCGGGGGGCCGCCGGGGTCGTCGGGAGGGTGCGCGGGCGCGGTCGAGGGCCGTCGGGCGGGTGGGCCCGGCGGCCCTCGGGGTCGTCGGCGGGTGTCAGGAGGAGCCCAGCAGCAGCGGCCGGGGGAGCGGGGCGCGGACGAGCAGCGGCAGCAGCTCGGCGGCCGGGTAGGCGCGGTGGGCGGTGACGCCGAGCGGGGCCGGGGCCAGCGGGATCAGCAGGTCGGCGGCCGGGCCGGCGTCGGGGCTGTGCAGCCACAGCGCCGTGGCGTACTGGCCGGGGAAGGTCAGCAGCCGGGGCTGCTGGCGGGTCCGGGAGCTCTGGGCGAGCTGCCAGGCCTCGCGCAGCGCCCGGACCGTCGAGTCGAGGTAGGGGCCGGCGGTGAAGTGGGAGAAGCTGTGGCCCTCGGCGCTCTGCACCACCTCGGCGGCGGCGGCCACCTCGGCGCCGTCCTTGATCAGGAAGCGCCAGCCGGTGCGGCGGGCGGCCGGCAGCTCCGGCCGCGGGCCGTCCAGGACGTGCACCGCGAGCGGGTGGGCGGGGAGCAGTGGGCCGGTCGGATGGCGCAGGGCTGCGGCGGCGGGCTGGCGCAGTGCGGTCTCCGAGTCGAGCGCGCCCAGGACCGCGCGCAGGGCGCTCGGTGGGGGCTGGGGGGGTTGCAGAGTCATGGCGGGTCCGCCTCTCCTAGCGAGATCGGCGTGCGAGTGCGGCATACCGGCGTGGCGGGCGACGCGTCCTCGATGACGGGGCCCGGCCGTGTCCGGTTGTGCAGGATCGCGGTGCCCGGCACGGTCGCCGCCGTCGACGTGGGGTTCGGAGCGGGGCGGGCCGGCCAGGGCGCTGTGCGAATTCGAACAGGTGCGCAGGGTGATCTGTTTATCACAGGCAGTGGTGCCGGGCAAGTCCACAGTTCCTCTGATTTTCCGTCAGATGCCTTGCAATGCAAGCCAGTACGCGCATTCGGGTATCGATCTTCGAGGTGGGCATGATGCTTGCACGGTCGGTCGACCGGGTGCTCGACGGGGTGGCTCTGGAGGAGGGGACCGTGGGCGAGAAGGTCGTGGCGACTCGGGCGGAACTGGCGGACCGGCAGCAGTACCGGCGCAAGCTCCACGCCTGTCTCGAAGCGCTCGGACGGATGCTCCAGGAGGACCGGTTCGACCGGCCGCGAGCCGTGGTGGGCCTGGAGATCGAGCTCAACCTGGCCGACGAGCAGGGCCTGCCGGCCATGAACAACGCGCAGGTGCTGAGCTCGATCGCCTCCAGCGACTTCCAGACCGAGCTGGGCCGGTTCAACATCGAGGTCAACATCACGCCGCACCGGCTCTGCGGGCACGTCTTCGAGGACCTGCGCGAGGAGATCGACACCGGGCTGCGCTACGCCGACCGGCGGGCGGCCGAGGTGGGCGCCCGGATCGTGATGGTGGGCATCCTGCCGACTCTGGAGCACGCCCACACCGGGCTGGACGCGATGAGCCACAACCAGCGGTACAGCCTGCTCAGCGACCAGATCCTGGCCGCCCGCGGGGAGGACATCGCACTGGACATCGAGGGGGTCGAGCACCTCCAGCTGGAGTCGATCACCATGGTGGCCGAGGCCGCCGCCACCTCGCTCCAACTGCACCTCCAGGTGACGCCGGAGCGGTTCTCCTCGGTCTGGAACGCGGCCCAGGCGATCTGCGGGCCGCAACTCGCGCTCGGCGCCAACTCGCCCTTCCTGTTCGGCCGGGAGCTGTGGCGGGAGACCCGTCCGGTGCTCTTCCAGCAGGCCTGCGACACCCGTACGGCGGAGCTCAAGGCGCAGGGCGTGCGCCCGATCACCTGGTTCGGCGAGCGCTGGGTGGACTCGGCGTACGACCTGTTCGAGGAGAACCTGAAGTACTTCCCCGCACTGCTGCCGATCTGCGACGACGAGGACCCGCTGAAGGTGCTGGCCTCCGGCGGCGCGCCCAGGCTCGCCGAGATGCGGCTGCACAACGGCACCATCTACCGCTGGAACCGCCCGGTGTACGACGTCGCGGGCGGGGTGGCGCACCTGCGGGTGGAGAACCGGGCGCTGCCGGCCGGGCCGACGGTCGCCGACACGCTGGCCAACGCCGCCTTCTACTACGGGCTGGTGCGGGTGCTCGCCGAGCAGCCCCGGCCGATCTGGACCCGGCTGCCGTTCGAGCGGGCGGACGAGAACTTCCAGCAGGGCGCCCGGTACGGCATCGACGCGGTGTTCCAGTGGCCGCGCCCCGGCCGGGCCGGGCGCGGCGGCGGGCTGCAGACCGTGTCCGCCGTCGACCTGGTGCTGAACGAGCTGCTGCCGATGGCCTACCAGGGCCTCGACGAGTGGGGTGTGGAGCCCGCCGACCGGGACCGCTACCTGGGCATCATCGAGCAGCGCTGCCTGCGCCGCACCAACGGCGCGTCCTGGCAGGCCGCGACCTTCCACCGGCTGCGCGAGCAGTACGGGATGGACCGGCCGGCCGCGCTCGCGGCGATGACCAGGCGCTACGCCGAGCACATGCGCGGCGGCGAGCCGGTGCACACCTGGCCGGTGGGCTGAGACCTCGCCGCCGGGGCGGTCCGGCGGCTGTGTCAGGATGATCGCTCCGGCGGTCGGCCGACGGCCGGAGCGACCGCCCGTCCGCTGGAGCCCCCGTGACCACCGTCCCGACCGCGCCGGAGACCGCGAAGCCCACCCGTCGGCTGTTCGGCGTGGAGCTGCTGATCGTCCTCGGCCTCTCCCTCGGGGCCAGCGGGATCAGTGCGCTGATCAGCTTCGCCGGCTCGCTCACCGAACCGCTCAAGCTCGGCCAGCAGGTCGCCACGCTGAACGGCTCGCGGGCGCCCGGGCGGCCCTGGCTGGACCTGGTGTGGCAGCTGTACTACGTCGGGCGCGGGCTGATGCCGGTGGTGCTGGTCGGCTACCTGCTGGTGCGCGAGGGGGTCGCGCTGCGGGTGCTGGGCTTCGACCTCGGGCAGAAGCTGCGGGACCTGGGGCGGGGCGCCGCCGTCGCGGCCGCGATCGGCGGGTCGGGGCTGGCGCTCTACCTGGCCTCGCAGGCGGCCGGGTACAACCTGACGGTGGCGCCGTCCGGGCTGCCGGACGTGTGGTGGCGGGTGCCGGTGCTGGTGCTGTCGGCCTGGCAGAACGCGATCCTGGAGGAGGTCGTCGTCCTCGGCTACCTGCTGCGCAGGGCCGGGCAGTTGGGGTGGTCCTGGCCGGCGGCGGTGGTGGCGAGTTCGGTGCTGCGCGGCTCGTACCACCTGTACCAGGGGGTCGGCGGGATGGTCGGCAACATGGTGATGGGCGCGGTGTTCTGCCTGCTGTACCGGCGCTGGGGGCGGGTGATGCCGCTGGTGGCGGCGCACGCGCTGATCGACACGGTGGCCTTCGTCGGGTACGCGCTGCTGGCCGGGCACGTCAGCTGGCTGCCGACCCCCTGAGCGCCTGCGCCCGGCCGCGCGGCGGCCGGGCGAGCAGCCGGTCGACGTGCCGGCGCTCCAGGCCCTGGCCGGGGTCGACGGGCAGCAGCAGGCGGTCCTGGCGCCAGTGGGAGCGGCGGACCAGCCGCGGCGGGATGACGTCGTCCACCCAGGCGAACGGCCGGCTCCCGGCGTAGCGCAGCAGCGGCGCCCACTTGGCGGCAGAGAACAGCTCCATCAGGGGGACGCGCGGGTCGCCGGGCTGCGGGACGTAGCCGGTGAAGGTGACCACCGGGAGCGGGTCCAGTCCGATCGCCGGGGCGATGTGGGTGTTGGCGTGCTCCTCCCAGGTCGTGGCCCAGACCAGGTCGTACGTTCCGGTGAGTTCGCGCAGCCAGGCGCCGTGCCGGGCGGACAGCAGGACGGTGTAGCCGAACAGGGTGTGGGCGTCGAACCCGGCGTCCGGGTGCGGGCAGACCGGGTTCTGGACGCCGTCGACGTCCAGGAACAGCAGTGGCTTCGGCACCGGTGGGCCCCCAGGGACGGTGGTGTTTCCTGACTGGTCGGACGCCCCGCGCGTACCTCCGGTTGCCCACGGGCGGGCGCACGCGGGGCGCGCGGGCGCTCAGGGGGCGGGCGCGGGCTCGTCGACGCGCACCGGTGCGTCCGCCGTGCTCCGACGGCTCAGCCGACGCACCTGCGGGTCCAGCAGGACGACCGCGCTGAGCACCAGGCAGGCGACGGCGCAGGCCCAGAGCGCGCCGGCCAGCCCGAGCGCCACGGCGGCGGGGCCGGCCAGCGCGGTGCCGACCGGGGCGAGCGAGTAGGAGCCGAGCTCGTCGTACGCGGTGACCCGGGAGAACATCTCCTCGGGTATCTCCTGCTGGAGCGCGACCATCCAGTTGACGCTGAAGACGGTGACGCCGACGCCGGACAGGAACATCGCTGCGACCAGCAGCGGCAGCGGCACCTCGGCGGCGAGGGCGAGGGCGGGCACGCCGAACAGGAAGACCCCCCAGTTGCCGACCAGCAGGATCCGGCGGGGCCGCCAGCGCGTCATCAGCAGGCTGGCGGCCACCAGGCCGACACCGTAGGCGGACATCGCCAGACCCCAGGCGCCCGCCCCGCCGAGCCGCTCCTTGGCGGCCGTCGGCCCGTACACCGACTCGACCGCGTTGACGCAGGCGACCAGGACGGAGAACTGGAGCACGATCACCCAGAGCCAGCGGCGGGAGGCGAACTCCCGCCAGCCCTCGCGAAGGTCGCGCAGCATGCTGGAGCCGGAGGGGGCGGGGGCCTTCTCCGGCTCCAGGAAGAAGCGGAGGGCGGCGGCGGCCAGGAAGCACAGGGCGTCCAGGGCGAGCACCCAGCCAGGGCCGACGGCGGCGGTGAGCGCGCCGCCGAGGGCGGCGCCGCCGATCTGGGAGGCGTTGAGACCCATCCGGAAGACCGCGAAGGCGCGGGCGGCGTGCTCCTGGGGGACGGCCTGCATGATCATGCCGCCGGAGGCGGGGGAGTAGAGGGCGTAGCCGGCCCCGCCGGCCGCGGAGAGGGCCAGCATCTGCCAGAGCCGGACGTCCCCGGTCAGCACCAGGGCGGCCAGGACGGCCTGGGAGACGCCGCTGAACACGTTGGCGGCGACCATGATCAGGTGGCGCGGCAGCCGGTCGGCGAGGGTGCCGCCCACGATCATGAGCAGCACGGTGGGGACCAGCCGGGCGGCGGTGACGTAGCCGACCTCGGTGGTGCTGCCGCCGGTGCCGAGCACGGCGAAGGCGGTCGCGATGGGGGCTCCGGCGTTGCCGAGGCCGCTGATCACGGTGGCGGCGGTCTGGATGCGGAAGTTGCGGCTCGCCCAGGCGAAGCGGCGTGGGGGCGGGGGTGGGGTCGGCACCCGGCGACTATGCCGTGGGGCCGTACGGGTGTCCATCCGCTTTTCCCACCGGGACGCCCGGAGGGTGGGGTTTCAGCCGGGGTGGCGCCGGCGTGGGCGGAGGTGGCCCGGGAGCCGGGCGGGGCGGCGCCGGAGTCAGCCGAGGTGGCCCCAGAGGAAGGTGAGGGTCCGGCGCCAGGCGATCCGGGCCTGGAGCGGGTCGTAGGTGCCGAGCAGGTTCTCGTCGTTCATGAAGGCGTGCCCGGCCGGGTAGAAGTGGACCTCCGGGCGGACATCGGTGGCCTCGCCGATCCGGATCGCCGCCTCGTCCACCGCGTCCATCGGGATCGAGCCGTCCAACTCGCCGAAGTGGCCCAGCACGTGGGCGGTCAGGCCGCGGTAGTCGAAGTCCGGGTCGGGTGGCAGGCCGTAGAACGGGACCACGGCGGCCACCTTGTCGCCGGCCCGGGCGGCCAGCAGCAGGGCGAAGCCGCCGCCCATGCAGAAGCCGACCGCGCCGACCGCGTCGCCGACCACGCCGTCCAGTGCGAGCAGGTGGTCGACCGCCCCGGCCAGGTCCTCCACCGCCCGGTCGACCGGGAGGTCGCGCTCGAAGCGGGCCGCCTCGGCGCCGTCGTGGGTGGTGGCGCCGCCGAACAGGTCGGGGGCCAGGACGGTGAAGCCCTCGGCGGCGAAGCGGTCGGCCACGTCGGCGATGTGCGAGGTGAGGCCCCACCACTCCTGGACCACCACCAGGCCCGGCCCGACGCCCTGCGGCGGGCGGGCCAGGTAGCCGTGCGCGGTGCGGCCGTTGCTCGGGAAGGTGACGTTCTGCCGGGAGCCGCCCTGTTCAGGCATGGCTTCCTCTCGGTGGTTCGGGCCGGGTACGGCGGGGGATCGGTGGGGCGGGCCCCGGGGGTGCTGCGCCGGGGGTGCTAGCCCATCTCCTCCAGGGCACGGCCCTTGGTCTCCTTGATGCAGAAGGCCACGAACGGGATGGAGAGCAGCGCGAAGGCCGCGTAGATGACGTACGTCGCGGACAGGTTCCAGTCGGCGAGGTCCGGGAAGCTGACGGTGATCGCCCAGTTGGCGATCCACTGCGCCGAGGCGGCGACGGACAGCGCCAGGGCGCGGATCCGGTTGGGGAACATCTCGCCGAGCAGCACCCAGACCACCACGCCCCAGGAGAACGCGAAGCAGAGCACGAAGACGTGCGCGGCGACCAGGGCGACGGTGGCGTGGGTGTCGTCCAGGGTGGCGGTGTCGCCGGTGCCGTGCCGGTAGGAGAACGCCCAGGCGGCGGTGCCCAGCGCGGCCGCCATCCCGATCGAGCCGGCCAGGGCGAGCGGCTTTCGCCCGATCCGGTCCACCAGGGCCATCGCGATCACCGTGCCGATCACGTTGATGATCGAGGTGGAGAGGCTGATCAGCAGGGAGTTGGACTCGTTGATGCCGACCGACTGCCACAGGAAGGACGAGTAGTAGAAGATCACGTTGATGCCGACGAACTGCTGGAACACCGAGGCGCCGATGCCGACCCAGACGATCGGCAGCAGGCCGAAGCGGCCGCCGAGCAGGTCGCCGAGCCGGGGCTTGCGGGCGGACTCCAGCACCGCGCGGATCTCCGCCACGCGGGCGTCCAGGTCCACCCCCTCGCCCTCGACCTCGACCAGCACCTTGCGGGCCTGCGCCTCGCGGTGGTCGGCGATCAGGAAGCGCGGCGACTCCGGGATGGCGAGCGCCATCAACCCGTAGACCAAGGCCGGGATGGCCTCGACGCCGAGCATCCACTGCCAGGCCTGGACGCCGCCGAGGTGGTTGGTGGACTCGCCGCCGGCGGCCTGGTTGAGCGCCCAGTTGGCGAGCTGGGAGACGGTGATGCCGAGCACGATCGCCATCTGCTGGAAGGAAGCGAGCCGGCCGCGGTACGCCGTCGGGGCGACCTCGGCGATGTAGGTCGGCGCGATCACCGAGGCGATGCCGATCGCGACGCCGCCGACCACGCGCCAGGTGGCGAGAACCTCGATGTTCGGCGGGAACATCGAGCCGATGCCGCTGGCCGCGAACAGTGCGGCGGCCAGCAGCATCGTGCGCACCCGGCCGAGGTGGTCGGCGAGCCGGCCGGCCATCACCGCGCCGGCCGCCGAACCCAGCAGCGCGATCGCCACCACGAAGGCGGTCGTGCCGTGGCCCACCGCGAAGTGCTTCTGGATGCCCGTCACGGCGCCGTTGATCACCGCGCTGTCGTAGCCGAACAGGAAACCGCCCATGGCGGCGGCCGCCGAGATGAACACCACGTGACCGAGGTGGGACTCGCCGGCCGCCGGTTGGCTGTTGACTGAGGACACGCGCGCTCCCGGGGTGGACGGGCCCGCTCTGACGCCGAGTGGGCAGGGCTCGTCTCACATTCGAGCAGCGCCGCCGCCGACCTGCCCGAGTTGGCGGCCGATCGGGTGATCCGGGGTCAGCCGGTGGTGCGCGGCCGCTCGGTGCGCGGCCAGGGTGTGGCAGACACGCCTAGGCGGTGCGCCGTCGGTGACGGCGGAGCAACTGGGTACGGGCCGCGGCGTACTGGTCGCGGCCGCGCCCGCTGCCGTCGGCCCGCTCGGCGAGCCGGTCGGCGATCGCGTACTGCGCCTCGGCGGGCTTCTTGTCGTCGTACTTGAACTTGGCCCGCACCTCGTTCACCGTCAACCGGAGCGCGCGCAGCCCGGGCAGCTGCCGGGCCAGCTCGCCCTCGCCGGGCACCACCCGGACCTCCGGCGTCTCGGGCTGGAAGTGCGCCAGCTGACGGTTGAGGATCTCCGCCTTGCCGGCCGCCGACTCCACCACCTCGGCGGTGCAGTGGAAGTGGACCGAGGCGTAGTAGCTGGTGGGCGTGCCCGGGGCGCCGCGCCAGTGGCCCGGGGCGAAGGCGTAGCCGTCGGTGACCGCGAGGGTGACCTGCGGATCGGCCCGGACGGCGGCGAGCAGCGGGTTGGGCGCGGCGAGGTGGAGCAGGACCTCGCCGCGGTCGACGTCCAGCAGGAAGTGGGTGGGGACGAGCACCGGCCCCTCGCCGGGGCGGCCGTTGGCGGCGAGCAGGCCGAAGTCCCGCCCCTCGGCCAGCCAGGCGCGCCACTCGGCCTCGTCACCGCGGTCCCAGGATCGGATCAGCACGGGTGGGCCTCCCGTCAGCGGGGGTAGCCGCGCAGGTGCGCGGGGAGCGGGACGGTGGTGCCGGGGTGCGGCTCGGGGGTGCCGTGCACGGTGGTGACCGGGATCAGGCCGGACCAGTGCGGCAGGCCGACGTCCTCCGGATCGTCGTCGGCGCCGTCCTCGCGGGTCTTGGCCGAGACCTCGTCCAGCTCCAGCCGGATGACGGCGGTGGCGGCGAGCTCCTTGGCGTTGGCCGGACGGACCTCGGCGGAACGCCCCGGCACCGCGTGGTCGACCAGCGCGGCGAGCGCGACGTCCAGCTCCTCGGGGTCGGTGACCTGGTACGCCGTGCCGTGGGCGACCACCGAGCGGAAGTTCACCGAGTGGTTGAACGCGGACTTGGTCAGCACCAGCGCGTCGACCTGGGTGACGGTGACACAGACCGGCATGCCCTGCTCGCCGGCGGCGTTGCGCAGCGGGCGGCTGCCGGTGGAACCGTGGACGTAGAGCCGGCTGCCGACCCGGGCGTAGATCGTCGGCAGGACCACGGGGGCGCCGTCGACGACGAAGCCGAGGTGGCAGATGTAGGCGCTGTCGAGGATGGCGTGGATCGCCTCCTGCTCCCAGGTGGCCCGGTCCCGGTAGCGGGTGGGGGTGGTCCTGGGTGTGCGGGAGTAGCTGGGCGAGCCTTCCGGGTTGGCTGACATGACATCCTCTATGTACTAGTGCATAATTTGCTTTGTGCTAGGAGACTATCCGCTGAAAGGGCGACGCGCCAGCGAAATCGCCGCCCACATCGAACAGGGCGTGAGCAGCGGACGGCTCGCCCCCGGAACCGCGCTGCCCCCGCTGCGCGACCTCGCCGCCGAACTGGGCGTCAACCCCAACACCGTCGCCGCCGCCTACCGGCTGCTGCGCGACCGCGGGGTGATCGAGACCGCCGGGCGCAAGGGCAGCCGCATCCTGCCCAGGCCCGCCCTCACCCCCCGCGACCAGATCCGCATCCCCGTCCCGCCGCACGCCCGCGACCTCTCCACCGGCAACCCCGACCCGGCCCTGCTGCCCGACCTCACCCCGGCGCTGGCGGCCGCCGCCGAGGCCGCGCGCACCGACCCGGTGCTGTACGGGCACGCCGCCGTCGACCCGCTGCTGCTCGCGCTCGCCCGCGCCTCCTTCGAGGCCGACGGGCTGCCCGGCGGCCCGATCGCCGTCGCCTCCGGCTCGCTGGACACCATCGAACGGATCCTCGGCGCCCGGCTGCGCCCCGGCGACGCGGTGGCCGTCGAGGACCCGGGCTGGGGCAGCCTGCTCGACCTGCTGCCCGCGCTGGGGCTGCGGCAGGTGCCCGTCCGGCTGGACGACGAGGGCCCGCTGCCGGACGCGCTGGCCGAGGCGCTGACCGAGGGCGTCCGCGCCGTGGTGGTCACCAGTCGGGCGCAGAACCCGACCGGGGCGGCGCTCACCGCGCGGCGGGCCGAGGCGCTGAAGGCCGTCCTGGCCGAGCACCCCGGGGTACTGCTGGTCGAGGACGACCACGGGCACGGCATGGTCGACCAGCCCTACCACTCGCTCGTCGGCGCCGAGACCCGGCACTGGGCGGTGGTGCGCTCGGCGGCCAAGGCGTACGGGCCCGACCTGCGGGTCTCGGTGGCGGTCGGCGACGAGGAGACGATCGGGCGGGTGGTCGGCCGGCTGCGGCTGGGCGCCGGCTGGGTCAGCCACCTGCTGCAGCGCACCGTCGCGGAGCTGTGGCGCGGCGACGCCGCGCCGGCGGACCGGGTGGCCGCCGCGTACCGGGCCCGGCGGGACGCGCTGCTGGGCGAGCTGGCGGCCCGGGGGATCGCCGCGCACGGGCGGAGCGGGCTGAACGTCTGGGTGCCGGTGCCGGACGAGACCTCGGTGCTGGCGGCGCTGGTGCAGCGCGGCTGGGTCGCGGCGCCCGGCGCGCGGTACCGGATCCAGTCGCCGCCCGGGCTGCGGTTCACCACGGCGCGGCTGGAGGCGGCGCAGGCGCGGGAACTGGCGGAGGACCTGGCGGCGGTGCTGGGGACGGGTGGGGGTGGATCGCGGCTGGTGTGAGCCCCCGGGTCCCGGGGTCTGGGGGCTCGGGCCCGGGGCCTCGCGGCTCGGGGCCTGTGGGGTGGGTGGGGCAGGTGTTGCGGGTGTGAACCGCGGGCGGCATCCGGTCGTCGGCCGCGGGCTTGGTCTGAACCCGGCGGTAACAAAAGCGGAAACCTCCTGCAGCTACCTAGCGGTAACCGGCGCGGGCATGTCATCTTCATCGCGCCACCGGCCGGCGGCCCACCCTCACCCAGGCGTCCTCCCGTTCCCCATGCCGCGGGAAGACCGAGCCGCAGGAGTTCCGCAGTGCCCGAGAACTGTTCGAACAACACCCGCAGCGCCCCTCGACCCGCCCGACGGCTGCTCACCGCAGCGCTCGCCCTCCCGCTCGCCGTCGCGGGCCTGGCCGCCGCCTCGCCGGCCTCCGCCGCCCCGTCCGCGACGGCCGCCGTGCCGTCCGGGCCCACCGCCAGCGTCACGCTCGGCGACAGCTACATCTCCGGCGAGGCCGGCCGCTGGAAGGGCAACTCGGCGGGCACCAGCGGCAGCCGCAACGGCACCGACCGCGCCTGGACCGGCAGTTCGTACGACCCCTCGCGGATCTACGGCGCCACCGCCACGAGCGGGTGCGACCGCTCGGACGTCGCCGAGGTGCTCAGCGCCTCCACCGGCGCCCAGAACGAGATCAACCTGGCCTGCTCCGGCGCCGTCACCGCGAACGTCTTCCGCGCCTCCAACGGCGGCCAGTCGTACAAGGGCGAGGCCCCGCAGGCCGACCAACTCGCCGCCGTGGCACGGCAGAACAACGTCAAGCTGATCACCCTGTCGATCGGCGGCAACGACCTGGGCTTCGCCGACGTCATCTCCACCTGCGTGCAGGACTACCTGATCTGGTACTCGTACTGCCACGGCTCCGCGCAGTCCCAGATCGACGCCAAGATGCCCGCGGCGATGGCCGGGGTCGGCAAGGCGATCGACGAGGTCCGCGCGGTGATGGCCGACGCCGGCTACGCGCGGTCGGACTACCGCCTGGTGCTGCAGTCCTACCCGTCGCCGGTCCCGCGCAGCGCCGAGATGCGCTACCCGGAGAGCGGCTGGACCCGCTCCGACACCGGCGGCTGCCCGTTCTGGGACGGGGACGCCGACTGGGCGCGCGACTCGATGGTGCCGCAGATCTCCCGGTCGCTGGCGGGCGTCGCCGCCGCCAAGGGCGCGCAGTTCCTGGACCTGTCGGACATGCTGCAGGGCCGCGAGGTCTGCTCGACGGCCACCAGGCAGCCGACCGCGACCTCGGGTCCGTCCGCGACCACCAGCGAGTGGGCGCGCTTCCTGGACGGCGGGCTCAACTCCACGCAGGGCGTGCTGCAGGAGTCGATGCACCCCAACTACTACGGCCAGCAGGCGGTCGGGCGCTGCCTGACGCTGCTGTGGGCGCGTCCGAGCGGTGACTACGCGTGCCGCAACACGGCCGGGCAGGACGCGAGCGGGATGTACCTGACCGCACGGTGACCGCACGGTCCGGCGCCCCCGCGGCTCCGGCCGCGGGGGCGCCGTTCGGCTCGCCGTCCCGCTTTCGCTCCGTGTTCCGGTCGGCGCGCGGTGCTCGGCGCTCGGAGCTCAGCCCTTCGCGAGCAGCGACTGGGCGTGCGCGCGGACCTGATCCTTCGTCAAGTACGCGTCGGTGTACTCGAAGTCCTGCAGCCGGGCGGGCTGGCGGGCGAGGAAGCCGGTGCGGACGAAGTCGTCGCCGGCGGTCGCGTTGAGCAGCCAGTTGGCGCCCACCCGGAACTTGGCCGCGTTGGTGCGCATCGCCATCAGGTGGTAGCCGCGCGCCACCACCTGGGCGGGCACCCCGCGCAGTTCCACGCCGAGCGGCTTGGACACCGCGTCCTTGCCGCCGAGGTCGACCACCAGGCCCAAGTCCTTGTGGTAGTACGGCTCCAGGGGCTGGTTGTGGAGCGAGGCGATCACGTTGTTCGCGACCGCGCGGCCCTGGCGGGCGGAGTGCTGGGCGGTCGGCGGGCAGACCGCGCCGTCACCCTTGGCGAGGTCGGGGACGGCGGCGGCGTCGCCGATCGCGAACACGCCCTCGAACTGCGGCACCCGCATCTCCGCCGTCACGGCCAGCCGGCCGCGGACCGTCTCGGCGTCCAGGGTGCCGATCAGCGGGCTCGCGGCCACCCCGGCGGTCCAGATCAGGGTGCGGCAGGGAAGCACCCGGCCGTCGGTGAACTTGACGGTCTCGGCGCCGACTTCGGCCACCGAGACGCCCAGCGACACCTCGATGCCGCGGTCGCGCAGCACCTCCAGGGCGGCCTCGCCGAGCGGGTCGCCGAGCTCCGGCATCAGCTTCGGGGCGATGTCGATCAGGTGCCACTTGATCTGCCGGGCGTCCAGGCGCGGGTAGCGGTGGGCGGCTGCGGTGGTCAGCCGCTGGAGGCAGGCGGCGGTCTCGGTGCCCGCGTAGCCGCCGCCGACCACCACGAACTGGAGCCGGGACTCGCGCTCCTTCTGGTCCACGGTGGCGGAGGCGAGGTCGAGTTGGGCGATCACGTGGTCGCGGACGTAGGCGGCCTCGGCGAGCGTCTTCATGCCGCGGGCGTAGTCGGTGAGGCCGGGGATGTCGAAGGTGCGGGTGACGCTGCCCGGGGCGAGCACCAGGACGTCGTACCGCTGCGCGACCACCTCGTCGGTGATCTTGCGGACGACGCACACCTTGGACGCCGGGTCCACGCCGATGGCGCCGCCGGGGACGATGTGGGTGCGGCGCAGCGAGCGGCGCAGGGAGACGGCCACGGACTGCGGGGTGAGCACGCCGGCCGCGACGTGGGGGAGGAGGGGGAGGTAGAGCTGGTAGCTGAACGGCGTGACCAGCGAGATCTCGGCCTCCGACGGTGACAGCTTTCGTTCGAGGCGGCGGGCGCACTCCAGGCCGGCGAAGCCACCGCCCACGATCAGGATCCGAGGTCGTTCCATCGCTCATCCCTTTGCCGTGAAGGTCCCCATTACTGTCCGCCACACTCGCACGGAGCAGCGGGGGCTGCCACCGGGGCGGGGCCGTGGGGGTGGGGGAGGAAGGGAGTGTGGTGGGAGGTCGGAGTGACGGGCGTTGCCACTGGGGCGTAACGACATGGGCGGGGCCATGGAGGTGTGGCGGATGTGAGTGCGGAGGTGGGGAGTGGGGTGCGTGAGCCGGGTTGTGCCGGGGTGGCGGTGGGAGGAAGGAGAGGAAGCGGCGGGGACACCGATAAGCTGTCGGCCGTGCTACCCGAGGTGACGGCGATCCGGTACGTGACGCCACTGCGAGAAGGCGGCTCGATGCCGGGCCTGGTCGAGGCCGACGATCGGCGGCTGTACGCGCTGAAATGGGTCGGCGCGGCGCAGGGCCGCAAGGCGCTGGTCGCGGAGGTGCTGGCCGGGGAGCTCGGCCGGCGGCTCGGGCTGCCGGTGCCGGAGCTGGTGACGATCGACCTGGACCCGGTGCTCGCGCGCAGCGAGCCGGACCACCAGGTCCAGGACCAGATGCGGGCCAGCGGCGGGACCAACCTGGGGATGGCCTTCGTCAGCGGCGCGCTCAACTTCGACCCGCTCTGCTTCGAGGTGGACCCGGAGCTCGCCGGGCAGGTGCTCTGGTTCGACGCGCTGATCGGGAACGTCGACCGCTCCTGGCGCAATCCGAACCTGCTGGTGGCGACCGGCGGGCTGCGGCTGATCGACCACGGCGCGAGCCTGATCTTCCACCACAACTGGTCGGGTGCCGCCTCCTGGATCCGCCGTCCGTACGACGCCTCCGACCACGCGCTGCTGGGGGCCCGGCCGGACCTGGCGGCGGCCGACAAGGCGCTCGCGCCGCTCGCCGAGGCGGCGATCGAGGGCGCGGTGGCGCAGATCCCCGAGGTCTGGCTGGTGGACGAGTTCGGCTTCGACTCGCCCGACGAGGTGCGCGCCGCGTACCGCGCCCAGCTGACCGAGCGACTGGCCGGTCCGCGCGACTGGCTGCCGGAGGTGTCCGCATGACCGGGTCCGTGCCGTCCTCGCTGCCGGCCACCGTCGAGCTGCACGACTACGAGTACGCCGTGATCCGCGCGGTGCCGAGGGTCGAGCGCGGCGAGTGCGTCAACGTCGGGGTGCTGCTGTACTGCCGGCAGAGTTCGCACCTCGCCGCCCGTACCCACCTGGACCAGGCCCGGCTGCTGGCGCTGGACCCGGTGGCGGACGTGCAGGGCGTGCGGCGGGCGCTGCACGGGATCGAGGCGGTCTGCCACGGCGGCCCGCAGGCCGGTCCGGCGGCGGGGGACAGCCCCGGGCAGCGGTTCCGCTGGCTGACCGCGCCGCGCAGCGCGATCGTCCAGCCGGGGCCGGTGCACACCGGGCTGACCGCGGACCCGGACACGGAGCTGCGGCGGCTGTTCGACCAACTGGTGCTCTGACTCCGGGCGGCCGCGGAACGGCTCGCCGACGGTTGCCGTGGTCAAATCTTGAGTTGCTGAAGCACCTGGCCGTACCCTGGCCCCATGGGTTCGACAGCGACGACGACCGTACCGACCAACGCCGAGTTGATGGAGGCGTTGGCCGCCGTCGGTGCCGCGTACTTCCAGGACTTCGCGGCGGCCGCGGCCCGGCACGGGCTCTCCTCCTCGCAGGCCAAGGCGCTGGGCGCGGTGCAGGAGCCGGTGCCGATGCGGGCGCTGGCCGGGCGGCTGGGCTGCGACGCGTCGAACGTCACCGGGATCGTGGACCGGCTGGAGACGCTGGGCCTGGCCAACCGGGAGGCCGCGGCCGGTGACCGCCGGGTGAAGATCGTGGTGATCACGGCCGAGGGCCGGGAGATCCTGAACCTGATCCGCGGCGAGATGGCCAGGACCCACCAGGCCTTCGAGGCGATGACCGACGAGCAGCGGATCGCCCTGCACTCGATCTGCGCCCAGGTGCTGCCGGTGCTGGCCGGCCGTACGGGCGGCGCGCAGTAGCGCCAGGGCTCTACGGGCGTAGCGTCCTGGCGGCTGCGAGGGGCGTGACCTCGGCTGTTAGGCTTGCGAAGCGTGAGCGCGAAGCCCCAGATCCCCAATGTCCTGGCCTCCCGGTACGCCTCGGCGACCCTGGCCCAGCTGTGGTCCCCCGAGCACAAGGTGGTCCTCGAGCGCCACCTGTGGCTCGCCGTCCTGAAGGCCCAGCAGGACCTCGGCGTCGAGGTGCCGGCGAACGCCGTCGCCGACTACGAGCGGGTGATCGACCAGGTCGACCTCGGCTCGATCGCCGCCCGTGAGCGGGTCACCCGCCACGACGTGAAGGCCCGCATCGAGGAGTTCAGCGACCTCGCCGGGCACGAGCAGATCCACAAGGGCATGACGTCCCGGGACCTGACCGAGAACGTCGAGCAGCTCCAGATCCGCCAGTCGCTGGAGCACGTGCGCGACCGTACGGTGGCCGTGCTGGTGCGCCTGGCCAAGCTGGCCGCCCAGCACTCCGAGCTGGTCATGGCCGGTCGCTCGCACAACGTGGCCGCGCAGGCCACCACCCTGGGCAAGCGGTTCGCGTCGATCGCCGACGAGCTGCTGGTCGCCTTCCGCCGGCTGGAGGAGCTGATCGCCCGCTACCCGCTGCGCGGGATCAAGGGCCCGGTCGGCACCGCCCAGGACATGCTGGACCTGCTCGGCGGCGACACCGGGAAGCTGGCCGAGCTGGAGCGCCGGGTCGCCGGGCACCTCGGCTTCGACCACGTGCTGACCAGCGTCGGCCAGGTCTACCCGCGCTCGCTGGACTTCGAGGTGCTCACCGCCCTCGTCCAGCTGGCCGCCGCGCCGTCCAGCCTGGCCAAGACCATCCGGCTGATGGCCGGCCACGAGCTGGTCACGGAGGGCTTCAAGGAGGGCCAGGTCGGCTCCTCCGCGATGCCCCACAAGATGAACACCCGCTCCTGCGAGCGCGTCAACGGCCTGGCCGTCATCCTGCGCGGCTACGCCTCGATGACCGGCGAGCTGGCCGGCGACCAGTGGAACGAGGGCGACGTCTCCTGCTCGGTGGTGCGCCGGGTCGCGCTGCCGGACGCCTTCTTCGCCTTCGACGGCCTGCTGGAGACCTTCCTGACCGTCCTGGACGAGTTCGGCGCCTTCCCCGCCGTGGTCGAGGCCGAGCTGGACCGCTACCTGCCGTTCCTCGCCACCACCAAGGTGCTGATGGGCGCGGTGCGCGCGGGCGTCGGCCGGGAGACCGGGCACGAGGTCATCAAGGAGCACGCCGTCGCCTCCGCGCTGGCGATGCGCGCGGGTGCCCGGGAGAACGAGCTGCTGGACCGGCTGGCCGCCGACGAGCGGATCCCGCTGGACCGGGCCGCGCTGGACGCGCTGCTGGCCGACCGGCTGTCCTTCACCGGCGCGGCCGGCGCCCAGGTCGCCGAGGTGGTCCGCCAGGTGGAGGCCGTCGCGGCCGCCCACCCGGAGGCCGCCAAGTACGCGCCGGGCGACATCCTCTGACCGGACAGCACATCCTGACGTAGCGTCAGCTCTCCCGCGAGGGCCCCGCCGCCGGACCGGTGGCGGGGCTCTCGCGCGCCGTGGGGACGTGGCCCGGGTCGAACGGCGGAGTGGTGGTCCCGCACGGCCAGTCGCAGTTCGGCTCGGCCACCGGCTGCTCCTCGGGGGCCAGCACGTTGCCCCGTACGGTCGCGAAGGCGATCAGCCCGCCGGCGGCCAGCAGGCCCGCGCAGATCAGCATCGCGGTGTGGAAGGCGGAGTCGACCGAGGCGGGCACCCGGTAGGCGTCGCCGCTCAGCCCGGCCAGCGCCGGCAGGGCGGCCACCGCGAGCAGGCCGGCCGCGCGGGCGGCGGCGTTGTTGACCCCGCTGGCGATGCCCGCGTGCCGGACCTCGACCGCCGCCAGCACGGTCGCCGTGAGCGGCGCGACCAGGAGCGTCATCCCGCAGCCCATCACCGTGACGGCGGGCAGCACGTCCACCCAGTACGAGGAGTCCGGCCCGGTGCGCAGCATCAGCAGCACCCCGGCGGCGCACAGCATCGGGCCGACGGTCAGCGGGACGCGCGGGCCGATCCGCTTGCCGAGGCGGCCGGCCCGGGCGGACAGCGCCAGCATCAGGACGGTGATCGGCACCAGGGCGAAGCCCGAGACCAGGGGCGAGAACCCGGACACGATCTGGAGCTGCACCACCAGCAGGAAGAAGACGCCGCTGAACGCCGCGTACACGCACAGGGTGACCAGGTTCACCGCGGTGAACAGCCGGGAGGAGAACAACCCGAGCGGCAGCATCGGGTCGGGCGCGCGGCGCTCGACGGCCACGAAGACGACGCCGAGCACCAGCCCGATCGCCCCGCTGGTCCAGACCGTGGGGGACAGGCCCTCGCCGGCCGCGGTCAGCGCGTAGGTGATCGCGCCGAGGGCGAGTGCGGCGAGCACGGCGCCGAGCACGTCGAAGCGCCCGGCGGCGCCCTCGTCCCGGCTCTCCGGCACCGAGCGGGTGGTGACCGCGATCACGGCGGCGGCGAGCGGCAGGTTCAGCAGGAAGATCCAGCGCCAGCCGGGGCCGTCCACCAGCCAGCCGCCGAGGAAGGGGCCGACCGCGGCCGACACCCCGCCGAGGCCTGACCAGAGGCCGACCGCCGCCGAGCGGTCGTCAGGGTGGAAGACCGCCTGGAGCATGGCGAGCGAGCCGGGGGTGAGCAGCGCGCCGCCGATGCCCTGGACGGCGCGGGCGGCGATCAGCACGTGGATGTTCGGCGCGGCGGCGCAGGCCGCGGAGGCGATGGCGAACCAGACCACGCCGATCAGGAAGACCTTGCGCCGCCCGTACCGGTCGCCGAGCGCGCCGCCGAGCAGGATCAGGCCCGCCAGGGTGAGCAGATAGGCGTTCAGCGTCCACTGCAGGGACGCCAGGGAGGCGCCGAGGTCGGCGCCGATGCGGGGCAGGGCGACGTTCACCACGGTGCCGTCGAGCATCGCCATGCTGGAGCCGAGCACCGTCGCCAGTAGTACCCAGCGTCCCTGCGCGGTGCCCAGGCGCAGGGTGCCGGCCTCGGAGGTGGCCACGGGCGAATCCTGCGCTGCTGAGGCGCACGTGACAAGGGTCACCGGTGGGTGTGTTGGGTTTGGGCGGTGGGTGAGCGGGCGGGTGCGCAGTGTCGCCGATCTCGGCGCAGGGTCGTGGATCAGTGGCAGGGGGTAAATGGATTGTGTACGCACCGTACGGCCGGGCCTGCGGAGGGTCACCGGGGCAGGGGGGATCGTTGCGGTTTCAAGAGATCGACATTGCTTCACCCGAACGGATGGGTTTTAGTTCAGCGACCGCCCGGCCAGTCCGGACGGATCCACCGGGTGGAACGCCGAGTCCTGCCGCCGCCCGGTGGTTCGAAACGAACTCTGTACGGCAGGAGCGGGGGACCCACAGGTAAGTCGCCGGACCGGAGTTCGCGCCTCAGGGCGCGGGCGTCCAGGACCGGCTAGGGGTGAAGCCGCGCATGCGGCCGGGCAACTCCAGCCCGAACCCGACAGCTCACCTCGCAGGCGTCGGAGAGGAAAATTCCATGCCTGCTCAGGCTCGTCGTATCGCCCTGCCCCGCGCCGCCCGCATCGGCATCGCCACCGCCGTCACCGGCGTGTCGTTCGTCCTCCCGCTCGTCACCGCGGTGAGCGCCCAGGCGCACACCGCTCCGGCCGCCCCGGCCGCCGCCTCCACCGAGGCCAAGCCGGCCGCGCAGGCCGCCGCCCCCGCCGCCCGGGCCGCTGCCCCGGCCGCACAGGAGAGCTACCGCGTCGTCAGCGGCGACACCCTGTCCAAGATCGCCGACGCCAAGAACGTCGACGGCGGCTGGCACGCCCTGTACGAGCAGAACCGCTCGGTCGTCGGCGCCAACCCGAACCTGATCTTCCCGGGCCAGCAGCTCGCGCTGCCGGGTCACGCCGCCGCGCCGTCCGCCGACGCCGCTCCGGCGAAGCCCGCCGCCCCGGCCAAGCCGGCCGCTCCGGCGACCCAGGCCGCCAAGCCGCAGGCCCAGGTCCAGGTGAAGACCGAGGCGGCCAAGCCGTCCGCGCAGCTCCAGACCCAGGTGCAGGTCGCCGCTCCGGCCGCGACCGTGACCGCCACTCCGGTCGCCGCCGCCACCTCCGGCTA
Organism: Kitasatospora sp. NPDC001547; assembly: GCF_042894165.1. NCBI lineage: Bacteria > Bacillati > Actinomycetota > Actinomycetes > Kitasatosporales > Streptomycetaceae > Kitasatospora > Kitasatospora sp. NPDC001547. The sequence goes on along the minus strand of NZ_JBIAVL010000029.1, from coordinate 37,668 downwards.
CGTCGCCCCGCTGGCCAACCCGAAGCTGGGCACCGCCTACGGCGTGGCCGGCTCGATGTGGGCCTCCGGGCACCACACCGGCCAGGACTTCGTCGCCGCCACCGGCACCCCGCTGCGCGCCGTCGCCAACGGTGTCGTGGTCAAGGCCGGCAACGGCGGTGCCTACGGCAACGAGGTCGAGATCAAGCTCGCCGACGGCCACTACGCCGAGTACGCGCACCTCTCCTCGATCGGTGTGAAGATCGGTCAGACCGTCACCGTCGGCCAGCAGATCGGCCTCTCCGGCGCCACCGGCAACGTGACCGGCCCGCACCTGCACTTCGAGATCCGCAACGGCTCGGAGTACGGCTCGGACATCAACCCGGTCACCTACCTGCGCGCGCACGGCGTCGCGCTCTGACCAGGGGCCGCTGAGCCTCCAGGGTTTCAGGAACCACCGCTGCTGCGGGGCGAATCGATCCTCCGGGATGGTCATGTCGGGTGACCGCTCGACCGGGTGATCGCCGCACAGTGGACATGGGCGCGGGACACGCCCAGGCCGGCCCGGCCGCACGAGGGGACCTCCTCGTGCGGCCGGGCCGGCCGCTGTCGTTTCCGGGGCCGGGCCTGTCTTCCGGGGGTGGGCCCGCTTTCCGCGGCCGGGTCCGCTTCCGGGCCGGGCCCGCCTCCGAGGCCGGGTCCGCCTCCGGGCTCGGGGCCGTTTTCCGGGCCGTCCGGCCCCGCCGTGCCGTTCGAGCGGTCGAACGCGGCGTCAACTCCGCTGTGCCGCCCGCTGGTCGTCGTCACGCGGACGCCCTCCGCGCGCCATGCTGGCGGACGGTCAGCGCCCGGCCGGTCCGGTCGGTCGGGCGGGTCCGGGAGGCGAGGAAGCCGGATGGCGGTCCGGAGCGGGGACGTGGCGGGGGAGGCGGTCGGGCGGGAGCGGCCCGGGGCGGGCCGGGTCGACCGGCTGAAGGCGGACTCGGTCGGCCTGGTCGGCGTGGTGTTCATGGCACTCGCGACCGCCGCCCCGATCACCGCGATGACCGGCAACCTGCCGATCATCGTCGGACAGGGCAACGGAGTCGGCGCGCCCGCCGCGTACGTCGTGGCGACCGTGGTGCTGACGGTGTTCTCGGTCGGGTACGTGGCGATGGCCCGGCACATCACCGCGGCCGGCGCGTTCTACGGCTACGTCTCGCACGGGCTGGGCCGGGTGGTCGGGATGGCCTCGGGGCTGCTCGCGGTGCTCGCGTACGTCGTCACCGAGGCCTCGGCGCTCGGCTTCTTCGCGTACTCGCTGCGCGGGCTGGTCCGTTCGCAGCTGGGGGTGGAGCTGGGCTGGGGCTGGTACGCGCTGTTCGGGGCGGCGGCGATCGGGGTGACGGCCTGGTTCGACCTCCATCTGACGGCCAGGGTGCTCGGGGTCGCGCTGGTGCTGGAGATCGGGGTGCTGGGGGCGGTCTCGTTCGCGGTGCTGTTCTCCGGCGGTGGCCCGGACGGGATCGTGCTCGGGGCCGTGAACCCGCTGAACGCGCTGAAGGGAGTGGGGAGTTCGGGCGCGGCGGCGGCCGGGCTCGGCCTGTTCTTCGCGTTCTGGTCCTGGGTGGGGTTCGAGTCCACCGCGATGTACGGCGAGGAGTCCCGCGATCCGAAGCGGGTGGTGCCGCGGGCGACGCTGGTGTCGGTGATCGGGGTCGGACTGCTCTACGTCTTCGTGTCCTGGATGATCGTGTCCGGCAACGGGGTCGAGCAGGCGGTCGCGGTGGCGAGCGGCGGGGTGCCGGGCAAGGACGGCAACAGCCTGTTCTTCGACCCGCTCGGCGTGCACCTGGGGGCCTGGGCGGTGAAGGTGTTCCAATGGTTGGTCGTCACCGGCTCGTTCGCCTGCGCGATGGCCTTCCACCAGTGCGCGGCCCGGTACCTGTACGCGATCGGGCGGGAGGGCCTGCTGCACCCGGCGCTCGGCCGCACCCATCCGCGGCACGGCTCTCCGCACGTCGCCTCGGTGGTGCAGTCGGTGATCGCGGTGGGGCTGGTGGCGGGGTTCCTGGCGGCCGGGATGGACCCGTACGCGCACCTGTACACCCTGCTGGCGCTGCTCGGGACGATGGCGATCCTGGTCGTGCAGACGCTCTGCTCCTTCGCCGTGGTCGGGTACTTCCACGTGCGGGGGCGGCACCCGGAGACCGCGCACTGGTTCCGGACGCTGGTCGCGCCGCTGGTGGGCGGGGTGGCGATGGCCGGGGTGGTGGTGCTGCTGGTGCTCAACAAGGACACCGCGGCCGGGTCGGCGGCGCACACGCTGGTGTTCCGGCTGATCCCGTACCTGGTGATCGGGGTGTTCGCGGGCGGGGTGGGGTTGGCGCTCGCGGTGCGCCGGTGGCGGCCGCGGCTGTACGCGCGGATCGGACGGGTGGTGCTGGAGGACGCGGTCGAGCGGTGACGGCCCGTCGACGGGCGCTCAGCCGCGGTGCACCGGCAGGCCGTACTGGGCGGCGGCCAGCAGCTCGTGCATCCGGTGGCCGAAGTCCTCGGCGTCACGGGCGGGTTCGGGAAAGACCAGCCGGACGTCGCGGTGGCCGTGCGGGTGGTCCAGGCGCAGCACCAGGCCGTAGCGGTCCAGGGCGAGCGGGCGGACCTCCGGGTGCCGGGCGAGCACGGCCGGGTCGAGCAGCCGGGTGAGGACGTCGAGCGCCTCGGCGTGGTCGTCGGCGAAGTGGGTGAGCAGCGCGGCCTCGTGGCGGGCCAGCGGGTCCGGGGCGGCGAGGGCGAGGTCGGCGGCGGTGATCGCGCCGGTGCCGTACGGGGTGGCGAGGACGGCGTGGGCGACGTCCACCCGCAGGTGCACGCTGAGGCCGTCGTCGGCGAGGTGGGCCAGGTGCAGCCGGCCGGCCAGGGTGAGGCGGGCGCGGACCCGGTCGCGGACGGCGACGGGGGCGACGTCGGTGACGTCGAGGACGACGGCGAGGCCGTCGGTGGCGCCGGCGGCGGCCGCGGTGAGCGGGTCGTCCAGGGCGGTGCGCAGCCGCAGCCGGGAGCCGTGCACGGAGACCGGGGTGTCCAGGTGGTGGTGCTCGCCCAGGGCGCGGACGGTGAGCGAGGAGGTCGTGCCGAGCAGGCTGTGGATCCGTTCGGCGGTGGTGGGCTCGGGGACCTCGGGGTCGCCGGTGGGCAGGCTCATGGACGGACCTCCAGGTAGTTAGGTGAGCCTAACCTAATATTCGAATGGGGGTGTGGCAAGCAGGCGTCCGGGGCGCCGGGAGGGGTCCCGGAGGCGCCGAAGGGCCCGGACGCCGCCCGCGCGTCCGGGCCCTTCGGCGCAGTGGCGGGTCAGCCGATGACGGCCTGGGCGTCGATCTCGACCAGCATCGGCTCCTGCGGCAGCTCGACGAAGACGGTGGTGCGGCACGGCTTCACGCCGCCGGGCCTGACGTTCTCGTCGATGAACTCGGCGTAGACCTCGTTCATCAGCGGGAAGTCCGCGCGCTTGGTGAGGTAGACGCGGAACATCACCACGTCCTCGATGGTGGCGCCGCCGGCCTCGACGATGGCCTTGACGTTCTCCAGGGTCCGGCGGGTCTGCGCCTTCACGTCGCCGTGGTGCAGGTACTCGCCGGTGGCCGGGTCCTGCGGGCCCTGGCCGGAGACCTGGAGGATCGGGCCCTTGCGGACGCCCTGGGAGAACATCCAGGCGGGGGCGGGGGCGCCGTCGGTGCGGATCTCGGTCTTCTCGCCGGTCCGGGAGTGCTCGGAGGTCATGGGCTTCCTTAGATTGACGGAGTGTCAGTTGTGGTCGGGGCGGCCGCAGTCGGCCGAGATCGCGCGCGTGGCGGCGAGCAGTTGGGGGAGCAGCTCCAGCACCTGCTCGTACGGCAGGACCACGTCCGGGACGGAGATCGAGGCGGCGGCGACCACCCGGCCGCTGGCGTCCCGGACGGGCGCGGCCACGCAGTTGATGAAGGCCTCGTGCTCGGCGTGGTCCTGCGCCCAGCCCTGGGCGGCGACCCTCTCCAGCTCGGCGAGCAGGGCCTCGGGGGTGGTCAGGGTGCGCCCGGTGTGGGGGGTGAAGTCGATCCCGGCCACCACCCGGCGCCGCTCGGGCAGCGGCAGGTCGGCCAGCAGCACCTTGGAGACGGCGGCGCTGTGCAGGGCGGCGCGCAGGCCGATCCGGGAGTACATCCGCACCGGGTGGCGGGAGTCGAACTTGTCGATGTAGACCACCTCGCCGCCCTCGTACGCGGCCAGGTGCACGGTCTGGCCGGTGGCGGCGTTCAGTTCGGCCAGGTGCGGGGCGGCGATCCGGCGTACGCCGCGCTGCTCCAGGGCCAGGCCGGAGAGTGCGAAGAGGCCGGCGCCCAGGTGGTAGCGGTAGCTCGCGTCGCGATAGACGAATCGTTCCTCTTCGAGGCTCTGGAGCAGTCGGAGCACGGTCGTCTTGTGGACGCCGAGCACCTCGGCGAGCTGGTCGAGGGAGCGCTCGCCCTCACCGAGCTCGGCGAGGATGCGCAGGGCGCGGGTGACGGTCTGGCTCATCGTGCTCCGCTTCGAGGGCTGGGGTTACCGCTCATTGTGCCCGGGCCTGGTCGGGGGCCGTTGCGCGGTCGGTGGGCCGGGTCCGGGGCGGGTCGGCCGGGCGTCCGCGGCCGGTGGGCAGGGCCGGGCCGGTGATGCCCGCCGCGGTGACCCGGGTGGCGGCCCAGGCGGCGGGGGAGGCGTCGAGCAGCGCGGCGACCACGGCGGCGTCCGGCAGCTCGGCCTGGTCGCCGTGGGCGGTCAGCGCGCAGGCGGCGCTCAGGTGGCCGAGCCGCAGCCGACGGCGCTGGTCCAGGCCCCGGACGGTGCCGGCCAGGTAGCCGGCCGCGAAGGCGTCGCCCGCGCCGGTGGCCTCGACCACCTCGACCGCGAGGGCCGGCTCGGTGGCCGCCGTCCCGTCCCGCTCCAGGGCGCTCGCCTGCCGCGCGGCGTCCTTGACCACGACGGTGGCCGGGGCGGGGAAGCGGCGGCGCAGGGCGGCCGGATCGCCGGTTCCGAAGGCGGCCTCGGCCTCGTCGGCGCCGAGCAGCAGCAGGTCGGCGGCGTCCAGCAGGGGCGGCAGCACGGCCGGGTCGCGGTCGCGCCAGAGCGAGGGGCGCCAGTTGAGGTCGAAGCTGACCAGGCGGCCCGGGCGGCGGTCGGCCAGCAGGGCGCGGAGCAGGGCCAGGCAGCCGTCGGAGAGCGCGGCGGTGATGCCGGACAGGTGCAGCAGCCGGGCACCGGCCAGCAGCGCGGCGGCGGCCGGCTCGGCGAGCAGCTCGGGGGAGAGCGCGGCGGCCGCGGAGCCGCGCCGGTGGTAGTGCAGCCGGCTGCGGCCCGGTCCGAGGTCGTGGCGGTGGCCGGTGGTGCCGCCGACCTCCTTCAGGTAGACGCCGGTCGGGCGGTGCGGGTCGACCGCGACCGCCGAGACGTCCACGCCGCGGGCGGCGACCTCGGTGAGCAGCCTCCGGCCGAAGCCGTCGTCGCCGACCCGGCTGATCCAGGCCGTCGGCACGCCGTGTGCGGCCAGTGCGCCCGCCACGTTGGACTCGGCGCCGCCGACCGAGAGCCGGAAGTTCTCCACCGACTCCAGCGGGCCCGGGCGGTCCGGCAGCAGGACGGCCATCGACTCGCCCACGCACACGGCCGTCGGGGGAGGACCGGGGCGGGTCGGGCCCTGGGTGTCCTGTCGCGGCATGTGCGGGGCTCCTCGTCTGCGGCCGTTCCGTCGAGAGCGGGCCCACCGGGTCGGCTCCGTGGTGCGGAGCGCCGCGTTGTCCGTGGGCGCCGCACGCGAGCCGACCCCGTTGACCGGGAGTCAGGTCCGTTGACCGTGATCCGGCGCCGATGCTAGAACCGTGCTGCCAGCATGTGCAACCCTCGTTGCGCATGTTGCAACCTGTGCGGATGGAGGAAGACGGTGCAGCAGACCTTCGCAAGCAGTGCCACCGGGCCGGGCATCGCCCGTGACGCGGTGGCCGCCCTGGGCGACGAGCCGCTCGACTGGCGGTTCAAGGCCGCCCCGCCGCAGTCGTGGGGCCGCACCACCCCGGAGTGGCTCGCCACCGGCCCCACCCTCTCCTCGCTCGGCACCCCGCTGCTCACCCTCGACGCCGCCGCCCTCGACCACAACGTCCGCACCATGGCCGACTGGTGCGCCAAGGCGGGCGTCGCGCTCGCCCCGCACGGCAAGACCACCATGGCGCCCGCCCTCTGGCAGGCGCAGCTCGACGCCGGCGGCCACGGCATCACCCTCGCCAACCTGCCCCAGGTGCGGATCGCCCGGGCCTTCGGAGTCCAGCGCGTACTGCTCGCCAACACCCTGCTCGAACCGGCCGGACTGGCCTGGCTCGCCGACGAACTCGCCACCGACCCGGACTTCGCGTTCGTCTCCTGGGTCGACGACGTCGAGAGCGTGCGGCTGATGGACGAGGCGCTGCGCGCCGCCGGGGCCGAGCGGCCGGTCGAGGTGCTGGTCGAACTCGGCGGCCCCGGCGGGCGGACCGGCACCCGCGGGGTGGACGCGGCCGTCGAGGTCGCCGCCGCCGTGCTGCGCGCACCCACCCTGCGCCTGGCGGGCGTCGGCGGGTACGAGGGCGCGCTCGCCCACGACGCCTCGGCCGAGGCGCTAGCGGCCGTCCGCGGCTACCTGCGGGAGCTCGGCGACCTGCACGGCCGACTGGCGAGGGCCTACCCGGACGGCGCCCCGCCGGTGGTCTCGGCCGGCGGCAGCGCCTACTTCGACCTGGTGGTCGAGGAGTTGGCGAACCTGCCGGAGGCGTTCGTGGTGCTGCGCTCGGGCGCGTACATCGCCCACGACGACGGCTTCTACCGGGGTATCTCGCCGCTCGCCCGGGACGGCGGGCAGGCGCCGTTCCGCAGCGCGCTGCACGGCTGGGCCCGGGTGGTCTCCCGGCCCGAGCCGCAGCTCGCGCTGCTGGACGCCGGCAAGCGCGACCTGCCCTTCGACGAGGGCCTGCCCGAGCCGCAACGGGTTCGGGGCGGCGCCGAGCTGACGGGTACGGCGGCCCGGATCACCGCGCTCAACGACCAGCACGCCTTCCTGCGCGACGCGGGCGACCTCGCGCCGATCGGCGCGGTGCTGCGGCTGGGCGTCTCGCACCCGTGCACGGCCTTCGACAAGTGGACGGCGATCCCGGTGCTGGACTCCGCGGACGCGGCCGAGCCGCAGGTCACCGGCCTGGTCAGGACGTTCTTCTGATGCCCGGGGAGAGAGCGGCAGCCGGGCGCGGCGGGGACGCGACGGTCTTCCGGGGCGCCACCGTCGTGGACGGCACCGGCGCGGAGCGCTACCGGGCGGACGTCCGGATCGCCGACGGCCTGATCGCCGAGATCGGCGAGGGCCTCGACGCGCCCGCGACGGTGGACGCCGACGGGCTGGTCCTGGCCCCCGGCTTCATCGACATGCACGCCCACTCCGACCTGGCCCTGCTGCTCGAACCCGAGCACCCGGCCAAGGTCACCCAGGGCGTCACCTGCGAGGTCCTCGGCCAGGACGGCCTCTCCTACGCCCCGGTGGACGACGCCACGCTGCCCGCGCTGCGCCGCCAACTCGCGGGCTGGAACGGCGATCCGGACGGCTTCGACTGGGACTGGCGGGACGTCGCCGGCTACCTGGACCGGATCGACCGCACCGGTGTCGCCGTCAACGCCTGCTACCTCGTCCCGCACGGCACGCTGCGGATGCTCGCCATGGGCTGGGCCAACCGTCCGCCCACCCCCGGGGAACTGGACCGGATGCGGCAGACGCTGGCGAAGAGCCTGCTGGACGGTGCGGTCGGCATGTCCAGCGGCCTCAGCTACACCCCCGGGACGTACGCGGACACCGCCGAGCTGGTCGAGCTGTGCACCGTCGTCGCGGCCTACGGCGGCTTCCACGCCCCACACCAACGCTCCTACGGGCAAGGGGCGTTGGAGGGCTACGCGGAGATGGTGGAGATCGCCCGGCGGAGCGGCTGCGCGCTGCACCTGACCCACGCCACGATGAACTTCGGGGTCAACCGGGGCCGGGCCGGCGAGCTGCTGGACCTCCTCGACCGGGCGCTCGCCGACGGCGTCGACCTCACCCTGGACAGCTACCCCTACCTGCCCGGCTCCACCACCCTGGCCGCCCTGCTGCCGAGTTGGGCCACCGAGGGCGGCCCCGCCGCGACGCTGGCGCGGCTCGTCGACCCCGCGCAGTGCGCGAGGATCCGGTACGAGGTGGAGGAGAAGGGCAGCGACGGCTGCCACGGCGTGGTCACCGACTGGGCGACGATCCAGATCTCCGGAGTCCGCTCGGCCTCGCTCGCCGGCACCGTCGGCCGTACCGTCGCCGAACTGGCCGCCGAGGAACGGCGGACCGGCACCGAGGTGTTCCTGGACCTGCTGCGCCAGGACGAGCTGGGCACCACGATCCTCCAGCACGTCGGGCACGAGGAGAACGTCCGGGCGATCATGCGCCACCGGGCGCACACCGTCGGCAGTGACGGACTGCTGGTCGGCGCCCGGCCGCACCCGCGTGCCTGGGGCACCTTTCCGCGCTACCTCGGCCACTACAGCCGGGAGTTGGGCGTGCTGACGCTGGAGGAGACGATCGCCCGGATGACCGGCCGCCCCGCCGCCCGGCTGGGACTGCACCGGCGCGGCCTGATCGCCCCCGGCCACCACGCCGACCTGGTGCTCCTCGACCCCGGGAGGGTCCGGGACGCCGCCACCTTCGAGCACCCCCGGCTGCCCGCCGAGGGCATCGAGTACGTGTACGTCAACGGCACCGCCGTCGTCCGGCAGGGTCGCACCACCGGCGCCCGGCCCGGGCGCGCCCTGCGTCGCACCGACCGAGGAACCGTGGCCATATGACCGAGCTCTCCGCACCGAACGACCTGCCCGCCCCTGCCGATCTGCCCGCCCCTGCCGTCCTTCCCGCGCCGGCGGATCTCGCCGTCCTGCGTGACGAACAGGTGATCGCGGTGGTCCGCGCACCCCGGATCCCGGACGCCGCCGCGCTCTGCGCGGCCCTCGCCGAGGGCGGCATCAACCTGACCGAATTCACGTACACCACACCGGATGTGACGGCACACCTGCTGAGGGCCTCGAAGGCGGGCTGGCGGGTCGGGGTGGGGACGGTGCTGACCGCCGAGCAGGCCCGGCGGGGCGTCGCGGCGGGGGCGTCCTTCCTGGTCACCCCCGGCTGCCGGGCCGAGGTCGCCGAGGCGGCGGCCGTCGCCGGGGTGCCGGTGGTGCTCGGGGCGCTCACCCCGACCGAGGTGGCGCACGCGGTGGACCTCGGCGCCGCCGCCGTCAAGATCTTCCCGGCCCGGGCGTTCGGCCCCGGCTACTTCAAGGACCTGCGGGGCCCGTACCCCGGTGTGCCACTGGTGGCCTCCGGCGGGGTGAACGCGGGCAACGCCGCCGAATTCCTGGCGCACGGCGCGCTCGCGGTCTGCGCGGGGACGGACGTGGTGCCGCCGGACGTGGTCGCGGCGGGGGACTGGGCGGAGATCACCCGGCGGGCCCGGGCGTTCACGGCGGCCTGCGCGGGGGCGGGCGCATAGGCGGTGGCCCGCCGGCGGGTGCGTTGCGGCGCTGTGGCCTCGTAGGGGGTGCGTCGCGGCGGTGCGGGCCGCGTGAAGGAGGCGTCGGCGGGGCGAGGCGGGCTGTCGGGACGGCCGGGATTGGACGAGAATCGGGGACACCCGGACCCCGGCAGGAGGAACCGCCCATGACCTCGACCCGCCCCGGCCCCGACTGGCTCGCCGACGCCGTGCTGTACCAGATCTACCCGCAGAGCTTCGCCGACTCCAACGGCGACGGCATCGGCGACTTCGCCGGCATCACCGAACACCTGGACCACCTCGCCTGGCTCGGCATCGACACCGTCTGGCTCAACCCCTGCTTCGCCTCCCCGTTCCGCGACGCCGGGTACGACGTCTCCGACTACCTCACGCCCGCCCCGCGCTACGGCAGCACCGAGGACCTGGTGGCCCTGGTCGAGGCCGCCCGCCGCAGGGGCGTCCGGGTCCTGCTGGACCTGGTGGCCGGGCACACCTCCGACCGCCACCCCTGGTTCCTGGCCTCCGCCGAGGACCCGTCCGACCACCGGTACATCTGGGCCGACCGCCCGGTGGACGGCTTCGTCGCCTCGCCCGGAAGCCGCCCCGGCTGGTACCGGCCGAACTTCTTCGACTGTCAGCCGGCGCTCAACTTCGGCTACGCCCGGACCAGTTCGGAGGAGCCCTGGCGGCAGGCGGTGGACGCGGACGGCCCCCGAGCCAATCGGGCGGAGCTGCGCGCGATCATGGCCTACTGGCTCGGCCTCGGGGTGTCCGGCTTCCGGGTGGACATGGCGTACTCGCTGGTCAAGGACGACCCGGGCAAGGTGGAGACCGCCAAGCTCTGGACCGAGGTGCGCGACTGGCTGGACCGCGACCACCCCGACGCCGCCCTGCTCGCCGAGTGGGGCGACCCGGCCGCCGCCGTCGCGGCCGGCTTCCACGCCGACTTCTTCCTGCACTTCGGCGGCGAGGACCACGGCCTGCCGCTGCGCTCCCTCTGGAACAACAACGGCGGGACGGTCGAGGAGTTCTGGTGCCAGGACTCCTGCTACTTCGACGCCGGCGGCCGGGGCACCGCGCAGCCCTTCCTGGACGCCTGGCGCTCCGCCGCCGAACTCGCCGAGGGCAGCGGGCACATCGTGCTGCCCACCTCCAACCACGACTTCTCCCGCCTGGCCGCCGGCCCGCGCACCGCCGAGCAACTCGCCCCCGCCTTCGCCCTCCTGCTCACCTGGCCCACCCTCCCGGCGGTCTACTACGGCGACGAGATCGGCATGCGCTACCTGCCCGGCCTGCCTGACACCGAGGGCAGCGTGCTCGGCCCGCGCTTCAACCGGGCCGGCTCGCGCACCCCGATGCAGTGGACGCCGGGGCCCACCGCCGGCTTCTCCAGCGCGCCGCCCGAGCGGCTGTACCTGCCGGTCGACCCGGACCCGCACCGCCCGGACGTGCTCTCCCAGCGGGCCGACCCGACCTCACTGCTGCACACCGTCCGGCGGCTGATCGCGCTGCGCCGGGCGCACCCGGGACTGGGCGCGGGCGGCGGGGTGGAGGTCCGGCACGCCGGATACCCGCTGGTGTACACCCGGGCCGGGCGGTACCTGGTGGCGGTCAACCCGCGCCGCGAGCCGGCGTCCGTACCGCTGGCGTCCGAATCGCTGGCGTCCGTACCGCTGGCGTCCGTGCCGTCGGCGGGCCTGCCGGAGGGCGCCCGGCGGGTGCCGGGCGTGCGGCCGCTGCAGGTGCAGGGCGTCCGGGTGGTGGACGGGGAGCTACGGGCGGACGGGTTCTCGTACGGGGTGTTCGAGCTGGACTGACGGGCGATCCGGTCGAAGCCGGGCCCCGGTCGGTGGGGCCCGGCTTCCGCTCGATGCCAGATGGTTGTAAGCTACATCGAGTTGGTTGCATTTACCATCCTGATTGGTTGTATTTGCCACCTTCATCACCAGACTGAGAGACACCACCGGAGGACGGTACGAACCCCATGAGCACACCCCGGAACCCCGCCGCAGCGCCCACCCTGGGGCACTCGCTCAAACACCTCGCCGTCCACCTGATCACCCCGCTGCTGATGTGCCTCGGCATGGCGCTCGCCTACCAGGGCGCCTTCCACCAGCCCGAGCCGCACCACCTCAAGGTGGCCGTGGTCGGCACCACGCCGCAGGCGCAGGGCCTGGCCCAGGCGATCCAGGGCAAGGCCGGGGACGCGCTCGACGTCCGCACGGTGGACGACCGGGCGGCCGCCGAGCAGCAGCTGCGCGACCGGGACCTGGTGGGCGCCTTCGTCCCGGACGCCAGGAGCCCCGAGCTGATCGTCGCCAAGGGGAACTCGGACACCTCGGTGGTGGCCGCCACGGCCGTGTTCACCAACGTCACCGACCAGCAGGGCGTGCCGCTGCACGTCACCGACCTGACCACCCCGGCGAAGGGCGACCCGACCGGACAGGGCCTGTTCTTCCTGCTGGTCGCGCTGAGCATCGGCTCCTACGCCAGCGTCGCGGTGATCGGCGCGGCCGGCGCGGGGCTGGCCATGAGGGTCCGGGCGCTGGTCGGAGTGGCGGTCTCGCTGGTGGTCAGCGTGATCGGGATCGTCACCGCCGGGCCGGTCTTCCACGTCGTCGACCACGACTACGCCGCGATCTGGGCGCTCGGCTGGCTCTACTCGGCGGGCATCGTGCTGATCGGCATCGGCCTGCACAGCTTCCTGAAGAAGTGGACCACGCTGGCCCTGATGGTGCTGTTCGTGATGCTGAACTTCACCTCCTCCGGCGGCATCTACCGGCCCGAGCTGCAGAACGGGTTCTTCGGCGGCCTGCACGGCTTCTGGACGGGCGCCGGGTTCATGGAGGGCGCGCGCAGCGTCATGTACTTCGACGGTGGTGCGGGCCTCGGCGGGCACGTCGTGACCCTGCTGGTCTGGCTGCTGCTCGGCGGGGCCGCCCTGGTGGCCGCCGCGGTGTACGAGGGCCGCGGGCGCCGTCCGGTGGAGACGCCGGAGGAGGCCGAGGAGGAGATGGAGGAGGCGGTCGCGGTCTGACCGCGTCCCTCGGAAGGGCTCCACCCGGCGCCACGGGCATCGGCACCGGGTGGGGAACGGCGGCCCGCGGCCGGCTCTGGACAAGCCGGACGCGGGCCGCGGCGCGTGCCGGGGCGCGTGCCGGGGCGGACCTGGCGGCGCTCAGGGTTCTTGTCGCGGCCCCTTGTCGTGCAGGTTCTGGTCGGGCGCGGTCCTGTCGCACGTGGGCCTGTCGCACGTGGGTTGGTCGCACGTGGGCCGGTCGGTCGGGGTGTCCAGCCAGGCGGTCAGTTCGGCGGTGTGCTCGCCGAGCCGGGGCGGCGGCAGCTGGTAGCGGGGCGGGGTGCGGGAGAGGCCGATCGGGTTGGCGACCAGGTCCAGTGGGCGGCCCTCGGGGCCCGGCAGCGGCGCCCGGGGGTGCAGGCCGAGCGAGTCGGCGAGGCTGAAGGCCTCCGCCAGGTCGTTGACCGGGCCACAGGGCACCCCGAGCGGCGTGAGCACCGCGAACCACTCGGCGGCGGTGCGGAGTTCGAGCCGGGCGGTGAGCTCGCGGGCCAGTACGGCCACGTGGGCGACCCGGTCGGAGTTGGTGGCGAAGCGCGGGTCGGTGGCCAGTTCGGGAGCGCCGACGCCCCGGCAGAGCGCCCCGAACTGCCGGTCGTTGCCGACCGCGACGACCAGCGGACGGTCGGCGGCGGTGAACACCTCGTACGGGGCGACGGACGGGTGGCGGTTGCCGAGGATGCCCGGCACGGCGCCGGCCAGGGTGTAGCCGGCGGACTGGTTGACCAGGCCGGAGAGCAGGGTGGAGAGCAGGTTCAGCTCCACCAGCTGGCCCCGGCCGGTGCTCTCGCGCTCGCGCAGTGCGGCCAGTACGCCGACCGCCGCGTGCAGCCCGGTCAGCACGTCCACCAGCGCGACGCCGGTCTTCACCGGCTCGCCCGGGCTCGGGCCGGTCACCGACATCAGTCCGCCGACGGCCTGCACCAGCAGGTCGTAGCCGGGCAGTCCGGCCCCCTCGCCGGAGCCGAAGCCGGTGATCGAGCAGTAGACCAGCCTCGGGTTGAGGGCCTGGGCGCGGTCCGGGCCGAGGCCGTGGCGGGCCATCGTGCCGGGTCGGAAGTTCTCCACCAGCACGTCGGCGCGGCGGACGAGTTCGACGGCGCGGGCGTGGTCGGCGGGGTCGCGCAGGTCGAGGGTGAGGGAGCGCTTGTTGCGGTTGACGGAGAGGAAGTAGGTGGCCTCGCCCTGGGCGTGCGGCGGGCCCCAGGCGCGGGTGTCGTCGCCGGTGCCGGGCTGCTCGACCTTGATGACGTCGGCGCCGAGGTCGGCGAGCAGCATGGTGAGGTAGGGCGCGGCCAGGACCCGGCCGAAGTCGGCGACCAGGACGCCGTCCAGCGGGAGGCCGGTCATGCCCGCTCCCCGGTCATGCCCGATCCCTGGTCGGGCCGGTCGGGCCGGCTGGGGCCGTCAGGGCCGCCGTCGTTCCGGCCGCGGCCGTGGCGTCGCCCGAGGGGGCGTCGCCGCGCAGGTGCGGGCGGGCCAGCAGGAGGTAGAGGCCGCCGGCCGCGAGCACCACCACCGCCGAGAGCAGCACCAGGTAGTTGTCGTACCAGACGGCGTCCGGGGTCCGGCCCCAGCAGATGTTGACGATCGCGGCGACGCCGTAGACCAGCGCGCCGGTGTTCACCGCCAGGCCCCAGCGGCCGAGCCGGAAGTCCCCGCTCGGGCGCCAGCCGCGCAGCCGGGCCCGCAGGGCGGCCAGCACCACCATCTGGAAGGCCAGGTAGATGCCGATGCTGGAGAAGGAGATGATCTTCGTGAGGGCGCCCTCGGAGAGCGCCGAGGCGCCGACGATGATCACACCGGGCAGTGCCGCGGCGAGCAGCAGCGCGTACGGCGGCACCCGCAGCCGGTCCGAGACGGTGGCCAGCAGACGGCTGCCCGCGATCATCCGGTCCCGGGCGAAGGAGTACGTGAGCCGACTGGCCGCCGCCTGGAGGCTCAGCACGCAGGAGAGGAACGAGATCAGCACCACGGCGATCACCACCCGGGCGCCGGTCGCGCCGAAGGCGTCGTGCAGCACCTTGGCCACCGGGTCCGTGTCGTCGCCGGAGACCACCGCGCCGATGTCCCGGATCGACATCACCAGGGCCAGGCTGACGCCGATCGCCGCCGCGCCGCCGACGTAGATGGTGCGCCGCATCGACTTGGGGATCTGTCGACCCGGGTCGGGCACCTCCTCGGCGACGTCGCCGCAGGCCTCGAAGCCGAAGAACAGGAAGACCGCGATCAGCCCGGCGGCCAGGAAGGCGTCGGTGTAGTCGCCGTCGCCGCCCGCGCCGAAGCGGTCGAGGACCACGCCGAGCCCGTGGTAGCGGTGCGTCAGCAGCAGCCAGGCGCCGACCGCCAAGGCGCCGACCAACTCGGCGGCGAAGCCGAACACGGCCGCCGCCGACAGCACCCGGGTGCCGCCGAGGTTGATCACGGTGGCGAGGGCCAGCAGGCCGAGCGCGCACCAGACGGTCGCCGCGGTGCTCGGCTCGACGCCCAGCAGGGCGGCCACGTACGGGCCGGCGCCGTAGGAGACCGCCGCGATGGTGGACATCAGCGCCAGCAGGTAGACCCAGCCGGTCAGCCAGCCCCAGGTGCGGCCCCAGAGCCGGCGCGCCCAGGGGTACACCCCGCCGGCCACCGGGAACTGGGCGACCACCTCGCTGAACACCAGGGCCACCAGCAGCTGGCCGAGGCCCGCGATCACGAAGCTCCAGAGCATCGGCGGCCCGGCGGTCCGGAGCGAGGAAGCGAAGAGTGTGTACACGCCGACGACGGGGGACAGATAGGTGAAGCCGAGCGAGAAGTTCGCCCAGAGGCTCATGTCGCGTTTGAACTCGGAGGTGTAGCCGAGGGCGGCGAGCCGTTCGGCGTCCGGGTCGGGGGAGTGGACGGTGGCACGTGCACGGGCATCGGTCATGACCAGCTCCTGGGAACGTGTCGTGATGCGTGGGAGCGCTACGGGTGGTGCTCGGGCGAAGGCTGCGGGAAAACATAGGAGATCGAGTTTCTAGCGGCAAGAGCGCGTACTCGATCGGGGTACCCTGCGGGAAACATCCGGGCGGCCGGCGATCCGGCGACGGTGACGGCGATCCGGTGTTCCGGCGCGCCGGCGACGGCGAACTGGCTTGCCGGCGCAGGTGATTCGGCGAGTTCGATCCGGCGACGGCGATCGAGGAGAGGTGCGCGTGACGACCATCGGCAGTGCGACACCACTGCTCAGCGCCGTCCTCGCGCCGCTCGCCGACCTCGGGCGCGCCGACGCGGTGGCCCGCCGGATCACCCAGGCGATCGCCCTCGGGCTGGTCGCCGACGGGGACCAACTGCCCAGCGAGAACGACCTGGCCGACCAGCTCGGCGTCGCCAACGGCACCGTCCGCGAGGCCCTCGCGCTGCTCCGCGAGGCCGGTCTGATCGAGACCCGGCGAGGCCGCAACGGCGGCAGCTTCGTCCGCACCCCCGCCGGGGGCTCCGAAGACCTCCAGCTCGCCCGGCTGCGCGACCTCGCCACCGCGGACCTGCGCGACCTCGGCGACGAGGAACTGGCCGTCTTCGGCACCGCCGCCCGGCTCGCCGCCGAACGCGCCCCGGCTGACCTCGGCCCCAGGCTCACCCGGCTGGTACACGACCTGCGCGACGCCGCCGGCCCCGCCGAACAGCGCCGCGCCGACGCGCGCTTCCACATCGAACTCGCCGCCGCCGCCCAGTCGGTGCGGCTCACCCAGCTCGCCGTCGGGCTCCAGGCCGAACTCGGCCCGCTGCTCTGGCTGCCCGCCCCGTACGGGCCGGACCAGTCGGGCCTCGCCGAGCAGCACCGGGAGATCCTGGTCGCGGTGCTGGCCGGAGACGCGGCCGGCGCCCGGACCGCCGCCGAGGCGCACACGGTGGCCTGCGTGCACCATCTCGTCCGGCGGCACCTGGAGTTGGCGGACGGCGGCTGACCCGGGGCCGTACCGCCGCCCCGTCCCGCTCTGCGCCGTCCCGTCCCGTCCCTGGAACACTCCCGCGCCGCCGGAGCCGTCGGTGCGCCCGCTGCGGTCCGGGTCTGCGCCCGGCCGGCGGGCGTGCCGGGCGCGGGCTTCGCCGGGGTGGCGGCCCGGTGGCCGGACGGGTCGCGGTGCCGTCGGCGGCGGTGGACTGGACCGGGGTACGCGGCCGAGAATGCGACGGCATGCCGACATGACCTTCGATTGTGAAGGTATTACTTCTTCCGCCCCCCGTGACGGTGGATTGGCGGAAGCCGCACATCCCCGGCAGTCAACCGAACGCCGGGTCGCCAATCATCCGGTGTGGGAAGGAGATCCGTTGTGTCGGTCTACGACCGATCGAATGTCCAGGTGAGGGCCACCTGTCCCGTTTCCGGGACGCCGCCGGCGCGGCGGTACGTCGCCAGTGCCGCCGCATTCTCCTCGTCGGTGATCGTCCACACGCCGTAGCAGCCCCGTTCACGTGACAGGTCCACAAGTGCCGACACCAGAGCCCGGCCGACGCCACGCCCACGGAACGACTCGTCCACGCCCAGCTCGTACAGGAACATCTCGGTTCCCTTGTCCGGGTGGGTCATCTCGACACCGGTGACCATTCCCACCGGGACGTCGTCCACAGAGGCGATCAGGAGGTGATGACGGTCGTCCGCCAGGAACCGTTCAGTGGCCTCCCGCCCTGGGACGGTGTCGAAGAGATGTCCAGCGGCGTCGACCGCCTCGACCTGAGTGGCACGACGGATCTCCATTCGAGGATCCTGACACGTTCCGGCATCGAGGAGCAGCCATTTTGCAAGGTCCGTCCGCCGATCCGCCGCTGCTGGACCGGTCCGTCTGCTGCTCGGTGACGGCGCCCTGGTGGGATCGGGCGGCCCGTGGGCGCGTCCGCCCTCGGGGTCACCCGTCAGGTGCCGACGCGGAGGAGGCTGCCGCCCGTTCGAAAGAGTTTTCGGCCGGTCCGTGCGAGGCGTCCGAGCGAGCCACAGGGCCCGACGGGATCGGCAAGGGCCTGAACAAAATGCCGGTCGGACGCCGGTCGCGGCGTAGTATGCCCGGCATGTCCACAGCTGCCGTGATCGCCGTCGTCGCGCTCGCCCTCCTGCACGTCTACATCCTGGTCCTGGAGATGTTCCTGTGGACGACCCCCCGGGCCTGGGCCGCCTTCGGCACGTCCCCGGAGTTCGCGGTCTCGACCAAGTCGATGGCCGCCAACCAGGGCCTGTACAACGGCTTCCTGGCGGCCGGTCTGCTGTGGGGCGCCTTCGCCGCCGACCCGGTCGGGTTCCAGGTGCGGGTCTTCTTCACCACCTGCGTCGCCGTCGCCGGCGTGTACGGCGCCGCGACGTCCTCCCGCAAGATCCTCTTCGTGCAGACCCTGCCGGCCCTGGTCGTGCTCGCCCTGGTGCTGCTGGCCCACTGAGTCCGAACGGCGAAGGGGTGCCTCTCCGCCGAGAGGTACCCCTTCCGCATGTCCCAGGGCGGGCGTGCCGCCCACCCTCCTGGAAGAGGACGGGCGCGGTGCGGGGGCACCGTGCCCGTCCCCGTCGAGCAGCCGGTCGGGAACTGGCCCGGCGCCTGTTGTAGACGTCGAAGCCGACGGCCGCCAGCAGCACCAGGCCGTCTTCCACGGTCCGAACCGCTCGGGCAGGTCGCGCCGGTGCACGCCAGTCCGCACCCGGTGCAGGATCCCGTCGAGCACCTGTCGGTGGTCCCGCCACCGGCCACAACGCCTGTTGCCGACCGGCAGGAACGGCCGCAGCCGTTCCCACTCGGCATCCGTGAGATCTCCCCGCCCCATGCCCGGAACAACGAGCCGGGCGAGTGGTAGTCACATGATCGACCGGACGGACCCTAGTCCCTCCGCTTCCCGTGGCCGGGCGGCGTGCTGAAGCAGCAGTCCCCGCAGAGCCCGGCCCCCGGGCCCACCCGGTAGTAGAGGCAGCAGCTGGTCCGCCGGAACGCCGTGCCGCGCGGCCCGGTGCGCAGGGTGCCCGATCCGGCCAGCGGCGGACGGGCCAGCAGCTCCGCGACCAAGGTCCGGGCGGCACCCGGCGCATGGGCGTCCAGTACCCGCAGCGTTCCGGCCAGTGCGGAGGCGGCGTTGCCGAGCAGCAGGCGCGGCGAGAGC
The DNA here is from genome assembly GCF_042894165.1 of Kitasatospora sp. NPDC001547. NCBI lineage: Bacteria > Bacillati > Actinomycetota > Actinomycetes > Kitasatosporales > Streptomycetaceae > Kitasatospora > Kitasatospora sp. NPDC001547. Next base: position 18,939 of record NZ_JBIAVL010000029.1, on the reverse strand, counting down.
GGGGCGGCGGCCCGGACGGCAGCCGCCAGCGGCTCCAACTGGCCCGTCAGGACGAACTGGTGGAGCTGGTCGGCGAGCGTCCCGGCGGCCGGGTGGGCGGGTTCGGCCGGGGTCCACAGGTCGAGCGGGCCCTGGTCCGGGATCCGGACCCAGGCGTGCTCCAGGGTCGGGACCGTACCCAGCAGGACGGCCGAGCCCAGCCCCACCGACCAGAAGCGGGCCGCCAGCCCCAGATGCAGGATCGAGGCGGCGACCCGGAGTTCGGCGGTGCCGAGCCGCTGCGCCACCACCCGCAGTCGCGCCGCCAGCGGCGCGTCCGGCCCGGTGCCGTACAACTCGGTCAGCGGTCGGAAGCCCTCGGGCGGCCCTCCGGCCGGGGAGGTGTCCAGCGCGAAGTACGGTCCGACGGCGGCGAGTCGGGAGAAGTCGGGCGGTCGCCGGTTCGGTGCGGGGTTCAACGGCCGTCCCCTGTTCGGTCGTTGAACCCCGCTGCCGGTGGTGGGGCGGTCTGGCGGTCGAGGGACAACGGGGCCTCCGGATCTGCGGGCACTCGGGCGGTGGTGAGCGGCTCCCGCTCGTCGCCTCGCCCGCTGCCGGAGAGGAGCCGGCCCGGTCGGCCGGGTGTCAGCCGCGCACGGAGAAGTCACCACTGGTCGTGCGGATGAACGGTACCGTGCCCTGGCAGTCCGACACCGGCTGGCCGAACGCGCCCCAGACCCAGCCCATCCGGTCCCCGTGCCGCCCGTTGTCCTCGATCGAGAGCGCGACCTTCTGGCCGACCAGCTCCAGGCCCGGGAACCAGGGCGCCTCGCCCTTGGTGATCACCCCGGTGGCGATCGCCTCCCGGCCGCCGACGGCCAGGCAGCTGATGTCGCCCTCGAAGTCGGCGACCAGCCGGCCGTCGGTGTGCACGTGGCGGACGTGGAAGTGGCCCGCCGTGCTGGCCGGATCGGTGTTGGTGGTGGCGCGGGCGTCCACCGAGATCCTCACCGGGTCGCCGTCGAAGCCCTGGAAGGCCGCGGTGAGGACGGTGTTGCCGGTGCCGCGCACGCTCACCGGTCCGAAGTCGCCGGCCGTGGACGCCTGTTCGGCGGCAGACGTCGGTGCGGTGCCCGCCGGTTCGGCGACGGCGGCCGGTGCGGTGGTGGCGGCCGTCGCGGCCAGCAGGAGGAGCGAGACTGCGGCGGTGGCAAGGCGGCGGTTCATGGTGGTTCGTGTCTCCTTCGGCGCGGTTGTTCCGACGTCACCGAGCATGCTCCGGCCCGGCCGCGCGGGCCTCCCGCTGCGGAGGGGAGTTGAGGGGCGGGCCGTTCCTTCCCGAGGAGGAGATCGTCTCCCCCTGGAGAGCTGCCCGTCGGCCCGGCCGGGGGCCCGGCCGGGGGGAGCCGCCCCGTAGGCTCGACCGGGTGCGTACCGACTTCCCCCTCGTCAGCCCCGACTCCGCCCGACCGCGGCAGCGGCCGCGGTCGGCCCGGCTCCGTCGGCGCCTCGCCGCCGGGGCCGCGCTCGCGCTGCTGGTGCCCGTCGTGCTGGCGCAGCCGGACGCCCGGGGGGCGGCCGTGCTGCTCGCGCTGACGACGGTGTTCGCCGCGGTGGTGGCGCTGCTGCCGTGGCCCGCCGGGCGGATCGCGCTCGGTGCGGCAGCCGGGGCGGTGGCCGGGGTCTCGCTGCTGGTCGACCTGGTCTACCCGGGGCCGTACCGGCTGCCCGCGTTCTGGCTGCCCTTCGAGTGGCTCGCCCTGCTCGGACTGCTCTTCCGGGCCGTCCGCCGGCTGCCCGACCGCTCGGTGGCGGTGGTCGGCGGGTTGGTCGCTCTCGCGGCCCTGCTGCTGCCGCTGCGGTTCGCCCTGAGGGTGCCGCACGGTGGCGCCGCCGGGCCGGTGGGCGGGGTGCTGATCTCGCTGCTGCCGCTGCTCGGCGTCGCGGGCACGGCCCTCTACCTGCGCGTCCTGGACGCCCGGCGGGAGCGGGCGGTCGCCCGGGCCCGGTGCGAGCAGCGGCTGGAGGTGGCCCGGGGGCTGCACGACTTCGTCGCGCACGAGATCACCGGCATCGTGCTGGAGGCCCAGGCCGGCCAACTCCCGGGCCAGGAAGCGGAGGAGACCGCCGCACTGCTGCGCCGGCTGGAGGAGGCCGGGCTGCGGGCCCTGGACTCGATGGACGAGATGGTCGGCGCCCTCCGCGAGCCGAGCGGCCAGGGAGGCGAGGGCGGACAGGCCGGCGATGAAGGCCAGGGCGGCGAGGGCGGACGGGACGGCGGGCCGACCGGGCGCGCCGACGGTGCGACGACGCGCCGCCTGGGCCTGGCCGACCTCCCCGAGCTGGTCGCCCGGTTCGGCGCCACCGGCGGCTCCGGCGCCCTGCGTGCCACGGCCGAGCTGGCGCCCGGCACCGCCGGCCGGCTCTCCGCCGAGGCCGAGGCGACCGCCTACGCCGTCGTCCTGGAAGCCCTCACCAACATCCGCCGGCACGCCCCGCGGGCCACCGAGGTCACCGTCCGGGTGGCCCCCGGCGAGGACGGCGCCGTGGAGCTGACCGTCACCGACGGCGGCGGCCCCGCCCACAGGCCGCTGCTGCGCCGCCCGGGCGCCGGCGGCACCGGCCTGGCCGGACTCGCCGCCCGCGTCGCCGCCCACGGGGGCTCGCTGACCGCCGGCCCGGGCACCCCCGCGGGCTGGCGGGTCGACTGCTCCCTGCCGGGACCGTCGGGACCGCCGGGCCGCTGAGGCGTCGCTCCGAGCCCGGCCGCCGCCGCTTCCGGGCACGTCGGGACGTCAGTGCCCCCGGCCGCCGCCGCGGATGCCGCGCGGACGGGTCAGGGTGAAGCGGTCGACCGGGACGAGGTCCCCGTACGGTCCGCTGACGGAGTAGTAGGTGACGCCGATGGTGGTCTGCCCGTCGCGGCCGCCCGGGTCGACGTCGAAGGACGCGAAGCCGTAGGGGTTGTCGGCGTCCCGGAAGGCGGACCAGGGGGCGTCCTCGATCACGTACACCGGCGGGCGCTTGCCGGTGGCCGGGTCGGCGGCGCCGACGCCGGTGATCACCCGGGCCTTGGCGGGGCTGAAGAAGAGCTGGTTGGACGGGGCCGAGGTGCCGCCGCCGCCGATGACCATGTGGACGGTGCCCTTGGTGGTGTCGATGGTCTCGGTGCCGGTGGAGACCGGGATCGGCGTGCGGGTGTCGGTCGGCTGCTGGCCGCGGATCGGGTGGGAGCGCTCGTAGTGGTGCTCGTGGCCGCAGACCACCAGGTCCACGCCGTACTTGTCGAACAGCGGCACCCAGGTCTCGCGGATCCCGAGGTCGGCGCCGTTGAACCTGTCGGCGGTGGAGACCACCACCTGGTGCATGCAGACCACGATCCAGTCGATCCCCGGGTCCGCGTCGGCCGCGATCAACTCCCGTTCCAGCCACCGCTGCTGGGCACCGCCGGAGTAGCCGTGGACGTAGCTGTTGCCGCCGTCCTGGTAGGCCACGTCGTCGTTGTTGAGGCTGATCACCCGCACCGAGCCGGCCGTGAACGAGTACCACAGGCCGCGCGTCTCGGCGTCCGAGCGGGCGTCCGGCAGCTCGAAGTAGGCCTGGTAGGCGCCGAAGCCGATCGGGCCGTTGCCCTTCTCGTTCTCGTGGTTGCCGGCCGCGGGCATCCAGGGGCGGTGGCGGGCCGAGCGGCTGTTGTTCTCGAACCAGTCGGACCAGGTGCGGACCCGGTCGGTGGCGATGTTCGCGTAGCAGAGGTCGCCGTTGAGCAGGTGGAACAGCGGGGCGATCCGCTCGACCCCGGCGGTGGTGTCGCCGGCGGCGGGGCTGCCGAGGTTGTCGTTGACGTAGCCGTTGGCGGTCTTCCGGCCGAGGGTCGGGGTGCCCTGGTCGCCGAAGCTGGTGAAGGTGAAGGCGGACCGGCCGCGCGGGGCGGTGCGGACGGTGCCGAGTTCGGGGGTGGCGCCGTCGTGGACGGCGGCGTAGACGTAGTCCGTGTCGGCGTGCAGTCCGGCCAGCCGGGCGTGGTGCACCTGGACCTCGGTGCCGGAGGCGGCGTCCCGGTAGGTGCGGGTCGCGGCCCGGACCGTCCGGCCGAAGCCGCTGTTCGAAGTCCCGTACATCACGCGCGGGTTGCCGACGGACGTGGTGGTGTGCCAGGAGACCACCACCTCGCGCGAGGCGTCCGAGCCGAACTGGAGGTGCAGGCCGGCCACCCGCGGCGCGCCGGAGCGGCCCGGCCGCTGCCAGAGCACCGGGGAGGCGGCGGCGGGGGTGGCCGGGATGCCGGAGAGGGACACGGCGCCGCCGAGGCCGACGCCGGTCGCACCGGCCAGGAGGCCTCGCCGGCTGACGGAGGGACGTCCACTGGAATCGTTCATGGCGGCCAGCCCACCGGACGAAGGTGAACCGCGCCGGTTCCGTCGCGTGAACTTTCCCGTCCGGCGGCCGTGCGCCACACTGCTGGACGTGACGAGTACGAACGGCGAGGTCCCGCGGGTGATCCGCACCCTGATCGCGGACGACCAGGAGGCCGTCCGGCGCGGTGTGCGGCGGATCCTGACGGCCCAGCCGGACATCGAGGTGGTGGGGGAGGCCGCGGACGGGCTGGCCGCGCTGGAGCTGGCGGCCCGACTGCGGCCGGACGTCGCCCTGGTGGACATCCGGATGCCGCGGATGGACGGGCTGGAGCTGACCCGGCGGCTGGCCGGGCCGGGGGCGACGGAGCCGGTGCGGGTGGTGGTGCTGACCACCTTCGACCTGGACGAGTACGTGTACCCGGCCCTGCGGCACGGGGCGTCCGGCTTTCTGCTGAAGCGTTCCGGCCCGTCCCTGCTGGCCGAGGCGGTGCGGGCGGCGGCGGACGGGGAGAGCCTGATCAGCCCGTCGGTCACCGTCCGGCTGCTGCGGCACGTGACGGCGCCGCGCCGCCCGGAGCGCCGGCAGCCGGCGCCGGTGGTGCCGCTGACCGAGCGGGAGGTGGAGATCGCCGGGCACGTCGCGGCGGGCCGCACCAACGCGGACATCGCCGCCGAGCTGTTCATCTCACCGGGGACGGTGAAGACCCACGTCGCCAGCATCCAGCGCAAGCTCGGGGTGGCGAACCGGGTCGGGATCGCGGTGCACGCCTGGGAGATGGGCTGGGCGGGCGCGCGCTAGCCGAGCGGCGTGCACGCCGGCACGGGAGAGCCGGGAGGGGGCGTCCGGTCGGGAAAAGGGCGCGCACCGCAGGGCGCGCGGACGGGCGCGCGTCCACGGGGCCGAGGGGATGCTCCGTGGACGCGCGGAACCTGCGAGGCGGGGGTGGCCTCCGGACGTGACGTCCTCCGGCCGGTAGTTCGATCGTCGACCGAGGTAGTTCCAGCGGCAGACCCTGATCCGTCTCGATCCGTCGCCACTGCCTCCTGCGGTCGAACTTCCTTCAGCTACCTCGCAGGTCCATCTCCCATGATGCGCCTCCCACGGGCTGTGCACCAGGGGTGAACGGCGCGAATCGGAACAATTTTCGCAACTCCGGCCGTGGTGCTCGCCGTCAGGGGCTCGGCCAGCCGTCCACGAAGCTCAGCGTCCGCTGGTACGGCCCCTCGGGACCGGTGCTGCGGTACTCCTCGGTGCTGCTGCCGGTCCGGACGGTGCGGTCCCCGTCGTGCCGCCGCGCGGTGGGGCGCAGGGTGTGGTCGACGGTGGAGCTCCCGGTGACGTGGCCGCCGGTCGCCGCGGTGGCGTCGCGGTGGTAGCCGAGGACCATGGCCGTGGTCTGGTCGGTGTTGCCGGCCGCGTCGCGGCTCACCCGGTAGCTGACGTCCAGCGGTTCGCCCTCGTGCACGGTGGTGGTGCGGTGCGGGCCGCCGCCCCAGGTGGCGGTGGTGCGGGTGAGGTCGGTGCCGTTGTGCAGGGTGATGTCGTTGCCGCCGTCGCGCAGCCGCTGGGCGGAGCGGAAGGCGAGCTCGTCGCGGACCTCGGTGGTGATCCGGCCGTGCGAGGTCTGCACCCAGCCCCGGGCGAGGTCGTTCCGGGCGGCGGTGACCGTCCAGTCGCCGCTGCCGCCGCCGTGGTCGGCGAGATCGGTGGCGACGGCGGCCTCCGGGGCGACCCGGTGCTCGGTGAGCTGTCCGGTGGTGCGGGCGGCGCCGTGGTCGGTCTCGGCGAACAGGTTGACCTGGCCGGTCCAGACGTCGTTGCTCTGCGCCTCGGCGGTGTTCACCACGACGCCCACGGTGTGCGGACGGCCGTCCAGCAGCAGCCCGACGTACGGGGTGAGGTCGAGCCGGTAGGCGGGCAGGTCGAAGGCGAAGACCCCGGGCACGGGCCGCCAGAGCAGCGGGTCCCAGCCGCCGGTGTAGATCACCGGGTACGGCCAGACCGCGCCGGCCACCCGGCCGTCCACGGTCAGCCGCAGCTCGCGGAACGGGCCCTTGCCGCAGATGCCGGTGCCCGGGTTGGCGGCGGCGAAGGCGTCCGGCGCGGAGGCGTACGCGAACTCCTCGCAGGCGCCGCCGCCCCGGGTGTAGACCTCGGCGGTGAGGCGTTCGAGGTTCTGCGGGAAGGTGAGGTCGCGCCCGGCGGCGGGGGCGGCCTGGGTGAGCCCGAACGGTCCGGTGGTGAGCAGCCGGTCAGCGGTGCGGGCGGCCGGCCGGCGGTCGTCCGCGGTGTAGAAGGTCAGGCTCGCGCTGATCGTGAAGACACCGGTGTAGGTGGCGTCGGTGACGTTGGCGAGGTCGAAGGAGAACTCCTGCGGGCCGTCCGCGAACAGCGGGGCGTAGCGGGTCACGTCGCGCTCGACGCTCCAGGCGATGCCGTCCTTGGACGGCTCCGGGGTGGAGGAGAGCAGCACCTGGACGCCGCCGACGCGGACGCTGAAGATCCGGTCGAACTGCCGCCCGGCGACCTGTCCGTGGAGGTCCAGGACCACCGCCGACCACGGCCCGGCGCAGTCGGCGGGCGGGGTGAGGGCGGCGTTGTACGGGGTGTCCGGCGGGTTGCCGTACCCGTTGCGGAACGCGCGCTCGTGCATCACCTCGACGGTGCAGGAGCGGGTGTCGGGGCGGGTGAGCGGCTTGGTGGCGGTGACCGGGTCGTGGTAGTCGGTGCCGTAGTCGGCACGGGCCGGGCCGGCGGCGGTGAGGGTGCCGGCCAGGGTGAGGACGGCGGCGCCGATCAGACCGGCGGCGCGGCGGAGCAACGGGCGCAGGGCCAAGGCGGGTTCCCGGGGTCGGGCGGCCCGCGGGGGTGCCGCGGGTCGGTCGGATGATCCGGGAATCCTTCCGGGGGTGGCATGTCGGCGTCAAGGATTTCGGGTCCAGCTCGTCGGCCTCTGGATTCCGGTGTGAACCGTCCATACGCTGAGCCCGTTGCCCCTCCGCAGCGGCACCCTCACAGAGAGTTCGCATCATGACCGGACTTCCGCCCAGCACCGCTCCCGCCGTCCAGGTCTCCGAGGAGGTCGCCCGGGCCGTCGCCGACGGCCGGCCGGTGGTCGCCCTGGAGTCGACCATCTTCACCCACGGGCTGCCGCGGCCCCGCAACCTGGCGGTCGCGCTGGAGGCGGAACAGCGGTTGCGGGCGGCGGGCGTCGTCCCGGCCACGATCGGGGTGCACGCCGGGGTGCCCACGGTCGGGCTCAGCACCGGGCAGATCACCGAACTGTCCGCCGCCGACGGCCTGGACAAGGTGAGCCTGCGCGACCTCCCGGTGGTCGCCGCGTTCGGCCGGCACGGCGGCACCACCGTCGCCGCCACCGCCTTCCTCGCCCACCGCGCGGGCATCCGGGTCTTCTCCACCGGCGGCCTCGGCGGGGTGCACTTCGGCGCCTCGGAGAGCTTCGACGAGTCGGCCGACATGACCACCCTGGCCGCCACCCCGGTCACCGTGATCAGCGCGGGCGTGAAGTCCATCCTCGACATCCGGGCCACCCTGGAGCGCTTCGAGACGTACAACGTCCCGGTCATCGGCTACCGCACCCGCAAGTACCCCGGCTTCTACGTCACCGACTCCGGCCACGAGATCAACTTCAGCGTGGAGTCGCCCGAGCAGGCCGCCAGGGTCATCGAGTCCCGTGACCGGCTCGCCCTGCCGCAGGCCGTACTGATCGCCAACCCGGTCGACCCGGCCAAGCAGTTGCCGCCGGAGGAGCTGGACGGCATCCTGGCCCGCGCCTGGGCCGAGGCCGAGCGCCAGGGCGTCACCGGCAACGCCTCCACGCCGTTCCTGCTCGACTTCATCCAGCGGGACACCGGCGGGCGCAGCCTGGAGGTCAACGTCGAGGTGTACCGGGGGAACGTCCGGCTGGGCGGGGAGATCGCGACCGCGCTGGCCGTGAGGTCGTCGGGGGCCGCGGGGGCCGCGCCGGGTGGCCCGTCGGGCGCCCCGTCGGACGCCTCCGGCGCGGCCCCGGCCGTCGCCGCCGAGACCGGGGCCTGAGTCGTGCTGGGGGTGCTCGGCGACCTGGTCGAGGACATCGTGGTCTGGGCCGACGGCCCGCTGCGGCACGGCACCGACTCCGGCGCCCGGGTCTTCCGGCGGCGCGGCGGCAGCGCGGCCAACGTCGCCTGCTTCGCCGCCGGGCAGCACCCGGCCCGCTTCCTCGGCTGCGTCGGCGAGGACGCGGCGGGGGACGGCGTGGTCGCCGAACTGACCGGCCACGGCGTCGACGTACGGGTCTCCCGGCGCGGCCGCACCGGCAGCGTGGTGGTGCTGATCGACCAGGACGGCGAGCGGACCATGCTGCCCGACCGGGGCGCCGCCACGCTGCTGGAGCGGGTCCCGGACGCGTGGCTGACCGGACTGACCCATCTGCACGTCCCCGCCTACTCCTTCGACGGCGAGCCGGTCGGCAGCACGGCGGTGGACGCGCTCGCCAGGGTGCGGCGGGCGGGCTGCACCACCTCGGTGGACGCCTCCTCGACCGGCATGCTGGAGCGGTTCGGCCGGGAGCGCTTCCTCGCCCTGCTGGCCGGATTGGCGCCGACCTTCGTGTTCGCCAACCGCTCCGAGTCGGAGTTCCTCGGGCTGCTGGTGGCCGGCCTGCCCGGGCCGGAGCGGGCCCGGCTGGCGGCCACCACGGTGGTCACCAAGGCGGGGGCCGAGGCGACCGCCGTCGACGTGCCCGGCGAGCCGCTGGTCATGGTGCCGGTGCCGCCGGTGGCCGAGGTGCGCGACCTCACCGGGGCCGGGGACGCCTTCGCGGCGGGGTTCCTGGCCGGGTTCCTGGACACCGGGGACCTCCGGCACGCGGCCGGGCTCGGGCACCGCAGCGCGGCCCGGGTGCTGGCCTCGCCCGGGGCGTCCTGCGACGCCGAGTGACGTTTCGAGGTGCGCGGCGGCTCCTGCGGGCGGGCGGCTCCGGCGGGCCGGGCGAGCAGGGCTACTTCGGCACCGCGTCCTTGCGGAGGAAGCGCTTCAGCTTCTGCCAGGTCCAGGCGTTGACCACGTCCTCGGCGGTGAGCCAGCCGCGCTGCGCCGTGCCGATGCCGTAGCGCGGGTAGGCGAGGTGGCCGGTGGCGTGCGCGTCGCTGTCGATCGTGAAGCGCACGCCGTGCCGCCTGGCCCGCAGGACGTCCTCGTCGCGCAGGTCGAGCCGCTGCGGGGAGCTGTTGATCTCGATCGCGGTGCCGGTGCGCGCGGCGGCCTCGAACACCGCGTCCAGGTCGACGTCGATCGGCCCGCGCCGGCCGATCCGGCGGGTGGTGAGGTGGCCGATGACGTGCACGTACGGGTTCTCGCAGGCGCGGATCAGCCGACGGGTCTGGGCGGCCCGGTCCAGGGCGAAGTGCGAGTGCACGGAGGCCACGCAGACGTCGAAGCCGGCCAGGAACTCGGGCGGCCAGTCCACCCCGCCGTCCGGGCCGATGTTCAGCTCGGTGCCGTGCAGCAGGCGCAACCGCTTGTGCCGGTCGGCGAGTTGTCGTAGCCGCTCGCGCTGGGCGAGCATCTTCTCGTTCGTCATCCGCTGCATCACCAGGTCCGGGGCGTGGTCGGTGACGGCGAAGTAGGAGTAGCCGCGGGCGGCGGCGGTGTCGATCATCTCCTCCAGGGTGGCCAGCCCGTCGGTCAGGTCGGTGTGGGTGTGCAGGTCGCCGCGCAGGTCGGACTCCTGCACCAGGTCCGGGAGCCCGCCGTCCAGCGCGGCCTCGATCTCGCCCCGGTCCTCGCGCAGCGGCGGCGGGATCCACGGCAGGCCGAGCGCCGCGTACACCTCCTCCTCGGTCTCCGAGACCACCTTGGCGCCGCCGTCGACCTCGAACAGCCCGTACTCGGAGAGCTTCAGCCCGGCCCGGACGGCCATCGTGCGCAGCTTGATGTTGTGCGCCTTCGAACCGGTGAAGTAGACCAGCGCCGCTCCCCAGTCCTCCTCCGGCACGACCCGCAGATCCACCTGTACGCCCTGGGTGGTACGGACCGAGGTCTTGGTGCTCCCGCTGCCGATCACCTCGGAAACATAGGGGAGTTCGGTGAGCGCGGCCATCAGCGGGGCGGAGTCCTCGGCGGTCGCGAGCACGTCGATGTCGCCCACCGTCTCGCGCATCCGGCGCAGCGAGCCCGCGTACGCGCAGCGGGTGCAGCCGGGGACGGCGGAGAGCACGGCGACCAGCTGCTCGGCCAGCTCGGTGGCGGTGTCCAGCAGGGTGCGGCCGCCGGACTGCCGCATCAGCTCGATCCCGTGCAGGATCTTCTCGCCGCTGCGCTCGCCGAAGCCGGGCAGGTCGGTGAGCTTCTCGGCGCGGGCGGCCGCGGCGAGTTCGTCCACCGAGGAGATCCCGAGGTCGCGGTAGAGGGCCAGGGCGCGCTTGGGCCCGACGCTGGGGACGGCCATCATCTCCCGTACGCCGGACGGGATCCGGGCGCGCAGTGCCTCCAGGGCCGGAACGGTCCCGGTGGCGAGGTACTCGGCGATCTTCTCGGCGGTGGACCTGCCGACGCCGGGGATCTGCTGCAGACCCTTGACGTCCAGGCCGGCCAGGTCCTCGGGGTGGCCGCCGACCGCGCGGGCGGCCTTCTCGTAGGCGCGGGCCCGGAAGGCGTCCCCGCCGGTGATGTTGATCAGGTCGGCGTACTCCTGGAGCAGTTCCCTCACCTGGTCGTTGAGCCGGGGCATGGGGCAAGTCTAGGGTCGGCGGGGCGGGGGCGCCGGGTTTGCGCCCGGTGCCGGGGTACTCCCGCGGTCGTACGCGTACGGCCGTGCGCGTTGACGTGCGCGGTCGGGCGTACGCGTTCAGGTGTATGTGGTCAGCCCGTGTGTGTTCAGGCGTACGTGTTTCGTCGTACGCGTTCAGTCGTACGCGACGGTCAGCAGCAGGACCACGGTCAGCCCGCCGCCGGGGGTGGTCTCCACCGCGAGCCGACCGCCCGCGGCCACCACCAGGCTCTGCAGGGCGGGCCCCGCCGGGCCGTCCGCCGGCGCGCCCGCGATCAGCCACTCGCGTGCCTCGGGCAGCTCGTGGGCGCCCCGGTCGGAGACCCGGATCTCCACCCGGCCGCGGGTCGCCGCCGCCCGCCCGGGTGCCCGGCCGGACGCCCGCGGTGCGGACGCGCCGCCCGCCACGTCGGCCCGGACCAGCACTCGGCCGCCCAGCGGGCTGCGCCGGATCGCGTGGTCGACCAGCCCGGCGAGGGCGGCCTCCAGCCGTCGGGCGTCCCCGGCCACCACCGGGAGCCCGGGCGCCACCCGGACGGTGACGGCCGCCGCCCGGCCGCCGCCGCGCACCACCCGGCGGACCACGTCGGCCACCTGGACGTGCCGGGCCGTCGGTTCGCAGCCGGCCTGCCGGCCGGTCCACCGCAGGCGCTCCAACTCGGTGCGGGTGAGCGCCCGCGGCGCGGCCATCGTGCCGGACGGGAGGGGGCCGAGACCGTCCTCGGCCTCGGCGGTCGCCGACGCGCCCGCCCGTCCGGACCCGCCCCGGCGCCCGGCGGCGCCCGCGCCCAGGCCCGAGCCGACGGTGCCGCCGAACGCGCCGAGCGCCCGGGCCCCCGACGCGACGTAGCCCCAGAGCCTCCGGTGTGCCATCGCCTGCCCCTCGTGCTCCCCGGCGGCCGTCACCGAATCCGCGGCCGACCGGGACGGGCCGACTTGCGGGCCCTCCCTGACAGCCTGCGCCTCGGCCGCCCGGGTGACAATCCCGCTCCGGGCCGCGGTCCGTTCCGGGGCCCCCGCCGAGCGGCCGGTCGGGCACCCGCCGAGCGGCGGGGCCGGGGAGCCGCGGTGTAGTACCGATCGACGAACCGCAAAGATTCCTTCGCAAAAACCCCTTTGCAAAGAAGCCTTTGCGGTCTAGCCTCGTGCCATGACCGAAGAGCACGGCTGGAAGCACAGTGACGACCGGCGCGCCATCGCCCTCACCGCCGAGAGCATGCGGGCGATGGCCCACCCGGTGCGCCTGCGGGTGGTGGGGCTGCTGCGCAAGTACGGCCCCTCCACGGCGACGCGGCTCGCCGCGGAGCTGGGGATCAACTCCGGCGCGACCAGCTACCACCTGCGCCAGCTCGCCGCCGCGGGCTTCGTCGAGGAGGACGAGGCGCGCGGCAACGCCCGCGAGCGCTGGTGGCGTTCGGCCCACCGGGTCACGGTCTGGACGGTGGACGACATGGCGGACGACCAGCTGGGCGAGGCGGCCGGCTACCTCCGGTCCGTCCTCGCCTCGCACACCCTGGCGGCCCAGCGCTCGCTGGACGCCTTCGAGGCGATGCCGCGGGACTGGCGCAAGGCCGTGAACCTGAGCGACCTGGTGCTCCAGCTGACGCCCGGCGAGGCCGAGCGGCTGTCCGAGGAGCTGAGCGAGGTGATCCGGCGCTACCGCTGGGTGGGCGCCGAGGGGCCGGTCCCGGAGGGGTCGGAGCAGGTGTCCGTCGTCGTCCACGTCCTGCCGGACCTGCGCGACGACACCGACGAGGGGGGAGCCACATGACCGGAAGCACGACCACCACCACGAGATCCGCCGCGGGTACCGCCGTCGACGAATCCGGATGAAGCTACCGGCCGCTGGCCGGCGTGCTGACCGCCACGGCCGTCTCGGTGACCGGCACCCGCGTTTCGGCCGTCGCCCTGCCCTGGTTCGTCCTGGCCACCACCGGCAGCGCCACCATGACGGGCCTGGTCGCCTTCGCCGAGATGGCGCCGTACGTGGCGGTCAAGGCGCTGACCGGGCCGGTGGTGGACCGGCTCGGGCCGCGGGCGGTGTCCTGGACGACGGACGCGGTCAGCGCCGTCACGGCCGGGCTGGTCCCGCTGCTGCACGCACGGGGGCTGCTCCCGTTCTGGGTGCTGCTGGTGATGGTCGCGGTGATCGGGGCGATGCGCGGCCCGGGGGACTTGGCCAAGTCCGTCATGGTCCCGGAGGCGGCCGACCACGCGCGGGTGCCGATGGAGCGCGCCACCGGGCTGTCCGGCGTCACCGAGCGGCTGGCCTCCACGGTCGGCCCGGCGGTCGGTGGCGGGCTGGTCGCCGCGACGGGCCCGCTGGCCGGCCTCGCGGTCAACGCGGGCACCTTCGCGCTCGGGTCGCTGATCATCGCGGTCGCGCTCCCACGCGGCATGGGGCGCTCGGCGGTGCCCGCCGCTCCCGCCGGTCCGTCCGAGGGGGAGCGGCCCGCGGGCTACTGGGGGATGTTCCGGGAGGGCTTCACCTTCCTGCGCTCGGAGCCGCTTCTGCTCACCGTGATCGTGATGATCGGGATCACCAACCTGATCGACGCCGGGTTCGTCACCGTCCTCGTCCCGGTCTGGGCACGGGAGTCCGGCAACGGCCCGGCCGCCATCGGGCTGACCGCCGCCGTCATGGGCACCACCGCCGTCGTCGGCAGCCTGATAGCGGCGGCCGTCGCATCCCGGCTGCCCCGGCGGACGGTCTTCTTCACCGGCTTCCTGCTGTGCGGCGCGCCGCGCTTCCTGGTGCTCGCCCTGGGCGCGCCGATGTGGCTGGTGCTCACGGTCTTCGCGATCGGCGGTTTCGGCTCCGGCTTCCTCAACCCGATCCTCGGCGCGGTGCTCTTCGAACGGGTGCCCCGCCAGTTGCTGGGCCGCGTCCACGCCCTGAGCGACTCCCTCGCCTGGGCCGGCATCCCGCTCGGCGGGCTGGTCGCCGGCGCGGCGGTCGCCATGGTGGGGCTGATACCCGGCCTGATCGCGGCCGGAGCCCTGTACTTCGCCACCACGACCCTGGCCGGGCTGCGCCCCGAGTGGCGCGAGATGGACCGCCTCCGGGGGCGCGCGGGCGGCACGGGCGGCACGCCCGTCGATCCGGACCCGGAGCATGGCGGGTAGGGCAGGCCCTCGGGGCGGTCAGCGGGCCCGACCGGCGGCGCGGGCGGGCACGTCCACCGGCCGGTGGCCCGTCCAGTGGAGCAGCAGCAGGCTGGCCAGGGCGGCGAGGGCGCACCAGGTGGAGACGAAGGCCAGGCCCCAGAGCAGGGCGCAGGCGACGGCGCCGGCGCCGACGAGGAGACCGAGACGGCGGAGCAGGTGGTCGCCGCTCACCAGGAGGGAGCCGACAGTGGCGAGGAGGTAGCCGGCCAGCAGGAGCGCCGGGTACGGGATGCCGAGGGCGTAGCGGAGGGTGTGGCCGCGCACGGCGGCCGTCACCGGGTGGGAGCCGACGGCCACGGCCAGCGGAACGGCGACCACCGCCCCGAGCATGGTGAGCGCGGCGAGCGCCCGTCGTCGTGGCCCGCTGGTCGCGCACCACACGGCGGCCGGAACCAGAACGGGCAGCAGCGGCAGGGCGACCAGCGCCCAGGCGGTGCGGGCCGCTCCGGCGAGGCCGTCCGGCAGCCCGCCGTCCGTACCGAGCCAGACCAGCGCCTCGATCAGCTGGTGCGTGCCCAGCACCACGGGGAGCGCGGCGAGCGGCAGGCGCTCGGGCCGGCCGGCCCGACGCGCACGGACCAGGCACGCCACCCCGACGCCCGCGACCAGCCCACCGGCCACGGCGTCCGCCTGCGCGCTCCAGCACATCGCGGCCTAACCGGTGCTCCCGGGGCGGTCGTCCTCCGCGGACCCGCCCGGCGGCTTCTCCTCCGCCCCGTCCTCGGACTTCTCCTCCGCCCCGTCCTCCGGGGACGCCCCGATGCTCTCCAGGGTGTCGCCGATGGTCCCCGGCATCGCCGGATGGCGTCCGATCACGATCACCCCGGTCACGATCGCCACCAGCCCGACGGACTGCCAGACCAACGCCCCCGGGGTCACCCGCAACCGGTCGCCGAGGAAGCCCACCGCGCAGGCGATCCCGGACAGCGGCTGGGCGGCGGTCAGCGCCGGCAGGGACATCCGCAGCGGCGCGGCCTCGAAGGCGCTCTGCACCAGCAGCAGTCCGACCACACCCGCCACCACCACCGCGTACGGCTGCCAACTGCGCAGCACCGCCGCCAGACCGTCGTGGTCGAGCCGCTGGGTGGTGGTCCGGGTCAGCGCGTCCTGGAGGCCGTAGAGCAGTCCGGCGGCGAGCGCCAGCAGGGTCGCCTCCTCGAACAGCGGCAGCCGCCGGGCCAGCGAGACGAGCAGCACGACCAGCCCCATCACGGTGCCGACCACCAGCCAGTGCCGAAGCTCCCCGGCGGGCGGCCCGCCGCCGGTCGGCTGCCCGGCCACGATGAAGGCCGTCACCCCGAGGGCCAGCAGCAGGACCCCGGCCCAGCCGGAGCGGCCCAGGGTCTGACGGGTCAACACCCGGGCCAGGGCCATGGCGAAGATCAGATTGGTGGCCAGCAGCGGCTCGACCAGCGACACCTCGCCCTGGTTGAGCGCGAGCGCGGAGAGGATCAGCCCGCTGACCATGAACCCGGTGCCGAGCAGCCACTGCGGCATCCGTACCAGGTCCAGCAGCAGCCGCCAGCGCAGCAGATCGGAGCGCGGGGCTTGCTGTGCCGCGTGCTGCTGGAGGACGAAGCCGAGCCCCAGACAGCAGGCCGCACTGAGAGCGAGGAGGAAGACCGCCACGGAGGGACCACCCGGTTGTCGCTGCCCGCGCCGCGCCGACGGGTCCGAGAGGTGGGTCGGGCGTCGCGGCCGCTCCCGTCAGCCTACCGCCGGGCCGGTGCCCGGGCCGATCGCACGACACGCGCGCGGCGTGGTCGGCACCGCCCCGTCCGGCAGCGCTTGCCGCCACCGGCGGGACAGGCGCACGCTGGTGTGAGCGGCCGCCACGGGTCACCGTCCGTGCCGGTCCGGACCGGCGTGACGGGGGCCTGCGCCAGGAGGTGTGGCATGCACAACCAGTGGGACGTGGAGCTGAGCTTCGAGGAAGACGGCGTGCACACGACGTGTGAGGCCAGGCTGACCGGCGCCAGGGCGCCCGGCCTGAGCGCCCACGGCGAGTCCGTGAAGAGCGCGGACGACCGTCCGCTCGCCAGGATCGGCGAGGAGGTCGCGGCCTCCCGGGCCCTGGAGGAGCTGTCCGCCAAGCTGCGGACCCAGGCCACCGGGGAGATCGACGACGAAGGGCGACGCCCGGATTACCTGATCTACTGAGTCCACCGGTGCCGCGCCGGTTACTCCAGCTCGTGCGGGCTGCCGGACGTACGGTTCTGGTGGCCGCCGCGGCGTTCTCCGTCCGCCAGGGCGGTCCTAACGGCGCCACCAGGGGTCGCGCAGCACGTCGTCCGGGTCGACGGCGCAGTTGGTGCCGCTGACCACCTCGCGGGCGGGCACGTCCCAGCCGACGACGCCCGCGGCCTGCCGGTCCAGCTCGACCAGCCGGGCCCGCTGCGGTCCGCCGCCGGTGTCGACGTCGCACACCAGCACGCTCGTCCACGACCGGCCGTCAAGGGCGGCGACGACCGAGAGCGCCGGAAGCACCACCAGGGAGAGCAGCAGCGCCGCGACCCGGACCGCCTCGACGGCCCGGGCCCCCAAGGCCACGGCCGGCTTCCCGGTGCGGCGGCCGGTGGCGGTCGAACGCGCGCCGGTCCGGTACTCGGCCACCACGCCGAGCCGCAGCAGATAGCCCAGCACCCCGGCCGCCACACCCCACCACAACCCGTTGAACGCCCCGACCACCACCCCCAGCGCCCCCGGCACGATCGCCGCCCGCGCCGCCGTCTCCGCCAGGGCCCGCCCCTGGTGCCGGGCGGCCCCGCCGTGGGCGGCCCGGTAGGCGTAGCCGATGTAGGAGAGCACCGCGGCCAGTACGACCGCCAGCACCGGCTCGGCGAAGAACATCCCGATGACGACGTCCACCCAGTTCGCCGGCCCCATCGCCAGCAACGCGTCCCGAGCCGCGTCCCCGCCCCCGAGCGTCCACGCCAGCTTCAGCACCGGAACGGCGAACACCACCGCCGGCGCCATCACATGAGCCGCACTCACCTGCGCCGCCCCGCCGCCCCGCATGGTCTCGGTCATCCGGCAACGCTACGCACGCCCCGGCGCCCCCCGAGCCCCCGACACCGCCCCGTGCACCTCGTGGCCTAACCCCCAGCGGCCCACCGCCGGCGCCGTCACATGAGCCGCACTCACCTGCGCCGCCCCGCCGCCCCGCGTGGTGCCGGTCGTCCAGCAAGGCTACGCACGCCCCCGACGCCCCGGGCCCCGCCAGCGCCCGGTGCACCCAACCGCCACGCCCCGGCTCCTCCGGTGCAGTAACGCCCCCGTGCATGGTTGGCCGTGGCCTGCGAGCGGTCGGCTCGTTGGGCCGTCCGTGGTGGGGATCGCGACACGCACACTGATCGTCTCGGAGCGTGGGATCACGGCCCTGTCGCAGGCAGTGATCGCTGACCGGGTGGCCCAGTTGGGGCCGGTCTGGTCGGCCCGGCGTGACGCAGAGCCGCTCGACCGGCCGCGGCGGCGGGCGGTCGACGCGCCGGAGCGAAGTACAAACTCGTCTTCGTCGACCGGCTCCTGGCCACGCTCGTCCACCTGCGCCACGGCGTGGACCGCTCCACCATCACTCGCGCCATCGGTGAGATTCGGCCCTGCTCGCCGAGCGCGGCTGCCGCATCACTCCCGGCCTTCGGCTACGGGCCTCCGCCGACGTGATCGCACACCTGGGCGCGACCGGGCAGACCGGGATCATCGACGCGACCGAGATCCGGGTGCGGCGTCCGGCCGCCAACCAGCCCGGCCGGAGCCGGTACGTCCCGGGAAAGACCCGGATGAACGTCATGAAGGCCCTGGTGGTCACCGACGACCGCGGCCGCGTCCTGTTCCGCGGCGAGGTACGGGCAGGGTCGCCGACATCACCCGGGCCCGCGATGCCGGCCTGGTCGACCTGCTCGCCGGCACCGTCCACCCGGAGATCCTCGCCGACGCCGGCTACCAGGGCCTGGGCGCACAGACCTGCGGCCAAGTGGTCACCCTGCCAGAAACGCCGCGGCAAGTACCTCGAGCAGGACCAATGGCTCATGGCCCACTGAGCTTCCCCCGCTGCGCGGGAGGTGTTGATTACCTGGTCAGGGCGGGTGTGGGTAGTTCGACGGCCACTGGTTCGGCCGTCGCCTGGTCGGCGTAGTACTTGGCCTCGTATTCGTGGGGGCTGAGCCAGCCGAGTCGCTTCTGGATGCGGCGGGTGTTGTACCAGCCGTCGATATAGGCGAACAGTGCGAGGTCGGCGTCTGTGCGGGTCGCGAAGGTCGTGCGGCGGACACACTCGGTCTTCAGGACGCTCCAGAAGTTCTCCGCGAGGGCGTTGTCGAACGAGTCGCCCACGCTTCCCATGCTCGGCTCGATTCCCGCCTTCAGCAGGCGAGTTGTGAGCTTGATGGACGTGTATTGACACCCGTGGTCGCTGTGATGGATCAGTTTCCCGGGCTCGACGGGTCGGCCGTGCAGGGCGTACTCCAGCGCGGTGAGCACGAGGTCGGCGTCTGCCCGCTCGGAGGTGTGCCAGCCCACGATCCGGCGGGAGAAGGCGTCGCGGATCGTGGCCAGCCACCACGGTCTCTCGCCGGTGGGGATCAGCGAGATGTCGGCGACCCACAGCCGGTTCGGCGCGGCGGCGGTGAAGTCGCGCCGGACCAAGTCCGGGGCGAGGTTGG
>NZ_JBIAVL010000028.1:25841-85532 GCF_042894165.1 Kitasatospora sp. NPDC001547 | reverse complement strand
CTCTTCGGTCGTCACAACCCGATGCTGGACACCCTTCCTGCATGCCCGGAGCAGAACCGGCAAACCCAGCCCACTTCGGAACTACTCGTCTAGGCGAGTTCGCCTTCAGCGCCGCCCAGACCGGCCGGCTCGACGAGGCCCGGTCGGCCGCCGAACGCGGCGCCCGCCTGATGAACGGCTCCGGTCCGGTCTCCGCCGCGACCGGCCGCTACTACCTGGCCCGGGTCCTGCGGCTGTGCGGCGACCCGGAGGCGGCGCTCACCCACGCCGTCGGCGCCCGGGAGGAGTTCGCCGCCCTCCAGGTCACCGTCTTCGCCGCCGCCTCCGGGGACCTCGCCGCCCGCATCCACGCCGAGGCCGGCCGCTGGCTGCTCGCGGTCGACGCCGCCGAGGCCGTCCTGCCGCTCGCCCGCCGCACCAGCGCCGCCCTGGAGGCCGCCCTGCTGCGCACCCTCGGCACCGCGCTCACCGGTCTCGGCCGCCCGCGCCAGGCCCGGGCCTGTCTGACGGACTCGCTGGAGGTGTACGAGCGGCTGGGCCTCCAGGAGGAATCGGCGCAGGTCAGGGCGGATCTGGCGCGGTAGACAGGGCATCAACGTGGGCGTCGGCTACGCGCGTTGACCGCCCGTCTACCGCCATGCCGGAACGTCTCTCCCGTCAGGCCCCGGGCCGCCGCGGTTGCGGCCCGGGGCGACTCCACAGACGAGAGGCGCAACCATGCCCACGCCCGTACGGAACGGCCAGGTGTGGACACTCAGGTCGGCGAACGGCACGGTCGCGGACCTGGGCCCCGGCCGCCCCGACCGAGGCACCCCGATCCGATCCGGGGAACCCAACGGCACCTCCGCCCAGGGCTGGGTCTCCTGGGCCATTGACGGCAACTGGGTGCTGGAGACCCAGTTGACCCGGGGAAGGTACGCCCCCGGCCAGGCCATGGTCATGCACTACGACCACGGCGCGGGCCGGACCTCGCTGTCCGGCCTCGATGGACAACCCGCCCAACGCTGGTGCCTGGAGGTCGTCGGCGGTGGCTGGCTCCGCATCCGGACGATGCGCGCGGACGCGCGCGACCTCTTCCTCACCGCGTCCGTCCCCGGTTCCCCGCTCACCCTGGCCAGGCTGAACCACGCCGATCCGGCGCAGCACTGGCAGTTCGTCCCGGCCGACGGCACCGGCGGCGGCCGGCGACGGCCCGAGGTACGACCGCGGCCCGTCGCCGGTGACGTCCACCTCGAGATGCTGACCGCCGTCAATGCGGAGCGCACCCGCATCGGCGCGCGACCGGTCCGCCTGGACGAGAGGCTGACGGCCGCCGCCCAGCGCCACGCGGACGACGTGGCCACGCACGGCCTCACCCAGCACGACGGCTCCGACGGCAGCACTCCGTGGCGTCGGGTACGAGCCGCAGGCTTCGCCTTTCGCTTCGCCGCCGAGAACGTCGCCCCCGCCGACAACGTGCCGGAGGCCATGGGGATGTAAATGAACAGCCCACAGCAGCGCGAGATCGTCCTCGACCCCCGCTTCAACCACCTCGGTGTCGGATGCGCACCCCGCGGACACGGATCCCGGGGCCGGTACGTCCAGACCTTCGGTCAGGTCTGACCTCCCCTTCAACCCTCACCGGGCGGCCCGGAAACGCACAGCCGGCGGATCCGAGAGGTAGCCGTTCAGGAGATCGAATGAGCGGAGTTCCTCCGGAAGCCGCTCGTACCAGGCGAGTCCGGAACTGTTGCACGCGTTGCACACGATCCCGCGCACGCACCGGCCGCAGGAGACCGACGGATCCGGGCAACACCCGTGGTCGTGATCGACGTGCCAGACCCCGATTCCTCCTGGAAGTACTGCGACGGCACCACCGCGATCTCGCACGGGGACGGCAAGGTGATCGACCTCGACACCGGCTCGGGCACGGTCCGCCTCTGGGACGCCCCCGGCGGGATGGACGGCCTCAACCAGCCGAACGGCGACAGGATGCCGGCCGACCAGAAGTGGTGGCTGACCGACGAGGACCGCGGCTGGTACCTGATCCGCAGCGCGGCCACCGGGCAGTGCCTCACCTCCGACGGCGGCGGCCGGGCCACCAAGGTGGCCTCCTGCGACACCGGCGGCCCGGCCCAGCGCTGGCTGCTGGGCTGATCCCCGGCTCCCGGTCCTCCCGTCGGCGCCGACGGGAGGACCGGGCTCCTCACCCGGCCCGCACGGGTGGCCCACAGCCTCCGCACCGGCGTCGGACAGCGCCTCGGCGCCACGGCCGGGGGTGGTTGATCACGACTCGATATCCCTTGTCACAACCGCGCCAGGGACTCGTCACGACCGCGTCAGAGCGGGGCCGGAACCATGGCTCCGATCGTTCGCGCTGCGCTATGAACGTCCCTCAGGAGGACCGCCGGAACCGGGGGTCCGCAACCACGGGGGACCTCACGTGAAGACCGTCCGCAGCAGTCGCCGTGCCCTGGCCCTGGCCTCGATGGCCGCGGTCGGCGCGCTCACCCTGACCGCCTGCAACGACGACGCCGGGGCGGCCGACACCCCGACGACCCCGCCGGCGACCGGTGCGCCCGCCAGCCCGGCCGCCTCGCCGACGGCCGCGGCCACCACCCCGGCCGCCTCCGGTTCGGCCTCCGCGCCCGCGCCGGCCGGCAGCGCCCCGGCGGCCGGGACCACGCTGAAGCTCGGCGAGTCCGCCACCATCCCGTTCAGCTCGGGCAGCACCAAGGGCACCATCGCGCTCGCCGTCACCTCGATCGAGAAGGGCGACCCGGCCGACCTCGCCCCGCTCAACCTGGGCGACAAGGCCAAGGGCCTGGTGCCGTACTACATCCACTACAAGGTGACCAACGCCGGCAGCACCGACCTGGCGTACACCAGCGTCAACCACATGAAGGGCCTGCTGGCGGACGGCACCGAGGCGCAGGAGCTGATGGTCATCGGCTCCTTCCCCAAGTGCAAGAGCGAGTCGCTGCCCAAGGGCTTCACCAACGGCCAGTCCGCCACCTCCTGCGCGGTGGCGATGTCCCCGGAGGCCTCCCGGATCGCGGGCGCCGAGTACTGGGGCGACCCGTACACCCTCGGCAAGGGCCTCAACTGGAAGTGACCGACGGGTGGTCCGGGCGGGGGCGGCGCACGGCCGTCCCCGCCCGGGGCGTTCTCAGCCCCGCGCCCGCGGTGACGGCGCCGACGGGCCGTGGATCCGCAGGAAGGCGTCCACACCGACCGTCGCGACCCGCTCGACCTCCTCGTCCGCGATCGGGAGCGCGCCCCAGAACGAGCGCTCGGCGATGCCGTGGAAGGTCAGCAGGGTGAACTGCTCCGCGGCCAGGCCGGCGTCCTCGACCGCGAGCAGCCCGCGCCCGGCGAGCGCCTCGAAGCGCGCCGCGAGTTCGCGCTGGGAGGCGACCGGCCCGGCCTCCAGCCAGGCCGCCAGGACGTCCGCCGGGATGTTGGCCACCTCGGCCCGGATCGCCCGGCCGAGCGCGCCGTGCTCGGCGGCGGACAGCACGGCGCGGGCCCGCTCGACGGCGAAGTCGATCAGGTCCTGGCGCGGTTCCACCACCCGGTCGAGGTACTTCGCCATCAGCTCCGCGATCCGCTCGGTCAGTTCCGCCGAGTTCTGCAGGGCCACCGACAGGAAGAGGGTCTCCTTGTCGGCGAAGTGGTTGTAGACCGTCCGCTTGGACACCCCGGCCTCGGCCGCGATCGCGTCCATGCTGGCCCGGGCGTACCCCTCGCGCCCGAACACCGCGGTCGCGGCCCGGGTGATCGCCCTGCGCTTCTCCGGTCGCCCCGCTCCGCCCGTCGCCGCCACGGCGCTCTCCTCCTCCGCCGGCCCCTCGGCCGACCGTCGCAAAAACTAGCCGGTGTAGTTTATCCGTATCGCCGCGAACCGGGGCGCGCCACCGAACAGGCGTGCTCTATGCTGCGTACGACTTCTACACCTGTGTAGAAGCATGGGAAGCGCCTCCGCCCCCGGGCGGTCGGGCCCGCACGGGAACCGGCCGGCCGGAAAGCGGCGTCCGGAACTGGCAGCGCCACGAACAGACTTCCGGGACCGACGGACGGCATGTGGCGCGGGCGCCACCGTGGCGCGCGGGACACGGGAACACCGGGGTGAGGGCGTGACGGGGCAACGAGGACGGCCGGGCGGCCGGCGGGCGCGCCGACGAGCGGCGGACGGGCCCGCCGGGCCCATACGCCCCCTGCCCGGCGGCCCCGCGCTGCCGGTGGCCCTCGCGCTCGGGCTGCCGCTGGCCGGCGCCGCGGTCGACGAGCTCTCCGGCCGCGGCACCGGCCCGGCCCTCGCCGTGGCCGCGGTGCTCGGCACCGGCCTGGCGGCCGCGCTGAGCGGCCGCAACGGCTGGTGGTGGGTGCTCGCCGGCTCGCCGCTGGTCGTCCTGGGCGTGACGGCCGCCGCCGAGCTGACCGCCCACGGCGACCGGTACCAGGGCAAGGGCCTGGCCACCGGCGCCGCCAAGTGGGTGGTGCACGGCTTTCCCGTGATGGCCGGGACCGCGGCCGCGGCCGTCGTCGTGATCACGGTCCGGCTGGTCCGGGCGAGGAGGAGGCGGCATGGCTGACGACACCGGGGACGGTACGGGCGCCGGGGCCCGCCGCGCCTCCCCCGCGCTGGTCGCGGGCCGGGTGCTGGCCTGCACCGTCGGGTTCGCGGTGTTCGCCGCCAGCGGGGTGGTCTGGTACGAGTACAAGCAGCTCACCGACGGGATGACCACCTCCGGCGTCATCGCCGAGACCAAGAAGGACGCGCCCAAGCACCTCGACAACTCGGTCAACCTGCTGCTGATCGGGCTGGACAGCCGCAAGAACATGGACGGCACGGACCTCCCGCCCGAGTTCGTCCAGGACGAGCTGCACGCCGGCCACAGCTCCGACATCGGCGGCTACAACACCAACTCCCTGATCCTGTTGCACATACCGGCCAACGGCGGCAAGGTGCAGGCCGTCTCGATACCGCGCGACGACTACGTGATGACCTACGGCGCCGACGGCTCCCAGCTGGGCATGGCCAAGATCAAGGAGGCCTACGGCGCGGCCAAGGAGAAGGCCGACGCCGGCCTGCGCGCCAAGGGCCTCAAGGGCGCCGACCTGGAGAAGGCCGGCCGGGACATCGGCCGCGCGGCCACCATCCGCACCGTGCAGAAGTTCCTCGACCAGCCCGTCGACCACATCGCCGAGGTCAACCTGATGGGCTTCTACGACATCGCCAAGGCCCTCCAGCCGATCGACGTCTGCCTCACCCACGACACCAGGGACCCGGCCATGGAGGGCCAGGGCTCCGGCGCCGACTTCCACAAGGGCGTCAACCACCTGAACGCCTCGCAGGCGCTCTCCTTCGTCCGCCAGCGCCACAACCTGGACGGCCCGGACGGAAACACCGGCGACTTCGCCCGCACCCACCGCCAGCAGGCCTTCATCTCCTCGGTGGTGCACAACCTCAAGCAGAAGGGCGTCCTCGGCGACCTCGCCAAGATGCAGGAGCTGATGGGGGTGGTGCAGAAGGACCTGGTGATCGACAACGAGTGGAACGTGCTCGACTTCGCCCAGCAGGCCCCCAACCTCACCGGCGGCAACGTCGAGTTCAACACCCTGACCTTCGACGGCTTCGGCACCAGGAACGGCCAGGACGTCAACCTGGTGACTCCGGCGAAGGTCCAGAAGGTGGTCAAGCAGCTCTTCGGCTACGCCGACGCCGCCCCGGCCCCGGCCGACCCGACGGGCACCCCCGGCGGCCCGGCCGCCGCCTCCGCCCCGGCCACCACCGCCCCGCCGGCCGCGACCACGCCCCCGGCCGCCGCCAGGCCGGTCACCGTGGACGTCTTCAACGCGTCCTCCGCCGCCGGGGTCACCTCCGCCGGCGAGGCCAGGGCCCTGGTCGCCATGGGCTTCAGGGAGGGCCGCACCGGCTCGGCCGGCACCCGGCCGAAGACCACCACCGTCAGCTACGGCAAGGGCGCCAAGGAGGCCGCCGAACAGATCGCGGCCCGCTACGGGGTGACCGCCGCCGAGTCCGCCGCCACCGCCGCCGACCACGTCGTCGTCACCCTCGGCACCGCCTTCACCGGCGTCGAGGCCGACCCGCCCGCCCCGCCCGCCGGCGCCGCCCCGACCGACCCGGCCGCCAACCTGCCCATGCAGGGCCCCGCCGTGGACGCCCAGTCCGACGGCGGCATCCCCTGCGTCTACTGACGCCCTCCGCACCCGCCTTCCGAGGGAGGCTCCCCGCCCGGGGAGCCTCCCTCCGTCGTTCCGGCCCCGGAGGGATCCCGTTCGGAAAGGATCTGGCGCAATTCTCCGTACTATGTATAGTGTACTGCGTACGGGATAACCGCACGAGCGCCGACGAAAGGGCCATCCGCCTTGCAGATCACCAGGACCGCCGTCTCCCTGACCGTCGAGGACGTCACCGCCTCCGCCGCCTTCCTCCAGCGGCACTTCGGCTACACCGAGGAGATGTCGGCCGACGGCTTCGTCTCGCTCGCCCACCCCGGCGGCGGGGTCAACGTCGTCTACCTGCGCCGCGGCCTCGAAGTCCTGCCGGAGGAGCAGCGCCACCGGCTCGCCGACGGCGTGATCCTGGCGTTCGTCGTCGAGGACATCGCCGCCGAGGAGAGCCGGCTGCGCGAGGAGGGGGTCGTGATCACCCTGCCGCTGCGCGAGGAGCCGTGGGGCGAGAAGCTCTTCCAGGTCGCCGACCCGAACGGGGTGGTGATCGAACTGGTCGAGTGGGTCGCGCAGTAGGGCAGGCGGCAGACCGAGCAGGAGGGCAGCCGGAACGACGACGGCGCCCCCGTCCCGGCCGGGACGGGGGCGCCGCTGCGCGTCGGCGGACGGTCAGTCCACCGTCCAGGTGTCGTTGCCGGCGAGCAGCGCGGCCAGATCGCCCGGTCCGCGCCGGGCGGTGGCGGCGGCCAGCTGGTCCGCCATCAGCTCGTCGTAGACCGGCCGTTCGACGCTGCGCAGCACGCCGATCGGCGTGTGGTGCAGGGTGTCCGCGTCGGCGATCCGGGAGAGCGCGAAGGCGGTGGCGGGGCTGGCCGCGTGCGCGTCGTGGACCAGTACGTCCGCCTCGTTGTCCGCCGTGACCGGGGCGGTGGACAGCTCGCCGTCCGGGCCCCGGAAGACGCCGTTCGCCAGGTCCGCGCCGAACCGGACGGGCTGCCCGTGCTCCAGCCGGATCAGCGCCTCGTCCCGGCTGCCGGGCTCCTTCAGCACCTCGAAGGCGCCGTCGTTGAAGATGTTGCAGTTCTGGTAGATCTCCACCAGCGCCGTGCCCTCGTGCCGGGCGGCCGCCCGCAGCACCGACTGGAGGTGCTGGCGGTCCGAGTCGATGGTGCGGGCGACGAAGGTGGCCTCGGCACCGATCGCCAGCGACAGCGGGTTGAACGGCGCGTCCAGCGAGCCCATCGGGGTGGACTTGGTGATCTTGCCCATCTCACTGGTGGGCGAGTACTGGCCCTTGGTGAGGCCGTAGATACGGTTGTTGAACAGCAGGATCTTCAGATCGACGTTCCGCCGCAGGGCGTGGATCAGGTGGTTGCCGCCGATCGACAGCGCGTCGCCGTCCCCGGTCACCACCCAGACGCTCAGGTCCTGGCGCGCGGTGGCCAGCCCGGTCGCGATCGCCGGCGCCCGACCGTGGATCGAGTGCACCCCGTAGGTGTTCATGTAGTACGGGAAGCGCGAGGAGCAGCCGATGCCCGAGACGAACACCGTGTTCTCGCGCTTGATGCCCAGCTCCGGCATGAAGGACTGCACCGCCGCCAGGATCGCGTAGTCCCCGCAGCCGGGGCACCAGCGCACCTCCTGGTCGGTCTTGAAGTCCCGGGCGCTCTGCGGGCCCTCGGCCTTGGGCACCAGTCGCAAGGACGGGAAGGCGTGCTCGTTCATCGGTGGTCCTCCTCGTCCAGGGTGCCGATCGCGGCCCACAGCACGTCCGCCAACTGCGCCGCCTTGAACGGCAGTCCGCGCACCTGGTTGTAGGACTCGGCGTCCACCAGGTACTTCGCCCGCAGCAGCAGGGCCAGCTGCCCCAGGTTCATCTCGGGCACGATGATCTTCTCGTAACTCCGCAGCACCGAGCCCAGGTTGGCCGGGAACGGGTTGAGGTTGCGCAGGTGCGCCTGGGCCACCTCGCCGCCGTCCGCGCGCACCCGGCGCACCGCGGCGGTGATCGGCCCGTAGGTCGAGCCCCAGCCGAGCACCAGCACCCGGGCGTCGCCGGTCGGGTCGTCCACCTCGACCGGCTTCACCGTGATGCCGTCGACCTTGGCCTGCCGGGTGCGGACCATGAAGTCGTGGTTGGCCGGGTCGTAGGAGATGTTGCCGGTGCCGTCCTGCTTCTCGATGCCGCCGATCCGGTGCTCCAGGCCGGGCGTGCCGGGCAGCGCCCAGGGCCTGGCCAGCGTCCGCGGATCGCGCAGGTACGGCCAGAAGGCGCCGTCCTCGCGGTTCGGCCCGGTGGCGAAACCGGGGTCGATCTCCGGCAGTTCGTCCGTCTCGGGGATCCGCCAGGGCTCCGAGCCGTTGGCCAGGTAGCCGTCCGAGAGCAGGAACACCGGGGTCCGGTAGGTGACCGCGATCCGGGCCGCCTCCAGCGCCGCGTCGAAGCACTCCGCGGGCGTGGCCGGGGCGACGATCGGCACCGGCGCCTCGCCGTTGCGGCCGAACATCGCCTGCAGCAGGTCCGCCTGCTCGGTCTTGGTCGGCAGACCGGTGGACGGGCCGCCGCGCTGGATGTCCACGACCAGCAGCGGCAGTTCGAGCGAGACGGCCAGGCCGATCGTCTCGGACTTCAGCGCGACGCCCGGCCCGGAGGTGGTCGTCACGCCGAGCGCCCCGCCGAAGGCGGCACCGAGCGCGGCGCCGACCCCGGCGATCTCGTCCTCCGCCTGGAAGGTGCGCACCCCGAAGTTCTTGTGCCGGCTCAGCTCGTGCAGGATGTCCGAGGCCGGGGTGATCGGGTACGAGCCCAGGTACAGCGGCAGTCCGGAGCGCTCCGCGGCGGCGATCAGCCCGTAGGACAGCGCGAGGTTGCCGGAGATGTTGCGGTAGCGCCCGGCCGGGAGCCTGGCCGGCGGCACCTCGTAGGAGACCGCGAAGGACTCCGTGGTCTCGCCGAAGTTCCAGCCCGCCCGGAAGGCGCTGATGTTGGCCTCGGCGATCTGCGGCTTCTTCGCGAACTTGGTGCGCAGGAACGACTCCGTTCCGTGCGTGGGCCGGTGGTACATCCAGGACAGCAGGCCCAGGGCGAACATGTTCTTGGCCCGCTCCGCGTCCTTGCGGGCCAGACCGCTGTCCTTGAGCGCCTCCAGGGTCAGCGTGGTCAGCGGCACCTTGTGCAGGTGGAATCCGTCCAGCGAACCGTCGGTCAGCGGGTCCGCCGGGTAGCCGACCTTGGCCAGCGCGCGCTTGGTGAACTCGTCGGTGTTGACGATGATCTCGGCGCCGCGCGGCAGGTCCGGCACGTTCGCCTTCAGTGCGGCCGGGTTCATCGCGACCAGCACGTTCGGGGCGTCGCCCGGGGTCAGGATGTCGTGGTCGGCGAAGTGCAGCTGGAAGGACGAGACGCCCGGCAGGGTGCCGGCGGGCGCCCGGATCTCCGCCGGGAAGTTCGGCAGCGTGGACAGGTCGTTGCCGAAGGACGCCGTCTCCGAGGTGAACCGGTCACCGGTCAGCTGCATGCCGTCACCGGAGTCGCCGGCGAAGCGAATGATCACCCGATCGAGTCTGCGGATGGGCTTGCCCGGCTTCACCGGAGGGCCGCCGGGGGCGGGCGGTCCGGCGGGCGCGGCCGAATCCGGGCGCGCGTCGCCGCTGCCCGCACGGGCCTCGCCGCCGTCCGGGCCGTCCACTGCCTCTGACTGATCGACCTGACTGGTCACTGCCGCGGACCTCCTCGTGGGCGCACCACCGCGGGCGCGGCCCCGTGCCCCGTCCGCCTGGTGCACCTCTCGCATACTATGCGGGCCGACACGACGGCGGTCGGAACCACGGCAGTTATTTCACCGGCCCGCGGCTGTACCGCACATGAGCGTAAACGCCCGCCCCCCGGAGATCATTCCGGCTCGGGCGGGCGGGCGCGAGCACCCGGCGGGCGCTTGGCCGAGATGCGCTCCCCGGCGCGCCGGGGCGGCGGAACCGCGGCGGCGCGCCTCGGGAGCCGGGGCGGGCGGGTCTCCGGAGCCGGGGCGGGCGCGCCTCAGGAGCCGGGGAGGCGGGCCTCAGGAGTTGAGGTAGGTGAGCACGGCCAGCACCCGGCGGTGGTCCTCCGAACTCTGCGCCAGGCCCAGCTTGAGGAAGATGTTGCTGACGTGCTTCTCCACCGCGCCGTCGGAGACGACCAGCTGCTTGGCCACCGCGGCGTTGGTGCGGCCCTCCGCCATCAGACCGAGCACCTCGCGCTCGCGCGGCGTGAGATTGGCCAGAACGTCGCCCTTGCGGCTGCGGCTGAGGAGCTGCTGCACCACCTCCGGGTCCAGCGCGGTGCCGCCCTCGGCGACCCGGACCACCGCGTCGGCGAACTCCCGCACCTCGGCGACCCGGTCCTTGAGCAGGTAGCCGACGCCCCGGGTGGAGCCCGCCAGCAGCTCGGAGGCGTAGCGCTCCTCCACGAACTGCGAGAGCACCAGCACGCCCAGCTGCGGGTAGCGGCCGCGCAGCTCCACGCAGGCGCGCAGGCCCTCGTCGGTGTGGGTGGGGGGCATCCGCACGTCGGAGACCACGACGTCGGGCAGGGCGTCGGCCGCCGCCAGCTCGTGGATGGTCTTCACCAGGGCGACGCCGTCCCCGACCCCGGCCACGACCTCCAGGCCGCGGTCGGTGAGCAGCCGGGTCAGTCCCTCCCTCAGCAGTACGGAGTCCTCGGCGATGACGACGCGGCGCATAACGACCTTCCCGGCAGGGGTGTGCTGACGGGAGTCAGTCTCCCCCATCCCGGGGCGCGCCGAGGGCCCGGGACGGGACCCGGGCCGGGACGCACCGCGGCCGGGCCCGAACGGCCCCGGCCGGACTCACATGGTGCGGATCGCCACCGCGTCGCAGAGGCCCTCCAGGGCGGCCTTCGCCGCGCAGGCCGGCAGCGGGGCGAGCAGCGCCCGGGCCTCCTCGGCCCGGCGCAGGGTCTCGGCGCGGGCGCGTTCCAGCGCCGGGTGGGCGCGCAGCAGGCGCAGCGCCTCGGCGTGCAGGTCGTCGTCGGAGAGGTCCTGGTCGAGCAGTTCGCGCAGCCGGGTGTCGTCCGGGTCGGCCGGGTCGGCGGGCATCTGCCGCAGCAGCAGGGTCGGCAGGGTCGGCACGCCCTCGCGCAGGTCGGTGCCGGGGGTCTTGCCGGACTCGTGGCCGTCGCTGGCGATGTCGAGCACGTCGTCGGCCAGCTGGAAGGCGATGCCGATCCGCTCGCCGAACTCGCCGAGGGTCTCCACCAGCTCGCGCTCGGCGCCGGCCATCAGCGCTCCTATCCGGCAGGCGACGGCGATCAGCGAGCCGGTCTTGCCCTCCAGGACGTCCAGGTAGTGCAGCAGCGGGTCCATGTCCTGGCCGGGGCCGCGGGTCTCCAGGATCTGGCCGGTGACCAGCCGCTCGAACGCCTCGGCCTGCATCCGCACGGCCTCCGGGCCGAGGTCGGCGAGCGCCTGGGAGGCGCGGGAGAACAGGAAGTCGCCGGTGAGGATGGCGACCGAGTTGTCCCAGCGGGAGTTGGCGCTCGGTGCGCCGCGGCGCACCGGCGCCTCGTCCATGACGTCGTCGTGGTAGAGCGTGGCCAGGTGGGTCAGCTCGACGACCACGGCGGCGGGCACCACGCCGGGCGCCCCCGGGTCACCGAACTGGGCGGCCAGCAGCAGGAGCAGCGGACGGAAGCGCTTGCCGCCGGCCTCGAGGAGGTGACTGGCGGTGACGGTGATGAAGGGGACGTCGCTCTTGACGGCCTCGCCGAGCGCCGCCTCCACGGCCTCCAGTCCGGCCTGGATGTCCCGGGTCAGGTCGCGGTCCTGCACGCTGAGCCCGAAGGGTTCCACGACGGTCACGAAGACCACTCCTCTGTCCCTGGTCGATCTAGCGGCCTGGTCCCTGAGTGCCGCCGCTGGCCATACAGGCAGGGTATCCGGTCGCGAGTGGATCACTGCACGGGCGTGCGGATCCTGTCATGATCGGGCCTGATGCCCTGGTCAGGGCGGCTGTGCGGGCCGGATGGCGGTGGGGGCGAATTCGGCTGGAAATAAAGGTGGGAGAGCCCCGGAACTCCCCCGGCCCCGGCCCCGGAGAAAGACCCGTCCGGGCCGCGCCGGCTGGGCGCGGCCCGGACGGGGCCCTGGTCGGGAGCGGTGGGCGGGAAGGTCAGCGCACGAACAGCGAGGCCTTGGACGCGAGGTCGAGGAAGTACTGCGGGAGCAGCCCGAGACCCAGCGTGACCAGCACTCCCACCCCGATCGCGGTCGCCGTGAAGGCGCTCGGGATCGCCACCGTGGGGCCGCCCGGCTGCGGGTCCGAGAAGAACATCAGCACGATGACCCGGATGTAGAAGAACGCGGCCACCGCCGAGCTCAGCACGCCCACCACCACCAGCGGCGTCGCCCCGCCGCTGGCCGCGGCCTGGAAGACCGCGAACTTCCCGGTGAAACCGGAGGTCAGCGGGATCCCGGCGAAGGCCAGCAGGAACAGCGCGAACACCGCCGCCACCAGTGGCGAGCGCCGCCCGAGCCCGGCCCAGCTGGACAGGTGGGTCGCCTCGCCCTTGGAGTCGCGCACCAGGGTGACCACGGCGAACGCGCCCAGCGTCACGAAGGAGTACGCCAGCAGGTAGAACAGCACCGAGGAGATGCCCTGCTTGTTGACGGCGATCACGCCGGTCAGGATGAACCCGGCGTGCGCGATCGAGGAGTACGCCAGCAGCCGCTTGACGTCCTGCTGGGTCACCGCGAGCACCGCGCCCACCACCATGGTGAGGATCGCCACCCCCCACATCACCGGCCGCCAGTCCAGCCGCAGGCCCGGGAAGGCCACGTAGAACAGCCGCAGGAAGGCCCCGAAGGCCGCGACCTTGGTGGCCGCCGCCATGAAGCCGGTCACCGGGGTCGGCGCGCCCTGGTAGACGTCCGGGGTCCAGGAGTGGAAGGGCACCGCGGCGACCTTGAACAGCAGGCCGACCGCCAGCATCGCCAGGCCGGTGAGCACCAGCGCGTCGCTCTGGGTGGTGCTCAGCTGCGCGGGGGTGGTCATCGCCTTGCCGGAGATGACGTCCCCGATGTCGCCGAGCCGCACGCTGCCCGCGTAGCCGTACAGCAGCGCGGTGCCGAACAGGAAGAACGCCGAGGCGAAGGCTCCGAGCAGGAAGTACTTGACCGCCGCCTCCTGGGAGAGCAGCCGGCGGCGCCGGGCCAGCGCGCACAGCAGGTACAGCGGCAGCGAGAAGACCTCCAGCGCCACGAACATGGTCAGCAGGTCGTTGGCGGCGGGGAACAGCAGCATGCCGCCGACCGCGAACATGGTGAGCGGGAAGACCTCGCTGGTGGCGAAGCCGGCCCGGACCGCGGCCCGCTCCTGCTCGCCGCCGGGGGTGGCGGCGGCCTGGGCGGCGAAGGCGTCGGCGGGCAGGCCGCCGGCCTTGGGCTCCAGCCTGCGCTCGGCGTAGGTGAGCACCGCGACCACCGAGGCCAGCAGGATCACGCCCTGGAGGAACAGCGCCGGGCCGTCCATCGCGACCGTCTCCATGGCCAGCAGGTCGATCCGGGTGAAGCCGTGGCTCTGCGCGGCCAGCACCACCACGGCGACGAAGGCGCCGACCAGCCCGGCCAGGGCGAGCGTCACCTGGGTCCAGTGCCGGTACCGGCGGGGCACGAAGGCCTCCACCAGGACGCCGGCCACGGCGACGGCGAACACCACGAGCATCGGGGAGAGTCGGCCGTACTCGATGTGCGGTGCCGGGATGCTGGCGGTGTTGCCGCCGGCGGCGGTGAGCATGGCGGTGGCGCTCACTTCCGCTCACCTCCTGAGGTGGCGGCGACCGGGTGGGCCGGCGCCGGATCGGTCTGGTGGACCTGCGAGAGCGTCGCGTTCACCGCGGGGTCGACCAGGTCGGTGAGCGGCTTGGGGTAGACGCCGAGCAGGATGGTCAGCGCCACCAGCGGGCCGACCACGGCGAGTTCGCGGGCCTTGAGGTCGGGCATCGAGCGCACCCCGTCCTTCACCGGGCCGGTCATGGTGCGCTGGTAGAGCAGCAGGGCGTACAGCGCGGCCAGCACGATGCCGAAGGTGGCCACGACGCCGATCGCCGGGTAGCGGGTGAAGGTGCCCACCAGGACCAGGAACTCGCTGACGAACGGGGCGAGCCCGGGCAGCGACAGGGTGGCCAGGCTGCCGATCAGGAACGTCCCGGCGAGCACCGGGGCGACCTTCTGCACGCCGCCGTAGTCGGCGATCAGCCGCGAGCCGCGACGGGAGATCAGGAAGCCGGCCACCAGCATCCACGCCGCGGTGGACAGGCCGTGGTTGACCATGTAGAGGGTGGCGCCGCTCTGCCCCTGGCTGGTCAGGGCGAAGACGCCCATGATGATGAAGCCGAAGTGCGAGATCGAGGCGTAGGCCACCAGGCGCTTGATGTCCTTCTGGCCGACCGCCAGCAGCGCGCCGTAGACGATCCCGATCAGGGCGAGGACCAGGATCGCCGGGGCGAAGGTCTTCGAGGCGTTCGGGAACAGCCCCAGGCAGAAGCGCAGCATCGCGAAGGTGCCGACCTTGTCCACCACCGCGGTGATCAGCACCGCGGTCCCGGCGGTGGACTCGCCCATCGCGTTCGGCAGCCAGGTGTGCAGCGGCCACAGCGGGGCCTTCACCGCGAAGGCGAAGAAGAAGCCCAGGAACAGCGCCTTCTCGGTGGCACCGGTCAGCTGGATCCGGCCGTCGGCGATCGCCGAGGTCAGCGTCGGCAGGTCGAAGGTGCCGAAGCCCTGGTCCTGCGCGGTGACGTACAGGCCGACCACGGCGGCCAGCATCACCAGGCCGCCGAGCAGGTTGTAGAGCAGGAACTTCACGGCCGCGTAGGAGCGCTGACGCGCCGACTCGGGGCCGCCCGCCCGGTCCCCGAAGCCGCCGATCAGGAAGTACATCGGGATCAGCATGGCTTCGAAGAACACGTAGAACACGAAGACGTCGGTGGCGTAGAAGGAGACGACCACCATCGCCTCCACCGCCAGGATCAGGGCGAAGAAGCCCTGGGTGCGGCGCCGCCGCTCGAAGGTGGCGGGGTCGGAGGTGCCGGGGCCGGAGGCGCCGTCGGGCCCGGTCGGCTCCGGGTCGGCGTCGTGCCAGGAGGCGAGGATCACCAGCGGCACGAGGACGGCGGTGAGCAGGGCGAGCACGGCGCCGATGCCGTCCACGCCGAGCGAGAAGGTGATGCCGAAGGAGCGGATCCAGCTGTACGACTCGTTCAGCTGGAAGCGGGCGCCGTGCGGGTCGTAGCGCGTCGCCACCACGGCGGCCAGCACCAGGGTGACGGCGGAGACGCCCAGCGCGACGGCCTTGGTGGTCCTGCGCCGGCTCTCGGAGGACCCGGCGGGCAGCGCGGCGGTCAGCACCGCGCCGGCCGCCGGGACGGCGCAGGTGGCGGTCAGAAGGACGCTCATGCCCCCTCCTCCCAACGGATATCAGGACGAGTCATCACGTGGACCTCATCAGGAGAGTCGTGGCGACCAGCACCAGCGTGCCGCCGAACATGGAGAGCGCGTACGAGCGGACGAAGCCGTTCTGGACCCGCCGCAGCCGGCCGGAGAGCCCGCCGATCGCGGCGGCCAGACCGTTCACCACGCCGTCCAGGCCGCGGCTGTCGAAGAAGACCAGCGCCGCGGCGAGCGCCGAGCCCGGCCGCACCAGCACGGCGTGGTTGAAGTCGTCCTGCAGCAGGTCGCGGCGGGCGGCCCGGGTGAGCGGTGAGCCGACCGGCGGCACCACCGGGACCGGCGAGCGCCCGTACATCAGGTACGCGAGGCCGACGCCGGCCAGCATGCAGGCCGTGGTCAGCAGGGTGACGGTCAGCGGGGCGAGCGGGGAGGCGCCCTCCTCGTGCCCGGTGACCGGCTCCAGCCACTTCAGGAAGGAGTCGTCGAAGGCGAACAGCCCGCCCGCGAAGACCGAGCCGACGGCCAGCAGGACCATCGGGATCGTCATCGTCCGGGGCGACTCGTGCGGGTGCGGGGCGTTGCCGTCCGCGTCCGCCTGCCAGCGCTTCTCGCCGAAGAAGGTCAGCACCATCACCCGGGTCATGTAGAACGCGGTGACCGCCGCGCCGACCAGCGCGCACAGCCCGAGGATCCAGCCCTCGGTGCCGCCCTTGGCGAAGGCCGCCTCGATGATCTTGTCCTTGGAGAAGAAGCCGGACAGGCCCGGGAATCCGATGATCGCCAGGTAGCCGAGGCCGAAGGTGACGAAGGTGACCGGCATGTACTTCCGCAGGCCGCCGTAGTGACGCATGTTCACCTCGTCGTTCATGCCGTGCATGACCGACCCGGCGCCGAGGAACAGCCCGGCCTTGAAGAAGCCGTGGGTCACCAGGTGCATGATCGCGAAGGCGTAGCCGATCGGGCCGAGCCCGGCCGCCAGCACCATGTAGCCGATCTGCGACATGGTCGAGCCGGCCAGTGCCTTCTTGATGTCGTCCTTGGCGCAACCGACGATCGCACCGAACAGCAGCGTGACCGCGCCGACCACCACCACGGCGGTCTGCGCGTCCGGCGCCAGGTCGAAGACCGTCGAGGAGCGGGTGATCAGGTAGACGCCCGCGGTCACCATGGTGGCCGCGTGGATCAGCGCCGACACCGGGGTCGGGCCCTCCATCGCGTCCCCGAGCCAGGACTGCAGCGGCACCTGCGCCGACTTGCCGCAGGCCGCCAGCAGCAGCATCAGGCCGATCGCCGTCAGCTTGCCCTCGCTCGCCTGGTGCGCGGCGCCGAAGACCGGGTCGAAGGCGAAGGAGCCGAACTCCGCGAACATCAGCATGATCGCGACGGACAGGCCGACGTCCCCGACGCGGTTGACGATGAAGGCCTTCTTCGCCGCCGTCGCCGCGCTCGGCTTGTGCTGCCAGAAGCCGATCAGGAGGTACGAGGCCAGGCCGACGCCCTCCCAGCCGAAGTACAGCAGCAGGTAGTTGTCCGCGACCACCAGCAGCAGCATGGCGGCCAGGAACAGGTTCAGGTACGCGAAGAAGCGGCGCCGGCGCTCGTCGTGCGCCATGTAGCCGACCGAGTAGAGGTGGATCAGCGTGCCCACGCCGGTGATCAGCAGGACGAAGGTCATCGACAGCTGGTCGAGCCGGAAGGAGACGTCGGCCTGGAAGCCGTTCACCGGGATCCAGCTGAACAGGTGCCGGGTGACCGCCCGGTGCTCGGCGTCACGGCCGAGCATGTCTGAGAACAGGGCCAGGCCGAAGCCGAACGAGAGCGCCGCGAGCGCGGTGGCCAGCCAGTGGCCGTACCGGTCCAGCGCCCGGCCGCCGAGCAGCAGCAGGGCGGCGCCGGCCAGCGGGGCCGCCACCAGCAGCGGAATGAGAGAGTTCACCGAAGGCCCTCCGCCTACAGCTTCATCAGATTGCTGTCGTCGACCGAAGCGGAGTGCCTGGTCCGGAAGATGGAGACGATGATGGCGAGGCCGACCACGACCTCGGCCGCCGCGACCACCATCGTGAAGAACGCGATGATCTGGCCGTCCAGGGTGCCGTGCAGCCGGGAGAAGGTCACCAGCGCGAGGTTCGAGGCGTTCAGCATCAGCTCCACGCACATGAACAACACGATCGCGTTGCGCCGGATCAGCACCCCGGCCGCGCCGATGGTGAACAACAGGGCCGCCAGGTAGAGGTAGTTGACCGGGTTCACTCCGCGCCCTCCTCGCCGGTCGGGTGCTTCACGCCGTTCGCCGCCACCGGTTCGCCGTTCACCGGCGCCGGCTCGCCGTTCGCCGCCACCGGTTCGCCGTTCGCCGGCACCGGCTCCAGCGACTTGCGCGGGGCCGCCACCGCCGGGCGCTCCGAGGACGGACGGCCCAGCCAGTCCGCCGTGGTGTTCTCCAGCTCCGCCATCCGCCGCAGCATCGCCTGGCTGACGTCCCGGACCTGGCCGCGCTCGCGCAGCGTCGCCATCACCGAGTCCTCGGCGACCGTGCCGTCCGGCAGCAGCGCCGGGACGTCCACCGCGTTGTGCCGCGCGTACACGCCCGGTGCCGGCATCGGCGGCACCTGGATGTTGTCCCTGACCCGCTGCGCCGCCAGCTCGCGCTGCGTCTTCGGCGCCTTCACGTGCTCCCGGTGGGTCAGCACCATCGCGCCGATCGCCGCGGTGATCAGCAGCGCGCCGGTGACCTCGAAGGCCCACACGTAGCGGGTGAAGATCAGCCGGGCCAGGCCCGGCACGTTGCCCTCGGCGTTCGCCTCGGACAGCCCGGTGAAGTGGTTCAGCTTCGCGTTGGCGATCCCGGCGATCAGCAGCACGCCGAAGCCCAGCCCGCACAGCGCCGCGGCGAACCGCTGGCCCTTCAGCTGCTCCTTCAGGGAGTCCTCGCTGGTGACACCGACCAGCATCACCACGAACAGGAACAGCATCATGATCGCGCCGGTGTAGACGACGATCTGCACCACGCCCAGGAACACCGCGCCCTGGGCCATGTAGCAGACCGCCAGCGCCAGCATGGTGGCCGCCAGGCAGAGCGCGCTGTGCACGGCCTTGCGCATCAGCACCATGCCGAGGGCGCCGCCGACCGCGATCACCGCGAGCACCCAGAACTGGACGGCCTCACCCGTCGAGGTCGTCCCGGTCGCTTCCGCCAGCCGCGCGATCACTGCCGCACCTCCTTCTCCCGGTCGGTGCGCTCCTGCTGGACCGTCCCCGGCGCCGCCGCGGTGACCTCGCCCCGGTAGTACGCGCCCTCGTCGGTGCCCGGGAAGATTGCGTGCGGGGTGTCGACCATGCCCTCGGACAGGCCCACCAGCAGCTGCTCCTTGGTGAAGATCAGGTCCCGCCGGGAGGAGTCGGCCAGCTCGTACTCGTTGGTCATGGTCAGCGCCCGGGTCGGGCAGGCCTCGATGCACAGCCCGCACAGGATGCAGCGGGCGTAGTTGATCTGGTACACCGCGCCGTAGCGCTCACCCGGGGAGTAGCGCTCCTCGTCCCGGTTGTCCGCGCCCTCCACGTAGATCGCGTCGGCCGGGCAGGCCCACGCGCACAGCTCGCAGCCGACGCACTTCTCCAGGCCGTCCGGGTGCCGGTTCAGCTGGTGGCGGCCGTGGAAGCGCGGAGCGGTGGGCTTCTTCTGCTCCGGGTACTGCTCGGTGAGCCGCTTCTTGAACATGGCCTTGAAGGTCACGCCGAAGCCGGCGGCCGGGCCGAGGATCGACGGACGGTCGGCCCGCTCGGGCCGCTCCGCGCGATCGGACTGGTCGGACATCTCGGTTCAGCTCCCTTCGGAATGGTCGGCCCCGTTGAGGGCGTCCTGGAGTTGCTTCGGGGCGCGGCTGCGCCGGCGCGGCACCGGCGGGAGCACCTGACCGGGCAGCGGCGGGACCGGGTAGCCGCCCGCCATCGGGTCGAACCCGGCCTCGGGCGGGGCGGGCTCGGGTTCCGGCTGCTTCTTCAGGAAGTCCCGCAGCAGCGCCAGCAGCAGCACCACCCCGACCGGGGCGCCCACGTACAGCACCACCTGGCCGAAGCCGTAGCCCTCGTTGCGCAGCGCCCGCACGCTCGCGATCAGCACCAGCCACACCAGCGAGACCGGGATCAGGACCTTCCAGCCCAGCTTCATGAACTGGTCGTAGCGGAACCGGGGCAGCGTGCCGCGCAGCCAGATGAAGAGGAACAGCAGCAGCTGGATCTTCAGCGTGATCCACAGCATCGGCCACCAGCCGTGGTTGGCGCCCTCCCAGAACGTCGACACCGGCCACGGGGCCCGCCAGCCGCCCAGGAAGAGGGTCGAGGCCACCGCCGAGACCGTCACCATGTTCACGTACTCGGCCAGCATGAACATCGCGAACTTCAGCGAGGAGTACTCGGTGTTGAAGCCGCCGACCAGCTCGCCCTCGGCCTCCGGCAGGTCGAACGGCGCCCGGTTGGTCTCGCCGACCATCGCGATGATGTAGACGATGAACGACACCGGCAGCAGCGCCGCGAACCAGGTCGGCTGCTGGTGCGCCACGATCTCCGAGGTGGACATCGAGCCCGAGTAGATGAACACCGCCGC
The DNA here is from genome assembly GCF_042894165.1 of Kitasatospora sp. NPDC001547. NCBI lineage: Bacteria > Bacillati > Actinomycetota > Actinomycetes > Kitasatosporales > Streptomycetaceae > Kitasatospora > Kitasatospora sp. NPDC001547. The sequence continues at coordinate 65,306 of NZ_JBIAVL010000028.1, read as the reverse complement.
GAAGGACAGGCCCATCGCGATCTCGTAGCTGATCATCTGCGCGGACGAGCGCAGCCCGCCCAGCAGCGGGTACGTCGAACCCGAGGACCAGCCCGCCAGCACGATGCCGTAGATGCCCACCGAGGCCGTCGCCAGGACGTACAGCAGCGCGACCGGGAAGTCCGTCAGCTGGAGCGGGGTGCGGGTGCCGAAGACCGACACCTCGTTGCCGGCCGGGCCGAACGGGATCACCGCGAAGGCCATGAACGCGGGGATGGCGCAGACGATCGGGGCCAGGATGTAGACCACCTTGTCCGAGCCCTTGACCACCAGGTCTTCCTTCAGCGCCAGCTTCACGCCGTCCGCCAGCGACTGCAGCAGGCCCCACGGGCCGTGCCGGTTGGGCCCGATGCGCAGCTGCATCCAGGCCACCACCTTGCGCTCCCAGACGATCGCGATCAGCACCGTCAGGACCAGGAAGGCGAAGCAGAACACCGCCTTCAGCAGCACCAGCCACCACGGGTCCTGCCCGAAGAAGTGGAGCGTCTCGTACGGCTGCGAAGTCATCGGTCCTCCCCTTCGCCCGCGGTGTCGTCCGCGGTCGCCCCGGTCTGGTCCTGCGGCGCCGGTTCGGCCCCGGCCGCGGGGCCGGCCTGTGTCGCGGTCTGCGGTGCGTCGGCGGGTCCGGTGTCCGTCACGGCGGTCGGCTCGGGCCCGGCTGCGGACCCGGCGTCCGTTACGGCGGCCGGCCCGGATCCGGCGGCGGGCTCCGACTCGGGCTCGGGCTCGGGCTCGGCCACGGCGATCGTGACCAGGTGGCCGACGGTGGTGCCGAGCGCGCGGTGGGCGCCGCCCGGTGTGGAGTCGAGCGGGACCCAGACCGTGCGGTCCGGGATCGAGTCGGTGACCTCCAGCGGCAGGGTCAGCGAACCGGCCGGGCCGGTCAGCCGCAGCGCCCCGGCCGCCTCGGCGCCGATCTCCTTGGCCGTCTCCGCCGAGATCCGGGCCACCGCCCGGTGCCGGGTGCCCGCCAGGTGCGGGTCCCCCTGCTGCAGCACGCCGTTGTCCAGCAGCAGCCGCCAGCCCGCCAGTACCGCCTGGCCGGCGGCCGGCCGGGGCAGCACGGCGGGGTGGGCCGCCGGGTCGGCCGTCCGGTCGCCCTCCCAGGGCGCGAACCCGTCCAGCTCCAGCCGGGCCGCCCGGACGTCCGGCAGGCCCAGCCGCCGGCCCAGCGCGTCGGCCAGCATGTTCAGCACCCGCAGGTCGGTCTGGAGGTGACGGCCCATCTGCTGGTCCGGCTTGAGCGCGGACTCGAACATCCGCACCCGGCCCTCCCAGTCCAGGAAGGTGCCGGCCTTCTCGGCCACCGCCGCCACCGGCAGCACCACGTCGGCGCGCGCCGTCACCGCCGAGGGCCGCAGCTCCAGCGACACCAGGAAGGGCACCGTCGCCAGCGCCTCGTCGGCGAGCGCCGGGTCGGGCAGGTCGTCCGGGTCCACCCCGCCGACCAGCAGCGCCTCCAACTCGCCCGCGGCGGCGGCCGCCAGGATCCCGTCGGTGTCCCGGCCCGGCCGGGACGGCGGCTCGGCACCGCCCCACACCGCGGCCGCCTCCGCCCGGGCCGCCGGGACGTCCACCGGCCGGCCGCCGGGCAGCAGGCCCGGCAGCACGCCCGCCTCCACGGCCCCGCGCTCACCGGCCCGGCGCGGCACCCAGGCGAGCTTCGCGCCCGTCGCGTGCGCCAGCCGCAGCAGCGCCGTCAGCGCGCCCGGGACGGTGGCCAGCCGCTCGCCGGCCAGGATCACCGCGCCCGGGGTGCGCAGCAGTTCGGCCGCCCGGCCCGCGTCGTCGTCCAGCGGCTCGTCCGCCGCCAGCGCCGCGAACCACTCCGGCTCGGTGCCGGGGGCGGCCGGCAGCAGCGCGCCGCGCAGCTTCGCCAGGCCCCGGGAGCCGAACGCGGCCACCGAGAACACCTTCAGGCCCGTCGCCCGGGTCGCCTTGCGCAGCCGCAGGAAGACGATCGGCGACTCCTCCTCCGGCTCGAAGCCCGCCAGCAGCACCGCCGGTGCCCGGTCGAGGTCCTCGTACGCCACGCCGGTGCCGTCCACGTCGACGCCCCGCCCGGCCACCGCCGCGGCCAGGAAGTCCGCCTCCTCGCCGCTGTGCGGGCGGGCCCGGAAGTCCACGTCGTTGGTGCCGAGCACCACCCGCGCGAACTTCCCGTACGCGTAGGCGTCCTCCACCGTCACCCGGCCGCCGGCCAGCACCCCGGCCCGGACCCCGCGCAGGCCCTCTGCCGCCCGGGCCAGCGCCTCCGGCCAGGAGGCCGGCACCAGCTCGCCGTCCACCCGCACCAGCGGGGTGGTCAGCCGGTCGCGCTGCTGGGCGTAGCGGAAGGCGAAGCGGCCCTTGTCGCAGTTCCACTCCTCGTTCACCGCCGGGTCCTCGCCCGCCAGCCGGCGCAGCACCTTGCCGCGCCGGTGGTCGGTGCGCTGCGCGCAGCCCGAGGCGCAGTGCTCGCACACGCTCGGCGAGGAGACCAGGTCGAAGGGTCGCGAGCGGAACCGGTACGCCGCCGAGGTCAGCGCGCCCACCGGGCAGATCTGGATGGTGTTCCCGGAGAAGTACGACTCGAAGTCGTCGCCCTCGCCGGTGCCGACCTGCTGCAGCGCCCCGCGCTCCACCAGGTCGATGAACGGGTCCCCGGCGATCTGCTGCGAGAAGCGGGTGCAGCGCGCGCACAGCACGCAGCGCTCGCGGTCCAGCAGCACCTGGCTGCTGATCGGCACCGGCTTCTCGTAGGTGCGCTTCATGCCGTCGAAGCGGGAGTCGGCGGCGCCGTTGCTCATCGCCTGGTTCTGCAGCGGGCACTCGCCGCCCTTGTCGCAGACCGGGCAGTCCAGCGGGTGGTTGATCAGCAGCAGTTCCATCACGCCGCGCTGGGCCTTCTCGGCCACCGGCGAGCTGAGCTGGGTGCGCACCACCATGCCCTCGGCCACCGGGATGGTGCAGGAGGCGACCGGCTTGCGCTGGCCCTCGACCTCGACGATGCACTGGCGGCAGGCGCCGGCCGGGTCGAGCAGCGGGTGGTCGCAGAAGCGCGGGATCTGGGTGCCGATGGTCTCGGCGGCCCGGATCACCAACGTCCCCTTGGGGACCCGCACTTCGACGCCGTCGATGGTGAGCGTGACCAGTTCGACCGCGGTCTCGGAGGCGGTTGGCTCTGTGATCGTCACGCGTGCACCTCCCTTTCGGTCGCGGACTGGTGGCCGGGGCGGGGGCCGTCGGCCCAGACGGTGGAGGCGGCCGGGTCGAACGGGCAGCGGCGCTCGGCCAGGTGCTGCTCGTACTCGGCCCGGAAGTGCTGGAGCGAGGAGACGATCGGGCTGGCCGCGCCGTCGCCCAGCGCGCAGAAGGACTTGCCGTTGATGTTGTCGGCGATGTCGAGGAGCTTCTCCAGGTCCCCGTCGACGCCCTCGCCCGCCTCGATCCGCTTGAGCAGCTGGACCAGCCAGTAGGTGCCCTCGCGGCAGGGGGTGCACTTGCCGCAGGACTCGTGGGCGTAGAACTCCGTCCAGCGGGTGACCGCCCGCACCACGCAGGTGGTCTCGTCGAACACCTGGAGCGCCTTGGTGCCGAGCATCGAGCCGGCCGCCCCGACGCCCTCGTAGTCCAGCGGGACGTCGAGGTGCTGGTCGGTGAACATCGGGGTGGAGGAGCCGCCCGGGGTCCAGAACTTCAGCCGGTGCCCGGGGCGGACGCCGCCGCTGAGGTCGAGCAGCTGGCGCAGCGTGATGCCGAGCGGGGCCTCGTACTGGCCGGGGTTGGTGACGTGGCCGGAGAGGGAGTAGAGCGTGAAGCCGGGGGACTTCTCGGTGCCCAGGGCCTTGAACCACTCCTTGCCGCGGGCCAGGATCGGCGGCACCGAGGCGATCGACTCGACGTTGTTGACCACCGTCGGGCAGGCGTACAGGCCGGCGATCGCCGGGAACGGGGGGCGCAGCCTCGGCTGGCCGCGGCGGCCCTCCAGCGAGTCCAGCAGCGCCGTCTCCTCGCCGCAGATGTAGGCGCCGGCGCCGGCGTGCACGGTGATGTCGAGGTCGACGCCCGAGCCGAGGATGTTCCGGCCGAGCAGCCCGGCCGCGTACGCCTCGGCGACGGCCGCGTGCAGCCGGCGCAGCACCGGGACGACCTCGCCGCGCAGGTAGACGAAGGCGTGGTCGCAGCGGATCGCGTAGGAGGCGATGATCATGCCCTCGATCAGCGCGTGCGGGTTGGCGAACAGCAGCGGGATGTCCTTGCAGGTGCCCGGCTCGGACTCGTCCGCGTTGACCACCAGGTAGTGCGGCTTGCCGTCGTTCTGCGGGATGAACTGCCACTTCATCCCGGTGGGGAAGCCGGCGCCGCCGCGGCCGCGCAGCCCGGCGTCCTTGACCAGGGCGATCACGTCGTCCGGCGGCATGGCGAGGGCCGCCTTGAGGCCCTCGTAGCCGTGGTGGCGGCGGTAGGTGTCGAGCGTCCAGGGGCGACTGTCGTCCCAGGAGTCGGACAGGACCGGGGTGAGCAGCTTCTCGGCCGGCTCTGCGGCGGTCATCACGCTTCGCTCCCTTCCTGGCCGTTGCCCGCGTGGCCGTTGTGGGCCTGGCCGTTGCCGGCGTGGCCGTCGCCGGCCTGGCGGGGGGATTCGGGGCGGGGGGATTCGGGGCGGGGGGAGACCACCTTGGTGCCGGAGGTGCCGGGCAGCGCCTCGCCGCGGGACAGCCGCAGGCCGGCCAGGGAGGGCGCGCCGCCGGCGCCGGACTCGTCGTTGGCGCCCGGGCGCTCGTCCGGGAAGCCGGCCAGGATCCGCGAGGTCTCCTTGAAGCCGCAGAGCCGGGCGCCGCGGGTGGGCCGGACCTCGCGGCCGGCGCGCAGGTCGTCGACCAGCTGCCGGGCGCTCTCCGGGGTCTGGTTGTCGAAGAATTCCCAGTTGACCATCACCACGGGCGCGTAGTCGCAGGCCGCGTTGCACTCGATGTGCTCGATCGAGACCTCGCCGTCCTCGGTGGTCTCGTTGTTGCGCACGCCCAGGTGCTCCTGGAGCTCGGTGAAGATCTGGTCGCCGCCGAGCACCGCGCACAGGGTGTTGGTGCAGACCCCGACGTGGTACTTCCCTGCCGGGCGGCGCCGGTACATGGTGTAGAAGGTCGCGACCGCGGTGACCTCGGCGGTGGTGAGGTCCAGCCGCTCGGCGCAGAAGCGGATCCCGGTCGGGCTGACGAAGCCCTCCTCGGCCTGCACCAGGTGCAGCAGTGGCAGCAGCGCCGAACGGGGCTGCGGGTAGCGGGCGATCAGCTCGGCGGCGTCGGCGGCCAGCCGGGCGTGCACCTCCTCGGGGTACGGTGCGGCCGGCAGTGCCGGCAGTCCGAGTTCGACGTTGGTCACCGGTCCACGCCTCCCATCACCGGGTCGATCCCGGCCACCGCGACGATCACGTCGGCCACCTGGCCGCCCTCGCACATCGCCGCCATCGTCTGCAGATTGGTGAACGACGGGTCCCGGAAGTGGACCCGGTACGGGCGCGTCCCGCCGTCGCTGACCACGTGCACGCCCAGCTCGCCCTTGGGCGACTCGACCGCCGCGTACGCCTGGCCGACCGGGACCCGGAAGCCCTCGGTGACCAGCTTGAAGTGGTGGATCAGGGCCTCCATGGAGGTGCCCATGATCTTGCGGATGTGGTCGAGGGAGTTGCCCATCCCGTCCGGGCCGACGGCCAGTTGGGCGGGCCAGGCGATCTTCTTGTCGGCCACCATGACCGGGCCCGGGCGCAGCCGGTCCAGGCACTGCTCGACGATCCGCAGCGACTGCTTCATCTCCTCCAGCCGGATCAGGAAGCGGCCGTAGGAGTCGGCGCTGTCGGCGATCGCGACCTCGAAGTCGTAGTCCTGGTAGCCGCAGTAGGGATCGGTCTTGCGCAGGTCGTGCGGCAGGCCGGTGGCGCGCAGGATCGGGCCGGTGGCGCCGAGGGCCAGGCAGCCGGGCAGGTCCAGGAAGCCGACGTCGACCAGGCGGGCCTTGAACACCGGGTTCCCGGTGGCGAGTTTGTCGTACTCGTGCATCCGGGAGCGGAAGACCTTGACCGCCTCGCGGATCTGGTCGACGGCGCCGGGCGGGAGGTCCTGGGCGAGGCCGCCGGGGCGCACGTACGCGTGGTTCATGCGCAGGCCGGTGACCAGCTCGAAGACGTCCAGGATCAGCTCGCGGTCCCGGAAGCCGTAGATCATCAGGGTGGTGGAGCCGATCTCCATGCCGCCGGTGGCCAGGCAGACCAGGTGCGAGGCGATCCGGTTGAGCTCCATCATCATCACCCGGATGACGTTGGCGCGGTCCGGGACGTCGCCGGTGATGCCGAGCAGCTTCTCGACCGCCAGGCAGTAGGCGGTCTCGTTGAACAGCGGGGTCAGGTAGTCCATGCGGGTCACGAAGGTGGTGCCCTGGACCCAGCTGCGGAACTCCATGTTCTTCTCGATGCCGGTGTGGAGGTAGCCGATGCCGCAGCGGGCCTCCTTCACCGTCTCGCCGTCGATCTCCAGGATCAGCCGCAGCACGCCGTGGGTGGACGGGTGCTGGGGGCCCATGTTGACGATGATGCGCTCGTCGTCGGCCCGTCCGACCGCCTCGACCACCTCGCCCCAGTCGCCGCCGGTGACGGTGAAGACCCGGCCCTCGGTGGTCTCCCGGGCGTCCGCTTCCTCGGTCTCTCCATAGTGCTGGGTGTTCATCAGCTGTACGACCTCCGCTGGTCGGGAGCCGGGATCTGGGCGCCCTTGTACTCGACGGGGATGCCGCCGAGCGGGTAGTCCTTGCGCTGCGGGTGGCCCAGCCAGTCGTCCGGCATCATGATCCGGGTGAGCGCCGGGTGGCCCTCGAAGACCAGGCCGAAGAAGTCGTAGGCCTCGCGCTCGTGCCAGTCGTTGGTCGGGTAGACGCTCACCACGGAGGGAATGCGCGGATCGGCGTCGGGCGCGGTGACCTCCAGCCGGATCAGCCGGCCGTGGGTGATCGAGCGCAGGTGGTAGACCGCGTGCAGTTCGCGGCCCTTGTCGCCGGGGTAGTGCACGCCGCTCACGCCCAGGCAGAGCTCGAAGCGCAGCGCCGGGTCGTCGCGCAGGATCCGGGCGGTGCTCAGCAGGTGGTCGCGCTCGATGTGGAAGGTGAGCTCGTCGCGGTCGACCACCGTCTTCCCGATCACCTCGGCCGGGTCCAGGCCCTGCTCCTCCAGGGCGCCCTCCAGCTCGTCGGCGACCTCGTCGAACCAGCCGCCGTAGGGGCGTTCGCTCGGACCGGGCAGCACGACCGGGGCGGCCAGGCCGCCGAAGCCGGAGGTGTCGCCGCTGTCCTGGGTGCCGAACATGCCCTGGCGGCGGCCGACCACCTCGACCGGGATCTCGCGGACCGGCTGCTCGCGGCGGGTCTCGGGTACCTGGTCGTTCATCGCAGCTGCCCCCGCATCTCGCTGATCGGGGTGGCCTTGAGGGCGAGCGCCTCGCCGAGCTCCTCGGCCCGGCGCCTGTTCACGCCCAGCGGCTCGTGCTGGATCTTGTCGTGCAGCTTCAGGATGGCGTCCATCAGCATCTCCGGACGGGGCGGACAGCCGGGCAGGTAGATGTCCACCGGGACGATGTGGTCGACGCCCTGGACGATCGCGTAGTTGTTGAACATCCCGCCGGACGAGGCGCAGACGCCCATCGAGATGACCCACTTGGGGTTGGGCATCTGGTCGTACACCTGGCGCAGCACCGGGGCCATCTTCTGGCTCACGCGGCCCGCCACGATCATCAGATCGGCCTGTCGGGGGGAGCCCCGGAAGACCTCCATGCCGAACCGGGCCAGGTCGTAGCGGCCCGCGCCGGTGGTCATCATCTCGATCGCGCAGCAGGCCAGACCGAAGGTGGCCGGGAAGAGTGACGCCTTGCGCACCCAGCCGGCGGCCGTCTCCACGGTCGTGAGCAGAAAGCCGCTCGGCAGCTTCTCCTCGATTCCCATCAGATCCCTCTCAATGCCCTCAAGTCCTCTGATACGTGGGCCGGTTCTGGCTTGTCCGCTCGTTCACAAGCGGGCGCGCAGCCGGCGGACGGGTGGGGACACCACCCCGCGCTCAGACCACCCCGCGCTCAGTCCCACTCCAGACCGCCGCGCCGCCACACGTAGGCGTAGGCGACGAAGACGGTGGCGATGAACAGGAGCATCTCGACCAGCCCGAAGATCCCCAGGGCGTCGAAGGTCACCGCCCACGGGTAGAGGAAGACGATCTCGATGTCGAAGACGATGAAGAGCATCGCCGTCAGGTAGTACTTGATCGGGAACCGACCGCCGCCCACGGGCTGCGGGGTCGGCTCGATGCCGCACTCGTACGCCTCCAACTTGGCCCGGTTGTAGCGCTTGGGGCCGGTGAGTGAGGCCATCACGACGGAGCCGACCGCGAACGCCGCCGCGATGGCACCGAGTACGAGGATCGGCGCGTAGGCATTCATAGCCCCCGCTCCCTCCGTCCAGTCGTCCTTGACTGCAGATCGGAACCAGCAGGTCACGCTGAGGTGAACCCGCGTTCCAGTTCCCGAGATCCGCCTCATGTGAGGCAGTTCACAAAGCCTGGAACGAGCGCATCCTATGCCCGTCGGCTTGTGATCTGCGACACGCAGTTCATCGTCTTCTTTGTGATCTACGACACCCTTCGAATGGGGTCGAATGCGAACATGCCCAGTTTTGTCGACGCAAAGCAGTCAAATGATCACAAGCAGTCGCATTTACCTGTGAAGCGGCTGGTCAGGGGCGTGTTCCTATATCAACTATGCGTCGACCGGGGCAAATTTCCAGGCGTCATGTTGACGTGTTATAGCGGCTCACTCGCAGGGGTGGCGGGGGGCCGAACGCTCGCTTGACCCTTCGTTCACAAGCGCGCGAGCTTGTCCTTGGGGGCGCCGGTGGGGGTCCGTTGTCCCTGCCCTTTCCCTGCCCGAGCCGCCGCCCTGCGCTGTTGCCGGCCCGACCGCTCTGCCTCCGGCCCGACCGCTCTGGCCGCGCGCCGCCTGCCGACCGCGGTCCGCCGGCCACTGCCGGCCACCCGTCGGCCCTCCCACCAGCCGCTACCCGCGCCGGGTCACCGACCGGCGGTCGCCTGCTCCCAGATCCAGGCCGCGATGCCCACCCGGTTGCGGGCTCCGACCTTGCGCTGGATGTTGGCGAGGTGGTTCTTCACCGTCCCCGGTGAGATGAACAGACCCGCCCCGATCTCGGCATTGGTCGCGCCGTCCGCCACCAGCTCGGCGATCTCCCTTTCCCTCGTGGTCAGTTCCTCCGTCAGCCCGGCCACCGACTGCGCCGCCGCCACAACCGCCCTGGCACCCGGCCCCGGCTTCGGCTCCCCACCCGGCAGTGCCATGAGCCGCAGGAGCCGGACGGTGATCTGCGGGCTGATCAACGCGTCCCCGGCCATCGCCGCCCGCACCGCCTCGATCAGCAGCACCGGCCCCGAGCGCTTCAGGAGGAACCCAGCCGCCCCGTGCCGCAGTGCCGCGTGCACGTACTCATCCAGGTCGAAGGTGGTCACCACGATCACCTTGCACTGGTCGGCCAACTGCCGCGTGACCTCCAGCCCGTCGAGCTTCGGCATCCGGATGTCCGCGAGCACCACGTCCGGCCGCAGCCTCCTCGCCTCCTGCACCGCCGCGGCGCCGTCCGCCGCCTCCGCCACCACCGCCATGTCCGGCTGGACGTCCAGGATCATCCGGAACGCACTGCGAACGTCCGGCTGGTCGTCCGCGATCAGGATCCGAACCGGCCCCGTGCCGCTGCCCATCTCCGCACCTCCCCGTCACCGACCCGTGTCGGCTCTACGATTCCGCCGGCCTTGCGCCGACCTCCTCCAGCGGCAGCACCGCCGTCACCCGCCAGGCCTCCCGCTCGTGCGGGCCGGCTTCCAGCGAACCGCCGAGGGCCTCCACCCGGGCCGCCAGCCCGGGCAGTCCGCTGCCGCCGCCCCGGCGCGGCCGCCCCGCCGGACCAGGCGCCCGGCCGTCGTTGGTCACGGTCAGCTCCAGCCGTCCACCGCTGCGGCGGGCCCGGATCTCCACCTCCCGCGCGCCCGGGGCGTGGCGCCGGACGTTGGTCAGGGACTCGACCACGATCCGGTGGACGGTGCCCTCCACCTCGCGCGGCACCGGCTCCTCCGGCAGCTCCAAGCGGACTTCGGTGCCGCCCGTCGCGGTGAACCGCTCGGCCACCTCGGCGAGTTCGGCGAGCCCCGGCTGCGGACCGCGGCCGCCGTTCTCCTCGCTGCGCAGCAGCTGTACCGTCCGGTCCAGCGAGGCCAGCGCCCGCTGCCCGGCCTGCTCTATTCGCTGGAACATCTCGGCCGCCCGGGCTGGGTCGATCCCGGCCAGGTAGGCCCCCGCCTGGGCCTGGGCGACCATGCCGCTGACATCGTGCGCCACGAAGTCGTGGAGGTCGTGGGCAAGCTCCAGGCGCTGTGCCCGCCGGGCCTCGGCCACCGCCTTCCTGCGCCCCGCGTCCAGGCCCCGCAGGTAGAGCCCGGTCAGAACGGCCGGCAGGGAGAGCATCGATCCGAAGCCGAAGAGCGTGAGCGCGGCCACGGGGCCCTCGAAGACCGTGAACCGGGACGGCCAGAGGGCGACCGCTCCGCATGCCGTCCAGGCACCCGCCACACACCACGGGCCGTCCTCGGTGCGCAGGCCGATCACCACCGACAGCAGCAGCACCGCCAGCTCGGCCAGGCCCACCAGCCCGGCCCAGCGCTGCCCTTCCGTCCAGCGGCCGAGGAGCCAGACGGCGGCCGTGACCACGACCGACGCCGCCCCGAGTGCCATCGTCACGGCCGCCGCCCCGTACCGCCGCCGCGCCACCCAGGCCGGAAACGCCACGACCAGGACGACCCCCGACAGGATCTGATGCATCGTCATCACCTCTCCCCGGCTCCTCGACTGCCGTCACACTACGACGCCGCCCAGGCTCGGCGCCTGTGCCGATCGGCACATTTCAAAGGCCGGTTGAGCAGGAGGAACAGCCCGATCGGCATCTGCCGCGAGCCCCCGGTGGGCCTCCAGTCTTGAGTCATCGCACCGGCCACGGAGGCCGGAGCCGAAGGGAGTCCACACCGTGTCGAAGCTCGCGATCAACGCCCGCGGCACCGCCCACCGGGCCGGAGCGGCCGCCCCGGACGTCCCGGCCGCCCCGCGCTGGGCCCGGCTCGCCGCCGGCGCCGCCGTCCTCACCACCATCCCGTCGGGGCTCTGGCGGATCGTCTTCGGCTTCGGCGTACCGGTCGGGTTCAGCGGCGCGACGGCCGCGGCGTACGCCGAGCACCAGCCGGGCTGGGGCACGGTCTACTGCGTCGCGCTCAGCGCCCTGGCCGAGGCGCTGGCCTTCCTGACCGTGGGCCTGGTCCGGCCCTGGGGGCTGGTGGCGCCCGGGTGGATCCCGCTGATAGGCGGCCGACGGGTCCGGCCGCTCGCCGCGATCGTCCCGGCGCTGCTGGGCTCGGCGATCCTCACGTTCGTCGGCATGGAGGGGCTGTTCGGCCGCTGGGCCGCCAACCTGGCCGAGCCGGATTCGCCGCACGGCTTCGCCGCCTGGGTGATGACGCTCGCCTACCTGCCCCTGGTCGCCTGGGGCCCGCTGCTCGGCGCGGTCACCCTCGACTACGCCCGCCGGACGCTGCGGCAACGCCGGTGACGAGGCCTCCGGCGCCGGGGGCGGCTGATCACACCCGGGCCGGCTCCAGGTTCGTCCCCACCGCGGCAGGTTCGGCCTCGCCACCGGCCGGGCGCGGCGCGGGGGCGGTGCGCCGGCCCCACTCGGTCGCGACCAGCACCAGGGCTCCGCCGAGCAGGGCGAGCGGGCCCATCCGGTTCCCGGCCACCGTGATCCCGAAGACGGCGGCCCACAGCGGTTCCGTGCCGAGCAGCAGGCTCACCCGCGACGGCGAGGTGGCCCGCACGGCCCACATCTGGACGAAGAAGGCGAACAGGGTGCAGAACAAGGACAGATGCAGCAGCCAGGCCCACTGGGCGGCGCCGTACGAACGCGCGAGCGTCCAGGGAGCGGGCCCGACGGCCAGCGCGACGACAGCGAACACGGCGGTGGCCACCGCGAGTTGGACCCAGGTGACGGCGAGCATGTCGGTATCGCGGATGGCCCGGGTGCGGGCCATCGCGAGGACGTACGCCGTGCGGACGAGGGCGGCGCCCAGCACCAGCAGATCACCGAGCGCCGGAGGACGCAGTCCGCCGTCGCCGGTGAGCAGGGCGACGCCGAGGACGGCCAGCCCGGCGGCCGCGAGGAAGGCCTTCGGCGGTGCGGTCCGGCCGAGGGCGCTCTCACCGAGCGGGGTGAGCACCATCGCGAGGCTGATGATCAGCCCGGCGTTCGTCGCGGAGGTGTGCACGGCTCCGTAGGTCTCCAGCAGGAAGATCCCGCTGAGCACCAGCCCCAGTGCGGCGCCGCCGAGCCACTCGGCGCGGCTCAGCCTCCGCAGGGCGCGCCAGGCGACGACCCCCAGCAGCGGCAGCACCAGCCCGAACCGCAGCACGAGCATCGCCACGACCGTCCCGGGTTCGGCCACCCGCTGGACGGCGAGGAAGCTCGACCCCCACACCACCGCCACGAGCAGGACCGGAAGATCACGAAGGACCGACGAGGGCGAGACCTCGGACGGGTCGGACGAGGAGGCTGGCATGCGGAAGATCCCTCCGAGCGGACGGAACCGGCAGGTTCGAGTACCGTACGGCGTCGGACGGACCCAGGGGCCGGGCGCGAGGCCCGGTGGTGGATGGGGTGGAGCGCGGAGCAAGGGGGCGCCATCTTCGCGCACCGGGCTGCCGATGATCAATGCCTTGACCGGGCACGGTTGGGTCAGGCGGCGAGCAGACCGTTCGCCGCGGCGATCGCCTCGACGTCGGCCGGCGTCCCGGACATGACGGCGCGGACGTGCTCGGTGACCAGCTCGGCCGGCCAGTCCCACCAGGCCGCGCGGAGCAGGCGCTCGATGTCGGCGTCGTCGAAGCGTCGGCGGATCGGGCGGCCGGGGTTGCCGCCGACGACGGTGTACGGCTCGACGTCGGAGGTGACCATCGCTCCGGCCGCGATGATCGCGCCGTCACCGATCCGGACGCCGGGCAGGACGGTGGCCCCGTGCCCGAACCAGACGTCGTTGCCGACCACCGTGTCACCCCGGCTGGGCAGGCCCGTGACGATGTCGAGGGTCCGCTCGGTCCAACTGCCGCCGAACATCGTGAAGGGGAAGGTGGAGACGCCGATGGTCGGATGAGCGGCCCCGGCCATCAGGAACCGGGTGCCGGTGGCGATCGCGCAGTACCGGCCGATCACCAGCCGCTCGGGGCCGTACGCGTAGAGGACGTTGCGCTCCTCGAAGCGGGTGGCTCCGTCGGGGTCGTCGAAGTAGGTGTACTCGCCGACCTCGATCCGCGCATCGGTGACGAGCGGGCGCAGCAGGACGACCCGGTCGTGGCTGGCCAGCGGGTGGACGGTGGTGGGGTCGGGGATGACGGTGGCGGACAAATGCGGGCTCCTCTCGTAATGCGACTTGAGTCGCATTACGATGAGCATGGCACGACCGCCACCCCGCGGCAAGCCTTAACGCGACTGGAGTCGACTTTGACTGGAGCCACCCGCCCCGCGGACCACCCCACCCCGGAGTCCGTCCCGAGGTCCATCCCGGAGCCCACCCCCGAGGCCCGCACTCCCACCCCGCGCCCGGGCGGCCGCAGCGCCCGGGTCCGGGCGGAGGTGGTCGCCGCCACGCTCGCCGAGGTGACCGAGAAGGGGTACGACGGCCTCAGCGTCGAGGCGGTCGCCACCCGTTCCGGCGTCCACAAGGCGACCCTCTACCGGCGCTGGGGCGGGGTGGACGGCCTGGTCGCCGACGCCCTGACCGCCTCGGCCGACCAGCCCTGGCCCCTGCCCGACACCGGAGACCTCCAACAGGACCTCCGCCGGATCACCCAGGAGGTGTTCAGCGTCTTCACCGATCCGGAGCTCGGCCCCACACCCACCGCGCTGATCTCCGCCGCCCAGCGCTCGGACGCCGGCGCGACCGCCCTGCGCGCCTTCTTCACGGCCCGGCACCGCCAGGCCGCCGAGGTGGCCGATCGGGCCGTCGCCCGGGGCGAGCTGCCCGCCGGCACGGACGGCGCCGAGGTGGTCCGGGCCGCCACCGCTCCGCTCTACTACCGCCTGTTCGTCTCCGGCGAGCCACTGGACGACCGCACCGCCGAGCGGGCGGCCGACGCCGCGGCCCTGGCCGCCCGTGCCGGGCTCTTCACGCCCACCGCGACCACCCCGGAGCAGATCTGACGGACCATCACGCCGCTACCGCCCCGGGAGCCACGGCCGTCCCAACCCCTACCGCATCCCCACCCGGCCGTGGATGATGCACCCATGACAACTCTGCCGTCCACCACGCCCCGGAAGGCCCGTCACGTGAAGCGCAAGCACTGGGCGCTGGTCGCCGCCGCCACCGTCCTCCCTCTCGTGGCGAGCACCGGCACCGCCATCGCGGACACCCCCGCGGCAGCCACTCCCACCGCCGGCTGCACCTACACGCCGGCCGTCCCGGCCGACAACTTCAAGGGCATCCCGGTGTTCGACGCCAAGAAGGCGGCGAAGCCCTACCACGCGACACTGCGGACCAGCCAGGGCCAGATCACCTTCGAGGCACTGACCGACAAGGCGCCCTGCACCACCTTCTCGTTCCGGTTCCTCGCCGAACACGACTACTTCGACCGCAGCCACTGCCACCGCCTCACCACCCAGCGGATCTACGTCCTCCAATGCGGCGACCCGACCGGCACGGGCAGCGGCGGCCCGGGCTACTCGTTCCCGGACGAGAACCTGACCGGCGCCACCTACCCGGCCGGCACCGTGGCCATGGCCAACGCCGGGCCGAACACCAACGGCAGCCAGTTCTTCTTCGTCTGGAAGGACACCAAGCTCTCCCCCGCCTACACCCCGTTCGGCCGGATCACCGCCGGCCTGGACGTCCTCCAGAAGATCGCCGCCGGGGGCGAGGACGACCAGAACAACCCGGGCGACGGCTTCCCCACCCTCCCGGTGAACATCCGCAACGTGAAGATCAGCAGCCGCTGACCCCGCCGGCCGGCCAGCCCCGACCGGCCGACCCGACCGGCCTCCCCTGCTCCTCGGCCCTGGCCGGACAACCCGGCCGGACAGCCTCGGCCCGCCATCCGTCCGCCCGCCCCCGCTCCCGTACGGTGGCAGCACCAACGACACCGCATGGGAGCAGGAGCAGCGCCGCATGGACAGCCGGATCTGGGAGAGCGTCGACCACCTGGTCGCATGGCTGGACGAGCGGACCACGCTGTCGCCCCAGGAGGAGCGACTGCTGCGGATCCTCAAGCTCTCCGAGGAGGTCGGCGAGGTCGGCGCGGCGGTGATCGGCGCCACCGGTCAGAACCCGCGCAAGGGCGTCACCCACTCCTGGGAGGACGTCCAGCACGAGCTCTGCGACGTCGTCTTCGCCGCCCTCGTCGCCCTGCGGACCCTCACCCCCGACGCGGCGCGGGTCTTCGCCGAGCGCCTCGCCTACGTCGAGGAACGCTCGGCCGCGTCCCGCCGGCCGACGGAGGCCCCCCGGACGGCCGACGAGGTGTAGGCGGCGGCCCCGCCCGTACCGCGGGCCGGGCCGCAGGACCGCGCGGCACCCCGCCCGGCCGCCGTCAGGCGTTCGGCGCGACCCTGGCGAGGCCGTTGATCACGCGGTCCATCGCGTCGCCGCCCTGCGGGTCGGTGAGGTTGGCGAGCAGCTTGAGGGTGAAACGCATCAGCATCGGGTGGGTGAGTCCGCGCTGGGTGGCGATCTGCATCACCTTGGGGTTGCCGATGAGCTTCACGAAGGCGCGGCCCAGCGTGTAGTAGCCGCCGTACACGTCCTTGAGGATGCGCGGGTAGGCCTGGAGGGCGCGCTCGCGGCCGCCATCGGTGACCCGGGCGAGGGCCTGCACGATGACCCCGGCGGCGATCTGGCCGGATTCCATCGCGTAGGCGATGCCCTCGCCATTGAACGGGTTGACCATGCCGCCCGCGTCGCCGACGAGCAGCAGGCCGCGGGTGTAGTGCGGCTGCCGGTTGAAGGCCATCGGCAGCGCGGCGCCGCGGATCGGCTCGGTCATGTTCTCGGGGGTGTAGCCCCACTCCTCCGGCATCCCGGCGCACCAGGCCTTGAGCACCTCGCGCCAGTCCAGCTCGCCGAACGCGGGCGAGGAGTTGAGGATGCCGAGGCCGACGTTGGAGGTGCCGTCGCCCATGCCGAAGACCCAGCCGTACCCGGGCAGCAGCTTGCGCTCGCCGCCGCGGGTGTCCCACAGCTCCAGCCACGACTCCAGGTAGTCGTCGTCGTGGCGCGGGGAGGTGAAGTAGGTGCGGTAGGCGACGCCCATCGGACGGTCCTCGCGCCGGTGCAGGCCCATGGCGAGCGAGAGGCGGGTGGAGTTGCCGTCGGCGGCGACCACCAGCGGGGCCCGGAAGGTGACAGGCCGCTTCTCGTCGCCCAGCTTGGCGGTGACGCCGACGATCCGGCCGGTGCGCTCGTCCAGGACCGGCCCGCTGACGTTGCAGCGCTCGTAGAGCCGCGCGCCGGCCTTCTCTGCCTGACGGGCCAGCAGCTCGTCGAAGTCGGCGCGCTTGCGCACCAGGCCGTAGTCGGGGAAGGAGGACAGCTCCGGCCAGTCCAGCTCCAGCCGGACGCCGCCGCCGATGATGCGCAGGCCCTTGTTGTGCAGCCAGCCGTTCTCGGTGGAGACGTCGATGCCCATGTCCACCAGCTGCTTGGTGGCACGAGGGGTCAGGCCGTCGCCGCAGACCTTCTCGCGCGGGAAGGCGGTCTTCTCCAGCAGCAGGACGTCCAGTCCGGCCTGGGCCAGGTAGTACGCGGTGGCGGAGCCGGCCGGTCCCGCACCGACCACGATGACGTCGGCCGTGCTCTCCACGGGGCTGTCCGGCTTCGTCAGATCGGCTGCGGTCTCGGACACGTGGACACACTCCTGGAACTGCGGCTGGGGGACGGCGGCTTTGTCTCCGGCAGTCTAGTTCCGCTCACGCCACCGGATGCGCCCCCGCCCCGACCTCCGGCACCAACGCCGTGGCACCCGCAACCGTCGCCCGCGAAACCGGCCGCCCCCGAACCGCCCGGACCCGACCCGACCGAACCCGGACCGCCCGAGCCCAGCCCAACCCCCCTCGACCGAACCCGAACCCACTACGCGATCTTGTAGGCCCGGTGCAGCGCGACGATCCCGCCGGTCAGGTTCCGCCAGGCGACCTTCGACCAGCCGTTGTCCTGGAGCTTGGCGGCCAGCCCCGGCTGGTCCGGCCAGGCCCGGATGGACTCGGCGAGGTAGACGTACGCCTCCGGGTTGCTGCTGACGGCGGTGGCCACCGGCGGCAGCGCGCGCATCAGGTACTCGGTGTAGACCGTCCGGAACGGCGTCCAGGTCGGCGTGGAGAACTCGCAGATCACCAGCTTGCCGCCGGGCTTGGTGACCCGCAGCATCTCGCTCAGCGCCGCGTCGGTGTCCTGGACGTTGCGCAGCGCGAAGGAGATCGTCACCGAGTCGAAGGTGTCGTCCGCGAACGGCAGCCGGGTGGCGTCGCCGGCGGTGAGCGCCAGCTCGGGGTGGCGGCGCTTGCCCTCGGTGAGCATGCCGACCGAGAAGTCGCACGGGACGACCTTCGCCCCGGCCTCGACGAAGGGCAGCGAGGAGGTACCGGTGCCGGCCCCGAGGTCGAGCACGAGGTCCCCCGGTCCGGCGTCCACCGCCTCGGCCACCGCCCGGCGCCAGGCGCGGGCCTGGCCGAGGGAGAGCACGTCGTTGGTGCGGTCGTACTTGGCCGCGACGTCGTCGAACATGGCGGCGACTTCGTGCGGCTGCTTGTCCAGAGAGGCTCGGGTCACGCCCCCATTGTTCACCCTCGTACGGACACCCCGACCAACGGGGCACGCCGACCCCGGCCGCACCCAGGACCACGCGCCCCGAACCGGCCCTCCGGACCGCACCCCGGGCCGTACCCCCGAACCGCACCCGGCCGCACCCCGGACCACGCCCCCGAGCCGGCCCGCCGGCCGACAGGCCGGCAGGCCGGGCCTGCCCCGCCGAGCGCCCCGCGCCCCGTCAGTGCTGGGCGCGCCGCCCGCCCGCGCGGCGCCGCCGACGGGACCGCTTGCCGTGGGTTATCGCGGGCATCCCGTCCGCCAGCGCTCCCGTCGCCAGTGCGAGGTTGGCGGCCAGCTTCCCCTGCCCGCCGCGGACCGCGAGGGCCTTGTGATGCCGCCGGATCCGCAGCACGCAGATCAGGAAGAGCACGACGGCCACCGGCACGCTGAACCAGGCCAGGCCCACGCCGACCGGCTGCGGGTAGGTGTCGCCGCAGATCCGCACCGCGCCCGGGTCGTCGGCGGCGTGCTCCAGGCAGATCCTGTCGCCGAGTCGGGCGCCGTCCGAGAGCGGCAGCGCGGCCGCGGTGTGCGGCTCGCCGCCGGCCCGGTAGCTGACGGCACTGTAGGTACCGCCGCCGGTCGGGAGCTGGGTGACGACCCCCTCGACTCTCACCGGGTGCGCCTCGATCCGGTCGGCCTGGTCGGCCTGGCGCCAACCGAGCAGGCACATCCCGACGGCCAGCACGGCGCTGAGCACGGCGGCGAGGTACCAACCACGGCCCAACCGCGGGGTGCGCGGCGGGGGAACGGTCGCGGTTCGCATGGTTCCTGTCCTGGCTTGCCTTCGGGGCCGGGGACACGGCCCCGCCGCCCGCGGGCGCGGGCAGTGGTGTGGTGAGGGTACGGAGTGAGCTGTCCGGGATCGTATCCGCTGGCGGGCCCTCAGGTCACGACGAAGGGACAATCACACTCCGGGACCGGCACCGGAGTTCGGCTGCACACGAAGGAAGTCCCGTGCGCCACAAGGAAATCCGACTACTGACGAGTACGTCACACCCGCCGTGACGACCGTCTCACCGTCGGCGGTACACCAACCGCCCGCCCAGCACCGTGGCCAGGCACCCGCCGGCCGCCGGTTCGGCGCGCCCGCCGCCCGCGGCCGCCGACCCGTCACGCCCTTCCCCCACGACCGCGCCCGCGACCCCCGCCGCGGCCGCGAGCGCGAACACCGCGAAGTCCGCCCGGCTCCCGGGCGACACCCGCCCGTACACGGCCTCCGCGAACGGCAGGACGGCCAGCGGGTCCAGCGGCCCCGCACCCCCGCCGTCCGACTCACCGGTCGGAGCGGAACGCCCGGGCAGGCCGACGATCCCCGACCGCGCCACCGCCGTCCGCACCGAGGCCCGCTCGAAGGGCCCGGCCACCGCCGTCACCCCGTACCCGAGCATCCGTTGCAGGCCGCGCCGCGCACTGGCCCCGCACCGCGCCTCGTCCGCGGACCCGGCCAGCCCGTCCGCCACGGGTTCGAGGCCGACCTCCTCCCGCGGATCCGGGTGGTACGCGCGTTCCAGCAGCCAGTGCCCGTACGGATTGCGCAGCCCCGGGGCGAGCACGGCCGCGCCCCAGTCCCGCACCCGCGCGCCCGGGTGCGCGGCCGCCAGCTCCGCGTACGGCCCGACCGCCTCCACCAGCTCGCCGCGCACCACCACCGCCCCGTCGGCGATGGACGGGGCGGTGGGATCGGCCGGGTCGGGCAGCACGAACGCCGCCCGGTGCAGAGTCAGCACGTCAACGCCTTCGACTTCGACGGCATCACCAGTACCGTCGGCACCGGCTCACCGGGGGCAACGACACCGGCCACACCGATACCGGCACGGACACGAAAAAGCGGCACGAGGAACGGCACGAGCAGCGGCACGAGCAGCGGCAGGACGAGCAGAGGACTCAGTTGTCCAGGATCTTCAGCTCGGGGTGCGCGGTGCCGCCCTCGATCGCCGTGGAGGCGATGTGCGAGGCGACCCGGGGGTCGACCGGGTCGTTGGCCGGGTCGTCCAGCACCCGCAGGTGCTGGTAGGTGGTCGAGCGCTGCGCCGGGACGCGGTCGGCGGACCGGATGAGGTGGATCAGCTCGGTGAGGTTGGAGCGGTGCTTGGCGCCCGCCGCCGAGACGACGTTCTCCTCCAGCATCACGGACCCGAGGTCGTCCGCACCGTAGTGCAGCGACAGCTGGCCGGCCTCCTTGCCGGTGGTGAGCCAGGAACCCTGGATGTGGGCGACGTTGTCGAGGAACAGCCGGGCGATCGCGATCATCCGCAGGTACTCGAAGACGGTGGCCTGGGTCGAGCCCTTGAGGTGGTTGTTCTGCGGCTGGTAGGTGTACGGGATGAAGGCCCGGAAGCCGCCGGTGCGGTCCTGCACGTCGCGGATCATCCGCAGGTGCTCGATCCGCTCGGCGTTGGTCTCGCCGGTGCCCATCAGCATGGTGGAGGTGGACTCCACGCCGAGGCCGTGGGCGATCTCCATGATCTCCAGCCAGCGCTCGCCGGACTCCTTCAGCGGGGCGATCGCCTTGCGCGGCCGCTCCGGGAGCAGCTCGGCGCCGGCGCCGGCGAAGGAGTCCAGGCCCGCCTTGTGGATCCGGGTGATGGCCTCCTCGACGGAGACGCCCGAGATCCGCGCCATGTGCTCGACCTCGGAGGCGCCCAGCGAGTGGATCACCAGCTGCGGGAACTCGGCCTTGATCGCCGAGAACGCGCGCTCGTAGTACTCCACGCCGTAGTCCGGGTGGTGGCCGCCCTGGAACATGATCTGGGTGCCGCCCAGCTCGACCGTCTCCGCGCAGCGGCGCAGGATCTCGTCGAGCTCGCGGGACCAGCCCTTGTCGCTCTTCGGCGGCACGTAGAAGGCGCAGAACTTGCACGCCGTCACGCAGACGTTGGTGTAGTTGATGTTGCGCTCGATGATGTACGTCGCGATGTGCTCGGTACCCGCGTAGCGACGGCGGCGCACCGCGTCGGCGGCGGAGCCGAGCGCGTGCAGCGGCGCCGAGCGGTAGAGCTCCAGCGCCTCCTCCGGGGTGATCCGGCCACCGGCGGCGGCCCGGTCGAGCACGGCCTTCAGGTCGGTGCTGGACGCATCGAGGGTGGTCGCTGCGAGCTCGGTCACCTGGCGGCCTTCTCTCTCTCACAAGTGCTACTCGGGTACGGCCGAACCAGCCTACGCCAGCACATTCCGCCGCCCGCGTCAGCCCGCTGAACCGCGCGCGGTCCCGGGTGAACCGCGCACGGGCCCCGGGCCGGGCACCCCTCAGCCCGGCGCCCCGTCCACCCGACGCATCGTGCCGGTCGGGTTCCCGGCCGGCGGGTCGACGGAGACGAAGCGGATCGTCCCGTCGGGCTGGAGGGTGAGCGTCTCCGTGTTGGAGCCGCCGGTGCAGGCGCCGGGGATCGAGGAGCGGACCAGCCGGGACTGGAACACCAGCTTGGTGGCGGAGGCCGACCTGAGCGTCCAGACGCCCTCGCAGCTGATCGAGATCAGCCCCGAGACGGCGTTGCGGCTGGTGACGCCCTCCTGGCCGATCGCCGCCGGACGGATGGTGAGCGTGGTGGCCCCGGCGGGCAGTCCCTTGTCGGTGACCATGTCCCCGCTCCAGGTGCCGAGGAAGGCCGCGGGCACCGCGTTCGGCCCGTCCGTCCCGGGTGGCACCGCACCCGGGACGGACGCCGTCGCGCTTGCCGGGGCTCCGGAGGCCGGGGCCACCCCGGAGGCGAAGGTCCCGCTCGGCAGGGCCGCCGGGCCCGGATCGACGGACACCTCCGGCAGCGGCCCGGCCGACGGCCCCGGCACCGCCGGTTCGGCCCGGTGCAGCCACCCGTACAGCCCGTACCCGCCGCCCCCGAGCACCGCGAGCGCCACCACGGCCGCCACCGCGGTCCGGACCCGCCGCGGCCGCGCCTTCGCGGGTTCGTCCCAGACGCCCGCGCACAGCGGCTGATGGCCCCCCTCCCCCTCGGATTCGCTCCCGGACACGTAGGTCGGAGTCCGCACCGCCTCGCCGGCCCCGGCCCCGACTCCGACTCCGACTCCGGCCACGATCCCGGCCCCAACCCCGGCTACCCCGCCCGGAGCCCTCTCCCCCGCCGCCTCCGCCGTCCCCGGCTCGCCGTCCAGGTCCAGCAGCTCCACCGCACTGCGCCCCACCCCGGCCGCCAGCTCCGCCGGCAGCCAGCCGCCCCGCGCCAGCCGGGTGCCGGCCGTGCCGTCCGGATCAAGCCGGTCGCGCAGCTGCCGCGGGGTCGGCCGGGCGGCCGGGTCCTTGGCCAGGCAGTCGAGCACGGTCCTCCGCAGCGGCTCGGGCAGCCCGGCCACGTCCGGTTCCTCGTGCAGCACCCGGTAGAGCAGGACGGCCGCGCTGACCCCCTCACCGAAGGGGTGCACGCCGGTCGCCGAGAAGGCGAGGACGGCGCCGAGCGAGAAGACGTCCCCGGCCGGCCCGACCGGCTGCCCGTTCGCCTGCTCGGGTGACATGAAGCCGGGCGAGCCGACCACGTAACCGGAACGGGTGAGGCCCCCGGCGGCGTCCAGGGCGCGGGCGATGCCGAAGTCGATCAGCCGCGGCCCGTCCAGGGTGAGCAGCACGTTGGAGGGCTTGACGTCCCGGTGCACCAGGCCGAGCCCGTGGACGTGGGCGAGCGCCTCGGTGAGCCCGACGCCGAGCGCGCGCACGGCCGGTTCGGGCAGCGGCCCGTACGTCCGGACGGCGTCGCCGAGTGCGGGGCCGGCCACGTAGCCGGTGGCGACCCAGGGCTGCCCGCCCTCGGTGTCGGCATCCAGTACGGGCGCGGTCCAGGCGCCGCCGACCCGCCGGGCGGCGGCCACCTCCTGCCGGAACCGGGCGCGGAACTCGGCGTCGTCCGCGAGTTCCGACCTCACCACCTTGACGGCGACGGTGCGCCCGCCGGACGTCCGGCCGAGGTAGACCCGGCCCATCCCGCCCGAGCCCAGCCGGCGCAGCAGCCGGTAGCCGCCCACCTGGCGGGGATCGTCCGACTCCAGTGCCCGCATTCCCGCACGCTCCCTCGCCCGCTGGCCCGACGCGCCCGACCGGCCGTCGACCGCCGACAGCCGACCGCTGTTCGCCGGCCAGCCACCGCCAACCGCCAACCGGCCGCGCCTCGGTGCAGACCGTACCGGGCCGAGCGGACCCCTCTTACGCCCCCGGCGGCAACGCGCCCGCCGGCAACTCCCCCAGCGGCAACTCCGCCGGCTCCAGCAGCCGCACCGCGACGTCCGGGGCGAACCCGCTGTCGTGCGCGACCCGCCGGGCGAACTCCGTGACGCCCGCCAGCTGCCGCTCGCCGAGCGAGAAGTCGAGCGCCTCGCTGAAGTACCGCTCCAGCACGTCCGCCCCGAAGGCCTCCCAGCGGGCGGCCTGCTCGGCGACCTTGGCGGCCTCCACCAGCGACAGGTCGCGGGACTCCAGGAAGGCGCGGTGCACCGCGGCGGTCAGCTCGGGGGCGCGCTCGGCGAACTCGCGCCGCACCGCCCAGACGGCGAAGACGAACGGCAGGCCGGTCCACTCCTTCCACATCTCGCCGAGGTCGTGGACGGTCAGCCCGAGGTCGGCGGCCTGCCCGAGGTAGGCGCGCAGGGCCGGGTCGCCGATCAGGACGGCGGCGTCGGCCTCGGCGAGCATCGCGCTGAGGTCCGGCGGGCAGCTGAAGTAGTCCGGGTGCACGCCCTCGCGCTCCTCAAGGAGCAGCCGGGCGAGCCGTACGGAGGTGCGGCTGGTGGAGCCGAGGGCGACCCGGCGGCCGTCAAGGTCGGCGAGCGGCACCTTGCTCACGATCAGGCAGGACATCACGGGGCCGTCGCTGCCGACCGCGATGTCCGGCAGGACCAGCAGGTCGTCCGCGTTGCGCAGGTACTCCACGCAGGTGATGGGGCCGATGTCCAGGGCGCCGTCGACGAGCTGGTCGCTCAGCTTCTCGGGGGTGTCCTTGGTGAGGTCCAGGTCGAGCAGGTTGCCGGTCCTGGCGAGTCCCCAGTAGAGGGGGACGCAGTTCAGGAACTGGATGTGGCCGACCCGCGGCCTGACCGGGGTGTCCTGCCGGGGCTCCCGCGTCCGCGCGTCCGGTGTTCGTGCTTCCGGTGCTGCCACTGCGCCGCTCCCTTGCTGTTCGTGCCTCCACGCAGCGTATGCCCGCTGTTCACGGCGGCTCGCACCGGCCGGACCCGACACGCCCTCACACGTCCCCGAGCCGCCTTCCAACACCCGTTCCGGGCCTGACGACACGCGTCTTCCGCGCGGTAAGTGACCTCTGGTCGTCACAGCGGCCGCATGCTAGCGTTGCCCTCAGTTGCAGTTTGATTCCCCTTGCAGTACTTGAAGCCTGCGGAGCATGTAACCGCAGGCTTTTTGTAGTTTTTCAGCAATATCGAAAAATTTCGGACACGTCCGGAGGCAGGGCGATCAGCGCAGCGGACCGGGCGCCACACGGTGTGGCCCCCGACACGCATCGCAAGGAGAACGGCATGGCCACGGGAACCGTCAAGTGGTTCAACGCTGAGAAGGGCTTCGGCTTCATCGCCCAGGAGGGCGGCGGCCCGGACGTCTTCGTTCACTACTCCGCCATCAATGCGAACGGCTTCCGTTCGCTGGAGGAGAACCAGGCGGTCACCTTCGACGTCACCCAGGGCCCGAAGGGCCCGCAGGCGGAGAACGTCACCGCTGTCTGACGATCCTCTGATGACCTGATCGCTCGGGACCCCGACGGGTCCACCGGCGGCTCCCGACAGCCGCCACCATGAGCACAAGAGCAGTACCCAAGGGGGCCCGCCCATCCGGCGGGCCCCCTGCCTTTTCGGAATCCGCGGCCCGATCCGCGACCCGACCCGCGGCCGACTCGCCGCCCGATCCGCAGCCCGATCCGCGAACCCGCGGCCCGCCGGAAGTTCGGGCACGGATCGAGGAATGCGGAAAGGGCCCTCCCCCGTCGCCGGGGGAGGGCCCTTTCCGTCATGCCGATCGAACGACCCCTCTGACGTCCGATCGCACGTTCGACGACCTCAGACCGCGGCCGGGGTCGCCCGGCCGGCGCCGACGGCCGGCTTCGCGTCCTCGTCGTACAGGTCCGCGGAGGGGTTGTTGTACGCGGCGACGTCCAGGATCTTCTCCCGGGCGGCGACCACGATCGGGACCACGACCTGGCCGGCGACGTTGGTCGCGGTGCGCATCATGTCCAGGATCGGGTCGATGGCGAGCAGCAGGCCGACGCCCTCCAGCGGCAGGCCCAGTGTGGACAGGGTCAGCGTCAGCATGACGATCGCACCGGTGAGGCCCGCGGTGGCGGCCGAACCGACCACCGAGACGAAGGCGATCAGGATGTAGTCCTTGATGCCCAGCTCGATGTTGTAGACCTGGGCGACGAAGATCGCGGCGACGGCCGGGTAGATCGCGGCGCAGCCGTCCATCTTGGTGGTGGCGCCGAACGGCACCGAGAAGGACGCGTACTCGCTCGGGACGCCGAGGCGCTCGGTGACGCGGCGGGTGACCGGCAGGGTGCCGACCGAGGAGCGGGAGACGAAGGCCAGCTGGATCGCGGGCCAGGCGCCCTTGAAGAAGTGCAGCGGGTTGAGCCCGGCGGCGAAGCGCAGCACCAGCGAGTAGACGACGAACAGCACCAGCGCGCAGCCGAGGTAGATGTCCAGGGTCAGCGTGGCGAAGGGCTTCAGCAGGTCCCAGCCGTACTTGGCGACGGACTTGCCGATCAGGCCGAGGGTGCCGAGCGGGGAGAGCCGGATGACCCACCACAGCGCGGTCTGGGTCAGCTCCAGCACGGACTCGCTGAGCTTGAGGACCGGCTCGGCCTTGGCGCCGAGCTTGATGATCGCCGCGCCGACCACGACCGCCAGGAAGACGATCTGGAGCACGTTCACCTTGGCGAAGGAGTCGACGATGTTGGTCGGGAAGATCCCGGTCAGGAAGTCGATCCAGGTGCCCTTGGAGTCGAGCGCCTTGAGGCCCTCGGTCTTCAGGTCGGTGCCCTCGCCCGGGTTGGTCAGCAGGCCCAGGCCCAGGCCGATGCCGACCGCGATCAGCGAGGTGATCATGAACCAGAGCAGCGTGCGGGTGGCCAGGCGGGCCGCGTTGGTCACGTTGCGCAGGTTGGCGACGCTCACCACGATCGCGGTGAACACCAGCGGCGGGACGGCCAGCTTGAGCAGCTGGACGAAGATCTTGCCGATGGTCTCCAGGGTGGTGGCCAACCAGGAGATCTCGGCGGTGCGGGCCAGGTAGCCGAGGCCGACGCCGAGCACGAGGCCGACGACGATCTGCACCCAGAAGGGCGTCTTGCGGATGCGGGCGAGCACGGACGGCGACGAGGTCGCCTCGGGCGCTGTGGACATGGGGGAGCGTCTCCGGGGGAGGGCGTTGCTGACGGTGAGGTGTGGGGTGGGGCGGGCGGCACGGCGCGGGGCCGGACGGGAAACGTCGGGCCCCCGGTCAGGGGCGTGCCGCCGCGGTACAGCTCAGGGCAGTAAGGCGCACGGCGCGACAACGGCGCGGGCTGTCCACAGCACCGGCCAGAGCACACGGGCGGGCGGCGCGGGGCAGCTGGCCCGGGCCGTTCATCCGCAGTGTGTCTGAGGCTGTCATGGCCGATACGTTAGCAGCAAAGGTTTGAGATGTTCAAAGTACTTGTTTGAGGTCACAGGGAGCCCCTCCCCATCCGGGGCCTGCCGTGAACCCGCACTCCGGACACGAACGAAGCTGACGCCCCATCAGCCCAACCGGGCGGTCCGATTGACCGCTGAGCGGTTATACGTATAACTTTGACGGCGTCCCCGCCCCCGCCTGCCCACCCGGAGAGGATCCCGATGGGCTACCTCGCCCTGCTCCGTGCCCCGCACGTCACCCGTCTGCTGCTCGGCACCCTGCTCGGCCGGCTGCCCGCCGGCATGACCGCCCTCGTCATCGCCCTCGCCCTGCGCGACGCCGGGGTGACGTACGGCCGGGTCGGCCTGGCCACCTCCGCCTACGCGATCGCCGCCGCCGTCGGCGGCCCGGTGCTCGGCCGGATCGTGGACCGCACCGGACAGCCCCGCGTCCTGCTCGCCTCCGCCGTGGTGGCCGGCGGCGGGTACGCGCTGCTCGCCCTCGCCCCCGGTTCCGCGATCGCCGCACCGGTCGGCGCCGCGATCGCCGGTCTCGCCATGCCCCCGCTGGAGCCCTGCCTGCGCTCGCTCTGGCCGGACGTGGTCGAGGAGGAGCAGCTCGACACCGCGTACGCCTTCGACTCCGCGTCCCAGCAGATCCTGTACGTGGCCGGGCCGCTGGCCGTCGCCGCCATCTCCGGGCTGTTCAGCCCGGTCGCCGCGCTCTGGGTGGCCGCCGGGCTCGGACTCGTGGGCGCGCTGGTCGTGGCCACCGCCGGGCCCGCCCGGGCCTGGCGCGCCCCGGCACGGGAGCAGTCCGCCGGACTGCTCGGACCGCTGCGCTCCCCCGGGCTGGTGCTGCTCCTGGTCGGACTGGCCGGGGCCGGCTGGGCGGTCGGCGCCCAGAACGTGCTGTTCATCGCCTACGCCGAGCAGCACGTCGGCTCCCTGCCCGGCGGCGGAGGCACCCTGCTGGCGCTGGCGGCGCTCGGCGGCCTGCTCGGCGCCCTCGCCTACGGCGCGGTCAAGTGGCGGCGGACCACGGCCACCCGGACCTGGATGATGGCCCTCGCGATGGCCGCCTCCTACCTGCCGCTGCTCGCCCTGCCCGGTCCCTACCCGATGGCCGCGCTGGCCTTCCTCTCCGGGATCATGCTGGCCCCGCTGCTGGCGGCCGCGTTCGTGCTGGTCGCCGAACTGGCGCCGACCGGCACCGTCACCGAGGCCTTCGCCTGGCTGGTGACGCTGTTCGCCACCGGCAACTCGCTCGGCTACGCCGTCTCCGGCAAGCTCGCCGAGGACTCGCTGCGCCCGGTGGCGCTGTGCGCGGCGGGCGGGATCGCGCTCGGCGGGCTGCTGCTGTTCGGCGCCCGGCGCTGGTTCCACCCGGTGCCGCTCGCCCCGGCCGCGCAGCCCGTCCCGGTGGGCTGACCCACCCCGTGAACGACCGCGCCCGCCGGTGGTCTGGCCGGCGGGCGCGGTCCCCTCGTCCACCTGCCTGCGGGTGTTCACCTGCGGCGGCCCCGACGACGCCGGGAGGCCACCGCGAACAGCACGCCGAAGCCCGGGGCGACGGCACCGGGCACGACCGGCAGCGGGCCGGGCCCGCCGCAGCGGGCTGCCGGTGGAGTCGGGGGCGGTGCGGGCGGAGCCGTTCCGCGCACCCGGAGCCGACGCGCCGTGGTCAGCGCGTCGAAGTCGTAGCGGCCGAAGCCGTACTGGCCGGAGCCGTGGAGGAGCGCAGCACCAGCGAGGTGGCCAGCGGCGCGACCGGCGCCACCCGCTCCCCGCGCAGCAGGGCCGCCAGCGCGGCCGCGCCCGCCCGGCCCAGCTCCTCGCCGGGCAGGTCGACGGTGGTCAGCGGCGGGGCGAGCAGCGCGGCCACCGCGACGTTGTCCATGCCGACCACCGACAGGTCCTCCGGCACCCGCAACCCCAGCTCGGCGGCGGCCTGGTAGACCCCGGAGGCGACCACGTCGTCGTCGCAGACGACCGCGCGCGGCCGGTCCGCCCGCTCCAGCAGCCGGCCCGCCACGGTCCGGGCGGCCCGGTGCCCGTCGTTCAGGCTCACGCCCAGCTCCACGACGTCCAGGTCGAGTTCGCGGACCGCCTGCTCGAAGGCGGCCTGCCGGACCCGGAAGGTGTACGCGGCGTGGCTGGAGCGCAGCCGACCGATCCGGCGGTGGCCGAGCGCGGCCAGGTGCTCGACCGCGGCGCGCATCCCGCCGGCCACGTCGAGCTCGACGGTCGGACGCGACCGGTCGGTGCCGGGGTCGGCGTCCAGGAAGACGGCGGGGGTGTCGGCGGGCAGTTCGCCGAGCTGGCTGTCGTCCGGGGAGCAGATCAGCAGGCCGTCGAAGCGGCCGGCGGTGGCGGCCTCGGCGAGGGTGGCGCTGCCCCAGCCGGAACTGACCACCACGGCCAGGCCGTTGCGGCCGGCCTCCTCGTGGACACCCTCCAGCACCCGGCCGAAGAACGGCCCCTGGAGGTTCGGCACGGCCAGCAGGATCATCCCGCTGCGGCCGAGCCGCAGCTGCCGGCCGGCCGCCTGCGGGCGGTAGCCGAGGCTGCGGGCGGCCTCCCGGACCCTCCCGCGGGTGGCCTCGGAGACCCGTCGGCCGGCCTCGGCGCCGGAGAAGACCAGGGAGACGGTGGCCTGGGAGACCCCGGCGAGCCGGGCCACGTCCCGCCCGGTGGGCCGGCGGACGGGGGCCGGCCAGGTGCCGGAAGCCCCCTCGGCGGGCGCCACCTCGGCGGGCGGCTGCTCGGCGGGCGGCTGCTCGGACGACGGCTCCGGCGACGGCTCGGACGGCACGGAGTCCCGGGTGGCGGACACGGCGGCTGCGCTCGTGGGCGGGGCCGGGATCAGCCCTGGCCGGCGGTGGCCGCGCGGGCGGCGTCGTCGGCGGCGTCCTCCTCGGCGTTCTGCGCGGCGATCCGCTCCGCCGTACGGCTGCGCATCCCGGAGACCTTGCCGCTGATCTGCGCGGACATCGCGTCGCGCTGCTTGCTCAGCAGCGCGTAGCTGAGCGGCGCGGAGGCGACCGCGGCCAGCAGGAACAGGAAGATCATGCCGGCCTCACCACTGACCGGGATGATCTGGAAGTGCCCGAGCAGCAGGGCCACCAGCAGGCAGCCGAGGAAGATGCTGACCCGCATGGAGGTGTAGCGGAGCGTGGCGTGCGACTTCTCCGGGCCGTTGCTGGTCACTCGACACATCCTTCTTCTTGCGCTGGGGCGGGTCCTCCAGTCAAGCATGCCTGACAGGCCGGGAGGGGCACGGGTCACCCGATCCGGCCCGGCCGACCCGACCGACCCGCCCGGGCGGCTGTCAGCGCAGATCGAGCCACATGGTGATGTCGTCCCGGTCGTCCCCGGGGGCGACCCGGATCGCGGCCGGCACCCGGCCGACCTCCCGGTAGCCGCTGCGGGCGTAGAACCGCTCCAGTCCCAGGCCGCCGCGCGCGGTGAGCCGCAGCGACTCCAGGCCCCACCCCCGGGCCACCCGCTCGGCCTCGGCCAGCAGTCGGGCGCCGTGGCCGCGGCCCTGGAAGTCGGGGTGCACCATGACCCGCTTGAGCATCCGCCAGTGCTCCATCGGGCCGAACCGCATCGACTCGAAGAACAGCACCCCGACCAGCCGGCCCGTCGCGCTCTCGTGCGCGACCAGCAGCCGGTCCGGACCGTCCGGCTCGACCCCGGCGAACTGGTGGTCGGCGGTGTCCCAGACCTCCTCCTCGGTGACCGGCGCCAGGAAGCCGACCGCCCCGCCGGCGTTGGTGACGTCGACCCACAGCCGGACGATGTCCGTCCGCAGGTCGGGGTCGAGCTTGGGGTCCAGGGTGAAGGTGAGCGCCATGGAGCGGAGCCTAGACCTCCGGTACGACGGTCCTACCGGAAGGCTTCGGTGGCCCAGAGGGCCCGGGCGGACCGGGAGGCCCGGAAGGCCCGCCACCGCCCCCACCTGCGGAGCGCCGACCCTCACGACAGGGCCGGCACCGCCCCGTCGGGCCGCCCGGTGCGCAGCGCCAGGCAGAGCCCGACCGCGACCGCGCACAGCGCGCCGGCGCCGTACCAGGTGAGGTCGTAGTTGCCGAGCGCGTCCCGGGCCAGGCCGGCCAGTCCGGCGACGACGGCCGCGCCGATCTGGTGGGCGGCGAGCACCCAGCCGAAGACGATCGGGGCGTCCTCGCCGAAGTGCCGGCGGCAGAGCGCGACGGTCGGCGGCACGGTGGCCACCCAGTCCAGCCCGTAGAAGATCACGAAGGCGAGGATCGGCGGCTGGAGCGAGCCGGCCAGCAGCTGCGGCAGCAGGAGCAGGGACAGGCCGCGCAGCCCGTAGTAGACGGTCAGCAGCAGCCGGGAGTCGACCCGGTCGGTGAGCCAGCCGCTGAAGACGGTGCCGAGCACGTCGAACACGCCGATCAGGGCGAGCAGGCTCGCGGCGGTGGTGACCGGCATGCCGTGGTCGTGCGCGGCCGGGATGAAGTGGGTGCCGACCAGGCCGGCGGTGGTGGCGCCGCAGATCGCGAAGGAGCCGGCCAGCAGCCAGAACGCCCGGCTGCGGGCGGCGTTCCGCAGCACCCGCAGCGAGCGTGCCAGGGCGCGGCCGTTGGCGGCCGGCGCGGGCGGGGCCTCGGTCGCGCCGTACGGGAGCAGGCCCAGGTCGGCGGGCCGCTCGCGCATCAGCAGCAGGACCGGGACGGCGACGGCGCTGGCCGCGAGCGAGACCACGACCACCGCCGAGCGCCAGCCGTGCTGCTCGACCAGCCAGGCGCCGACCGGGAGGAAGACCAGGTTGCCCGCCGCTCCGGCGGCGGTCAGCACCCCGGTGACCAGACCCTGGCGGGCCTGGAACCAGCGGCCGGTGATGGTGGTGGCGAAGGCGCCGGCCATCGAGCCGCTGCCGAGGCCGACCAGCACGCCCCAGCAGAGCACCAGTTGCCAGGGCTCGCGCATCAGCATGGTCAGCCCGGCGCCGACCGAGATGGTCAGCAGCGCGCAGACCACCATCAGCCGCACGCCGAAACGGTCCATCAGGGCGGCGGCGAAGGGGGCGGTCAGGCCGTAGAGCGTCAGGTTGACGGAGGTGGCGCTGGAGATCGTCCCGAGCGACCAGCCGAACTCGTTGTGCAGGGCGTCCATCATCAGGCTCGGGGTGGAGCGGAAGCCGGCCGAGCCGAGCAGGACGAGCAGGGAGACGGCGGCCACTACCCAGGCGTAGTGCACCCGGGGGCGCTTGGCCGGGGCGGGCGGTGCGGAGCGGGACGTGGGGGCGAGGGCGCTGCGTTCGGTCACGCGGACGAGTGTTCCGGGCCGGCCGGAGCGGGACGAGTGGCCTGAATGACAGCTTTCGCAAGAATCGGGCCAGGAGCGGCGGTACGCTGGCCCGACCCCACCCCCGAATCCACCCGCACCCCGAGGGACGGCATGGCACACCTGGTCGCGGTACTCGCCCTGGAGGGCGTGATCGCCTTCGAACTCGGCATCCCCGCCCGCATCTTCGGCGGCGCCAAGGACCCGGCCGGGCAGCCGCTGTACGAGGTGGCCACCTGCACCCTGGACGGACGGCCGGTCACCACCAGCGCCGACTTCCGGATCATGGTCGACCACGGGTCCGAACTCCTGGAGCGGGCCGACACGGTGCTGATCCCGGCCTCCTCCGACTCCAGCCCGGCCGTCGCCGACGCCTGCTTCACCCCGGAGCTGGCCGCCGCGTTGGCCCGGATCCGGCCCGGCACCCGGCTGATGTCGATCTGCACCGGCTCCTTCATCCTGGCCGCCGCCGGGCTGCTGGACGGCCGCCCGGCCACCACCCACTGGCGCTACACCGAGCGCTTCGCCCGGCTGTTCCCCCGGGTGCGGCTGGACCCCGACGTCCTCTACACCGACGACGGCGACGTCCTCACCTCCGGCGGCGTGGCCGCCGGGGTGGACCTGTGCCTGCACGTGGTGCGCCGCGACCACGGCAGCGCGGTGGCCAACGCGGTGGCCCGCAACTGCCTGGTGCCGCCGTGGCGCGAGGGCGGCCAGAAGCAGTACGTGGAGGCCCCGAGCCCGGTGGACGCCGACGACAGCGGCACCGCCGCGGTGCGCGCCTGGGCCCTGGAGCACCTGGACCGGCCGCTGGCGCTGCGGCAGCTCGCCGACCGGGCGGGGATGAGCGTACGGACCTTCACCCGGCGCTTCCGCGAGGAGACCGGCGCCAGCCCCGGCCAGTGGATCACCACCCAGCGCACCGAGCGGGCCCGCCAGTTGCTGGAGCGGACCGACCTGACGATCGACCAGGTCGCCCGGGAGTCCGGTTTCGGCACCGCCGCCTCGCTGCGGCTGCAGCTGCGCGGCCGGCTCGACGTCGCGCCGAGCGCCTACCGGCGCACCTTCCGCACGCTCCCCGAGGGCCGCGCGCTCCCCGAAAGCCGTGTCCGGCGCGCTTCCTGAGCGCGCCCCGGGCATCGGGCAGCCGGTGGCCGGATCTCGCCGCTGCCGGGCGGCGCATTGGATGGCGGCAGGCCGCGCGCGCCCCGAGCACGGCACGGCAGGCCGCCATCCAATCGCGGCGCGCGAGCCCTGATCCCGCGCCACACCCTCCGCACTCGCCAAGGAGCGGCCCGCGACCGACCGTCCGCGATCCCCCCTGCTGGCACAAATCCCCTGGACAGCAGCACCGCGGCGGTGGACGGACGTCCCCTCGGCGTCCCCTCGCAACGGAGCGCCGCACCCAAGCGTGATCAGTCGGATACGTCACGTCAATGGGTAGTCCGAAATTCGGAATGGTTGCGTCACCTTTCGGCCGGTGATCGGCGCCGGAGATCTGCACGGTCCGACGGCCGCCGCGAAAGCCGCTATTGCGCCAAAGCCGCCCAGTCCACGTCCGCCAGCGGATCGGCCGGGCGGGCGTCGCTGCCGATCTCGCACCAGACCCGCTTGCCCGAGCCGTCCGGGTACCAGCCCCAGCGCTCGCAGAGCAGCTCGACCAGCTCCAGGCCGCGCCCGTTGGTCGCGTCCTCGTCCGCGCCCGCGTGCCGCGGGGCCGGGGCGACCCGGCTCGCGTCGGCCACCTCCACCCGCAGCGGGGCGGCCGGCCCGTCCTGCGGCGGGTCCCCGGCCACCGGCAGGCAGAGCCGCAGCACGGCCGGACAGCCGGTGTGCACCACCGCGTTGGTCACCAGCTCCGAGACCACCAGCACCACCGTCTCGGCCATCGGCGCGTCCGGGTCCACCCCGTGGTTCAGCAGCCGCGAGCGCACCCACCGGCGGGCCCGCCCGACCTCGGCGGGGTCGGCCTCCACCGCCAGCTGTACCTGAAGAACCTGCACCGCTCCACCACCTGCACTCGCAGTTCGGCCTTAGTCCCGATCGGGCCGGTCCGGCCGGCGGGCCCCGGCCCGTCGCCCGGCGCCGCCCGAGCCGTACCCGGGCGCCCGCCCGACCCGCCCGCCCGCGCCCACTCGTCCGCGCCGGCTCGTCGGTCGGTCACCGGCCGCGACACGAACACGCCTCAGGATGGGCGGGGGGACGGACAGCAGCAAGCGCTTCGGGCATATTCCGGCGATCGGGCGACAGGGCAGTGCATACTGTCCCGCTCACTCTCGCGAGCCTCGCACCGGTGATCGTCCGGCCCGGGCCGCCCGGCCGGTCCCGCAGTCGGGAACCTACCGCCGCGCGCCCCGCCCACCCCGGCCGCCACTCGCGAACCACCCGTGCGACATATGTCCATCGGCGCTCGAACAGCGGCCCCGTGGGCGGCGGACACCAAGGGCGGACGACGGACGGCGGCCCGATCCGGGCCCGCCGGAGCGGGCCGGGAGCTCCGCGCCGGGCGGCACGTCCACGAGGACGGCGAACCGTGGGGAACGGTTCCGTTCTTGCCGGAATCGCCCCCGGCGCCGCCCGGCCGCAAGATACCGTTGGGTACGCCAGCGAACCCGGTCAGGAGGGTGGTTCCCGATGGCCACCCCGGAGCGGACCCCGCGCTGGGACGAGCAGTTGCAACGCCGCCTCGCCCGCGGCGAGGAGACGGCGCTCGGCGAACTCTACGACCAGCTCGCGCCGATGGTGCACGGCCTGGCCGGGCGGATACTGGCCGACCAGGCCGCCGCCACCCAGCTCACCCGGGAGATCTTCGCCCATGTCTGGGAGCACCCCGAGGACTTCGACCCCGCCCGCGGCACCCTGCGCTCCTGGCTCGGCGCGCTGACCCACCACCGCGCGGTCGAACGGCTGCGGGCGCGCCGGGCCGCCGAGCCCGCGCCCGGCGCGGAGGCCGAGATCCGCGCCGTGGCCACCGCCGCGCGGATGCAGTACGTGGTCGACTCCCTGCCCCGACCCCTGCGTGAGACCATCGCGGTGACCTACTACGACGGCCGCACCTACCGCGAGACGGCCCGGCTGCTCGGCATCAGCGAACAGGCCGCCAAGCAGCGGATGCGGCTCGGTCTGGAGCTGCTGGCCACCGAACTGGCCGACGAACGCGCCCGCCAGGACGGAACCGGCGGGCACGGGCCGGGGACGGGAACGGGGAGACGTGAGCAGCACTGAGGAGCGGCACGACGCCCTGCGCTCGCTGCTCGGCGCGTGGGCCCTCGGTGCCTGTCCGGCCCGCGAGGCCGCCGAGTTGGAGCAGCACCTGCGCGGCTGCCGGGAGTGCGCCGAGGAGGCGGCCCGGCTGCGCGAGGCGGCCGGCTGGCTCTCCCTGGACGAGCCGCTGGACCAGCCCGGCCCGCTGCGCCAGCAGGTGCTCGACTGGTGCCTGGCCCGCCGCCCGGCCGAACTGCCCGTCCCCGCCTGGGGCGTGCCGTACACGGCGGAGACCGCCAAGCTCGACGCGCTGCTGCGCGACCTCGGCCCGGAGGAGTGGCAGGAGGTGGCCGAACTGCCGTGGCACGGCGGCACCGAGCGGCTGCGCCCGGCCGAGGTGCTGGGCCATCTGACCGCGGTGGACGGCTTCCTGGCGATGGCGCTCGGCCTGCCCGACCCGGTGCCGGCCGCCCCCGGCCCGCCCGCCGCACCGGCCGGGCGGCGGGTGCCGCCGCAGGAGCCGGCGGCCGGACCGGCCGTGCCGCGGGTCCCGCCGCAGGGCGGCCCGTACACCGCGATCAGCGCGCGCACCGCCCGGCTGATCGCCGACCAGGACGGCCTGGCCCCGCAGTCGGTGCGCTCCCGCTGGCGGCGGCAGGCCCACGACCTGGTGCGCAGCGCCGCGCTCGCGCCGCAGGGCAACACCCCGGTCGACTACGGCTTCGCGGTGCTGCCGCTGCGCGACGCCTTCGTGGACCGCGCCTTCGAGTGCTTCGTGCACGGCGAGGACGTGGCCCGGGCGGTCGCCTACCCGTACGATCCGCCGGCGCCGCAGCACCTGCGGCAGATGGTGGAGCTGGTGGTCCGGCTGCTGCCCCGGGCGCTGGCCGGGCTGCGCGCCGCCCGGCCCGAGCACGCCCGGGCGCCGGGCGCACCGGAGGGCGGGACCCGGACGGCCCGGCGGGTGCGACTGATGGTCGACGGCCCGGCGGGCGGCGAATGGCTGGTCAGCCTGGACGGCGACGACCGTCCCGGCGCCGCCGACGGCTCACCCGGAGGGAACGGCGGCGGCGAGCCGGTGGCCTCGATGGTGCTGGACGGCCTGGAGCTGTGCCAGCTGGCCGCCGCCCACCGCGACCCGGACCGGCTGCCGGTCGGCGAGCACGGCGACCGCGCCGCGGTCCGCGAGGTGCTGCACGCGCTCCCGCTGCTCTCCCGGCCGTAGCCGGCGCCTACTAGGCGAAGACGACCGTACGGGTCCCGTCCAGCAGCACCCGGTGCTCGCTGTGCCACTTCACCGCGCGGGCCAGAGCCTGGCACTCGACGTCCCGGCCGAGCGCGACCAGCTGGTCGGGGCTGACGTCGTGGGTGACCCGGGCCACCTCCTGCTCGATGATCGGGCCCTCGTCCAGGTCGGCGGTGACGTAGTGCGCGGTGGCGCCGATCAGCTTCACGCCGCGCGCGTGCGCCTGGTGGTACGGCTTGGCGCCCTTGAAGCTCGGCAGGAAGGAGTGGTGGATGTTGATCACGCGGCCGGACAGCTCGGTGCACAGCTGGTCGGAGAGCACCTGCATGTAGCGGGCCAGCACGACCAGTTCGACGTTCTCCTTGGCGACCAGGTCGAGCAGCTGCCGCTCGGCCTCGGCCTTGGTGTCCTTGGTGACCGGGATGTGGTGGAAGGGGACGCCGTAGCTCTCGGTCAGGTCCCGCAGGTCGGTGTGGTTGGAGACCACCGCGGCGATCTCCACCGGCAGGGCGCCGATCCGGGTGCGGTAGAGCAGGTCGTTCAGGCAGTGCCCGAACCTGCTGACCATGAGGACGATCCGCATCCGCTCCTCGGTCGGGTGGATCTGCCAGTCCATCCCGAAGGAGGCGCCGATCGCCGCGAAGCTGGCCCGCAGCTTGTCGGCGGTGACCGGCTCGGGGGCGGAGAAGTGCACCCGCATGAAGAAGAGCCCGCTGTCGGCGTCCCCGAACTGCTGGCTGTCGATGATGTTGCAGCCGGTCATGAAGAGGTAGCTGGAGACAGCGTGGACGATGCCCTGCTTGTCGGGGCAGGACAGCGTGAGGACGTACTGGGCGCTGGCCGGCTGCTGTTCCACTGGGGGTGTTCCGTTCTGAGGTCGTGACGTGCGTGGATGGTCCAGCGTGTCACATCCCGGACACCCGCCGCCCCGCTGCCCGTACTGCGGGACGGGGGTGCCCGGCGGGTCAGACCCGGGTGAGGATGCGCAGCACGTCCAGCGACTTCGGCGCCGCGTCCGGGTCGTCCCCGTCTCCCATGGCCAGTGCGACGTGCGCCTCCCGGGCGGCCCGGACGGTCTCCGGCCAGCCGGGGTGGCCGAGGTAGGCGGAGGCCGGCGCGTCCGCACCGACCTCGTGCAGCATCTGCACGGCCCGCAGCACCGCGACGTCCACCAGCGCGGCCTCGGCGGAGTCGCGGAGGATCGTCCCGACGTACTTCTCGGCCGACCAGCGGTCCAGCCAGGTGTCCTCGACCAGCCGGTAGACGGCGTCGGTCACGTCGCCGTACCCCTCTCTCCCGGTCAGCCAGGTCTCCTGCTGGAAACCGGGGTCGGACAGCATGTGCAGCGCCGAGCGCAGTCGGGCTCGCCAGCGCCACCAGGGCAGGTCGTTGAGCGGCATGCCGCCCATCGTGCTGGAGCGGTGGCCCGGACGAGAAGTGTTTCGGGCGTACCGGTGCGAAGAATCTGTGCTGGCGGACATGGTGAACGATCGTACGTTCCCCGTCTGTTCGTGCTCCACTCGCGATCTACACGCGTACCGCCCCGGATTTCGGCGGCCGTTTGCCGTCCGTTCGCATTTCGGCCCTCTCGGCTTGTGGCGCCGGGGCTTGGCTGGTCCCGGTGCGCCGGAGTGCGCCCAGAGAGGGATTAACGATGACCAGCCGAAGGGACTCGTTCCAGGCCCGTCCCCAGATCGTGCGACGCCGCCGCCGACGCCCGATCGCAGCCGCCGTGACCACCGCGGCCCTGCTCCCCACCCTCTTCTCGGCCTCCGCGTGCGGCGGACCGGCCGATGCCTCCACCAGCGGCAACGATCTGACCGTGATGACCTGGGCCCCGGCCGGGACGGGATCCGCCGACCGCCCGGGCATGACCGCGCTCGCCTCCGCCATCGGCCAGGACGTCAACACCAAGGGCGGCCTGAACGGCCACCGACTGCGGGTGATCACCTGCAACGAGCACAACACCGCGGACGGTGCCCGCGCCTGCGCCCAGCAGGCGGTGGACGCCAAGGTGGTCGCCGTGATCGGCTCCTACAGCCAGTGGGGCGAGGCGTTCATGCCGGTGCTGGAGCGCGCCGGCATCCCGCTGATCGGCGGCTACGGACTCTCCCAGCCGGAGTTCACCAGCCCGCTGTCCTACCCGGTGGACGGCGGCATGCCGGCCCTGATCTCGGGCAACGGCCGCCAGCTGGTGGACGCCGGCTGCAAGTCCGTCGCCCTGGTCCGCCCGGACACCCCGGCCGGCGACAACCTGCTCGGCTACCTGGGCACCGCGCTGCGGCCGGCCGGGATCAGGCTGACGGACGTCAAGGCGCCCGAGCAGTCCTCCGACTACACCCCGGTGGTCCGCAAGGCGATCGGCAAGGACGAGCCGGGCAACTGCGTCACCAGCGCCCTGGCCGCCGAGCCGACCGGCAACCTGCTGGACTCCTACCGGCGGCTGAACCCGAAGAACACCCGGATCGCCTCGGTGATCGGCAGCGTCCAGCAGTCGGTGGTGGACTCCACCGGCGGCGACACCGGCCCGCTCGGCGGCGCCTACGTCACCAGCTGGTACCCGCCGGAGTCGGCGAAGATCTGGGACGGGCTGCGGGCGGTGGTGCGCACCGACACCACCGGCGGGCACCCGATCGACGTCTCCGACCCGGGCGTGCAGACCACCTGGGTCGCGTACGAGGTGTTCCGGACGGCGGTGCAGAAGCTCGCGGAGGCCGGCAAGCCGGTCACCCCGAAGGCGGTCTCCTCGCTGCTGGACAGCGGCGAGGGCATCGACGTCGGGATCACCCCGCCGCTGAACTGGGGCACCACCAACATGCTGCCCAGCAGCGGGTCGCCGCGGCTGGTGAACACCTGGGTCACCTACCAGGTGGTCAAGAACGGCCGGATGACCCTGCAGCAGCCGGGCTTCGTCGACGTCCGCTGGGCGCTCACCGGGGGCCGCCCGCCGGCCTGACCCGGAGCCCGTGAGCGGTGGGGGGGGGGGGGGTGCGGGCCCCCCCCCCCCCCCCCCCGGGGGGCGCCCCCCCCCCGGGCGGGCGCCGGGGGGCGCCCCCCGCCGGCACCCGGGGCGGGCGGGCCCGGTGGGCGGTAC
>NZ_JBIAVL010000028.1:0-25831 GCF_042894165.1 Kitasatospora sp. NPDC001547 | reverse complement strand
GGGCCGGCGCCCCCGGCCGCGCCCGGGTTCGGGCGCGGGCGGGGGGCCGCCCCCCGGGGCCCGCCCGGGGGCGCCCCCCCCCCCCCGCGCGGGGGGGGGGGGGGGCCCGGCGGGCCCCCCCCCCCACCGCTCAGGGGCCGTCACCGTCCACGGGACGGCGCCGTTCACGGCCCGCCGTCGCTCACAGGTCGCCGTCGCTCCGGTTGGGCAGTCCGGTCTGGCCGGCGATCGCGTTCCAGAGGGTGGCGGCCTGCTTCTTCGCGGTGGTCGCGGTGCCGCTCGCCTGGACGGCGTTCTTGTAGTGCTGGTTGTCCTGCTTCTTGGCGTCGCAGGCGCCCTGGGCGTCCTGCGCCCAGGCGGCGTACTCGTCGTCGGCCAGGGCCGAGGCCGTCCAGGCCGCGTTGAGCTGGTCGACCAGCTGCTGGCCGCCGGGCAGCTTGTCGGTCTTCAGCTGGCCGAGCTTGCTCTGCAGCTCGCGCCGCTTGCCGGCCGCGGCGGTCAGCGCCTGCTGCGACTCGGGCAGCTTGTCGCACTTCTGCACCGAGGCGACCGCGGAGACCACCGAGCTGCGGCTGTCGCTCGCGGTGCCCAGCAGGTCCGAGAGCGGCTGCGCCTGGGCCTTGACCTCCGGGTCGACGGCCGCACCTGAGCCGCTCGCGCTCGGCGTCCCGGGGGTGGCGGCGGTCGCGGCGGAGGTGGCGGCCACCGGGGCCTTCTTGTCGTCCTTGGGCGCGTCGCCGCCGCTCATCAGGACGGCGACCAGGATGCCCGCCGCCGCGCAGCCCGCCACCACGCCGCCGATGATCAGCTTGTTGGAAGGGCGTCCGCCGCGCCCCGAGCCGTCCCCCTGGGTCGCGTCGTACCCCTGGTCGAAGCCCTGACCGTAGCCCTGGCCCTGCTCCGGGGCGTAGCCCTGGCGGTAGTCCTGCGCCGGATAGGCCGGCTGCGGCTGCGGCTGCGCGGCCGGCGGATAGCCCTGGTAGCCCGGCGCGGGCTGCGGCTGCGGGTAGCCGGGCTGGGCCTGCGCCGCCGGGTAGCCGCCCGCCCGCGGGTCGCCGACCGGGTAGGGCGGCAGGTGCTGGGTCTCCGGGGCCGGATCGGCCTGCGGGGCGCCGTACCCGGGCTGCGGGGCGCCCCAGGGAGCCTGGCCGGGCATCGGCTGCG
Source organism: Kitasatospora sp. NPDC001547 (assembly GCF_042894165.1). Lineage (NCBI taxonomy): Bacteria > Bacillati > Actinomycetota > Actinomycetes > Kitasatosporales > Streptomycetaceae > Kitasatospora > Kitasatospora sp. NPDC001547. Next base: position 24,667 of record NZ_JBIAVL010000028.1, on the reverse strand, counting down.
CGGGCATGGCCTGGGTCGGCAGCACGTGCGCGCCCTCGCCGAGGTACTCCGGCTGCCCGGACGGCTGACCCACCGGCGGCACGGCCGAGTGGCCCTGCGGCTGGCCCGGCTGCCCCGACGGCTGCCCCTGCGGCTGGCCGGGCTCGGGGCGGAACAGGTCGTCCAGGTTGAAGTCACCGGAGTTCGGGTACGAGCGGCGCTGACTCAACGCGATTCCTCACCTGTGCAGGACCGCGCACTGACGGCGGACCACATCTCGTCGGTTCTTGGGAGCATCACAGTTCCTTGGACGTCGCGCCCACGCTACCGGTTCGCCTCACCGGGTGACCACGTGGGCGGGACATCCGTCACGCTCCCTGCACAGACGATCTGCGGCCCGCCTCCGCCGCCCCGCCGTCCGTCCCGGGATCAAGCCGTCCCGGGCTCGGTCGGCCCGGGTCTCAGGCCGCCTCCGCATCCGCCCGGGCGTGGAACTCGCGGACCACCCGCTGCTCCCGGTACGGCTCCAGCCTGCGCCGGAACTCGTCCAGGTACTCCACGCCCCGGTTGGAGCGCAGCCCGCTCAGCAGCCGGACCGCCTGGGCGCCCGTCTCGCAGGCGCGTTCCAGGTCCCGCTGCTGGAGCTGGGCGGTGGCCAGCAGGACGAGGTCCACGGCGCGGCGCCGGACCCTGGTCGGCGGGTGCAGGTCGAGCGCCCGGCGGGCGTAGTGCTCGGCCTGGCCGGCCTGTTCCAGGTCCCGGTGGCAGTGGGCCAGCTCGTCCGCGAGGTAGGCGTCGTCGAAGTGGGCGATCCAGTCCGGGTCGTCCTCCGGGCGGCGCTTCTCCATCATCTCCAGCGCCCTGGCCGACACCGTCTCGCAGGAGCGGGCGTCACCGAGCAGGGCGTGGCCGCGGGCCTCGGCGGCGTAGAACATCGCCATCGCCGTCGGGGTGGCGACCGAGCGGGCGCCCTCCTGGGCGGCGCGGGCGAGTTGGGCGATCTCCCGCGGGTTTCCGAGGGTGGCCGCGAGGTGGCTCATCGAGGCGGCCAGCACGTAGCCGCCGTAGCCGCGGTCGTCGGCGGCCTGGGCCAGCCGCAGCGCCTGGATGTAGTAGCGCTGGGCGAGCCCGGGCTGCCCGGTGTCCACCGCCATGTAGCCGGCCAGTTCGGTCAACCGGGCCACCGCGGCGAAGAGTTGGCGCCCGGTCTCCTCCCGGTAGGCGCCGCCGAGCAGGCCGGAGACCACCGAGTTGAGGTAGTGCACCACCACCGGGCGCACATGACCGCTGCCGAAGCGGTGGTCCAGGTCGACCAGCATCGCGGTGGTCGCCCTGATCGCGGCCACGTCGGTCGGGCCGACCCGGGGGCCGCCGGCCCGCGCCACCACCGGGTCCGGCGGGGTGATCAGCCAGTCCCGGCTGGGCTCCACCAGCGCGGAGGCGGCCACCGTCGCCCCGGTCAGGAAGTCCCGCCGGCCGACGTCGCTGCGCCACAGCTCGCAGACCTGCTCCAGGGCGGCACCGATGGTCGGCGCGAACTGGAGCCCGATGCCGGAGCTCAGGTTCTTGCCGTCCGCCATGCCGATCTCCTCGACCGACACGCTGCGGCCGAGCTTGCGGCCGAGGGCCTCGGCGATCACGGCCGGCGCCTGCCCGCGCGGCTGCTGCCCGCGCAGCCAGCGGGCGACGGAGGTCTTGTCGTACCGAAGGTCCAGCCCGTGCTCGGCGCCGCAGAGGTTGACCCTCCGGGCCAGGCCGGCGTTGGAACAGCTGGCCTCCTGGATCAGTTGCTGCAGACGCTCGTTGGGCTGTCGTGCGACGAGTGGTCTCGCGGCCATTGGGCTTCGCCTCCCCACACCCTCCGGTCCCGGCCGGCGGGCGACGATTCTGCTGATCTGTTGCCGACTGTCCGACCGTCCAAGGAATCTGACACAAGGTTAGCGATCAGCAACGCCAGCGGGATACCCACGGTGACGAACCGCACCCCCCTTGCGCCCTGGGAAATGCTCCCGTGCGCCCCCGCTGCGCCTGCCCTCGACCCCACCAAATCGGTCGGCTAACCGGAACGGGTGACATTGCCGGGATGCACCCAACCGGGCGCCATCGGGCCGTAACCAGCCTCACACACGGTAGTTGAGCAGCCCGTGGAAGACATCCCCGACGCCTCGGGCCGGAACGAGACGGCCGACGTACCCGCCTTGCTCGTCGAAGCCGTCGGCTACGCCGAGGCCTGCCACTGGGAGGTGGCCCCGGGCGCCTGGCTGATCGACGACGGCGACGGCGGCGTCCGCTGCTCCTGCGGCGACCGGCGCTGCACGCTGCCGGGCGCGCACCCGCTGGACACCGACTGGGCGCGGCGGGCGAGCGCCGGGCCCGGCGCGGTCCGGGCCTGGTGGACGGCGCAGCCGCAGGCCTCGGTCCTGCTGCCCACCGGGCGCTCGTTCGACGTGCTGGACGTCCCGGAGACGGCCGGCTGCCTGGCGCTCGCCCGGATGGAGCGGATGGACCTCCAGCTCGGCCCGGTCGTCGTCCAGCCCGCCGCGCCCGGGCGGATCGGGCGGCGGCTGCACTTCCTGGTGCTGCCCGGGATCGCGGCCAGGCTCCCGGAGCTGCTCCGCCGACTCGGCTGGCCGCCCGGCCGACTGGACCTGGTCGCCCGCGGCGAGGGCGACTGGACGGTCGCACCGCCGTCCCGGATCGGCTCGCTGGGGTACGCCCAGTGGGCCCGCTCCCCCACCGCGCTCAACCGCTGGCTGCCGGACGCCGCCGAACTGATCAGTCCGCTCGCGTACGCCTGCGGCCGCGAGGCGCCCTCGGCCCGCGCCGCCCGGGCCGCCCGGCCGGCGCCGGTGGGCTGAACCCGGCCGGTTCCGTCCGGCCCCAGACGGCCGCCCTCTGCCGATCGGGTGAGGGCGCGCACCGCGCGACACAACGCGCGCGAGTGACGGGCCTTGTCCCCCACCGGGGACGGGGCCCGTCATACGCATGTCCGGATAAGGCTTCCGTGTACCCGCTGGTCAACCGTAGAAGCCCCTCGGACGAGTGACAGCACTCAAGGATTGCCATGATCGGCCGAGGGGAGGAATTGCGGTGTGTGGGGACGCCGGGAGGGGCGCTCGGACGGGGAAGCCGGGCGGCGGCGGTGGAGGGGAGCGGGAGGGACGGAGGGGAACGGGAGGGAGCAGGGAGGGACGGGAGGGAACGGGGAGGACGAAGGGGCCCGCTGCACGGGGAGCAGCGGGCCCCTTCGCTGTCCCGGCTCCGCCCCGCCGACGGGACGCGGGCTCAGGCCCGGGCCGTAACGCCCGGGGCCGGGGGCCGGGGGCCGGGGGCCGGGGGCCGGGCCGTAACGCCCGGGCCCGGGCCGGAACACGGGCTCAGGCCTGGGCGACGAAGACGTGCTGGGCGATGTCCTTGCCCAGCTCCGCCGCGTTGTCGCCGGTGCCGACCAGCACGCCGCCGACGCCGGCGCTCACCTTGACCGTGGAGCCCGGCCGGACACCGGCCCGGCGCAGGGTGCTCATCAGCGCGCTGTCGGTCTGGATCGGCTCGCCGATCCGGCGGACCACCACGTCGGCCCCGGCCTCACCCGGCCTGACGGTGTCCAGCGCGACGAGCCCGGCGTCGAAGCCCTCCCCCTCGGCCTTGGTGTCGCCCAGCTCGTCCAGGCCCGGGATCGGGTTGCCGTACGGGGACTGGGTGGGGTGGCCGAGCATGGCGAGCACCTTGCGCTCGACCGTCTCGCTCATCACGTGCTCCCAGCGGCAGGCCTCCTCGTGCACCTGCTCCCACTCCAGGCCGATCACGTCGACGAGCAGGCACTCGGCGATGCGGTGCTTGCGCATGACGCGCACCGCGAGCCGGCGGCCCTCCTCGGTCAGTTCGAGGTGGCGGTCCCCGGCGACCTGGAGCAGCCCGTCGCGCTCCATCCGGCCGACCGTCTGGCTGACCGTGGGGCCGCTCTGTTCGAGCCGCTCCGCGATCCGGGCACGCATCGGGACGATGCCCTCCTCCTCCAGCTCCAGGATGGTGCGAAGGTACATCTCAGTGGTGTCGATCAGCCCAGACATCGCCGCTGGCTCCGTTCTTCGGTGTCCTCACCGCCAATTCTGACGTACCGGACCGACAACCGGGCCCGCCCCGGGGCTCCGGAGAGCCGTTTTGTTCCTGTTGACAACGATGCCGCCGGAGCGCGACCGTGCTCGCCGGAGCTTTCTCCCCCGGCGGTCTGGACCACCCGGACCACCCCACCCGGCCGGAATCCCCCACCGGCAGAGAGCGAAGGCAGCAGATGAACGACCTGGTCGGCCGGTACTTCGACGCCGCGATCTCCCACCTCCAGCGGGTCCGCGAGGAGGAGGCCGACACCATCGAGGCCGCCGCCGCGCTGCTGGCGGAGGCGATGGCGGAGGGCCGCCGGGTCTTCGCCTTCGGCGCCGGGCACTCCGCGCTGGCGGCCCAGGACGTGGTCTACCGGGCCGGCGGGCTGGTCCCGATGAACCTGCTGAACGTCCCCGGGGCGGTCGGGGTGACGGTGATGCCCGCGCCGCTGTCCAGCGCGCTGGAACGGGTCTCCGGGCTGGCCACCGCCACCCTGGACCTGACCCCGGCGACCACCGGGGACCTGCTGTTCGTGATCTCGCTCTCCGGCCGCCAGGTGATGCCGGTCGAGCTGGCCCGGTACGCCCGGGACCGCGGCCTCAAGGTGGTCGGGGTGACCTCGCTGGCGTACCCGGACGAGGTGCCCTCGGCGCACCCGACCGGCACCTACCTGAAGGACCACTGCGACGTGGTGCTGGACAGCAAGATCGCGGTCGGCGACGGCGAGCTGACCCACCCCGGCGCCGAGACCACCTTCGGCCCGGTCTCCACCGTCGTGACCAGCGCGCTGATGCAGGCCGTGGTCGCCTCGGCGGTCGGCCGGCTCGCCGACCGGGCGGCCGCCGGGGAGTGCCCCGCGCCGCCGCTGTTCCGCTCCGGCAACGTCCCGGGCGGCACCGAGTGGAACGCCAAGCAGATGGCCGAGAACGCCGACCGGGTCTTCTACACCTACTGACCCGCACCCGGCCCACCGCCCCGCACCGGCCCGGTCGCCCGCGCACACCCGCCGCCCCCCGCGCGCCCCCCGCCACCTCCCCGCACGCTGGGTGCCGGGCCGAACACGGGGAGTACCGGACAACCACCGGGCCTTCCCGGCCACATCCGGCCACCCCGGGCGCCACCAGGCGTACCGGCGAGCCGCCCGGGGCAGGAAAGGGTGCGACCGGAGCGACTGGTGGGGGCCGAACATGGCGTCTGTTGCGGGACGGACCGGGTGGGTGCGTGAGCGGGACCTGCTGCCGGAGTTCTTCTGGGCCGCCGACGCGGCCTCGCTGCGCGGGCAGCGACGCTCGGTGCTGCTCTGCGCCTGGGAGCTGGTCCTGCTGGTGGTCGCCGCGGCGACCGGTTCGGCCGACGGCGAGCCCTGGGCCTGGCCGGCGGCGGTGGCCTACCTCGGCGCGGTCGCGCTGGCGCTGGTGGCCGGCCGGCAGAACCCGCAGGGCCTCTGGTACGAGGGCCGGGCCGCCGCCGAGTCGGTGAAGACGCTGGCCTGGAAGTACGCCGTCCGGGCCGACGCCTACCAGCCCCCGCCGCGCCCCCTGCCGGACGCCGAGGGCCTGTACCGCTTCCAGCTCGCCCGGGTGCTCGGCGCGTTCCGGGACAGCCCGGTGGCCGTCCCGGAGGCCGGGGTGGGGATCACCCAGGCCATGCGCGACCTGCGCGGGCAGCCACTGGCGGTGCGCCGCGAGGTGTACCTGGCCGAGCGGATCCAGCTGCAGCACGACTGGTACCTCGCCAAGGCCCGCTACTGCGCCCGCGCCGGGTACTGGGCCGGGGTGCTGGGCGTGCTGCTGCCCGCGCTCGGCCTGGTGCTCGCCCTGCTGCGGGCGCTCGGCGCGTTCGGCTACGACGCGCTGGGCACGGTCTCGGCGGTGGCCGCCTCGGTCGCCGCCTGGGCGCAGCTGCGCCAGTACCGGCCGCTGGCCGCCGCGTACGCCCTGGCAGCCGAGGAGCTGGCGCAGATCCAGCGCCAACTCGCCCGACTGGACCTGGATTCGATGGAGGCCGAGGAGGTCTGGGCCCGCCTGGCCCGGGACGCCGAGGACGCGATCTCCCGCGAGCACACCACCTGGCAGGCCCGCCGGGAGGTGCGCACCACCACCGACCGGGAGCACGCAACCGACCCGGATCACTGAGGAGGCCGCAGGTGTCGTTACGGATGGTCAAGACGGCGGACCACCGCGCGCTCGCCGTCGAGTCGCTCGGCGACCCGCGCGGCCGTCCGGTGTTCCTGCTGCACGGCATGCCCGGCAGCCGGGTCGGCCCGCACCCGCGCAGCACCGTGCTGTACCGGCTGGGCGTCCGGCTGATCTCGTACGACCGGCCCGGCTACGGCGACTCCACCCGGCTGTTCGGCCGCCGGGTCAGCGCGGCGGCCGCGGACGTGCGGACCATCGCGGACGAGTTCGGGCTGGACAGCTTCGCGGTGCTCGGCCGCTCCGGCGGCGGCCCGCACGCGCTGGCCTGCGCGGCGCTGCTGCCGGAGCGGGTCAGCCGGGTGGCGGTGCTGGTCGGGCTCGCGCCGCGCGACGCGGCCGGCCTGGACTGGTACGCGGGGATGACCCCGTCCAACGTCCGCGCCTACAAGGAGGCCGAACGCGGGCACGGCCGGATCACCGACTCGATGGAGTTCCGCTCCCGGCAGATCAAGGACGACCCGGCCCGGCTGCTGAACGGGCTGCGCACCGAACTCTCCGCCGCCGACCGGGAGGTGGTGGCCGACAGCGGGCTGCGGCGGATGCTCCAGAGCAACTACCGCGAGGCGTTCCGGCACGGCGCGGACGGCTGGATCGACGACATGATGGCGTTCACCGCCGACTGGGGGTTCGACGTCGGGTCGATCCGGGTGCCGACCTGGCTCTGGCACGGCGCGGACGACCAGTTCTCCCCGGTCGACCACTCCCGCTGGCTGGCCGACCACATCCCGGACGCCGAACTGTTCCTGGAGCCCGGCGCCGCGCACTTCGGCGCGTTCCGGGTGATGACCACCGCGCTGGCCTGGACGGCGGGGTGGGGCGATCCGGGGTCACGCCCGTACCGGCGTCAGGGGCGCTGAGCCGCCGAGCACCGCCAGCACGTTGTCCACCGCCAGGCCGCCCATCGCCTGCCGGGTGCGGACGGTGGCGCTGCCCAGGTGCGGGGCGAGCACCGCGCGCTCCTGGGCGAGCAGCGCGGACGGGACGGCCGGCTCGTGCTCGAAGTTGTCCACGGCGGCGGCGAACAGCGCGCCGGACTCCAGCGCGGCGGCCAGCGCCTCCTCGTCCACCACGCCGGCGGTCATGCTGACCACCACCGCGCCGCGCGGCAGCAGGGCGAGCCGGCGGGCGTCCAGCAGGTGCCGGGTCGCGGCGGTGAACGGGCAGGTGACGACCAGCACGGTGGAGGTGGCGAGCAGCTCCTCCAGCGGCTTCCAGTCGGCGCCCTCGGCCTGCTCGGGCGGCAGTTCGGCGCGGTTGTGGTAGCTGACCGGCATGTCGAAGGCGCGGGCCCGGCGGGCCACCGCCTGCCCGATCCGGCCCATGCCGAGCACCCCCAGCGGGGTGCCGGCCAGCTCCAGGCCGAGCAGGAAGTTCGGCGCCCAGGTCCAGGGCGCGCCGGAGCGCAGCAGGCGCTCGCCCTCGCCGAGCCGGCGGGTGGCGGCCAGCAGCAGCGCCCAGGCCATGTCGGCGGTGGCGGTGGTGAGCACGCCGGGGGTGTTGGTGACCAGCACGCCGCGGTCGGCGCAGGCGGCCACGTCCACGTTGTGGTACCCGACGGCGTGGTTGGCGACGACGGCCAGCCGCGGGCCGGCCGCGTCGAGGAACTCGGCGTCCACCCGGTCGTCCAGGGTGGTGATCACGGCCCGCCGGCCGCGGACGGCGTCCAATAGGTCGGCCCGGTCCATCGCCCGGTCGGAGTCGTGGCAGGTGGCCTCGTGGTGCGCGGTGAGCCGTTCGACGACGCCGGGGGCGAGGCGCCGGGTGACCAGGACCGGGGGCGGGGTCCGCTCGCTCATGCGCACCCCTCGGTGGTTCGCTCGCTGCGCTCACTCATGGTTCGGCAGCGTACCCCGCCCCCGGTCCCGGACGGCTCCCGGTCAGACCGGCTGCGGCTCCAGGTCGCGGTTGATCCGCTTCCAGCCGCGCGCCGAGACCGTGTTGGGGTGCTCCTCGCCGAACTGCCGGATCAGCTCGGAGATCGCCCGCGCCCGCAGCTCGGCGGCCTGGGTGTGCCGGCCGGCCGCCCGCAGGGTGATCGCCAGGTTGGCCTCGCAGGCCACCGCGTCCGGGTGCTGGGCGCTGTAGCGGTCGCACAGCCCCTGGTACGCGGCCCGGCCGAGCCGCTCGGCGCGGTCGGTCTGCCCGTCGTCGCCGTAGGCGTTGGCCAGGTTGATCATCGCGTTGAGGGTGTACGGGTGCTCCGGCCCGACCGAGCGGGTCAGCCCCTCGACGGTGAGCCGGCCGCGCTCGATGGCGCCCTGGACGTCGCCGCTGCCCCGCAGGTAGATGCCGAGGTTGTTGGCGCAGGCCAGGGTGAACGGGTGCTCGTCGCCGAACAGCCGCCGGTGGCCCTCGAAGACGGTGGAGCAGAGGTCCCGGGCGGCCTCCTTGTCGCCGGAGGCGCTGTGGTCGGCGGCCAGGTTGAGCGCGCAGGCGAGCGCGTCGGGGGCGTCGGCGCCGTAGCGCTCCAGGTAGCGCTCGTAGGTCTCCTTGGTGATCCGGCGGGCCTCGGCGAGCTGGCCGATCCGGCGCAGCGAGACGGCCAGCGACTTGGCGTTGCGCAGGTTCTCCGGCAGGTCCGGGTCGAGCACGTCGCCGAGGTCGGAGGTGACCTCCTGGAGGAGGTCCACCGAGCCGCGGTAGTCGCCGAGTTCGCGCAGGTCGCGGGCCAGGTTGGACTTGGTGGACAGGGTGTAGGGGTGCTTGGGGCCGAGTACGGCGGTGCGCCGGTCGAGGGTCTCCTGGTCGAGTTCGCGGGCCGCCTCGCTGTCGCCGACCAGCCGGTAGTCGATCGCCAGGTTGTTCGCCATGGAGAGCGTGCGCGGGTTGTCGTCACCGAACAACTCGCGGAACTGGTCGAGGATTTCGCGGTCGAGGTCGAGGGCGGCCTGGAACCGGCCGAGCGCCCGGCGGTCGGCGCCGAGCGAGCCGGCCGTCATCAGGGTGTACGGGTGGTGCTCGCCGAGCAGCGCCCGCTGGCGCTCCAGGGTGTCCTCGTCCAGGGCCAGCGCCTCGCCGTAGTTGCCCTGGGAGCGCAGCACGTTGGCGAGCTGGAACCGCAACAGCAGGGTCTGCCGGTCGTCCTCGCCGAGCTTGCCGGTCCACTCCACGTCCAGGGCGTGGCCGAGGTCGCGGGCGCGGTCGAGTTCGCCGCGCTTCCACAGGTAACGGACCCGGTCGATGAGCAGCTGGCGGGTGTCCGCCTCGTCGCAGTTGTGCGCCTTGGACGGCGACAGGTGCGGCCAGATCTCGTCGAAGGCGGGCCAGTTGGCCGGGTCGTCGGTGTCGCCGAGGACGGGCCGGGCGCCGGTGAGGATGCGGTGCACCTCGTGGACGGCGATCTCCTGCTCCTCGTCGGTCATCCCGGCCCGGATCACCGCCTGGACCAGCCGGTGCACCTGGAAGCTGTTGCTGCCGGCGTCGACCTTCGCCAGCGCGTACCGGCCGATCGCCTGGATCACCTTGCCCAGCATGAACTTGTCGCTGAGGTCGGCATCGAACCTCACCAGCGCCCGGATCATCTGGTCGCTGTAGAAGAGGTTCATCGAGATCGGCTCGGGCGCGAAGAACGCGCACAGCTGGAGCAGCCGGACGGCCGCCGGGGACTGCTGGCGCAGCCGTCCGATCGACACGTTCCAGGTCGCGGCGACCGGGGTCGGGTAGTCGGCCGGGCGGCCGACGGCCAGCGCGCGGGCGGCCTCCGCGTGCAGCTGGGAGACGTAGGTCTCCACCGGGGTGCCGGTGGTGTCCAGCCAGGCGGCGGCCACCTCGACGGCCAGCGGCAGGTCGCCGACGGCTTCGGCGACCCGGTCGGCGTCCGGGCGGGAGAGGCTGCGGGCGCGCCGGCACAGGTGCTCGACGCTCTCGCCGCGGGTGAAGACGTCGACCTCCAGCGCCTCGGCGTGCCCGGTCCAGGCCTGGTTGCGGGAGGTGACCAGGATGTGGCCGGAGCCGCCGGGGAAGAACCGGCGGATCTCGGCGGGCTCGTCGGCGTTGTCGAAGATCAGCAGCCAGCGCGAGGTGGGCACGCCGCGCCGCAGCGCCTCGCGCGCCGCCTCGGCGGCCTCGGTCACCGAGTCGCCGACCCGCAGGCCCAGCCGGCGGGCGAGTTCGGCGAGCGCCGGGGCGACCAGCTCGGTCTGCTCGGCGTCGATCCACCAGACCAGGTCGTAGTCGGACATGAAGCGGTGGGCGTACTCCAGCGCCACCTGGGTCTTGCCGACGCCGCCGAGCCCGTACAGGGTCTGCGGGGTGGGCAGCACGGCCGCCATGCCGCCGCGCAACTGGTTGCGCAGTTGCTCCAGGACGGCGGCTCGGCCGGTGAAGGAGGGGTTGCGCGGCGGGACGTCCCACACCGAGGGCTTGCTGCCGGGGAACCGCGGGCCGCCGCTGGGCGCGTCGTCGAGCGGCGCGTCGCCGCGGCCGAGCGCGCGCAGCAGGCTCTGGATCGACTGGGTCTCGTCGCGGCCGACCAGGTCGACCGGGTTGCGGTTGCTGAACGGCGCGGTGAGCCGCACGTCGCCGACCCGGACCGGCAGCAGCTGGCGCCGGGTGCCGGAGGGGTCGGAGCTGACCACCGACTCCCACAGCGCCCGGGCCTGCGGGGAGCGCTGGTAGGCGGGCGAGAGCACGGCGACCGTCCGGTACGCGGAGTCGATGCCGCGCTCGGTCTCCTCGCGCGGGTCGGTGCCGGCGCTGAGGTCGCGCGGCAGCACCCGGAAGCCGGCCCTGGTCAGGACGGACTCGATCCAGTCCGCCCACATCCGGTCCTCGGGGACGTAGGAGAGGTAGAGGTCGGCGGGCACGGACGGGCGGCGGCGGGTGAACGCGTCCACGTAGCGCAGCCGCACCTCCTCGTCCATCGCCGGCAGGCCGGCCGCCCGGCCCTCGGTGATCACGGAGGTGAGCCGCTCGCAGGCGGCCAGCATCGAGGTGGGCGTGCCGGTCTGGTCGCCGAAGGTGGCGAGGATCTCCTCGTAGGCGTAGAACGGCCGGTACGGGATCTCCACCGAGCCCCAGTACTGGGCGAGTTCCTCGCCGTTCAGGCCGGCCGGCAGCCCGTCGAAGCGGACCCTGGCGAGGGCGCGGCCGGCGTCCGCCTTCTCCTTCTCGCCCTCGTCGATGCGCATCGGGACGGGCAGGATGCGGATGCCGCGCTCGCGGTAGCGGTCGTGGATGTGCTGGGCGATCCGGGAGGCGCCGTCGATGGACTGGTCGCTGAGGGTGAAGCAGACCACCAGGTCGTCGGGCATCTGGACGGTGCAGATCTCGGCGATGTCGGACAGGCCGGTGCGGGAGTCGATCAGCACGTAGTCGTAGCGCTTGGCCATGTCGGCCTTGAGGGCGTCGAAGAACTGCCCGCCGTCGAAGCGGTCGTAGAAGATGTCCCAGTCGAGGTGGGTGACGGCCTCGGAGTAGTCGCGGTTGAACTGGCCCGCGGAGAGGAAGTCCAGGCTGCCGCCGGCCGGGAAGTACGGCCAGGTGAGCGAGAGCGCGTGCGGGTGCACCCGGGCGAAGTCCAGGTGCCAGCCCTCGGCGTGCTCGACCGGGCGCAGCGCCTCCTCGCGGTACTCGGCGATCAGGTCCATCATGCCGGTGGTGCCGGCCAGCGACGCCGGGTCGAGGAACGGGTGGAAGAACTTGGCGAGGCCGGGCGCCTCCAGGTCCCAGTCCACGGTGAGCACCCGGAAGCCGTTGGCGGCCAGGATCCAGGCGGTGTTGGCCAGCGCCATGGTGCGGCCGGTGCCGCCCTTGTACGAGTAGAAGGTGATGATCCGGCCGTTGCGGTGCTGTTCCGCCGCCTGCCGCTCGGCCTCCCGCTGGGCGGCCAGGTCGGCGGAGGTGAGCCCGCCGAGGCGGAGGTTCCTGGTGCGGTTGTCAGTCATCGCGGTCCTCGTCCTCCCAAGGGCGCCATCCCGTCATCGGGTTCATCGCCGTCGTCGCGGTGCGGGTCGTGCTCGCGGTACGGGTCCTGCGCTCGGTGCGGGCTCTGCTCTCGGTGCGGGTCGTGCTCGCGGGGCGGGCTCTGGCCCCGGGGCGGGCCCTGCTCCCGGTACGGATCCTGCGCTCGGGGCCGGTCCTGCTCCCGGTGGGGGCCGCCGCCGTCGCCGCGCTCCTCGTCCTCCTCGAAGGGGTCCACCGGGGCTCCGTCCGGTCCGTACCCGCCTCCCCCGCGGCGGAACGCCTCCCGCAGGCTCGGCCGGGGCGACGGCGGTTCCTCCGGTTCGGCCCTGGTGCGGCCCTCGAACGCGTACTTGGCCTTCATCGCCGCCCGGGGCAGGGCGTCGTCGAAGTCCTCCAGGGTGTGCAGCCCGGTCGGGCCGGTCGCGCCGAGGAAGCTCGGCCGACTGGCCCGCCGGCTGATCCGCAGCGCCTCGTCGCTCAGCTCGCCCAGCTCGTCCGCGCATTCGGCGCACTCCGGGTCGTCCCTGTTGAACGGCTCCAGGATGCTCACCCAGGTGGCGTCCGAACGGTCGAAGCGCCGGACCAGCTCGCGCCGGCGCGGGTCGCGCAGCGCCCAGCGGTCGAGCAGCAGCAGGCCGGGCGCCTCGGCGTTGCCGCCGATGATCGACTCGACCTCGTCGTCGAACTCGTGCACGGTCGGCTGGAACCCCAACTGCCGTGCCAGCCGGACGGCGTGCTGCGCGATCGGCGAACCGACCGGCTGGTACGGGTGCCAGTCGGTGCGCCGCTCGCCGTAGTAGTCGGGGCTGCGGTCGGCGGGCAGTTCGTGCTGGTGGTAGGCGAGTACGGAGATCCGCAACTGCTTGGTCGGGGCGGTGACGTTGAACGCGCTCGGGAGCGTGTTGAACTCCAGCCGCCGCCCGACCGGGATCACCGTCTCCTCGGCGACCTGCACGATCCGGGCCGCCAGCCGGTGCACGGCCAACTCGTAGGAGGAGCGGAAGTAGCTGAGCTTCATCAGCGCGTACAGGCCCTCGGTGGCGTACTCGGGACCGAAACTCGCGTGGTTGAACTGGAGTTCGCTGGCCACGTCGGGCAGCCGGTAGCGGCTCATCGGCGCCCACAGCACCGGGACGATGCCGCTGGTTCGCTCGGAGTCGAGGTTCGCCGGGTAGACCGGCCGACGGGTGAAGGCGTGCCATTCCTGGCCGCACGGAACGCTGTTGAAGTACCTCGGGGAGTAGAGCGGCACGAAGACCCGGCACGTCGCCAGCTCCTCGGAGAGTCGGTCGGCCCACAGCTCGCCCTGGTGCATGGACTCGTCCATGAAGCCGACCGCGACCCCGTCCGGGACGGTGGTGAGCTGGAGCACCGCCTCGCAGAGGTCCCGGTACAACTGCCTGACCCAGTGGTTCGGATCGCCCGCGCCCCGCGCACCGGCCTTCGGGGTGTGCGCGTAGGAGAGGAAGAAGTACGGCCGGGCGTCGTCCTCGTCCCAGCCCCGGTCAGTCACACGCGCCTCCCCCGGGCCCGTCGGCAACCTGCCTCCCGCAGCCCCCGTGCGGCGGGGCTTCAGTGTAGGAACGACTGACACCCCAATGGAATAGCACAACGTCTCGCACGAATTGACATGACCGAAACGATGCCGCGACCCGTGCACTGGGAGCAGTACCCTCGTTCCGGCCGCCGCGCACCACCAGGAGGGCACCTGTGGACCACCTCGACTGGCAGAGGTCCAGCACCAGCAGCGACAAGGACGACTGGATCGAGATCGCCTCCGAGGGCGATCACGTCTACATCCGGGTGTCCGACGACCCCACCAACATCGTCACCACCACGCGCGTCAAGTTCAACGCCTGGGTGCGGGGCGCCAAGGCCGGCGAGTTCGACCACTTCGTGGCCTGACCCGGCCGGCCCCGCCGGGCTGGGGCGGGACACGGTCTCGCCCGGGCGGGGCGGGACGCCGTTTCGCCCGGGCGGGGCGGGACGCCGTTTCGCCCGGCCGGCTGCCCTCAGGCCAGCCACACCCGCGCGTTGGCGCTCTCGTCCGCGATCCGCCGCAGCCGCCCGTCGACGACGGCGGCCGCCCGCCGGAAGACCTCCCGCCCCGCGTCGGTGAGCTGGATCTGGTGGCCCCGGCCGTCGCCGGGCGAGGGCCTGCGGTCCACGTACCCCGCCTCCACCAGCTGCGTCACCAGCCGGGAGACCTGCGGCTGGCTGCGCGAGGTGCGGGAGGCGACCTCTCCGGGGCGGACCCACTCCCGCTCCGCCCAGAGCACCTCCATGATCTCGTACGCGCTCACGCAGAGACCGAACTCGTCGGACAACGCGTGCTCGATCCGCTGGTTCAGCTGCGCGCAGACGCGCACCAGGGACAGCCACCGATCGGTCAGGGGAGTGTTCGCCACGCTCCGAGTCTAGATCCGACCCCCTGGCATGTCGATTCATGCGCATGTATCTTGTCGCCTCGGAAAGGAGCACCGATGACTGACGCGACCTCACTCATGGCCGCCGAACCGCAGAACGACCGCACCCGAGGCCCCGGACGGAGGCCGCCGGACCGCGAACCGGAACCCGCCAGGACCTCCTGGCTGCCGATGGCCGCCGTCGGCGTGGCCCAGCTGATGGTCATGCTGGACTCCACGGTCGTGAACGTGGCGCTGCCCTCGATCGGCTCCGCGCTCCCCGCCGACCGGACCGCCCTCCAGTGGACGGTCAGTGCCTACGTCCTGGTGTACGGCAGCCTGCTGCTCCTCGGCGGCCGGGTCGCCGACGCCGTCGGGCGGCGCCGGGCCTTCCTGGCCGGCCTGGCCACCTTCGCCGCCGCCTCCGTCCTGTGCGGCCTCGCCGACGACCAGGGCGGGCTGATCGCCGGCCGCGCGCTCCAAGGCCTGGGAGCCGCGGTGCTCTCCGCCGCCGCCCTGTCGATCGTGGTGACGGTGTACCGGAACGAGGAGCAGCGGAAGGCCGCCCTCGCCACGTGGAGCGGCCTCGGCGTGATCGGCGCCATCCTCGGCGCCGTCCTCGGAGGGCTGGTCGTCTCCGCCGTCAGCTGGCGCTGGGCCTTCCTGATCAACATCCCGATCAGCCTCGCCTCCGCGCTCACCGCTCTGCGCAGCCTGCCGGCCCGGCGCTCCGAGGGCCGGCGCCCGCTGCGGCTGCCCACCGCCCTGCTCGCCACGGCCGGCCTGGCCTGCCTGTCCTTCGGCCTGATCCGGCTGCAGGACGGCCTGACCTCCGCCCCCGCGTGGGCCGGCCTCGGCCTGTCCGCGGCCCTGCTCACCGGCGTCGCCCGGGCCGAGCTGGGCACGTCCGACCCGCTGCTCCCGCTGCACCTCCTGCGCGTCCCGACGTACTGGCTCAGCAGCCTCGGGCTGCTGCTCGCCGCGATCGTGATGATGGGCAGCTCCTACCTGGCCAGCAACTACTTCCAGGGCGCCCACGGCATGAGCGCCTTCGCCACCGGCCTCGCCATGCTGCCGATGGGCCTGGCCGCGCTGTTCTTCGCCTCCGTCGTGCCCCGGCTCATCGGCGCCGTCGGCCCGGGCCTGACCTACCTGGTCGGCGCGCTCACCCAGATCGCCGGTGCCGCCGTCCTGGCCACCGGGCCGTCCACCACGGCCGTCGCCGTCGTCGCGCTGGCCGTCATCGGGGCCGGCCTGCCCACCTGCTTCGTCCCCCTGTACGGGATCGGCACCGCCCACGTCCGCCCCGAGGAGTCCGGCGTCGGCTCCGGGCTGCTGAACACCTTCAACGAGAGCGGCGCCGCCCTCGGCATCGCGGTGATCGGCACCGTCCTGGCCGCCTCCCTGGACGGCGACGGCGCGGCCACCCCCGACGCGCTGACCACCGGCGTCGGCCACGGCTTCCTCGCCGTGGCGGTCTGCGCCGCCCTCGCCGTCGCCATCGCCCTGGGCCTGCACCGACTCACCCGCGCCCCCGGACGGGAAACCTGAGCCCTGCCCGCCGGGACCCTGCGCAGGAAGTCGGCCGGGCCGACTTCCTGCGCGCGGAGTTGGCCCCGAACGCCGTCGCAGACCTCGTACTCGACACGTCCATCACGGCCCGGGGCCGCTGGCCGACCGCCGACGCGAGCTCCCCGCTCGCGGATGCCCCGCTCGCGGATGCCCTGCTCGCGCGGCTCGACCTCCTCACCGCCGGCTCCAGGGACTGAGCACACGGGCGCGGGCCCCGTTCGGCGAACGGGGCCCGCGTGCGCCGGTCAGCGGTGGCGCTTGAACTCGCGCAGGAGCGCGAGCAGGTTGATCACCGTGCTCGCCGGGACATTGCCGAGGGAGACCAGGACCCGGCCGTTCATCACGGTCTCGCCCGGCCTGGCGGACGGCCACAGGAGGCCGAACTCGCGGCTCTCCGCGCGCAGTTCCACGATGAGGCCGGCGAGTTCGCGGCTGGTGAGGTGGTGGATGGCCGGGTCGGCGGGATGGATGGGGTGGAGGGCGTTCACGCGACGTGGCCGTCCAGCTCGAACCAGACCCGCTTGCCGAGCTTCTGCGGTTCGGCGCCCCAGCGGTGGGTGAGCCCCTCCACCAGCTGAAGGCCACGGCCGGACTCGGCCTGGAAGTCGAACTTCTGACACCTCGGCAGTTCTGAGCTGCGGTCCGCGACGGAGACGCGGAGGGTGTTGCCGGAGTAGACGACCGTGACGACGGGCGAGAGCGTCGCCCCGTGCCGCCAGGCGTTGACGACCAGCTCCATCATGGCGAGTTCGGCGTCCCCGATGGAGGAGTCGGGGTACCCGGCGCGCGACATCGCGTCACGCAACACCTCACGGGACACGGTGAGGGAGGGGGAGTTGAGGTGGGGGTCACACATGGGGAATCTCCCAGCGGTGCAGAGGCATGCCGTACAGACAGGCACTGCTGACGACCCATCCGGTCGGCTGCGTTATTTAACTGTAGGGGGATACGCCTCAACTCTGCAACACGCCCCGCTCATGCATCTACACTTTGCGTAGGCACCGATCGCGCGAAGGGGCACCTCATGGGGTTCAGGACTGGGATCAGCGAACGACAGCGCCGCCTTGGCGAGGAACTTCGTCGTGTGCGAGACGCCGCAGGACTCTCAGCTCTAGAGATCGGCCAAGCCCTTGGTGTGAAAGGGCCGAACATCAGCCACACCGAGGCTGGCAGGCTTGGGCTCAACCTTGAGCGGCTGGGTGCTTGGCTCGACATCTGCAACGTCACCGATCCCGAGTACCGCGCCGGCCTCATCGCCATGAGCGAGAGTTCGGGCAAGGGCTGGTGGACCGAGTTCAAGCACGACGTGATCCCTCCAGCCCTCGATCTGGCCGAGGTGGAGGCCAACGCCACGGGCCTCGACACCTACGAGACACTCCTGATCCCCGGCCTCTTGCAGACCAAGGCCTACAGCGAGGTCATCCATGGGTACAACGACAGGAAGGTCGAGTTCCGTCGACAGCGCCAAGGGCTCCTGACAGGTGAGAACGCGCCTCCGCTCCGGGCAGTGATCCATGAAGCCGCCCTGCACATGATGTACGGAGGCCCTACTGTCATGCGCGACCAGCTGACGCATCTGATCGAGATGAGCCAGCTGCCCCACGTGACGATCCAGATCCTCCCGTTCGACTGCACTACCTACACGTCGACCGACACCCCGTTCATGCTCGCCCGGGGATCACACGCTCGGTTGCACACGGTTCTTCTCGAACATCCCCATGGCTCCACCTTCGTAGGAGATCCTGAGTCCGTGGCAGCGTTTGACCAGAAGTTCGACCGGGTCAGGGGTCTGGCTCTCCCTCCCCTGTCAGTTTCCGCTCCGGCACCGTCCGCCACCTATCGTGACTCGATGGGCTTGATCCAGCACATCCGTTACAAGGTCCTAGGAAGGTGACCATGAGGCAGCTCATCTGGCAGAAGTCGAGCTTCAGCGGCGACCAAGCCAACTGCGTAGAGATCGCCTCCGACGGCGACCGCATCTATATCCGCGAGTCGGACGACCCCGCCCACATCGTCACCACCACCCGCACCAAACTCCACGCCTGGATCCGCGGCGCCAAGGCCGGCGAGTTCGACCACTTCGCCGTCTGATCCCCCTCCCCCGTGCCATAGCCCGGGGGACGGGGATCGGCTCACGCGTCGGGGTGCTTGGGCAGGGCCAGCCAATCTGCCCAGGACATCTCGCGGCCGAGGAAGCGCGGCTGCTCGAACGGCCAGTCGGCGGCGATCCACTGCGGCACCAGTGCGTCAAACGCCTGCTCGACCTCGCCGCCGACCAGCCGGTCCACCACCCACCAGGAGATCTCGCCGTCCGCGCCGGCCCTCTCGGGCGGGTCGATGTAGACGCAGCCGAGCACGGCCGTCTCCGCCGCGTCGAACAGCGCGTAGTTGAAGGACCGGTGTGCGGCGATCTCCTTCGCGTGCCGCAGCAGGTCCGCCTGGTTGGCCTCGTAGGTCATGGTGGCGGCGGGCCACCCCCAAGCCGGCCCGAAGATGCTGAACAGCCGCTCGCGCGAACCCATCACCGCCGGGTAGTCCAACGGAGCGTCCGCCTCCCGGACCGGCCGCAGGTGATAGGCGCCGCCCAGCAGCGGCACCAGAACGGGATGGACGAAGTCATCGGGAAGCCAGCTCATGGCGCCCGACCGTAGCACCGCCCGGCCGCCGACTCCTCTGCATTTCTTCCCCTGCCGACCGCACAGCGCCCGCGAACAACCGCGTTGACATCCTGTCGCGGCCGCTGACCCCCTACCTCCGGTTCGAACTCGGCTGGGGCTACACCAAGAACGCCACGGCCGGGGAGGAGTTCTTCATCCTCGGCGCCGACAAGGAGCCGACTGCCGAGAACTGGTTGGGGTACCGCGAACTCGCCCTGAGCCACGCTATGCCCTTCGCCGAGTGGTGGGAGCGGTTCGGAAGCGTGAGAGAGCCGGGCCTTGGGAATCCGTGGCGACGACCCGTGACGGGGGAAGTCGGCTGGGCCGACTTCCCCCGCAGGGAAGGCTTCTCGGCCGGTGCCCCAGGGGCCTGGGGCACCGGCCGTGGGGCGTCTGCCCACTTCAGGTAGGAGGTCTTCGTGCGCCGGAAGTCGACCTGGCCGACTTTCCACGCACGGAAGCGCCCGCCGCTCCGGCGGAGCCGGAGCGGCGGGCGGGGTGGGGCGGCGGGGTGGGGCGGCGGGGTGGGGACGGGGGCGGGAAACGGTGGGGTCGGAAGGAAGTCGGGAACCACGCGCGGGTTTCAGGGGCGGCTGCGGCGCAGGATGCCCTCGGCGAGGTCGACGGCCTCCCGGACCGGCACGAGCCGGCACTCCGCCGCGCCGATGCGGCCGGTGGTGATGCCGCGGGCGGTGCGCAGGACCTCGGCGCCGAGGCGGTCGAAGTGGAGGTCGTCCAGGTCGGGGGCCCGGAAGGTCGTCCAGCCGTCCGTCCCGACGCAGCGGTACTCGCGCACGGCCACGTCGGGCATCCGCAGGTCGGCCAGGTGGAAGGCGGTGAAGCGGCCCATCGGGACGCCGAGCATCAGCACCCGGGCGTCCAGGTCGTAGAGCCGCCCGAGCGGCGACTCCGGGCCGAGGTGGGAGGTCAGCGGGTGGTGGGCGGTGACCTCCCGGGCGAGCCGGCCGACAGCCGCCCAGGAGGTCTGCGGGTGTCGGCTGCGCAGCGCGCCCGGCCACGACCGGACCGCCTCGGACAGCGCCCCCATGGAGGGCGAGGCCGGGGTGGTGGCCGGGTCGAAGCGGGGCATCCGGGCCTGGTACTCGGCCAGCTCCGCCGGGGAGAGCCCGGCGGTGGCGGACTGGTGGATGCGTGACGTGGCGGAGTTCTCGGGCGTGGCGGTGTAGGCGACCAGGGTGCCGTCGGGGCCCAGGACGTCGAGCAGGGCCCCGACCACACCGGCCGCCCCGCCGGGCACCGGTCCGAGGGTTCGCAGGGACGCCTGGACGTGCAGCACCGTGCCCGGGCGGACCCCCAGGCCGAGGAGGTCGCGGACGAGCGGGTGGACGGGGGAGGCGACGGCGGAGAGGACGGCGGCGCCGCCGGCGCGGGATTCGGTGAGGATGGCGTCTCCCCGGGGTTGAGGGCCCCGGGCGGGGGAGGTCCCGGGGCGGCGGGTGGAGGTCAGACCCCGGCCCGTTCCCGCCGTACCCGGTCCGCCGCCTGCTCGGCGGCGGCGGGCAGCGGCAGGGCGAGCCAGGGTGCCACGGTGGCACGCATGCCGTCGGCGAAGCGCAGGCCGGTCCCGGTCAGGGATCCGGACGACGCCAGCCGCTCCACGGCCTCGGCGGTGTACCGCCGCCAGAGCGCGAACTGCGCCCGCGCCCGGTCGGCGGCCGTGCCCGGCAGTCCGTCGTACGCGAGGGTGCGGGTGCCCCAGTACTCGGTGACGGCCAGGTGGGCGTACGTGCCCTGGAGCAGCCCTTCGAGCGGCCGGGGGTCGGGCCGCCAGGGGGCGAAGTAGAGCGTGGGGTCGGCGCGGTCGTAGAGGTCGGTCAGGTCCAGCACCGCGCCGAGCTTGACGTGCTGGAACTCGTGGGCGAGCAGCAGGGCGAGGGTCGGCGCGGTGGCCGGCCGGGCGATGCCGACCGCGCCGTACGCCTGCCGGGCCGCCGAGCTGACGTCCCGGCCGGTGGGGCCGGGCCGCAGCGGGGTGACGGTCGTCAGGCCGGCCCGGATGCCCTCGGCGTACCCGGGCAGGTCGCGCCCGAGCAGCTCCCAGGCCTCGCGCAACGCGCCCGTCCAGTCGAGCAGTTCGCCCGCGGAGAGGCGCTCCGCCACCGGGTGGTCGTGGCAGTCGCGCAGCGGGTCGGTGTCCTCCAGGGCGACGGTCCAGCCGTCGGCCAGCCGGATCCGCCGCAGCGGTTCGTCCGGCACGGTGTGCACCGAGCCGTCGGACGCGCGCACCTCGAAGCCGTCCGCCCGTGCGGTGACCACGGCCTCGCCGTCGGGTACGGCGATCCGGCCGAGCGTCGGCAGGTGCAGCCGTCCGCCGCGGACGGGCACGGCCACCGCGTCCCCCCGCCCGGCCCGTACCGCGGCCGCCGCGGTGAGCGCGGCCAGCGGGCCGAGTCCGACGGCGAGGTCCCCGGCGAGCCGGCGGGCCGCCCAGACACGGGCGTACGGGTGGGCGAGCACGGTGTCCACGGCGGCGGGGGCCGCCGCGTCGAGTTCCGCCAGCAGGGCCCACGCCTCGGCCCGCCCCTGTCCGGAGGCGTCCCAGGCGGCGGCCAGCAGCGCCCGGGTGAGGGCGAGTTGGGAGCGGCCGAGGGCGGCGACGGTCTCCGCACCGCCGTATCCGCGCGCGAGTTCGTCGAGTTGCGACGGGGTGAGCGCGGCGGGCAGCAGCGGCTCGGCACCGGGCGGCGCGGCCTCGACCGCCTGCGCCGGAACGCCGACCGGACTCCCGCTCCCCGCAACGCCGTTGATGAACGTCATGAGATCACCGCAGTAGACGGAGGGATGGTCGAAGCTGCCTCCCCCATCGTCGCTCCGATAGCGGTGGGCGTACAGCCCGCCACCGCAGGAGCGGACCACGGAGCAGGCGCGGCAGGCCTCGGCGAGCCCGGCCAGGCCGGACTGGCGGGCGGCGATGCCGGGGTGGCGGGCGAGGTCGTCGAGGCTGTGCGCGAAGACGTCCATCCCGGTGGCGGGTGCGCCGTCGTACGCCGTCTTCAGGCTGTCGGCCTGCTCGAAGGTCCCGTCCGTCTCCAGGACGGCCAGGTCGGAGGGCTCCAGGCCGAGCGACTCGGTGAGGCTGGAGAACCCCCGCAGGGTCCGGTGCACGGACTCGAAGGTCCGGACCGAGAAGGGCCGGCCGTCCGCCTCCCACAGTCGGTGGACGGTCAGCAGCCAGTCGGCGTAGGGGGTGGCGCCCAGCGCGGCGGGGCGCTTGGGCGGCTCGTCCCAGGTGGCGTGCGGGAGCAGGAAGTCCACGGCGGGCGGGCGGAGTTCGGCCAGCGCCCGGTACACGGCCGCCGGGTCGTTCTCGACGTCCATGGTGCACAGCAGCCCGGCGAACAGGTGCCGGTGCGCGGGCTCGTTCAGCAGGGCGACCGCCCGCAGCACCTGGGGGTGGCTGCTCCGTCCGTCGGCGAAGCGCCGGTGGCGGTCGTTGGCGGCCCGGTCGCCGTCCAGCGAGATGCCGACCTTGATGTCCTGCTCCGCGAACAGCGCGCAGAAGTCGCGGCTCAGTAGCACGCCGTTGGTGTGGATGCGCAGGTCGAGCGCGCAGCCGGGCGGGAGCGCCGCCCGGAGCACCTCGGCGGCGCGGCGCAACCGGTCCGGGCCGGCGAGCAGGGGTTCTCCCCCGTGCAGGACGACCCGGACGGCGGGAAGCCGGTGGGCGGCCGCGTGCTCGCCGATGCGCTCGGCGGCCTTGGCCATGATCCCGTCCGCGATGACCTTCGGCCGGGATCGCCAGCTGCTGTCCGCGTGTTCGTAGACGTAGCAGTGGTCGCAGGCCAGATCGCACCTGCTGTGCATCTTGACCACGAACTGCGTCAACGGCAGCGGATTCGACGTCGTCATGGAGCTGGACTGTTCGGTTCGGCTCGGTCTGGTTCCGCTCGGCGTTCCGGGTCGGTCAGATCGAGGAGTTGAAGGCAGCGACCGGCACGAGGCCGGAGTCCGCGCCGGGGAGCGCGCGCTGGAGCCGGGAGGCGAGCTCTTCCGCGCCGAGCGCGGCGAGATCGGCGAGCGAGGGGCGTTCCGGCGTCTCCTGAGGGTCAGTGAGCTTGCCGGCCGGCCTGGTGCTGGTTACCGGAGTCATGTTCGTTTCCTTAGGCGCGGTTAGGACCTGCCGAGGGTGGGTAAGCCCACCCGGTTGCGACCAATGTAGTGCCCGCGAAGGCTCCGCGCGGCACCTTGCGGACCCGAGTTGAGCCCCACAGGCGGCCGACGTCGTACGACGGCGCGATGCACCCCCAGAATTCACCCGTTCAGCGGTCGCGCACTTCGCCGTGGCGCACGCCGAAGCGTGTCGCCGGGGCGAAAATGTGGACCGGCCGCCGGGCACACCCCGGGAGTGCCCCGCGGACCCCCCGGACAACCGCCCCATCCGGCCGAAACACCCGCCGCGCCTGCTTCGTTCCCCCGGCCCGCCGAACCGCCCTACTCCCCCAGCCCCCGGACGGTCCGCACCAGCTCCTCGGTGAACTCCACTCCGCTCACCGTCAGTTCACCGCAGCCCAGGAGCGTCTCCCCGGCACTCAGGGTGTGCGCCCGCCACCGGACGAACTCCCCGTACGCGCGTTCGGCCCCCCTCCCCCCGGCCGCCGCCTCCGCCCGCCAGAAGTCCGCCACTCCCAGGTGCGCGTACGCCCCCTGGAGCAGCGCCCCGGCCGGGCGCAGGTCCGGCCGCCAGGGGGCGTGGTGGACGGCCGGGCCGTTGGGCCGGTGCAGCGGCACCAGGTCCAGCAGCGCGCCGAGTTGGACGTGCAGGAACTCGTGCACCAGGGCCAGCGCCAGCAGCACCGGATCGCCCGGAAGCGAGGCCGCCACCGCGCCGTACGCCCGCCGCGCGGCAGCGCTGACCGCCTCCCCGCCAGGAGCCGGCCGCAGCGGCACGACGGTGGTCACGCAGGCCGCGACCGCCTGGGCGTACCGGCGGTGACGACGCACCAGGATGTCCCACGCCTCAGCCAACCCGCGTTTCCAGAGCGCGAGTTCGGCACCGTCGAGCGGACCAGCCGGCGGCCGCCCGTAGTCCACCCGGCGCGGCCCGCAGTGGTCCACCGACGGCGCCCAGCGCAGCCCGTCGCACTCCAGCGTGAGGACCGGCCCGGGGCCCGGACGGAGGAACTCGCCCAGTTCGCCCAGCGGAACGTCCTCCCCCGCCGCCGCACCGCGCAGGCAGTCGGCCGCCCAGGCGTCCAACTCCGGCC
Source organism: Kitasatospora sp. NPDC001547 (assembly GCF_042894165.1). Classification (NCBI taxonomy): domain Bacteria; kingdom Bacillati; phylum Actinomycetota; class Actinomycetes; order Kitasatosporales; family Streptomycetaceae; genus Kitasatospora; species Kitasatospora sp. NPDC001547. The sequence goes on along the minus strand of NZ_JBIAVL010000028.1, from coordinate 626 downwards.
GCAGCAACGCCTCTTCCCACCGCTCCCGATCCTCCCGCTGCAACGCCCGCACCCGGCCGTACGCCTCCCGGTAGCCCTCGTGCTCCGGAACCGCCCGCCGCAACGCCAGCAACAGCAGCGCCCGCTTGCTCAACTGCCCGGCCCGCAGCAGCCGGACCGCCTCCGCCCCACCGCGCGCCCCCGCGATCGCCCGGAACGTCCCCCGGTCCACACCGTGCCGCGGCAGCCCGTCCGCCCCCCGCGCACCCGGCACCCAGGCCGCCACCACCTCACCCGTACCCGCCACCACTCCTCCTCCGCACCGGCCCCATCCGCCCCGCAGTCTCCCCCCGCCACCCCGAACAATCCGCCCGACGACGCCCCATGACCCGAACGGCCGAACCGCCCCCCGCGCCCCCACCACCCCAGCGGGCGCGCAGGGCTAAAGCCCGCGCGCCCGCAGCACCCCCACACCCCCCAGCAGCACCCCCCAGCACCCACCGCCCGCCCCACCCACACCCCCACCCACGCACCCGCCCACCCACGCACCCACCCACGCACCCCTCCCCCACCCCAGCGAGAGGGACGCGCTGCGGAAGGGGGCGGCGCAGGGGGTGGGTGCGGAGAGGGGCGTGACGGGTGATTTT
>NZ_JBIAVL010000027.1:0-85753 GCF_042894165.1 Kitasatospora sp. NPDC001547 | reverse complement strand
CCCCACCAAACCATGGCTCCGCCCCCGGCGGGGGGGGGGGGCCCCCGCCCCCGCCCCGGGGCCCGGGGGGGGGGGGGGCGGGCGGGGGGGGGCCCGCCGGGGGGGGGGGCGCGGGGCGGGCCCCTCGGGGGTGGCCGGTCAGCCGACGGAGGAGTAGGCGATGATGCCCCGGCGGAGGCCGTCGACGGCCTTGCGGGCCGTCCGGCGGAGTTCGGCGTCCTCGCCGGCGGCGTCCTGGATCTGGCCCAGGACGTCGATCAGCTGCTTGGTCCAGCGGACGAAGTCGCCGGCCGGCATGTCGGCGTCGCGCAGCACCTGGTCGAGGTTGTGGCCGAGCGCCCAGCGGTAGGCGACCCAGGCGAAGCCCAGATCGGGCTCGCGCTGGCCGACGCCCTCGGCGGTGTTGATCCGGTGCTGCTCCTCCAGGGCGTCCAGGTGGCCCCAGATCCGGACCATCTTGCCGAGCGCCTCCTTGGCCGCGCCCTCCGGCACCCGGGGGGCGCCGGCGTCGTCGGACTGGCGGGCCTCGTACACCAGCGCCGAGGCGCAGGCGGCGAGTTCGGCGGCGGCCAGGCCGCTCCAGACGCCCTCGCGGATGCACTCGGAGGCGAGCAGGTCGAGCTCGCCGTAGAGCCGGCCGAGCCGCTTGCCGTCGTCGGTGACGGTGTCGCCCTGCAGGTAGCCGAGGTCGGTGAGCAGCGCGCAGACCCGGTCGAAGGTGCGGGCGATGGTGTGGGTGCGCGAGCGCATCCGGCGTTCCAGCAGCTCGGTGTCGCGGTGCAGCCGGTGGTAGCGCTCGGCCCAGCGGGCGTGGTCCTCCCGGTCGGAGCAGCCGTGGCAGGGGTGCTGGCGCAGTTCGGTGCGCAGCCGGGTGATCTCCGGGTCGTCGGCGGCGGCCGCGCGGCCGCGCCGGAACCGCTCGGGCTCCAGGTGGCCGGCCTTGGTGCGCAGTGCCGAGGCGAGGTCGCGCCGGGACTGCGGGCTGCGCGGGTTGAAGGACTTGGGGATGCGGACGCGTTCGATCGCGGCGACCGGGTGCGGGAAGTCGATCATGGCGAGCCGCTTGACCTGCCGCTCGGCGGTGAGCACCACCGGGCGCGGGCCGTCCTGGAAGTCGGGGTGGCGCGGGCCGCCCCGGCCGGAGCGGTGGACCGGCGGCAGGCCCGGGTCGAGGACCAGGGCGAGGCCGGCGAACTTGCCGGTGGGCACGTGGATGACGTCGCCGGGCTTGAGCTGCTCGATGGACTCGACGGCGGCCGCGCGGCGCTGGCTGCTGCCCTCGCGGGCCAGCTCGTTCTCGCGGTCCTTGAGCCGGCGGCGCAGCTCCATGTACTCGTCGAAGTCGCCGAGGTGGCAGGTCATCGACTCGCGGTAGCCCTCCAGCCCCTCCTCGTTGCGCTGCACCTGGCGGGCGATGCCGACCACCGAGCGGTCCGCCTGGAACTGGGCGAAGGAGGTCTCCAGCAGCTCGCGCGAGCGGTGCCGGCCGAACTGGGAGACCAGGTTGACGGCCATGTTGTAGGAGGGCCGGAAACTGGACTTGAGCGGGTAGGTGCGGGTGCCGGCCAGGCCGGCCAGCGCCTCCGGGTCGAGGCCGCGCTGCCAGAGCACCACGGCGTGGCCCTCGATGTCGATGCCGCGCCGCCCGGCCCGGCCGGTGAGCTGGGTGTACTCGCCGGGGGTGATGTCGGCGTGGGTCTCGCCGTTCCACTTGACCAGCTTCTCCATGACCACCGAGCGGGCGGGCATGTTGATGCCGAGCGCCAGGGTCTCGGTCGCGAAGACGGCCTTGACCAGGCCCTTCACGAAGAGCTCCTCGACCACCTCCTTGAACCGGGGCAGCATCCCGGCGTGGTGGGCGGCGATGCCGCGCTCCAGCCCGTCCAGCCACTCGAAGTAGCCGAGGACGTGCAGGTCCTCGTCGGGGATGTCGGCGCAGCGCTCCTCGACGATCGCCCGGACCAGGGCGCGGTCGGAGTCCTTGTTGAGCCGCAGGCCGGAGCTGAGGCACTGCTGGACGGCGGCCTCGCAGCCGGCCCGGCTGAAGATGAAGGTGATCGCGGGCAGCAGGCCCTCGGCGTCGAGCCGGTCGATGACGTCCACCCGGCCCGGTGTCCAGACCCGGCCGGGACGGCCGTTGGGCATCGAGCGGCCCCGGCCGCGGCCGAAGCGGTCGCGCGGGTTGCGGTCGAGTTCGGAGCGGGCGAGCCGGACCAGCTCGGGGTTGACGGCCTTGCCGGGGTTCTTCAGGTTGTTCTTGGGGCGGCCGTCCCGGTCGGGGTTCGCGAACAGGTCGTACATCCGGTTGCCGGCCATCACGTGCTGCCACAGCGGCACGGGCCTGGTCTCGGAGACGATCACCTTGGTGCCGCCGCGCACGGTGTCCAGCCAGTCGCCGAACTCCTCGGCGTTGGAGACGGTCGCGGAGAGCGAGACGAGGGTGACCGACTCGGGGAGGTGGATGATGACCTCCTCCCAGACGGCGCCGCGGAAGCGGTCGGCGAGGTAGTGCACCTCGTCCATCACGACGTAGCCGAGGCCGTCGAGCGTGCTGGAGCCCGCGTAGAGCATGTTGCGCAGCACCTCGGTGGTCATGACCACCACGGGTGCGTCGCCGTTGACGGTGTTGTCGCCGGTGAGCAGGCCGACCTTGGCGGCGCCGTAGCGCTTGACCAGGTCGCCGTACTTCTGGTTGGAGAGCGCCTTGATCGGCGTGGTGTAGAAGCACTTGCGGCCCGCGGCCAGGGCCAGGTGCACGGCGAACTCGCCGACGATGGTCTTCCCGGAGCCGGTGGGGGCGGCGACGAGGACGCCGGATCCGGCCTCCAGCGTCTCGCAGGCCTCCAGCTGGAAGTCGTCCAGCGGGAAGTCGTACAGCTGCTGGAAGCCGTACAGGGCGGTGGCCTGCTCCTGGGCCCGGCGACGGCTGGCCGCGTACGCCTCGGCGGGGCTGAGCTCCTGGTCGCCCTGGGGCTCTGGATCGGGGGTGTTCATCGCCGTCCGGGTGTGGTTGGTGTGATCTCGCATCTCAGCGAGAGGTTACCCGGCGGGACTGACATCGATAGCACCGTTTTTCCGTGCGACGAGATCGCCCCCGGGGTCGCTCCCGAGGTCACTTCCCTCTCAGATCCATAGTGGCAAATGTCTTCGAGTGATCGGGAGGGGCCAGGTCCGAACGTCTCCGGTCATTCCCGGTGGCATCCGGTGGTTGCTCCCCACCGTCGTCGTCACAGCCGCGGACGGGCGCGGAACGAGCCGCGGATCAGCCGCCGACCCACGGGAGGACAGCCACGATGGCGAACCCCCCGCCACCGGCTCAAGCAGATCGAAGCCGCGCTGGAGACCCTGAATCGGGACCGACCCCGGGAAGGGGCCCGTGGCGACGGGGGCACGTCCGGCCCGGGCCGCCCGACCGCCTACCCGCGCAGCAGCTCCGCCAGCCCGTCCGCCAGCCGCTCGTACTCCCCCGGCCGGTTGTACAGCTGCGCGCTGACCCGCAGCACCCCGCCGCCGGCCCACGGGCGGACCGCGACCCGGGTGCCGAGCCGGCGCCACACCTCGGCCATCAGCGCCTTCACCTGCGGCTCGGTCTCGCCGTACCCGGCCGGCAGCCGGACGGTGCGCATCCACACCCCGGGCGTCGCGGGCAGCGCCGGCAGGCCGGCCCGCTCGACCAGCGCCCGGTGGCCGTACCCGGCGAGGGCGGTGTTGTGCGCGGCCACCGCGGCGCGGCCGAGTCCGCGGAGCAGTTCGAAGCCCGCCGGGGCGGCCAGCCAGGGCGTGTAGTCGCAGGTGCCGCGCCACTCGACGTTGCCCGGGAAGCCGCCGTCGTGCTCCCAGGAGAGCGCCAGCGGGCGCACCCGGCCGGTCCACTCGGGGCGGACGGCGAGCACCCCGGTGGCGCGCGGGGCGAAGGCCCACTTGTGCAGGTTGCCGAACCAGAAGTCGGCGTTCGGGTCGATCGGGGCGGGCAGCATGCCGGGGGCGTGGGCGCCGTCCACCACGGTGGTCACGCCGCGGGCGCGCAGGTCGGCGAGCAGGGCCGGGCCGGCCACCAGTCGGGCGGTGGGCGAGGTCAGCTGGTCCAGGACCGCGACGGTGGTGCGCCCGTCCACGGCGGCCAGCACCGCCTCCCGGACGGCCTGCTCGTCGGGGGCGTCCAGCGGCACCCGGGCGACCACCACCTCGGCGCCCGTCTCGGCGGCCTTGCGGGCGGCCGCCCGGGTCACCGCGCCGTAGCCGTGGTCGGTGACCAGGATCCGGTCGCCGGGCGCGAACGGGATGCTGTCCAGGGCGATCGCGGCGGCCTCGGTGACGTTGGCGACCAGCGCGAGCCGGTCCGGGTCGGTGTCCAGCTCGGCTGCGATCAGGGCGCGGGCGGCGGCGATCCGGGCCGGGAGGTCGGCGAAGAAGCCGTCCGGGTCCCGTTCGTGCTCGGTGCGCAGCCGCTGCTGCGCCCGCTGCACCGGGAGGGGCACGGCGCCGAAGGAGCCGTGGTTCAGATGGGCGGTCCCCGGGGACACACTGAACAGTCCGTCGGCGGCGGGCAGCGGTGCCGGGGGTTCGACGGTCCGCAGGTCCTCGATCACGGTTTCCTCCGCTTGCACCAGACTGATGTGTGACATTTCACATGACAGACTACTGGTCGGGACACGCACCTCGCGACCACCATCGGGCCGTGACCATCACCGACGCCTTCCTTGCCCTCAGCGCCCGTACCGGTCGGTTCACCTTCGGCGCGCCGCGTGCGTTCACCCTCGCCGAGGACGGTACCCGGCTGCTGCTGCTCCGCTCGACCGGTCCGGAGGATCCGGTCGACCGCCTCCACCTGCTGGACACCGCCACCGGCGAGGAACGGCTGGTCGCCGACCCGGCCGCGCTGCTGCCCGGCCGCACCGGCCGGCGCGACGACCTGCCCGCCGTCGAGCGCCGGCTGCGCGAGCGCACCCGGCTGGTCGCCGCCGGCATCGGCACCTACGCCGCCACCGCCGACCTCGCCACCGCCGTCTTCACCCTGGACGGCCGGCTGTTCCGCACCGACACCGCCGCCGGCACCAGCGACGAACTCCCGGTCGCCGGGCCCGCGTTCGACCCCCGGCCGGACGCCACCGGGCAGCGCGTCGCCTACGTCGCCGAGGACGCCCTGTACGTCACCCCCGCCCTCGAACCGTTCTCCCCCGCCGACGGCGCCCGCTGGGGCGTCGCCGAGTTCGCCGCCGCCGAGGAGCTCGGCCGCGCCCGCGGCCACTGGTGGCGTCCGGACGGCGGCGCGCTGCTGGCCGCCCGCGTGGACGAATCCGCCGTCCCCCGGCGGTACTTCGCCGACCCGGCGCACCCCGGCGAGGCGCCCGAGGACTTCGCCTACCCGCAGGCCGGCGGCCCCAACGCGGACGTCCAGCTCTGGGTGCTCGGCCTCGACGGCACCCGGGTCCGACTGCGCTGGGACGCCGAGGAGTTCCCGTACGTCTGCGCCGCCTCCTGGGCCTCCGCCGAGGAGGTGCTGCTCACCGTCGCCGACCGCCTGCAGCAGACCGTACTGCTGCTGAGCGCCGACCCGGCCACCGGCGAGACCGGTGAACTCTCCCGCACCACCGACGCGTTCTGGGTGGACGACCTGCCCGGCACCCCCGCCCGGCTGGCCGACGGCCGGCTGCTGACCGTCCACGACACCCCGCAGGCCCGCGGCCTCGCACTGGACGGCAAGCCGCTGGACACCACCGGCCTGCAGATCCGCCGGGTGGTCGGCCGGCTGCGCGGCCGGCTGCTCTGCGAGACCGGCGAGGGCGACCCCTTCGACCAGTACGTCCACCTGATCGACCCGGACGGCGGCGAGCCCGAGCCGCTCACCCCCGGCCCCGGCCTGCACTCGGCCCTCGCCACCGCCGACGTCCTGCTGCTCACCTCGGCCACCGCCGACGGCGTGCGCCGCGTCGTCAGCCGCGACGGCCGCGAGCTGCCGCTCACCGACCGCAGCGCCCCGCTGCCCCACCGGGTGGAGCCGCAGCTCGCCCGGGTCACCGAACGCGCCCTGCCCAGCGCCGTGGTGTACCCGCGCGACCACGTCCCCGGCCGGCGGCTGCCCGTCCTGCTGGACGTCTACGGCGGGCCCGGCTACCAGGCGGTGGCCGCCGAGCCGCGCCGCTGGCAGCTCAAGCAGTGGTGGGCCGACCAGGGCTTCGCGGTGGTCACCGTCGACAACGGCGGCACCCCGTTCGTCTCCCCGGACTTCACCCGGACCATCTTCCGCCGCTTCTCCCGGGTGGCGCTGGACGACCAGGTCGACGCCCTGCACGCGCTCGCCGAGCGCCACCCGGACCTCGACCTCGGCCGGGTCGGCGTGCGCGGCTGGTCGTACGGCGGCTACTTCGCGGCGCTCGCCGTACTGCGCCGCCCGGACGTCTTCCACGCCGCCTGCGCGGGCGCCCCGCCCACCGACTTCCGGCTCTACGACACCGCGTACACCGAGCGCTACCTCGGCCTGCCGCAGGACAACCCCGAGGGCTACGCCGACGACTGCCTGATCACCGACGCGCCCGGCCTGAGCAGGCCGCTGCTGCTGATCCACGGGCTGGCCGACGACAACGTCCACCCCTCGCACACCCTGCTGCTCTCCCAGGCGCTGACCAGGGCCGGCCGCCCGCACAGCGTGCTGCCCTTGCCCGGGGTCACCCACATGACCCCGGGCGGACTGCTGGAGCAGCTGGCGCAGGCCGAACTCGCCTTCCTGCGGGCCTCCCTGGGGTGATCCGTCGCGCCGCCCGGGCCCGGTGAGGAGAGGGCGCCGCCACCCCGAGGGTGCGGCGCCCTCTCGCTTGCTCCCGACCCCTTCACGTAATCCGTGACATGTGAAATATTACCTGCGCTTCAGCTACCGACCCCGGAGCACCGGAACACCCTCCGAAGCACCCCATCCCCCGAAAGGACCGGTCAGTTGCGCAGACTGTCCGTGGCCCTCGCTGCCGCGCTCACCACGAGCGCGATAGCGGCCACCCTGCTGGGCACCCCCGCCCAGGCCGCTCCCCCCGCCACCCTCACCGCCACCGCGGCCGCCGAGTCCGCCCAGCAGGGCGCCGAGGCCCCGCCCGCGCCGATGGCCCCGCAGGAGCGCGAGCGCCAGGCCCTGCGCGGCAAGGCCCTGGAGCAGCTCAACAACGGCGCGCTCGACCAGGGCGCCGCCGCCAAGTCCGCCGCCAAGCGGGCCCCGGCGAAGGTGCGGATCGGCGACGACTACGTCCAACTCGCGCACCAGCGCACCGACAAGGTCTTCGTGATCCTCGCCCAGTTCGGCGACCAGGTGGACGACACCACCCAGTGGAACGGCCGGCCCCGCTACGGCGGCACCCCGGGCCCGCTCCACAACCGGATCCCCGAGCCGGGCAAGGACGACAACCACACCCTGTGGTCGGCGGACTTCGACCGCGCCTACTACCAGAAGCTGTTCTTCGACGACACGCCCGGCACCGTGTCGATGCGCAACTACTACCGCACCCAGTCCTCCGGCCGGTACGACGTCGAGGGCACCGTCAGCGACTGGGTCACCGTCCCGTACAACGAGGCCCGCTACGGCAGCAACAAGGGCCCGCAGGGCTCCGGCGCCTGGACCCAGGGCCAGGAGTTCATCCGGGACGCCGTCAAGGCCTGGTACGACGGCGAGATCGCCAAGGGCCGCTCCGCCGCCGACATCAGGGCGCAGCTCGCCCAGTACGACGTCTACGACCGCTACGACCACGACAAGGACGGCGAGTTCGGCCGGCCGGACGGCTACCTGGACAACGTCGTCGTAGTCCACGCGGGCGTGGACGAGACCTGGGGCGGCGGCGCCCAGGGCGCCGACGCGCTGTGGGCGCACCGCAGTTGGGCCTTCCCGGACGCGACCGGGCAGACCGGCCCGGAGGGCAACCGGATCGGCGGCGCCCCCGTCGGCGACAGCGGCCTGTACGTCTACGACTACGTCCAGGGCGGCGAGAACAGCGGCGTCGGCCTGTTCGCCCACGAGTACGGCCACAACCTCGGCCTGCCCGACCTGTACTCCACCACCGGCGGCGACAACAGCGTCAACTTCTGGTCGCTGATGTCCTCCGGCTCCTACCTCGGCAAGGGCCCGAACACCACCGGCGGCTACCCCGGCGACCTCGACGCCTGGAGCAAGCTGCAGTTCGGCTGGCTCGACTACGACGAGGCGCAGGCCGCCACCCGCTCCACCCACGCCCTCGGGGTCAGCGGCTACAACACCGACCAGGCCCAGGCCGTCCTCGTCCACCTGCCCGACGGCACCACCCGCACCGACCTCGCCGACCCGTACGAGGGCGGCAGGCAGTGGTGGAGCGACACCGGCGACAACCTCGACAACTCCCTCGCCCGGGAGGTCGACCTGCGCACCGCCGTCGGCCCGGCCGCCCTGGACGCGGCGGTCTGGTACGACACCGAGCAGGACTACGACTTCCTCACCGTCGAGGCCTCCACCGACCAGGGCCAGCACTGGACCGCCCTCGGCGGCACCGTGGACGGCGCCCCGATCGGCAGCACCAACGCCAACGTCCCCGGCCTGAGCGGCAGTTCCGGGAGCTACAAGCAGCTGCACATCCCGCTGGACGGCTACCTCGGCCGGCAGGTCCGGCTGCGCTTCCACGTCACCTCGGACGGCAACACCCACGGCCGGGGCGTCCTAGTGGACGCCGTGAAGGCCACCGCCGGCACCGCCGTGCTGTTCGCCGACGGCGCCGAGAACGGCACGGACGGCTGGACGGCCAACGGCTTCACGGTCATCACCGGCCGCACCGCCGTCAAGCAGCACCCGCGCGCCTACCTCGCCGAGAACCGCCGCTACACCGGCTACGGGGCGTTCCTGAAGACCGGCCCCTACAACTTCGGCTACACCGGCGTCGCGGGCAAGGCCAACGTGGTGGACAACTACCCGTACCAGGAGGGCGTCCTGATCTGGCTGTGGGACACCTCGTACGGTGACAACAACACCAAGGACCACCCCGGCGGCGGGCTGATCCTGCCGATCGACGCCCGCCCGGCGCCGGTCCGCTTCGCCGACGGCACGCTGGTCAACGGGCGGGCGCAGACCTACGACGCGACCTTCTCGCTCAAGCCGACCACCGCGTTCACCCTGCACAAGGGCGGCGTCGCGGTGCGCGTGCCGGCCAAGCCGGCCGTCCCGGTGTTCAACGACCGCACCGGGGTGTACGGCGACGCGGCCACGCCGCAGCTGACGGTGAAGGTGCCGGACACCAACACGAAGATCGAGGTGGTCCGGGAGTCCCAGGGCGGGAGGATCACCACCGTCCGGGTGGGCCCCGCCGCCTGACCCCACGGCCTGACGCGGCCTCCTGAGCCGACCGGCCGGCCTGACCGGCCTGACGGACCGACCCCACCGGCTCGACCCGCTCGACCGGCCCGACCGGCCCGACCGGCCCCTCGGAACGCGCGAAACGGCCCCGGATCCCCCCGACGAAAGGGATCCGGGGCCCGCTCGTGCGCCCGGAGGCGGTCCGGCGCCCCTCAGCGCCCCGGGCCGCGGGCGGTGCGCGCGGCGGTGGCCACCCCGAGGACGGTGATCGCGGCGATCCCGAAGGTCATGTAGCGGGCCGCGTCGACCGGGGCGTCCCCGCCCAGGTTGACCAGGGTCCCGGCCAGCGCCGAGGTCACCGAGAAGGCGATCAGCTGGGTGGTGTTGATCGCCGCGGCCGCCTTGCCGCCCTCCGCCGGATCGTCGCTGCTGCGCATCGCCGCCACGCTCAGGTGCGGGAAGGCCAGCCCGATCCCGGTGCCGGCGACGAACAGCGCCGCCGCCCACAGCACCACCCGGAGCCCGGAGGCGTGCCCGGTCTGCGACAGCCCGTAGACCAGCAGGCCGCCGACCAGCACCAGCGGGGCGGTGCGGACCGCCAGGGCCCGGCCGCGGGCCGACTCGATCCCCACGCTGAACAGCTGGGCGGTGGTCCAGCCGGCCGAGACCGCGGCACCGAGGAATCCGGCCACCAGCGGGCCGAGGCCGCCCAGCTGCTGGCCGAACAGCGGGATGAAGTTCTCCGCCACCACGCCCGCGCAGAGCACCGCGACGGTCAGGTAGAGCCACTTCAGCGGGCTGCCGGCCCGGTAGGTCTGCTGCGGCAGCACCGTCGCCGCCGCGCGGCGCTCGACCGCCACGAAGCCCGCCAGCAGCGCCACACCGGCGAGCAGGCAGACCACCGTCGGCCAGCCGCCCGGCACGGTCGAGCTGACGCTGAAGGCCGCCGCCGCCAGGGTGAGCAGCAGCAGCGAGGGCATCGGCACCGGGCCGCTGCCGTGCCCGTCGCCGGAGCGTCCGGGCAGCACCCGGCGGGCCAGCAGCGCCAGCACCAGCGCGGCGACCAGCAGCAGGACGTACGCCCCGCGCCAGGCGCCGAGCTGGGCGAACAGCCCGCCCAGCGACGGTCCGACCAGGGTGCCGACGCCCCACATCGCGGAGACCAACCCGGCCGCGCGGGTCCACAGCCGCTCCGGCAGGGCGCCGCGGATCACGGCGTAGCCGAGCCCGGCCACCAGCCCGCCGCCGAGGCCCTGCACCACCCGGCCGAGGATCAGCGCCGCCATCGACGGACTGAGCGCGTTGAGCACCGCGCCGGCGCCGAACACCAGGAAGCCCAGCACGTAGGCCCGGGCGGCACCGAGGCGGTCCAGCAGCCGGCTGACCAGCATCGAGGCGATGACGGCCGCCATCAGGAAGCCGGTGGCCACCCACGCGTAGTACCGCTCGCCGCCGATGTCGGCGACGATCGAGGGCATCAGGGCGGCGGTGAAGTAGAGGTTCATCGCGTACAGCGCGACGCCCCCGGCCAGGATCGAGGCGGGGGCGGCGTACCGGCGGGAGAAGAGTTCACGCCACCCGCCGCAGGCCCCGGCGGTCGGCGTCTTTGCCGGGTAACCATCCAGCTCGGCAGCGGTGGTGGCGTTCTTGACGGCAGCTGATTCGGTCACGTCCGGTACGCTAGGACTTCAACAGAACTTGAAGTCAAGGAGCCCGCCATGACCACCGCGCCGGTCGATCTGCTGAGCGTCGGCGAGGTGGCCCGGCGGGCCGGGATCGCCACCTCGGCGGTGCGCTTCTACGAGGACCAGGGGCTGATCTCCTCCGAGCGCACCACGGGCAACCAGCGGCGCTACCGGCGGCACGTGCTGCGCCGGATCTCGCTCATCCTGGTCGCCAAGCGGCTCGGCATCCCGCTCGCCGAGGTCGCCGAGGTCTTCACCGGTCTGCCCGAGGACCGGATGCCCGGCAAGCACGACTGGGAGCGGATCTCCCGGCGCTGGGCCGAGCAGCTGCGCGCCCGCCGGGCCGAGCTGGAGCGGCTGGAGGACGAGCTGACGGGCTGCATCGGCTGCGGCTGCGTGTCGCTGCGCCGCTGCCGGGTGCTCAACCCGGGGGACGAGCTGGCCGCCGAGGGCCCGGGCCCGCGCCGGCTGCTGCCGGAGGAGGGCCTGCTGCCCGTCGAGGAGTGACCGGGCCCAGGAACGACCGGGACGGGGAGCGATCGAGACGGGACGTGCTGGAGCCGGGTGGAACCCGGTCGGACGCGGCCCTCGCAGGGTTCCCCGCCGCGTCCGACCGGGGGTCTTGTGGCGCCTCAGGCCTCCGGGAAGTGGCAGGCCGCCCGGCGCTCGCCGGGCCCGGCGATCCTCAGCAGCGGCCGCTCGGTCCGGCAGAGGTCCTGGGCCTTCGGGCAGCGCGGGTGGAAGCTGCACCCGGGCGGCGGGTCGGCCGGGCTCGGCGGGTCGCCGAGCAGGACGATCCGCTCCCGGTTCCGCTCCGCCTCCGGGTCCGGCAGCGGGACGGCGGACAGCAGCGCCCTGGTGTACGGGTGCGCGGGGCTGCCGTACACCTCGGCCTTGTCGCCGATCTCCACGATCCGGCCCAGGTACATCACCGCGACCCGGTCGCAGACCCGCTTGACCACCGAGAGGTCGTGCGCGATGAACACGTACGCCAGCCCCAGCTCCTGCTGGAGCCGCTCCATCAGGTTGACCACCTGGGCCTGGATGGAGACGTCCAGCGCGGAGACCGGCTCGTCGGCGACCACCAGCCGCGGCGAGGTGGCCAGCGAGCGGGCGATGCCGATGCGCTGGGCCTGGCCGCCGGAGAACTCGTGCGGGTAGCGGTCCAGGTGCTCGGGGATCAGCCCGACCAGCTCCATCAGCTCGGCGGCCCGCTTGCGCGCCGCCGTCGCGCTCTCGCCCTGGACGAGCAGCGGCTCGGAGATGATCCGGGCCACCGTCTGCCGGGGGTTGAGCGAGGAGTACGGGTCCTGGAAGACCATCTGGAGGTCGCGCCGGTGCGGCCGCAGCCGGGCCTGGGAGAGCCCGCCGATCTCGGTGCCGTCGAAGGTGACGGTGCCCGAGGTCGGGTCGAGCAGCCGGACGATCATCCGCCCGGTGGTGGACTTGCCGCAGCCGGACTCGCCGACCAGGCCGAGCGTCTCCCCCGCCCCGACGTCGAAGCTCACCCCGTCCACCGCCCGGATCGGCGCTCCGGGCCGGCCGGTGCGGCCGCGCCGGCCGGGGAAGGTCTTCACCAGGTCCCGTACGGACAGCAGCGGTTCGGCCGCGCCCTTCGTCGACGGCGTGGTCATCACAGCACCCCTTCCGGCACCAGCGGCAGGTGGCAGGCGGCCTGGTGGCCGGGGGCGAGCAGGTCGAGCGGGGGGCGCTCGGCCAGGCAGCGGGCGTGCTCCTCGGCGGACGCGGCGGCGGTGCGGGCGCAGCGCGGGGCGAAGGAGCAGCCGGGGGCGGGGGCGATCAGCGACGGCGGGCTGCCGGGGATGGCCCGCAGCGGGGTGTCGTCGGTGTCGTCCAGGCGCGGCAGCGAGTCCAGCAGGCCGCGCGTGTACGGGTGCGCGGGCCGGGCGAACAGCCGGTCCACCGGGGCCTGTTCGGCGGCCCGGCCGCCGTACATGACCAGCACCTCGTGGGCGACCCGGGCGACCACGCCGAGGTCGTGGGTGATCATCACGACGCCGAGGCCGCGCTCCTGCTGGATCCGGGCGATCAGGTCGAGGATCTGCGCCTGGACGGTGACGTCGAGCGCCGTGGTGGGCTCGTCGGCGATCAGCAGCTCGGGCTCGCAGGCGAGCGCCATCGCGATCATGACGCGCTGGCGCATGCCGCCGGAGAACTGGTGCGGGTACTCGTCGACCCGGCGGGCCGGCTCCGGGATGCCGACCTCGGCCAGCATCTCCACCGCCCGGGCCCGGCCGGCCCTGCGGCCGGCCCTGAAGTGCACCCGGTAGTGCTCGGCGATCTGCTCCCCGACCGTGTAGAAGGGGTGCAGGCTGGACAGCGGGTCCTGGAAGATCATCGCGATCCGGCGGCCCCGGACGGTGCCGAGCTCCCGCTCCCCCAGGCCGCCCAGCTCCTGTCCGTTCAGCCGGATCGAGCCGGTGACGGTGGCGCCGCGGTGCAGGCCCATGACGGCGAGCGAGGTGACGGACTTCCCGCTGCCCGACTCGCCGACCAGGCCGAGGGTGCGCCCGGCCCGAACGGTGAAGGAGATCCCGTCCACCGCCCGGACGCTGCCGCGCGGGGTGTCGAAGGCGACCTTGAGGTCCTCGACCTCCAACAACTCGGTCATCAGTACCTCACTCTCGGGTCGACGAAGGCGTAGAGCAGGTCGACCAGCAGGTTCGCCGCGACGATGAAGAAGGCCGCGAGCAGGGTGACCCCGAGGATGACCGGCTGGTCCGACCGGGCCAGGCCGTCGTAGAACAGCCGGCCGACGCCGGGCAGGCCGAAGATCGACTCGGTGATGACCGCGCCGGCCAGCAGGCCGCCGAGGTCCATCCCGAAGATGGTCAGGATCGGCGTCATCCCGGAGCGCAGCCCGTGCTTGACGGTGACCGTCCGCGGCGGCAGGCCCTTGGCCCGGGCGGTGCGGATGTACGGTTCGGCCATCGCCTCGATCATCGAGTTGCGGCTCTGCCGGGCGTACATCGCCGCGTACAGAAGGGCCAGCGCGGTCCACGGCAACAGCAGGTTGGAGCCCCACCGCAGGGGGTTCTCGGTGAACTCGTGGTACGCGGGGTAGGGCAGCACTCCGGCCGTCCTGACGACGCCCCAGATCAGCATGATCGAGGTGAAGTAGACCGGCAGCGAGGCGGTGCCGACGGACAGCACCATCAGCGCCCTGTCGAGCGGCCGGCCCTTGCGCAGCGCCGAGGTGACGCCCGCGCCGAGGCCGAGGACCAGCCAGAGCACGGCCGCGCCGAGCGCCAGCGAGACGGAGACCGGCAGGCGGTCGGTCAGCAGGTCCCACACCGGCAGCCCGTACTCGTAGGAGTAGCCGAGGCAGGGGAAGCCGCAGTGCACCGCGCTGGGGCCGGAGCCGTACTCGCGGCCGGCGAAGATGCCGCCGAGGTAGGCGAGGAACTGCTCCCAGAGCGGCTTGTCCAGGCCCATCGCCGCCTTGACGTCGGCGAGCCGCTCGGGGCTGCAGGTCTTGCCGCAGGCGGCCGCGGCCGGGTCGTTGGGCAGCAGGTAGAAGATGGTGAAGGTGATGGCGCAGATGGCGAGCAGGATGCCCGCCACGCCGAGCAGCCGGCGGCCGAGGTAGAGGATCACGACCGGCCTCCCCGGGGGTCGAGGATGTCGCGCAGCGCGTCCCCGAGCAGGGTGAAGGCGAGCACGGCGACGAACAGGAAGGCGGTCGGGATCAGGAAGTAGGTCGGGTCGGTCTCGTAGTGCACGATGCTCTCGGCGATCATCTGGCCCCAGGACGCGGTCGGCGGGCGGACGCCCACACCGAGGTAGCTGAGCGCGGCCTCGGTGGCGATCATCCCGGGGATGAGCAGGGTGGTGTAGGCGATGATCGGGCCGGAGACGTTCGGCAGGATCTCGCGGGTGAGGATCCGCCAGGAGCGCGCCCCGCCGACCTTGGCGGCCTCGACGTACTCGCGGTGCTTGAGCGAGAGGGTCTGGCCGCGCACCACCCGGGCGATGCCAGGCCAGGTGAACAGCCCGATCACCAGGGTGATCAGCAGGATCCGGTTGACGTCCTTGGCCACCGACATCATCGCGATCATGAAGATCAGCGAGGGGAAGGACATCGTGAGGTCCATCAGCCGGGACAGCACGGTGTCGGTGCGACCGCCGAAGTAGCCCGCCGCGATGCCGGCCAGGGTCCCGACGACCACGACGACGGCGGTCGCGGTGAACGCGATCAGCAGGGAGACCTGCCCACCGTGCAGCACCCGGGCGAACAGGTCGCGGCCGGTGATGGGCTCGACGCCCAGCCAGTGGCGGGCGCTGATGCCGCCGAAGTCGCCCCGGGGCAGGCCGCCCAGGTACGGGTCGACGGCGCGCTTGTCGAACTCCTCGGGGGTCCAGCCGCCGAGCGAGCCGAGCGGGCCGGCCAGCGCGGCGGCCAGCAGCAGCACGCCGACGGTGACCAGTCCGAACCGGGCCGGGCCCTTGGCCCACAGCTGGTCCCAGACCAGCCGCCAGGGCCCGCGCCCGGAACTCCTCCCGGCGCCCGGCGCCGTGGACCCGGCCACGGCGCCGGGCTCGGCCACGGCGACGGACTCGGCGACGGTGACGGGCTCGGCCGTCCCCCGCCCGGCTCCGGCCGCTCCCGTTCCGGTGCCGACGCTCCCCGCTCCGGCACCCTCCGCGCTCGCCCGTCGCTCGTCACGCTCGGCACCGGCGCGTCCTTCGGCTCCCGAAGGTGTGGTGGTGTTGCTCATCGCTGCCGGTCCCTCACTTGCCCTTGGCGGGGTCCTTGAGGCCGACCGTGGCCAGGTCGATCATGCCGGCGTAGCCCGAGTTGCCGAACGCGCCGGCCACGTTGGTGCCGACCAGCAGCGGGCGGCGCTGCCAGAGCAGCGGAACGGCCGGGGCCTTCCTCATCAGCTCCTCGTCCAGTTGCTTCCAGGCCTTGTTGGCCTCGTTGACGTCCGTCATGGCCGCGATCTGGTCCATCCGGTCCATCGTGGCCTGGTCCTTGAACTGGCTGTAGTTGCCCTGGTTGCCCTTCTCCTTGATGGTGCGGCCGTCGAAGAGGAACGGCAGGAAGGTCGCACCGGAGGGGTAGTCGGGGCACCAGCCGCTGAGGGTCAGCTCGGGGGCGTTCTTGATGTCGCCGACGGTGTCGGCGAAGGCGGACGCGTCGACGGTGTTCACGGTGACCTGGACGCCGGCCTTGGACAGCGACTGCTGGATCGCCTCGGCGCGGGTCTTGTCGCCGGTCGAGACGGTGAGCGAGACCTTGAGGTCGGTCCTGCCCGCGTCCTTGAGCAGCGACTTGGCCTTCTCCGGGTCGCCGGCCACCGGGATCTTCAGCGGGTCGGACTTGGCGCCGCCGGTCAGCGACGGCGGCAGGAAGGAGGTCGCCGCGTCGGTCACCGCGGGCCCGCCGAAGGCGGTCACCTGGGCCTCGCGGTCGACCGCCCACATCATCGCCTCGCGCACCTTCGGGTCGTCGAAGGGGGCCTTGGCGGTGTTCAGGTAGAGCATGTCGGTGCAGCCGGTCTGCTCGGCGACCATGCGGGCCCTGACATCCGCCTTGGGCAGCACCTTGGCGACGGTCTCGTGCTGCATCCAGGGCATGTTGATGGCGTTGGCGTCGGCGCCGTCGCTGGCGATGATCCGGTCGTCGGCCTGGCCTCCCTTGATGCCCTGGGTGACCACGACCCGGTCCGGGTAGGCCTTGCGGACGGTGTCGGTGGACTGGTCCCAGTTGGTGTTGCGGACCAGCACCAGCTGCTTGCCGCGGTCGTAGCTCTCGATCTTGTACGGGCCGGAGGAGAACGGCCGGGCGTCGTACTGGGTGCCCCTCTCCTGGGACTGCGGCACCGGGGAGAACGTCGGCAGGGTGACGGTGTCCGAGAACTCGGCGACCGGGCGCTTCAGGTGGAAGACGATGGTGCGGTCGTCCGGGGTCTCGATGCTCGCCAGGTGCTCGCCGTTCAGCGGGCCCTTGTAGTTCTCGCCGCCCTCCATGTACTGGATCGCGTAGTCGGGGCCGCCGGTGAGGTCCGGGGAGAAGGACCGCTCGACGTTGTACTTGATGTCGGCGGACCGGATCGGCGTGCCGTCCTCGTACTTCAGGCCCTCCTTGAGGGTGAAGGTCCACACCTTGCCGCCCTCGGAGGACTTGCCCAGGTCGGTGGCGAGGTCCGGGACGATCTCGCTGCCGGCCGCGCCCGGCTCGGACTTGAAGGTGGTCAGGGTCCGGTAGATCAGCCGGGTGCCGAAGTCCATGTGCGGCACCACCCAGTTGCGGGCCGGGTCCAGGTGCGCGAAGTCCTGGTTGGTCAGGACGGTGAGGGTGCCGCCCTTGGCCGGGGTGCCGCCGACGACCGAGCCGGCCGCCGCGCCCGGGCCCCTGCTGTCGGAGGGGGCGGCGCCGCTGCCGCTGTCGCTCTTGTCGTTCGAGCAGGCCCCGAGGCCGAGAGTGATTGTCGCCGCGAGGGCCGCCGCGAGGGCGGCGTGGGTGCGCCTGGTCATGTGCAACTCCGCTGTGGGGGGCCTGATCGTCCGACCTGGCCGCTGCGCTGTGTGACCCGTAACATAGTAATGTGAAATTGCACTGCACAAGAGGTGACGCCACCCGTTACCGAGCTGTGTCCGTGCCCCGCATCTCCCCAGCCCCGCCTAGGAGTTCACCGGTGACCCTGCCCCCGACCGGCCTCAACACCGGGAGCCACGACCTCCCGGTCTCCCCCGCCCTCGCCTCCCACATGGCCACCCAGTGGGCCGCCACCCCCCTGCCCGCGGACCGGCGCGTGCCCGGCCACGACCGCTTCCCCGGCCGCCGCGCCCGGCTCTCCGCCGCCTTCCCCGGCGAGCGGCTGGTCGTCCCCGCCGGGCGCCTCAAGGTCCGCTGCAACGACCTCGACCACCGCTTCCGCCCGCACAGCGCGTACGTCTGGCTCACCGGCCTCACCGGCGAGGACCAGGCCGACCACGTCCTGGTCCTCGAACCGGCCGGGCCCGACGGCCACGAGCCGGTCCTCTACCTGCGCCCGCGCTCCCCGCGCGACGGCGGCGAGTTCTACCGCGACCGCCGCTACGGCGAGTTCTGGGTCGGC
Source organism: Kitasatospora sp. NPDC001547 (assembly GCF_042894165.1). NCBI lineage: Bacteria > Bacillati > Actinomycetota > Actinomycetes > Kitasatosporales > Streptomycetaceae > Kitasatospora > Kitasatospora sp. NPDC001547. Next base: position 67,688 of record NZ_JBIAVL010000027.1, on the reverse strand, counting down.
GCCCGGCCCGACCTCGCCGAGGCCGCCCGGCTCACCGGGGTGCGCTCCGAACACCTCGACGACCTCGGCAAGCTGCTCACCGGCCCACAGCCGCCCACCCGGGTGCTGGCCGGCACCGACCCGGTGGTCGACGAGGCCACCGGACGGCCCACCGGGGACCACCGGGACGGCGAACTGGCCGCCGTGCTCTCCGAGTTGCGCCTGGTCAAGGACCAGTGGGAGATCGGACAGCTGCAACTGGCCGTCGACCACACCGTCACCGGCTTCGAGGACGTCGTCCGCGCCCTGCCCACCGCGCTGCGCCACCACCGCGGCGAGCGCTGGATCGAGGGCGTCTTCGACCTGCGCGCCCGCGCCGAGGGCAACGGCACCAGCTACACCACGATCGCCGCCTCCGGCGCCCACGCCTGCGTGCTGCACTGGATCCGCAACGACGGCGCCCTGGACCCCGGCTCCCTGCTGCTGCTGGACGCCGGCGTCGAGACCGACACCCTCTACGCCGCCGACATCACCCGCACCCTCCCGCTCAGCGGCACCTTCAGCCCGGTCCAGCGCCAGGCCTACGACCTCGTCCTCGCCGCCCAGAGCGCCGGCATCGCCGCCCTGCGCCCGGGGGCCCGGTTCCGCGACTTCCACCGCGCCGCCATGCGGGTCATCGCCGAGGGCCTCGCCGACTGGGGCGTCCTGCCCGTCTCCGCCGAGGAGGCCCTCGCCGAGGACAACGGCCTCTACCGCCGCTACACCCTCTGCGGCAGCGGCCACATGCTCGGCCTCGACTACCACGACTGCGCCAAGGCCCGCGCCGACCGCTACCTCGACGGCACCCTGGAGGAGGGCATGGTCCTCACCGTCGAACCCGGCCTCTACCTCCAGCCCGACGACGAGACCCTCCCCGCCGAACTCCGCGGCCTCGGCATCCGCATCGAGGACGACCTCGTCATCACCCCCGACGGCGCCCACCTGATGTCCGGCGCCCTCCCCCGCGAGGCCGGGGCCGTCGAGTCCTGGATGGCCGACCTGCTGAGCTGAGGCAGCGAGCGGACGATCAGGCCACCTTGATCGTCCGCTCGCCCCGCCGGACCGTCACCTCGACCTCGCCGCCGATCGCCGCGGAATACGCCCGCAGGTTGTCCAGGCTGTCGACCTGCCCGTGCTCGATCTGCGACACCCGCGCCTGGCTCACGCCCATCAGCGCGGCGACCTCCTTCTGGGTCAGCCCAGCCGTCTTCCGCATCTCGGCCAGCTCGTAGCCACGGATCTGAGCAAGCATCTCCTGGCGAACCAGCGCTCGCCTCGTCTCCGCCTCCGGCGTCACCAGCTCGGGAAACCGCTTCACGACCTCGGCTCGCACCTCGGTCCACCTACGCCCCTTCATCGGCGTGCTCCGTTCCGTTGCTCCTCGACGTAATCTGCGTAGCGCATCTCAGCCAACGGGATCGACTCGTCGTACCACTCGGACCAACGACCGGATTTGTCACCGGCCACCAGGATGATGGCCTCCCGTTCCTGGTCGAAGACGAATAGCATGCGCACCTCACTGGCGCCCGACGAACCCGGCCTCAGTTCTTTGAGGTTGTGCAAGCGGCTGCGGTGGATCCGATCCACCGCAGGCCGCCCCAGGGTCGGACCCTCGTCAGCCAACAAGTCCAGCGCCTCAAGAATGTTCTCCGCCGTTTTGGGGTCGTCCTCGCAGACCTGCAAGTACCACTCCTCAACCGGCGCCAGAAGCGTGATCTCCCACATACGGCTACGTTAAGTTGTCTCTTATACGTTACCGCGCGCTTCCCCGCTCAATCCACTCCTGCGAGGGACAACACCCACCGCCCAGCGCGCCCCCGGCGCACTACCCCCGCGCCGCGTGCCAGAGGTCGGCGACGATGGCCTCCGCCGGGCCCGTGCGGGCGAGCTTGTGGGCGGTGCCGGCCCACAGGTGCATGGCGGACGTGTCGCCGCGGCGGGCGGCGGCGGTGCGCAGGGGGGTGGTGAGGTGGTGGACCTCGGGATAGGCGGGCGGGGCGTACGGGCCGTGGCGGTCGATGAAGGCGTTGCGCAGGCCGCGGGCCGGGCGGCCGGTGAAGGCGCGGGTGACGGCCGTCTCCGGGAGCTCGACGAGCGCCGCCCGGTGGGCGGCCGAGGCGCCGGACTCGTCCGACCGCAGCAGCGCCGTGCCCAGCTGCACCGCCACCGCCCCCGCCCGCAGCGCCGCCGCGACGGCCGCGCCGTCGCCGAGCCCGCCCGCGGCGACCAGCGGCAGCGCCGTCACCTCCCGCACGGCGCCCAGCAGTTCGAGCAGCGGCAGCTCCCCCGGCCGGTCCGCCACCCGGTGGGTGCCCCGGTGGCCGCCCGCCTCCGGGCCCTGCACGCACAGCGCGTCCATCCCGACGGCCTCCGCCGCCCGCGCCTCTTCCGGCGTGGTGACGGTGCCGACCTGGGTGCTGCCGGCCGCCCGCACCGCCGCCGCCTCCTCGGCCGTCGGCAGCCCGAAGGTGTACGAGACCACCGGCACCGGGTCCGCGAGCAGCGCGGCGAGCTTGGCGTCCCAGTCGTCCCGGTCCGGCCCGATCTCCTCCGGCAGCGTCACGCCCCACTGGTCGGCCTCGGGCCGCAGCCGCTCCCGGTACGCCGCGACGGCCGCCGCGTCCCCGGGCGGGCCGGGCACGAAGAGGTTCACCCCGTACGGCCGGTCGGTCGACCCCCGTACCGCGGCGATCTGCTCGGCCATCCCGGCGGCGGTCCTCATCCCGGCCGCCAGGAACCCCAGCCCGCCGGCCCGGTTCACCGCCGCCACCAGCTCGGGCGTCGAGGGGCCGCCCGCCATCGGGGCGGCGATCACGGGTACGGCGAGCCGGTCGAGCCGGACGGTCATCGGGCGCTCCTCACACTGCCGCGGGCACGGAACACTGCTGCGGGTCCGGACCGCTGCCGCGGGTACGGCCCGCTGCCCACCCTACGCTCGGCGGATCAGCCCCCGCCGCCGCGCCTCCCGCACCGCCGCCGTGCGCGAGTCCACCCCCAGCTTGGTGTAGATGTGCACCAGGTGGGACTTCACCGTGGCCTGGCTCAGGTGCAGCCGCTGGCTGACCTGCTGGTTGGTCAGCCCGTCCGCGACCAGCCCCAGCACCTCGGTCTCCCGGGCGCTGAGCGCCGCCGCCGGCGTCCGCATCCGCTCCAGCAGCCGGTCCGCCACGCTGGGCGCCAGCGCGCTGCGCCCGGCCGCGGCCGCCCGTACCGCCTGGGCCAGCTCCTCCGGCGGCGCGTCCTTCAGCAGGTAGCCGGTGGCGCCCGCCTCCAGGGCCGGCAGGGTGTCCGCGTCGGTGTCGTACGTGGTGACCACCAGCACCCGCGGCGCGCCCGCCCGGGCGGTGATCGCCGCGGTGGCCTGCGCCCCGTTCATCGCCGACCCCGGCCCGAACTGGAGGTCCATCAGCACCACGTCGACGCCCGCCTCGGCGGCCAGCTCGACGGCCCGCTCGGCGGTGGCCGCCTCCGCCACGATGGCGAAGTCCGGCTCGCACTCCAGCACCGCCCGCAGCCCGGCCCGCACCACCGGGTGGTCGTCCGCGATGAGCAGCCGGATCACGGGCCGGCCTCCGGGGCGACCGGCAGCTGCACCGCCACCGTCGTCCCCTGCCCGGGCGCCGACTCCACCGTGAAACCGCCGCCGAGCGCCCGTGCCCGGGCCCGCATCGACGGCAGTCCGAACCCGCCGTCCCCGCCGGCGCGGCCGGCGGCCGCCGCCGGATCGAACCCGGCCCCGTCGTCGTACACGTCCAGTGCCACCTCACCCTCCATGTAGCTGAGTGTCACCTCGGCCCGGGTGGCCCCCGCGTGCCGCACGGTGTTGCCGAGCGCCGACTGCGCGATCCGCAGCAGCGCGACCTCCTGCGCGGCCGGCAGCCGGACCGGGTCACCGGAGACGTGCAGGTGGACGGGCAGCGCGCCGTGCGCCGCCGTGGTGGCGCAGAGCCGCTCCAGCGCGACCGGCAGCGGGTCGCCGTCCAGCGCGGGCGGGGTGAGCGCCCGGACGAACCGCCGCGCCTCGTCCAGGTTGTCCTGGGCGGCCTGCCGCGCCTGCTCGACGTACCCGGCGGCGGTCTCGGTGCGCTCCGGCAGGGCCCGCTGGGCCGCCCGCAGCAGCAGCTGGACGGAGCTGAGGCCCTGCGCGAGGGTGTCGTGGATCTCCCGGGCGAGCCGCTCGCGCTCGGCCAGCACGCCGGCCGCGTGGTGCGCGGCGGCGAGGTCGGCGCGAGCGGCGGTCAGCTCGTCGATCAGCCGGCGGCGCTCCTCGCTCTCCCGGTACAGCGCCTGGTAGCCGAGCACGGTGGCGGTGGCGACGGCCGCGCCGAGCGCGGGCCCGATCGAGGCGGCGAAGCCGAAGCTCCGCTGGTGCCAGGACCACGCGGCGATCGCCGCGGCGGCGGTCAGCCCGACGGCGACCAGCCCGCCGCGCCGCCCCAGCAGGTGCAGCTCCAGGAAGTACAGCGGGAACGCCAGCCAGACCCCGTCCTGGGTGGCGATCAGCACGCCCGCCCAGGTGACGCCGAGCAGCGCCAGCCAGAGCGCGGCCGCCCGGCGCGAGCGGCGCACGGCGGCCAGCTGCGGTCCGACGGTGTAGACGGCGGCCATCGCGGTGGCCGCGGCGGCGACGGCGGCCGGATCGCCGCCCCGGTCGACGAGGACGGCCCGGGCGACGGCGAGCGCCAGCAGGCCCGCCACGAGCAGGTGCAGGCAGACCTGGAGGACGCGGGCGACGGGGGTGGTCCTGGATCGTTCGGTCGCCATCCGTCCAGCCTAGGTTCCGCACTCGGAGCCCGGCATCAATCAAAAGGTTGAACTCCGCTTCTGCCCTTTGATGCCCAGGATGCAATCCCCGGCGCGATGCCTCCGGGCCCCCTGGCCCGGGACGGTGGAAGAGTCGAGAACACCTGTGCAGAGGAAGGCTCACCTTGTTCGTCGCCTGGAGGGACCTGAGGTTCGCCAAGGGGCGGTTCGCCCTGATGGGAACCGTCATCGTGCTGATCACCGTCCTGGTCGGCCTGCTGTCCGGGCTGACCGCCGGACTCGGCCGGCAGAACATCTCCGCGATCACCGGCCTGCCCGCCGACCACCTGGTCTTCGGGAGACCCGCCGACGGCCAGAAGCTCTCCTTCACCGACTCCCAGGTCACCCCCGAGCAGTGGCAGGCCTGGGCCCGCGAGCCCGGCGTCACCTCCGCCGAGCCGCTCGGCATCACCACCACCAAGGCCGCCGCCGGCCGGCGCACCGCCGCGCTCTCCGCCTTCGGCGTCCCGGAGGGCTCCGGGCTCGCCCCGCAGGGCGTCCGGATCGCCCCCGGCCAGGCCGTGCTGTCCAGGACCGCCGCCGAGAACCTGGGCGGCCTCGCCCCCGGTGCCGGCCTCACCCTGGCCGGGCACCCGCTGCGGGTCGCCGCCGTCGAGGGCGACGCCGCGTACAGCCACACCCCGGTGATCTGGACCAGCCTCGCCGACTGGCAGCAGGCCGCCCCCGGCGGCGCCGGCCACGCCACCGTCATCGCCCTCCGCACGGCCGGCGGCGCCGACCTGGCCGGCGCCGACGCCCGCCACGGCACCGAGACCCGCACCCGCGACGACGCCCTCACCGCGATCGGCTCCTACACCTCGGAGAACGGCTCCCTCCAGCTGATGCGCGGCTTCCTGTTCGCCATCTCGGCCCTGGTGATCGGCGCGTTCTTCACCGTGTGGACGATCCAGCGCAGCGGCGACATCGCCGTCCTCAAGGCCCTCGGCGCCTCCACCCGCTACCTGCTGCGCGACGCCCTCGGCCAGGCCGTCCTGCTGCTGGTCGGCGGCACGGTCGTCGGCACCGCGATCGCCCTCGGTGCCGGCTCGCTGATCGGCTCCGCCGTCCCGTTCGTGCTGGACGCCCCGACCCTCCTGCTGCCCGCGGCCGTCATGATCGCCCTCGGCGCGATCGGCGCGGCCCTGTCCATCCGCCGGATCACCTCCGTCGACCCGCTGACCGCCCTGGGGAGTGCCCGATGACTCTGATCCTCGACCGCATCACGCTGACCTACCCGGACGGCGACGGCCGGCTCACCGCGCTGGACGAGGTCTCGCTGACCGTCCCCGAGGGCTCGCTCACCGCCGTCGTCGGCCCTTCCGGCTCCGGCAAGTCCAGCCTGCTGGCGGTGGCCGCCACCCTGATCGCCCCGGACTCCGGGCAGGTCGTCATCGACGGCACCGACACCACGGGCCTCGACCGGGCGGAGCTCACCGCGCTGCGCCGCACCAGGATCGGCATCGTCTTCCAGCAGCCCAACCTGCTGCCCTCGCTCACCGCCGTGGAGCAGCTGCAGGTGATGGCCCACCTCGACGGCCGGGCCCCGCGCGGAGCGCTCCCCCGCGCCCTGGAACTGCTGGACGCCGTCGGCCTGCGCGACCAGGCCGCCCGCCGCCCGCACCAGCTCTCCGGCGGCCAGCGCCAGCGGGTCAACATCGCCCGCGCCCTGATGAACGACCCCACCGTCCTGCTGGTCGACGAACCGACCAGCGCCCTCGACCACGAACGCGGCGCCGCCGTCCTCGACCTGATCACCGACCTCACCCACCGCCGGGCCACCGCCACCGTGCTGGTCACCCACGACCGCACCCACCTGACGGCCGTCGACCAGGTCGCCGAGGTCCACGACGGGAGGCTCACCCTGCCCGCGGCGGTCTAGCCAGGCAAGGAGCTCCGCCGCCGAAAGCCTGCCCGGGAAAGGTCTCGAAGAGGTGCTCGGCCATGTCGAGCGCGTTGTTCCGCACGCAGTGATTCCTCTGCGCGCGATTCTCTGACGCCGACCATCGCCCAGTACTTCACCCGGACGGGCGGTTCGGCCCCTACCGGGACCGCAGGCGCAGGGCGGAGGGCTCCTGCTCGGCGGGCTTGTCCTCGCCGGCCCACAGGGAGCGGACGTGGCTGAGGTGGCGGGTCATGCAGGCCTCGGCCCCGGCCGCGTCGCCGGCCAGCAGCAGGTCCAGCAGCTCCAGGTGCTCCTCCGCCGAGGAGACCAGCTCGCCGCGCTCGTCGAGCCGGTTGAGGCCGTACAGCCGGGAGCGCTTGCGCAGGTCGCCGACCACCTCGACCAGCCGGGCGTTGCCGGCCAGCCCCAGCAGGTCCAGGTGGAACTGGCGGTCGGCCTCCAGGTAGCCGATCAGGTCGTGCTTGCGGGCCGCCGCGACGATCGCCTCGGCCTGCGGGCGCAGCCGCTCCAGCTGCTCCCTGGTGGCGGTGCGCGCGACCCGGCCGACGGTCGGGACCTCGATCAGGGCGCGGATCTCGGTGTAGTCGTCGAGGTCGCGGTCGGTCAGCTCGGTGACCCGGAACCCCTTGTTGCGGACGGCCTCGACCAGGCCCTCGCGGGCGAGGTCGAGCATGGCCTCGCGGACCGGGGTCGCGGAGACGCCGAAGTCGGCGGCGAGCGCGGGTGCGGAGTAGACGACGCCGGGGCGCAGTTCGCCGGAGATCAGGGCCGCCCGGAGCGCGTGGGCGACCTGGTCGCGAAGCCGCTCCTGTACGGAGATCAGGGTGCGGGATTTGAGGTCGGCCATGGTGTTCCTCCGGGTGGGTGCAGAACACCAGCGTACAATGTCACGTTACGTTGCGTACGCAACCGCCCATGATTCGAACACCCGCCACGGCAGGCTCTCGTGGCGCCGAAAGCCATGGTGGCAGTGGCCGTCGGCCGTGACAACGGCCGACGGCACACGACCTTCGGGTCCGCACGGAGGGCTACGCCCGGCGGAACCGGCCCACCAGCGTGGTCAGGCTGGCCGCACCGTCGCCGGCCGCCACGCCCCGGCGGACCGCCTCCGCCAGGACGGCCGGCAGCGCGCCGTCCACCCCGGAGGCCTCCGCGGTGTGCTGGACGTGCTCGATGCTCGCCAGCGCCATGGCCAGCCGGTCGACGTCCCCGCGGTGGTCCCCGGCGGTGATCCGCGGCGCGTAGAACTCCATCAGCCGCGGCACCAGCGAGGCGGTCGGGAGGGCGTACGGCAGGAACTCCTCGGCCGGGATGCCGTTGGCCTCGGCGATCGACATGGCGTGCAGGTAGCCGACCATCGAGGACCAGAACAGGTCCATCTGGATCTGGTAGTACAGCTGCGCCAGCCCGGGGTCGTCGCCCCGGTAGTCGGCCCCGGTGAGCACCTCCAGGGCGGCCCGGTGCCGCTGGAACAGCTCGACCGGGCCGCTGTAGAAGGTGGACGACTCCGGGCTGCCGATGCCCGACGGCGGCACCTGCACCCCGCCGGTCAGGTGTCCGGCACCGCGCTCGGCCAGCCAGCGGGCGGCCTCCCGGGCCCGCCCGGGGGTGTCCGAGCTGAGGTTGGCGATCACCTTCCCGCCGAGCACCGGCTCGACCGACTCCAGCACCTTGAACACCGCGTCGTAGTCGGTGAGGCTGAGCACCACCAGCTCGTTGGCGGCCACCGCCGCCTGCGCGCCGGACGCCTCCCGCGCACCCCGGGCGACGAGCTCGTCGGCCCGCCCGGCCGTGCGGTTCCACACCGTGACGGCGTACCCGGCGTCCAGGAACGCCCCGGCCATGGCGTGCCCCATCGGGCCGAGCCCGATCACCGTCACGGATCGCTTCGACTGCTGCTCCACGGACATGCGTCTTCCCCTCCTCTGGAACGAACGCTCTATTCAGAGCGCCGGAGCCGACGCTAGCACAGGACTGGAACGAACGCTCTACTCAGAATCTCGGCTAGGATCGCGACGTGAAGACGCCCGAGAGAGTCGCCGCGAAGACGGCCTCGAAGACAGCCGCGACGGCCGTCGCGAAGGCACGCGCGAAGACGACCGCGCAGGCCGAGGCGAAGCCCGGCACCCGCGAGCGGATCGTCCGGGCCACCTCGCGGCTGCTGCAGCGCCAGGGGTACGAGGGCACCGGGATCAAGCAGATCTCCCGCGAGGCCGAGGCCACCCTCGGCTCGGTCTACCACTTCTTCCCGGGCGGCAAGCAGGAGTTGGCCGCCGAGGCGATCCGGCACGGGGACGAGGAGTTCGCCGTCCTGCTGCGCGCCGGGTTCGACTCCTCGCCGGACCTGGGCGAGGCGATGACCGCCTGCACCCGGCTGCTCGCCGAGGAACTGCGCGCGTCCGACTGGCAGGACGGCTGCCCGATCACCAGCACCGCGCTGGAGACGGTCGGCCGGGTGCCGGTGATCGAGGAGGCGGTGACCGAGGCCTTCGCCAACTGGCAGGCCGTCGTGGCGGAACGGCTGAGCGCCGCGGGCATCGGCGAGGAGGACGCCCGCGAGCTGGCCGGCACCGTGATCAGCACCCTGGAGGGCGCCGAGCTCGCCGCCCAGGTCGCCCGCAGCGAGGAGCCGCTGCTGGTCGCCGGCAAGCACCTGGCGCGGCTGCTCGGCTCCTACCTCGACGGTCGGCCCTGACACCCCGGCGCCGAACCCCCGCCGCCGCCACCGCCGCCACCGCCATCACCGTCGGAGAACGTGAGGAGCCGGCGCAGCGGGGGATCCCTTCCCGCTGCGCCGGCTCCGGTCTCACAACTCCCGACCTCGGCCAGGAGTAACGGACTTGTCGATCGATATCGCGCTGTACGACGGCCGCCCGAACAGCGGCCACCGGACCGCCCCCAGGATGCTGCACCTCTCCAGTCCGGGCGAGGCCCTCGACGACGCCCTGGCCCGGCACACCGATCCGGCCCGCCACCGGCTGGGCCGGATCGACCCGTACCGCGACACCCTGTTCAACGAGCAGGACGCCGGCGCGGCCTTCGAGGAGGCCACCGCCCTGCTCGCCCGCTGCACCACCGAGGCGCAGCGGGCGGCCGTCCGCGAGCTTCGCAACCTGCTCGCCAACTGCGCCGCCATCCCGGGCAGTTGGCTCGTCCTGCAGGGTGACTGAACGGCTACTGCCGCCGGTACGCCTCCGCCGCGACGGCCAGGTCCTCCCAGGCCATTCCGACGCTCTTGAAGAACCGCGGCCGCCCGTCCGGCACCAGCGCGTCGCCGCGCACCAGCTCCGCGAGGTTCCACAGCTGCCGCCCGGCCACGCCCGCCATCACCAGGTCCCCGGCCTCCCGGTCCACGACCGCGCGGGCCTCCACGTACAGCTCGGCCCGCTCCACCAGCAGCCCGTCCACCTCCCGCGCGTCCGGCTCGTGCGAGCCGACCGCCGCCACCGCCGCGTGCGCGGGCACCAGCCCGCCGTCGAACAGCGGCGTGCGCGCGGTGGTGCAGCAGACCACCAGGTCCGCGTCGCGGACCGCCCGCGGCCCGCCGACCTCGGCCGTCAGCCCGAGCTTGCGCGCGTACGCCGCCAGTGCCTCCGCCCGTTCGGCGTTGCGCGCCACCACGGTGAGCCGGCGCAGCGGCCGGACGGCGAGCAGCGCGTCCAGGTGCCCGTACGCCTGCGGCCCGGAGCCGAACAGCACCAGGTGCTCGGCTTCCGGCACCGCCAGCCGCCGCAGCGCGGCCGCGGTGACGGCGGGCGTGCGCAGCGCGGTGAGCGCGGCGCCGTCCAGCACGGCGAGCGGCTGCAGGGTGGGCCCGTCCAGCAGCAGGTAGCTGCCGGTGATCCGGGGCAGCCCCCGCTCCGGGTTGGCGGGCGCGACCCCGGCGATCTTCACGCCCGCGAACGGCCCGGCGGCGGCCGGCATCATCAGCAGTTCGCCGGCGGGCACCGGTACGGCCGATCGGGCGGGTGCCGCCTCCGGGTCGAACCCGTCCAGCAGCACCCGCTCGATCGCCCCCACCGCACCGGCGGGCCCGAGCCCGCCGGTGCCCGGCACGGTGTACTGGAGCGGCACAACCTCCGTACCGGGCGGTGCGGGCGGGCTCATGGCGGCCGGCTCCCCGGCGGACGGGCTCGTGGCGGCCGGCTCCCCGACGGACGGGCTCACAGCAGGAACCCCGTTCCCAGCTCGTCGCCCGGCTCCAGGACGAAGCCGTGCTCGCCGGTGCGGAAGGCCGTCCCGCCGACCTCGGTGACCACGCCCGCGCCCTGCGGGTCGCCGCCCGCGAGGAAGCGGCCGGTGAACACCGTCCCGATGACCGACTCGTGGCGCAGCGGCTCACCCGGGGCCAGCCGGCCCTCGGCGGCGAGCACCGCGAGCCGGGCGGAGGTGCCGGAGCCGCAGGGCGAGCGGTCGATCTGGCCGTCGGCGAAGACGGTGACGTTCCGCTGGTTCAACACCCCGTCCTCGGAGGGGAGTTCGTCGTACAGCACGACCCCGTACACGCCCGACAGCCGGGCGTCCGTCGGGTGCGCGACCGCCGCCGACCCGGCCAGCGCCGCTCTGATCTCCCGGCCCACGGCAGTGAGTGCGGGCAGCTGAGCCGGTTCCACGGCGAGCCCCAGGGCGGCGGCCGGCACCGAGGCGTAGCAGGCGCCGGAGTGCGCCACGGCGACCTCCACGGTGCCGCGCGAGGTCTCCACCGGGAGCTTCAGCGCGGTCACCCGGCTGGGCACGTTGCGGAAGGTCACCCCGGTGGTCCGTCCGCCGCTCCGGTGCACCAGGGCGGTGACCCGGCCGGACGGCACGTCGATCCGCACCCGCGCCACGCCGTCCGCGGGGGCCGCCACGAGTCCGGACTCCACCGCCCAGGCGCCGAGCGCGATGGTGCCGTGGCCGCAGGCGGTGGAGTAGCCGTCCTTGTGCCAGAAGAGCACGCCCAGGTGCGCCTCGTCGTCGTCCGGCGGCACCAGGAAGCCGCCGTACATCCCGGCGTGGCCGCGCGGCTCCCGGCTGAGCAGCTGCCGGACCTCGTCCAGCGCGCTGGGCCGGGGCGCGGTCGCGCTGCCGCCCGCGCCGAGCGCGATGGCCCGGCGCTCGGCGACGGTGTCGCCGGGGATCGGCGGCACGCCGTCCAGCACGATCCGGAACGGCTCGCCGGCCGTGTGGTAGTCGACGGTGCGGACGAACATCAGGCGCCACCTCCCGGCAGCACGCTGACGGTCCGGCTGACGGTGTAGAAGTCCAGGGCGGCCTGGCCCTGTTCGCGGTCGCCGTGGCTCGCGCCCTTGGCCCCGCCGAAGGGCAGGTGGAAGTCGACGCCGCTGGACGGGGCGTTGATCCGGATCATGCCCGCGTCCAGCCGGTCGGCGGCGGCCAGCGCCACGTCCAGGCTGCCGGTGTGCACCGAGGTGGAGAGGCTGTGCGGGGTGTCGTTGGCGAGCGCGACCGCCTCGTCCAGGTCGGCGGCGGCGTGCAGCACCGCGATCGGGCCGAAGAACTCCTCGCGCGCCAGCGGGTGTTCGGCCGGCACGTCGGCGAGCAGAGTCGGCTCGACGTACCAGCCGGCCCGCTCGGGCACCCGGCCGCCGGTCAGCACGGTGGCCCCGGCCTCGACGGCCGAGGTGACGGCGCCGGTCAGCCGCTCGCGGGCGGCGGCGTTGATCACCGGCCCGCAGACCGCGTCGTCGACCGCGCCCAGCGCCTTGACCAGCGCCTCGCGCAGCGGCTCGTACGCGGCGCCGACCGCGATCACCCGGCTGGTGGCGGTGCACTTCTGCCCGGCGTACCCGGCGACGGCCGCGGCGATGTGCCCGGCGGCCTGCGCGATGTCGGCGTCCGGCAGCACCAGCGCGGCGTTCAGCCCGCCGAGTTCGGCCTGCACCGGCACCCCGCGCTCGGTCGCGGCCCGCACCACGGCCCGGCCGACGCCGGTCGAGCCGGTGAAGGAGACCACGTCCGCGGACTCCACCAGCGCCGCGCCCTCCGCCGCCGCGCCGGGCAGCACGGTGAACACGTCCTCGGGCAGCCCGGCCAGCTCGGCCAGCCGCAGCGCGCAGGCCGTCGCCTCGGGCGCCGGCTTGAGCACCACCGCGTTGCCGACGGCCAGGGCCGGCGCGGCCTTCCAGGTCGGGATCGCCAGCGGGAAGTTCCACGGCGTGATCAGCCCGGCCACCCCGTACGGGCGGCGACGGGTGAGCAGCAGCCCGGGCCCGGCGGCGGTCTCGTGCACCGCGCCGGAGGGCGCGTACGGCGCCTGGGCGTAGTAGCGCCAGATCGCCGCGGTGCGGGCGACCTCGCCGAGCGCCTCGGCCGACGGCTTGCCGACCTCGCGCACGATCAGCGCGGCCAGCTCGTGGGCGTGCGCCTCCACGGCGTCCGCGATCCGGCCGAGCGCCGCCGACCGGGCGCCCGCCCCGGCGGCGAGCCAGTCGCCCTGCGCCGCCCGGGCCCGCCCGACGGCGGCCCGCACGGCCTCGGCGCCGGGCTCCTCGACGGCGACCACGAGGTCGTCCGGGTCGGCGGGGTTGTACGAGGTGATGGTCACGGCCGGCAGCCCTTCGGAGGAGGTACGGGGAGCAGGTGGGAGGGGGTCAGAGCAGGAAGCCCGCCGGGAACGGGTCGCTCGGGTCGAGGAAGTACTGGGCGGTGCCGGTGACCCAGGCCCGCCCGGTGACGGTGGGCACCACGGCGGGCCGCCCGGCCACCTCGGTCTCCTCGACCAGCCGCCCGGTGAAGGTGGTCCCGATGAAGGAGTCGTTGCGGAAGTCCCGCCCGAGCGGCAGTTCGCCGCGCGCGTGCAGCTGGGCCATCCGCGCCGAGGTACCGGTGCCGCAGGGCGAGCGGTCGAACCAGCCGGGGTGGATGGCCATCGCGTGCCGGGAGTGCTCGGCGGTGGAGCCGGGGGCGAGCAGCTGGACGTGGTGGCAGCTGTGGATGGACGGGTTCTCCGGGTGCACCGGCCGGTCCGGGCCCGCGTTGATCGCGTCCATCATCGCCAGGCCGGCGTCCAGGATCTCCTGCTTGCGCTCGCGCTCGAAGGGCAGCCCGAACTCGGCGAGCGGCAGGACGGCGTAGAAGTTGCCGCCGTACGCGAGGTCGTAGGTGACCGTGCCGTAGCCGGGCACCTCGATCTTGCGGTCCAGGGCGACGGAGTACGAGGGCACGTTGCGGATGGTCACCGCCTTGGCGGCGCCGTCCTCGACCCGCACCTCGGCGACCACCAGTCCGGCCGGGGTGTCCAGCCGCACGGTGGTGACCGGCTCGACCACCGGGACCATCCCGGTCTCGACCAGGACGGTGGCGACCCCGATGGTGCCGTGTCCGCACATCGGCAGCAGTCCGGAGACCTCGATGTAGAGCACGCCGAAGTCCGCGTCCGGCCGGGTCGGCGGCTGGAGGACGGCGCCGCTCATCGCCGCGTGGCCGCGCGGCTCGTACATCAGCAGGGTGCGGAAGTGGTCCAGGTGCTGCTGGAAGTGCACCCGCCGCTCGGCCATGGTGGCGCCGGGGATGACGCCGAAGCCGCCGGTGATCACCCGGGTCGGCATGCCCTCGGTGTGCGAGTCGACGGCGTGGAACACGTGACGGCTGCGCATGACTCACAACTCCCGTGCGAATTCGAATGGTTGGTGCGGGCCGGGCCGGCTGCCGCCGCAGCCGGCCCGGAGGCCCGGGATCGGACGGACGTCGGACCTCGGACGGACGTCGGACGGGGCTCAGACCAGCCCGTCGGCCAGCGCCTTCTCGGTGGCCGCGCGGACGGCCGCCTCGACCTCCGGGTCGAGCGGCCGGCGCGGGGCGCGCACCGGCCCGCCGGGGCGCCCGGCGATGTCCATGGAGAGCTTGATGGCCTGGACGAACTCGGTCTTGGAGTCCCAGCGCAGCAGCGAGTGCAGCGACTTGTAGAGCGGCAGCGCGTTCTCCAGGTCCTTGGAGACGGCGGCGTCGTAGAGCGCCACCGAGGCGGCCGGCAGGGCGTTCGGGTAGCCGGCGATCCAGCCGACCGCGCCGGCGAGCGCCAGCTCCAGCAGCACGTCGTCGGCGCCGATCAGCAGGTCGAGGCCGGGGGCCAGCTCGGCGATCTCGTACGCCCGGCGGACGTCGCCGCTGAACTCCTTGACGGCGACGATCGAGCCGTCGGCGTGCAGCTGGGCGAGCAGCGCGGGGACGAGGTCGACCTTGGTGTCGATCGGGTTGTTGTACGCCACGATCGGCAGCCCGGCCTTGGCGACCTCGGCGTAGTGGGCGCGCACCGAGGCGTGGTCGGCCCGGTAGGCGTTCGGCGGCAGCAACAGGACGGAGCCGGCGCCGGCCTCGGCGGCCTGCTCGGCCCAGCGGCGGGACTCGGCGCTGCCGTAGGCGGCCACGCCGGGCATCACCCGGGAGCCGTCGCCGGCCGCCTCGACGGCGACCTCGACGACCTTGGCGCGCTCCTCGGCGGTGAGCGTCTGGTACTCGCCGAGCGAGCCGTTGGGGACGACGCCCTCGCAGCCGGAGTCGATCAGCCAGCGGACGTGCTCGGCGTAGGCGTCGTAGTCGACGGAGTGGTCCGGGCGCAGCGGCAGCGTGGTGGCGACCATGATGCCGCGCCAGGGACGGTCGGTGTCGTGCTGGGTGATGGACACATGAGCTCCTTGATGAGGTGTGACATTTTACTAGAGGGGACGGGCCGGAGACAAGGTCCCCGGCCCGCCGTCCGACGACGGGCCGCTACGGCGCCTCCGGGCCGGGCCCCGCCGCCAGCTGGGAGAGCGGCACCGGGCAGCCCAGCGGCCGCCGGTCCGGTCCGGGCTCACCCGGGCCGGCCAGGCAGGCCACGGCCGGACCGCACATCCGGCCCTGGCACCAGCCCATTCCGGCCCGGGTGAGCAGCTTGACGGTGCGCGGATCGCCCGCGCCCAGCTCCTCGACGGCCTCCCGGATCGCCGCGACCGGCACCTCCTCGCACCGGCAGACGTCGGTGTCCGGGCGCAGCCAGCCGGTCCAGCCGGCGCCCGGCCGGTGGGCGGCGGCCATCAGCTCCGCGAAGGCCCGCAACCGCGCCCGGCGGCGCAGCAGCGCGGCCGCGGGCGGCTCCCCGGCCACCGCGTGCGCGGCCAGCTCGCCCTCGGCGAGCGCGAGGTCCGCGCCGCCGACGCCGTTGGTCTCCCCCGCCGACCACAGGCCGGGCACGCTGGTGCGCAGCCGGGCGTCGACCTCCAGGGCCACCGCGCCGTCCGGCCCGGTGCGGGTCCGCGCGCCCAGCTCGGTGGCCAGGTCGATCTGCGGCAGCAGGCCGTGGCCGACGGCGAGCGCGTCGCAGTCGATCCGCCGTCCGGTGCCGGGCACCGGACGCCAGTCGGCGTCCAGCCGGGCCACCGTGACGCCGGTGACCCGGTCCGTCCCGTGCGCCTCGACCACCGCGCTGCGCGGGCGCGGCCGCACCCGGTGCCGCAGCAGCGCACCGCCGTGCCCGGCGCCCTCGACCAGCTTGCCGGGCACGCCCGCCAGCACGCCGGGGCGCCGCGCGTACCCGAGGTAGGCGGTGGCCTCGACCACGGCGGGCACCTCGGCCCCGGCGGTGACCAGCGAGGAGGCCGCCGCGAGCAGCAGCGGGCCGCTGCCGGCCACCACGATCCGCTTCCCGGGCAGCACCAGCCCGGCCTTGAGCATGGCCTGGGCGCCGCCCGCGGTGACCACCCCGGGCAGGGTCCAGCCGGGGAACGGCAGCTGCCGCTCGTACGCGCCGGTGGCGAGCAGCACCGACCGGGACCGGACGGTGGCCCGGTCGGTGCTCTCCGGCCCACGGGTGACGTGCACCGCGAAGCCGTCCCCGGTGCGTTCCAGCGCCCAGACCTGGTGCCCGGCCCGGAAGTCGGCCCGCCCGGCGCGCTCGTGCGCGGCGAGCCGGTCGGCCAACCCGGTGTAGGCGGACCAGCGGTGGTGCAGCCGGTCCGGCCGGGCCGCGCCGAGGCCGGGCGCCGGGTGGCGGTAGTACTGCCCGCCGGTGCTCTGCCCGCCGTCCAGCAGGGCGCAGCGCAGCCCGAGGTCGGCGGCGGTGACGGCGGCGGCCAGCCCGGCGGGGCCGGCGCCGACCACCACGAGGTCGAACGGCGGGGAGTCAGACGGCGAGGTCGGCACGGCCGTGGCCCTCCTGGGTGGTGACGGTGGTGCCGGGCTCGGCGGGGAGCAGGCAGGTGCGCTGGTTGGGGCGGCCGTCCACGGTGGCCAGGCAGTCGAAGCAGGCGCCGATCCCGCAGAACGCCCCGCGCGGCCGGCCACCGACCCGGGTGGTGCGCCAGGCGAGCACGCCGTCGGCCCACAGCGCGGCGGCGATCGACTGGCCGGGCAGCGCGGGGACGGGCCGCCCGTCGAACTCGATGTGGTGGGCGGGCCCGGGTTCGGCCTCGACCAGCCCGGCGGGGGTGCGGCGGCGCATCGGCGGCTTCTCCAATCTCGGATCACGGTGGACAGTCGGGAAGGGGTCGCGCGCGGAACGCGGACCCGGGCGGCCGGGCCGTCACCCGGCCGGGCTGCTACGTCGAGGGGAACCGGTCCGCCCGGAACGGCGCGAGGTCCAGCTCCGGCCGCTTGCCGGTGAGCTGCTCGCTGATCAGCAGCCCGGTCGCCGGAGCCAGCCCGATGCCGGCCCCCTCGTGCCCGCAGGCGTGGTACAGCCCGGGTACCCGGGCGTCCGCCCCGATGGCCGGCAGGTGGTCCGGCAGGTACGGGCGGAAGCCCCGGTAGGCGCGCATCACGGTGACGCCGGCGAGCACCGGGAACAGCTGGGCGGCCTGGGCGGCGAGCCGGCTCAGCACCTGCTGGGAGAGCGTGCGGTCGAAGCCGACCCGCTCCCGGCTGGCGCCGATCAGCACCGGCCCGCCCGGGGTGCCCTCGATCACGGCGGAGGTCTCCAGCCCGGCCGAGCCGCTGGCCACGTTCGCCACGTAGTCGGCGGCGTAGACCTTGTGCCGCACGACCCGCGGCAGCGGCTCGGTGACCAGCACGAACCCGCGCCGGGGCAGCACCGGCAGGTGGACCCCGGCCAGCGCGGCGATCTCGCCGCCCCAGGTGCCGGCCGCGTTCACCACGGCGGCGGCGGGCAGCGTCCGCCGGTCGGTCCGTACGCCGCGCACGGCGCCGTCCGGGCCCCGGTCGACGGCGGTGACGCTCTCCCCGGTGATCAGCTCGGCGCCCCTGCGGCGGGCCTCGCGCAGCAGGTGGGCGGCGGCGAGGGCGGGCTGGACCTGGGCGTCCTGCGGGTAGTGGAAGCCGCCGGCCAGGCCCTCGGCCAGGTGCGGCTCCAGCTCGCGCAGCCGCTCGCCGGGCACCTCCTCGGCCTCCACCCCGACGGCCCGCTGCCCGGCGGCGAAGGCCCGCAGCGCGTCCTGGCCGCCGGCGGTGGAGGCGACCACCACGCCGCCCTTGGGCTCGTACTCGATCGCCGGGCCGAGCAGCTCGGCGAGTTCGCGCCAGAGCCGGGTGCTGAGCAGGGCGAGGTCGAGTTCGGGGCCGGGCTCCTTGTCGGAGACCAGCAGGTTGCCCTCGCCCGCGCCGGTGGTGCCGCCGGCCACCGGGCCGCGGTCCACGACGGCGACGGCGAGGCCGGCGCGGGCGGCGTAGTAGGCGCAGGCGGCGCCGACCACACCGGCGCCGACCACGACGACGTCCAGGGGAGGTCTCTCGGTCTTCAGCACGCCAGTAATATGTCACATGCCATGCAACCTGCCAAGACCGCCCCGCCGAAACCCGGGCCACCCCCGACCAGCACGAAGCCCCGGCCCACCGCTCGACGGAGCGACGGACCGGGGCTCCCTCAGGGCCCACCGGCTCGGGCCGGGGCCCTGCCGGCTCAGGTGATGTCGTCCATCTCCTCGCGGCGGGACGCCGGCACCACCGCGCCGGCCGCCGGGGCCGCCGAGGCCTGGACGGACTCCGCACCGGCCACCGGCTGCACCGAGAGGTCCAGGTGCGAGGCCTCCTCGTCGTCCAGCCCGGCGTCCGGGTTGCGGCGGGCCTTGCGCCTGTCGAAGAAGAGCGCGATCCCCACCGCGATGAAGTACAGCGCCCAGATCGGCGCGGCCAGGGCCAGCATGCTCAGCGGGTCGGCGCTCGGCGTCGCGAAGGCCGCGAAGATCGTGATGCCCATGACCATGCCGCGCCACCAGCCCAGCAGCCGCTTGCCGGTGACCACGCCGATGAGGTTCAGCATCACCAGCAGCAGCGGGAACTCGAAGGCCAGGCCGAAGACCAGCACCATCCTGGTCGCGATGTCGAAGTAGTCCTCGGGCGGCAGGATCGGCGTGGTGTTGTTCGGGGTGAACGAGATCAGCACGTCGATCGTGGTCGGCAGCACCAGGATGGCCACGGCCACACCGGCCAGGAACAGCGGCGTCCCGCAGAGCAGGAAGACCACCGTGTACTTCTTCTCGTGCCTGTGCAGACCCGGCGCCACGAAGGCCCAGACCTGGTAGAGCCAGATCGGCACCGTCCCGACCACGCCCGCCGTCAGGGCGACCTTGAGCATCCAGGTGAAACCGGCGGTCAGACCGATGTTGGAGACCTGGGCGCACTTGCCCTTGTAGTGCTCGGCCAGCTCCATGGTGTCGCACCTCGGCAGCGGCTTCAGGAGGAAGTCCTCCAGCTGCTTGTGGTAGACCGCCGCCACGATGGTGATCAACACGATCGCCAGGACCGACTTGACCACGCGGTTGCGCAGTTCCCGCAGGTGGTCGGCGAGGGCCATCCGCCCCTCAGGATCCTTTGACGCCTTCGGCGCCTTGGAGAGCTTGCTCAACCCCGGTCCTCAACTCGTGCGTCGGGACCCGCCGGTCGGCGGGCCTCCGTGGTCGCGCGCGTCGCGCAGGTGGTGCGCGCGGCGCGCGTCGGGTGCCTCACGTGCGCCGCGTTCAGTGCGGGCGGTCGCCGTCGGGCGCGGAGGCCCCGGCGGCGGGCCCGCTCACCGGACGGGCCGTGGCCGACGCGCCCGGGGCGGCCTGGACGGTCCTGCCGTCGGCGCCGTCCACCGGGGCCGGCGCGGGCCGGGCCGGCTGCTCCGACCCGTCGTCCGAACGCATCGCCCGGGCCTCGCTCTTCAGGATCCGCATCGACTTGCCCAGCGAGCGCGCCAGGTCCGGCAGCCGCTTGGCTCCGAACAGCACGATGGCGAGAACCACGATCACCACGATCGCGGTCATCGAGATGCGCATGCGCGACCACCTTCAGTCATGGCGGCCCGACGGGCCGTCCGCTGCGGATGGTAACCGCTGCGGATGACGCCACGACGACGGCCGCCCGAACAGGACAGCGGCCCCCGGTTCGCGGTTCAGGAGCCATCTGAGAGCGTAACCCGCCCCTGCCCGCTCGCAGCAGTCCCCGTACCGCCACGGGCCCGGCCGTGCTACGCGACCGGGACGGTCCGCTCCGCCGCCGGGGCGTCCGCACCCGGCACCGCGTCCGCCAGGTCCCCGGCCGCGGCGGCCAGCGCCCGCGAGGCCCGGTCCACGCCCTGGGCCAGCGCCCGCACGTCCAGCCAGAGCCGGATCGCGAGGACCCCGAGGACCAGCAGGCCCGCGGTGGCGAGCAGGACGGCGGCGACGAGCATCCAGGACATGCGCCCACCCTATACGCGTACTACCCCTCGGCCGGGACGAGCCGCATGGTGCGGACCCCCGCCTCGGTGAGCGCCTCGACGATCTTCTCCCCGGCCGGCTTGCGCACCGCCGCCCCGCAGCGCGGGCAGGCGAAGCTGTAGTGCGCCTGGGCCGGGGTGCGGCCGAGGGTCAGGCGGAAGTCCTCGGCCGGGAGCTCCACCTTCTCCCGGCAGTCGGAGCAGTACACCTTGAATCTGGTCCCGGCTTCCACCGCTCAGGCCCGCCCCTCCCCGTAGGCGGCCAGCGCCTCCCGCGCGGCCGAACGCGCCTGCTCGGCCAGCTCGGGCGGCGAGACGATCCGGCCGTCCCGGCCCAGCCGCAGCGCCAGCGGGCGCAGCTGGGACGGGTCGGCGCTGCGCAGGGTGATCCGCAGCCCGCCGTCGGGCAGTTCCTCGGCCCGGTCGTGGGTGTAGTACTCGGCCACCCAGCGCCCGCCGGAGGAGACCTCGACGACCACCTCGGGGTCGTCCGCCGCCGGGTTGACCAGCCCGCCGCTCAGGTCGCGCGGCTCGCGCCGGGGCGGGTCGGCCGGGACGTCCAGGACGCGGATCTCGGCGACCCGGTCGAGCCGGAACATCCGGTGGTCCTCGGAGGTGCGGCACCAGGCCTCGAGGTAGGTGTGGCCCTCGGTGAGCAGCCGGATCGGGTCGACCTCGCGCTCGGTCATCCCGCCGCGCCCGTGCGAGTAGTAGCGCAGCCAGAGCCGGCGGCCCTCGCTGAGCGCGCGGTCGATGTCGGCGAAGACGTGGCTCTCCGCCTCGAAGGTCACGCCGACCCGGGCGCTGCCCTCGGCGCTCTCCCCCGCCGCGTTCTCGATCTTGGCGACGGCCCGGGTGAGCGCCTCCCGGTCCCCGGCCCGCAGGCCCGGCAGCCCGGCCACCGCCCGGGCGGCCACCAGCAGCGCGGTCGCCTCGTCGGCGGCCAGCCGCAGCGGCTGGGCCACGTCGTCGACGTTGTGCCACCAGATCCGCTCGCCGTCGGTGTCGATGTCGAGCAGGTCGCCGCCGCGGAAGCTGGTGCCGCACATCGGCAGCACGTTGAGGTCGGCGATCAGCTCGCGCTCGCTGATCCCGAACGCCCGGGCCACCTCGGCGACCTCGGCCCCGGGCCGCTCGCGCAGGTAGGTGACCAGCGACAGCATCCGTCGCGTCTGGTCGATCGCATTGCTCATGCCCGCACATCCTCGATACCAGCGACCGCCCGCAGCCGGTCGACCACGTCCGCCCGCAGCTCCTCCGGCCCGAGCACCAGCACGTCCGGCCCGAACTCGGCCAGGTCCGCGCCCAGCCCGTTGCCGTACGGGATCTCCAGTTCGTCCCAGCCCTCGTCCACCCGGGTGCTGGCCAGCGCCTTGGTGCGCAGCGGGAACCCGGCGCCCCGGCGGACCCGGACGGTCGCGGTGGCGGTGGCCCCCTCCCCCGCGAACTTCGCCACGGTGGCCCGGACGTCCACGTGCTCGGGCACGGTGCCGAGGAAGGCCCCGGACCTCGCCTTCACCCTGCCGGTGATCCGGCTGAGCCGGAACACCCGGGCGTCGCCCCGGTCGCGGTCGTACCCGGCCAGGTACCAGTGCCCGCGCCAGCACTCCAGCGCCCACGGCTCGACGCTGCGCTGCTCGACGGCGGCGGCACCGGCCTTGCGGTAGTCGAAGGTGACCGGACGGCGGTCCCGGGCGGCGGTGAGCAGCGGCTCGAACGCGGCCTCCCGGGCGGGGATGCGCGGCTCCAGGGCGGTACGGCCCTCGGCCTCGGCGAACGGCACCCCGGCCGCCCGCAGCTTCTGCAGGGCTCCGCTGGCGGCGCCGGACATCTTGGCCTGCTGCCAGACCCGGGCGGCCAGGGTCAGCGCGGCCGCCTCCTCGGCGTCCAGGGCGATCTCGGGCAGCCGGTTGCGGTCGGCGCGGGCCAGGTAGCCGAGCTCGCCGTCCAGGGTGCTCTCGTCGACGTCGATCACCAGGCCGAGTTCGCGCAGGTCGTCCTTGTCCCGCTCGAACATCCGGTTGAAGGCGTCCTCGCTGCTGTTCTGCCAGGCCTCGCGGTACGCCTCGATGGATTCCCGCAGCTCCTTCTTGGAGAGCGGACGTCTGGTGTTCATCAGGCACAGGGCGAGATTCATCAGCCGCTCTGCCTTGGCGATCGCCATCGCTGACCCTTCCGGTGTGCCGCGCCGCGCGCGGGGTGCGCCAACCGGGCGCTCACCACCCGGCGGGACCGACCGTACCGGTAGCGGTACGCACTGCAAAAGCCGCGTCCCGCACCCCGGGCCCGCACCGTGCCGTTCGGGCCCGGACACGCCCGTGGGCCGGGCCCCCGGAGGGGTCCGGCCCACGGTGCGGGCAGGCTCAGACGGCCAGCAGGTCGACCACGAAGATCAGGGTCGAGCCCTTCGGGATCAGCGGCGACGGCGACTGGTCGCCGTACGCCAGCTTCGCCGGGATGGTCAGCTCGCGCCGGCCGCCGACCTTCATGCCGACGACGCCCTGGTCCCAGCCCTTGATGACGCGGCCGGCGCCCAGCGGGAAGCGGAACTCGTTGGGGCTCCGGTTCCAGCTGGCGTCGAACTCCTCGCCGGTCTCGAAGGTCACGCCGACGTAGCGGACGCTGACGTTCTGGCCCTTCTTGGCCTCCGCGCCGTCGCCGACGACGATGTCGCGGATCTGCAGCTCCGTCGGGGCGTCGCCGATCGGGAAGTCGATCTCGGGCTTCTCGTTGAGGTTGACGCTCACAGTCCCTCTTCTCACGTTCACTGGCATTCACGACCAAGCGGCGGGCGCCCGCACCCGGTCCCTCTCAGGACCACCGTACGGGCGCCCGCCGCCCGTCCGGGCCCGGCCACGCGGCCGGACCCGAAGGTCACACGTGCACCATTGTCACCCGAAAGCGGGTCAGCCCTGACCGGCGTCCAGGATGTCCACCACGAAGACCAGCGTCGCGCCGGGCGGGATGTCGCCCTGGCCCTTGTCGCCGTAGCCCAGCGCGGCGGGGATCACCAGCTCGACCCGGCTGCCGACGGTCTGGCCCTCCAGGCCCTGGTCCCAGCCCTGGATGACCTGGCCGCCGCCGACCGGGAAGGTGAACGCCTGGCCCTTGCTGAGCGAGGAGTCGAACACCTTGCCGCTGGAGAACAGCGCGCCGGTGTACTGGACGACGACCTTCTCGCCCTTCTCCACCTTCGGCCCGGTGCCCTTGATCAGGACGTGCGACTTCAGCTCGGTCGGGTCCTTCGCCCCGGCCACCGGGGTGATCTCGGCCGGCTTCTTGCCGTTGTCCTTGACCTGCGGGAAGTCCGCCGGCGGCGGGGTGACGGTCCCGCTCACCACGGCGTCCGGCGCGTTGGCGTTGCGGATGTCGATCACGAAGATCAGGTCGTCCTTGGCGCCGATCGACATGTCGGCCTTGCCCTGGGAGCCGAACGCGGCGGCCGGCGGGGCCACCACCAGCAGCCGGCTGCCGGCCTTCTTGCCGATCACGGCCTGGTCCAGGGCCGGGATCAGCGCGTCGGTGCCGGCCTGGAAGATCTGCGGCTTCCCGTTGGCGTCGTACGAGCTCGGGATGTCCTTGCCGGTGGTCCAGTCCTTGGCGGTGTAGTCCACCGAGGTCCAGGAGTTCTTCTCGACCTTGGCGCCGGTGCCCTCGGTGAGCACCTTGACGACGAAGGAGCCGTCGGAGGCCTCGCCCGGCACCTGGATCTCGGCCTTCTTGCCGAAGTCTCCGGCGACCGTGGGCAGCACCTTGGCGCTGTCCTTGATCGGCGGCACCGGGTCGGCGGTCGGCGTGGGCGGCGCGGTCTTGGCGGCGTCCGGCTTGGCCGCGGCGGTGTCCTTGGAGTCGTCCTTGTTCACCATGTAGAGCGTGATGCCGCTGCCGACCAGCAGCACCGCCAGCACCGTGCCGAGGATCACACCCAGCTTGCCGACGCCGGGCGGGTTCTCGTCGTACCCGGCCTCCGAGGTGTCGGACTTGCGCACGTTGGAGGCGAAGATCTGCGGGGCGTCGTCCGTCTTGGTCCCGCCCTGGACGCGCGGCGCCTCGCCGGGCTGCGCCCAGCCGGCCTGCTGCGCCAGGATCGCCGGGGGAACGACGATCGACTCGCGGTCCCCGACCGGGCCGCCGGGGCGAGAGGCGGCCGGGTCACCCGCAGAGCTGTCGTTCGCCGCGGTGCCGGCCCCGCCCGGGCTCGGCGTCTTCTCAGTCATGACTCCCCATCCATCTCGCCACGAGGTCTTCCAGGTCTGCGCCCGGCGTGGGCACGCCGGCCTGCGGTCGCACCGCCCGCCCCGGACCTCGGCACCGGGCGGCGCCTGCCACAGTGCGTGGGCAGTATGACAGCTCAGGATGAGGGCGGACGCTTCGCTGTACGAGCGTCCGCCCAAGCGTACGGAATCCCCGGGGTGACTTCGAGAGCCGGACCTAGACCGCTTCGAGAATGTCGATCACGAAGACCAGGGTCGAGTTCGCCGGCACCGAGCCCTGCGCCTTGTCCTGGTAGCCGAGCGCCGGCGGCACCACCAGCAGCACCCGGCTGCCGACGTTCTGCCCGACCAGGCCCTTGTCCCAGCCCTCGATCACGCTGCCGGTGCCGATCTGCACCGCCTGCGCTCCGCCGTGCGTCCAGGAGGCGTCGAACTGCTGGCCGTTGGCCCACAGCACCCCGGTGTACTGCACCACCAGGGTCTGCCCGCTCTTGACCTGCTTGCCCTCGCCCTTGATCAGCACCGCCTGCTGGAGGTCGGTGGGCGCGGCCTGCCCGGCCGGGACGGTGATCGTCGCCGGCGCCTTGCCGTTGTCCTTCACCTGCGGCAGCGTCGCGGCCGGCTCGGTCATCGCCCCGCTCAGCGTGGAGTCCGGCGGCAGGCTCTCCATGACGTCCAGCACGAACACCACGGTGTCGCCGTTGTTGACGCCCAGCTGGGTGGAGCCCTGCTCGCCGAAGGCGGCCGAGGGCGGGGCCACCACCAGCAGCCGGCTGCCCACCTTCTTCCCGATCACGCTCTGGTCCAGCGCCGGCACCAGCTGCCCGCTGCCGGCCTGGTAGAGCTGCGGCTTGCCGTTGGCGTCGTACGAGCTGGGCAGGTCCTTGCCCGTGGTCCAGTCCTTGGCGGTGTAGTTGACCGTCACCCAGTCGCCCTTGTCGACGGTCGTGCGCTCGCCCTCGGTGACCGTGTTCACCACGAACTGGCCGCTGGGCTGCTGGCCCTCGGGGATGGTGATGGTGGCCTTGCTGCCGAATCCGCCGCCCGAGAGCGTGGGCATCGGCGACGCCTCGCCGACCGGCGCGGGCACCGTCGGGGCGGCACTCGCCGGGGAGGGCGACGACGGGCCGGCCGCCTTGGGTGAGCTGCTGCAGGCGACCGCGAGCAGCAACGGCAGGGTGAGAAGCAAACCGGCGGTGCGGCGCACGGTGGTCCTAACTGTCGGTCGAAGTCGGCTCTCCGGACTCGACGGACAGCGTATGCCCGGCACGCGGCCGGCCCCGGTAGACACCACCGGGGCCGGCCGCCGCCTTGACCACGCCGGTTCGCGGCTACATCCCCGCGATCAGCTTCTCCACCCGCTCGTCCACCGAACGGAACGGGTCCTTGCACAGCACCGTGCGCTGCGCCTGGTCGTTCAGCTTCAGGTGCACCCAGTCCACCGTGAAGTCCCGGCGCTGCTCCTGCGCCCGGCGGATGAAGTCCCCGCGCAGCCGGGCCCGGGTGGTCTGCGGCGGGATCGACTTGGCCTCGAAGGTCTTGAGGTCGGTGGTCACCCGCTGCGCCTGGCCCTTGCCCTGGAGCAGGTAGAACAGGCCGCGGCGGCGGTGGATGTCGTGGTACGCGAGGTCGATCTGGGCCACCCGCGGGTTGGACATGCTCATCTGGTGCTTCTCGCGGTAGCGCTCGATGAGCTTGTACTTCATGATCCAGTCGATCTCCTGGGCCACCCCGTCCAGCCGCTCGGTGCGGACGGCCTCCAGGGTGCGGCCCCACAGGTCGAGCACCCGGGCGACGGTGCCGGTGTTGATCCCCTTGCGGTCGGCGAACTCCAGGGCCTTGGTGTAGTACTCCTCCTGGATGTCCAGCGCGCTGGCCTCCCGGCCGTTGGCGAGCCGCACCTGGTGGGTGCCGGTGAGGTCGTGGCTCACCTCGCGGATCGCCCGGATCGGGTTCTCCAGGGTGAGGTCGCGCATCACCACGCCGGCCTCGATCAGCCGCAGCACCAGGTCGGTGGTGCCGACCTTGAGCAGCGTCGTGGTCTCGGACATGTTGGAGTCGCCGACGATCACGTGCAGCCGGCGGTAGCGCTCGGCGTCCGCGTGCGGCTCGTCCCGGGTGTTGATGATCGGACGCGAGCGGGTGGTCGCCGAGCTGACGCCCTCCCAGATGTGCTCGGCCCGCTGGCTGACGCAGAACACCGCGCCGCGCGGGGTCTGCAGCACCTTGCCCGCGCCGCAGATCAGCTGGCGGGTGACCAGGAACGGGATCAGCACGTCGGCCAGCCGGGAGAACTCGCCGTGCCGGGCCACGCAGTAGTTCTCGTGGCAGCCGTAGGAGTTGCCGGCCGAGTCGGTGTTGTTCTTGAAGAGGTAGACGTCCCCCGCGATGCCCTCCTCGTGCAGCCGCCGCTCGGCGTCCACGAGGAGCCCTTCGAGGATGCGCTCGCCGGCCTTGTCGTGCGTCACCAGCTCGACGACGTCGTCGCACTCGGGGGTGGCGTACTCGGGGTGGGAGCCGACGTCGAGGTAGAGGCGGGCGCCGTTGCGCAGGAAGACGTTGCTGCTGCGGCCCCAGGAGACGACCCGGCGGAACAGGTACCGCGCCACCTCGTCCGGGGACAGCCGTCGCTGCCCGCGGAACGTGCAGGTCACGCCGTACTCGTTCTCCAGCCCGAAAATCCGGCGGTCCATGAGCACTCCATTCTCTGTCGGAGCTGTCCGAAACCGCCTCCACGACGACTGGGCCGCCGCAGGGGCACCGGAGTCCCGGACGGCGGCGGCAGGGCCGCCGCACGGGACTCCGCAGGCACTGCTACACCGGCGTGCCGTCCGCCGGGTCGTCCTCGTCGTCCGCCTCGGCGGACTGGTCCCCGTCGAGCAGCCGGCCCAGCTGGTTGCCCAGGATCCGCTTGAACTTGCGCTGTTGGAACCGCTGGCGGTCGAGGACCGCCACCTCCAGCTGTTCCGGCGTGAGGCTGCGCGGGCTGCCCCCGTTGGGGTCGCGGGCGAGCGAGTCCACCGCGACCTTCACCGCCTCGGTGAGGCTCAGGCCGGCCCGGTGGCGCTGGCCCAGGTAGTTGCCGATCGAGTCGGCGTTGCCGCCGACCACCACGTAGTTCTTCTCGTCCACGACCGAGCCGTCCGGCGTGAGCCGGTAGATCTGGTCGTTGTCGGGGGTGCGGCCGACCTCGGCCACGATCAGCTCGACCTCGTACGGCTTCTCGCCGACCGAGGAGAAGATCGTGCCCAGGGTCTGGGCGTACACGTTGGCCAGGCCCCGGGCCGTGACGTCGGCCCGGTCGTAGGAGTAGCCGCGCAGGTCGGCGTAGCGGACGCCGCCGATGCGCAGGTTCTCGAACTCGTTGTAGCGGCCGACCGCCGCGAAGGCGATCTTGTCGTAGATCTCGGAGACCTTGTGGAGCGCCCTGGAGGTGTTCTCCGCGACGAAGACGATGCCGTCGGCGTAGGTGAGCACGACCACGCTGCGGCCGCGCGCGATGCCCTTGCGGGCGTACTCCGCGCGGTCCGCCATGGCCTGCTGGGGTGAGACGTAGAACGGTGTCGACACCGGCGGTCGTCCCCTTCCTGTGAGGTGGTGGCTAGATCAGCGGGGCCTGCGGACCGTTGGGCCGGGCCAGGCGCTCGTCGGTGATGGCCACGACGACCTCCGTGACCTCCTCCTCGGTGAGCCGGCGGAAGCCGTCCTCGGTGATCAGCGAGACGATCGGGAAGATCCTGCGGGCGAGGTCCGGGCCGCCGGTGGCGGAGTCGTCGTCCGCCGCGTCGTAGAGCGCCTGGACGACCATGGTGACGGCCTGGTCGGCCGTCAGGTCGTCGCGGTAGAGCTTCTTCATCGAGCCGCGGGCGAAGACCGAGCCCGAGCCGGTGGCGGTGAAGCCGCGCTCCTCGGACCGTCCGCCGGTGACGTCGTAGTTGAAGATCCGGCCGCGGCCGAGGTCCAGGTCGTAGCCGGCGAACAGCGGCACCACGGCGAGGCCCTGCATCGCCATGCCCAGGTTGCCCCGGATCATGGTGGTGAGCCGGTTCGCCTTGCCCTCCAGGGAGAGCGTGGCGCCCTCGATCTTCTCGTAGTGCTCCAGCTCCAGCTGGAACAGCCGGACCATCTCGATCGCGAGGCCCGCGGTGCCGGCGACGCCGACCGCGCTGAACTCGTCGGCCGGGAAGACCTTCTCCATGTCGCGTTGGGCGATCACGTTGCCCATCGTGGCCCGGCGGTCACCCGCGATCACCACGCCGCCGTCGAACACCGCGGCCACGATGGTGGTCCCGTGCGGGGCCTCGACCACGGCCCCCTCCGGGAGCCCGCGGTGGCCGGGGACCAGCTCCGGCCGGTGCTCGGCGAGGAAGTCGATGAACGAGGACGACCCCGGGGTCAGGAAGGCAGCCGGTAGACGCCCGGTGCCACGAGTGTTGGCTTCCACACGATTCCTTCCAGGTAGCTTGAAGCGCGCGCTGCCCGCACCCTACCCGCCCGACGATCACTGTCCACGGGTGGTGGGGCCGGTGCCGGGCGGCCGGGCGGTGCTCGCCGCCCGGCCGCCCCGGACGGTCGCGACCGTGAATTCGAAATGCCCGGTGCCGGGCTATTGCCCGCCCTTCTGGACGAATCCGCGCACGAAATCCTCGGCATTCGACTCGAGGACCTCGTCGATTTCGTCCAGCACCGCGTCCACGTCGTCGCTCAGCTTTTCCTGGCGCTCCTTGAGGTCCTCGGAATTCTGGCTTTCCGCGGCCTGCTCCTCGACCTCCTCGGAGGAACGGTTCGCCCGCTGCTGGCCGCCGCCGGTGTCCTTGCCCGCCATTTCCCTCACCCCGCTCGATTCGTCTGGCACGGTTCGGTCGCTGCTCGCTGCAACGACCCTATACACAGGGTGCGACTGCCGCTCCCGGTTTGCCGGTGGCGCTTCCTGTCCAACACCCGCTGCCACCCCGGATGATTCCCATTCGGCGGACGTTCACCCGTGGTGATCGAAAAGTTACCCGCCGGACAGCACCCGGAGCAGGTCCTCGGCCGTGCGACAGCGGTCCAGCAGCGCCTTGACGTGGTTGCGGGTGCCGCGCAGCGGTTCCAGGGTGGGCACCCGCTGCAACGAGTCCCGTCCCGGCAGGTCGAAGATCACCGAGTCCCAGGAGGCCGCCGCGACGTGCTCCGCGTACTGCTCCAGGCAGCGCCCGCGGAAGTACGCCCGGGTGTCCTCCGGCGGCTTGGAGACGGCCCGCTCGACCTCGTCCTCGGTGAGCAGCCGCTCGAACCGCCCGCGGGCCACCAGGCGGTTGTAGAGCCCCTTCTCGGGCCGTACGTCGCTGTACTGGAGGTCGACCAGGTGCAGCCGCGGGTTGTCCCACTCCAGGGCGTCCCGGCTGCGGTAGCCCTCCAGGATCTCCCGCTTGGCGACCCAGTCCAGCTGCCGGGAGAGCGACATCGGGTCGCGCTCCAGCCGCCCCAGGACGTCCTCCCAGCGCGTCAGCACGTCCACCGTCTGCTCGTCCGCGTCGGTGCCGAAGCGGTCCTCGACGTACTTGCGGGCCAGCTCGAAGTACTCCAGCTGGAGCTGGACGGCGGTGAGCCGGCGCCCGTTGCGCAGGGTGATCAGGTGCTTGAGGGTCGGGTCGTGGGAGACCCGGTGCAGGGTGCGCACCGGCTGGTCGACGGCGAGGTCCGCGGCGATGAACGAGTCCTCGATCATCGACAGGACCAGCGAGGTGGTCCCCAGCTTGAGGTAGGTGGAGATCTCGGAGAGGTTGGCGTCCCCGATGATCACGTGCAGCCGGCGGTACTTCTCGGCGTCCGCGTGCGGCTCGTCGCGGGTGTTGATGATCGGGCGCTTGAGCGTCGTCTCCAGGCCGACCTCGACCTCGAAGTAGTCCGCCCGCTGGCTGAGCTGGAAGCCGTGCGCCGAGCCGTCCTGGCCGATGCCGACCCGGCCGGCGCCGGTGACCACCTGGCGGGAGACGAAGAACGGGGTGAGGTGGCGGACGATGTCGGCGAACGGTGTCGCCCGCTTCATCAGGTAGTTCTCGTGGGTGCCGTAGGAGGCGCCCTTGTTGTCGGTGTTGTTCTTGTACAGGTGGATGTTCTGCCCGTTGGGCAGCTCCAGCGCGCGTTGCGCGGCGGCGGCCATGATCCGCTCGCCGGCCTTGTCCCAGAGCACCGCGTCGCGGGGGTTGGTCACCTCGGGCGAGCTGTACTCGGGGTGCGCGTGGTCCACGTAGAACCGGGCCCCGTTGGTGAGGATGACGTTGGCGAGGCCGATGTCCTCGTCGGTCAGCTGGCTGGCGTCCGCGACCTCGCGGGCCAGGTCGAACCCCCGTGCGTCGCGCAGCGGATTCTCCTCCTCGAAGTCCCAGCGGGCCCGCCGTGCCCGGTGCATCGCCGCCGCGTACGCGTTGACGATCTGGGACGAGGTGAGCATGGCGTTGGCGTTGGGGTGCCCCGGCACGGAGATCCCGTACTCGGTCTCGATGCCCATCACTCGCCGTACGGTCATGCGGCCCTCCTTGCCCGGTGCACCGCCCCCGACGGGCGGCGCACTCTGACGTACCGCCGAACAACACCGACGCCGGGCCTCTGCCCGCGGACGGTGGGTCGAGCCTAGAACCCGGCGCCGAGCGGCGGGCCCGGAGACGCGCCGTCCGGCTGCGGGGCCGCGAGGCGCCACAGCCGGACGGGGTGCGTACAGCTCCGGGGACCGCTGCCGGCCCGGACAACCGCGTGCTTACAGGTACTGCCCCGTGTTGGCGACAGTGTCGATGGAGCGGCCGGACTCGGCGCCCTGCTTGCCGGTGACCAGCGTGCGGATGAAGACGATCCGCTCGCCCTTCTTGCCGGAGATGCGGGCCCAGTCGTCCGGGTTGGTGGTGTTCGGGAGGTCCTCGTTCTCCTTGAACTCGTCCACGCAGGCGGCGAGCAGGTGGGAGACGCGCAGACCGCGCTGACCGTGGTCGAGGAAGTCCTTGATGGCCATCTTCTTCGCGCGGTCGACGATGTTCTGGATCATCGCGCCGGAGTTGAAGTCCTTGAAGTACAGGACCTCCTTGTCACCGTTGGCGTAGGTGACCTCCAGGAAGCGGTTCTCCTCGGTCTCGGAGTACATCCGCTCCACCACCGACTGGATCATCGCCGCCACCGTCGCCTCGACGGAGCCGTCGTGCTCCTTGAGGTCGTCCGGGTGGAACGGCAGCGAGTCCTTGAGGTACTTGGAGAA
Source organism: Kitasatospora sp. NPDC001547 (assembly GCF_042894165.1). Taxonomy (NCBI): domain Bacteria; kingdom Bacillati; phylum Actinomycetota; class Actinomycetes; order Kitasatosporales; family Streptomycetaceae; genus Kitasatospora; species Kitasatospora sp. NPDC001547. The sequence continues at coordinate 35,910 of NZ_JBIAVL010000027.1, read as the reverse complement.
GATGTCCTTCGCGGCCTCGGCGTCCGGGCGCTCGATCTTGATCTTGACGTCCAGGCGGCCGGGCCGCAGGATCGCCGGGTCGATCATGTCCTCGCGGTTCGAGGCGCCGATGACGATGACGTTCTCCAGCCCCTCCACGCCGTCGATCTCGGCGAGCAGCTGCGGGACGATGGTGTTCTCCACGTCCGAGCTGACGCCGGAACCGCGGGTGCGGAACAGCGACTCCATCTCGTCGAAGAAGACGATGACGGGCGTGCCCTCGCTCGCCTTCTCCCGGGCCCGCTGGAAGACCAGGCGGATCTGCCGCTCGGTCTCGCCCACGTACTTGTTGAGCAGCTCGGGGCCCTTGATGTTGAGGAAGTAGCTCTTCCCCTGGGGGCGGCCGGTGACCTCGGCGACCTTCTTGGCCAGCGAGTTGGCGACCGCCTTGGCGATCAGCGTCTTGCCGCAGCCGGGCGGGCCGTAGAGCAGCACGCCCTTGGGCGGGCGCAGCTCGTACTCCTTGAAGAGGTCGGCGTGCAGGTAGGGCAGCTCGACCGCGTCGCGGATCTGCTCGATCTGGTTGCTCAGGCCGCCGATCTGCCGGTAGTCGATGTCCGGGACCTCCTCGAGGACCAGCTCCTCGACCTCGGACTTCGGCACGACCTCGAACACGTAGCCGGAGCGGGGCTCCAGCAGCAGGGCGTCGCCCGCCCGGATGGTCAGCCCGCGCAGCGGCTCGGCGAGGCGCACCACGCGCTCCTCGTCGGTGTGCCCCAGGACCAGGGCGCGCTCGCCGTCCTCCAGGAGTTCCTTGAGGGTGACGATCTCGCCGATGTTCTCGAAGGCCATCGCGTCCACGATGTTGAGGGCCTCGTTGAGCATCACTTCCTGGCCGCGCCGCACCTCGTCGAGGGCGACGTTGGGGCTGACGTTCACGCGGAGCTTCCGCCCGCCGGTGAAGATGTCCGCGGTGCCGTCCTCGTTCGCGTCGAGGAAGGTGCCGAAGCCGGCCGGGGGCTGTGCCAGCCGGTCCACTTCCTCCTTGAGGGCCACGATCTGGTCGCGGGCCTCACGCAGGGTGGAGGCGAGCCGGTCGTTCTGGGCGGTCACGCCCGCCAGGTTGGTCTGGAGCTCGACGATCCGCTCTTCGAGGATCCTCGAATTGCGCGGCGAGTCGGCGAGCTTGCGGCGCAACACGGCGATTTCCTGCTCAAGGTACGAGACCTGAGCGGCCTCGTCGGAACCACGAGCGGGCCTGCCGGTGCTGCGGTTGTAGTCGTCATCGTGGGCTGCCACGGTCCTCACCTCCTCCGGGGAGCTGGACGCTTCCAGACCCTACCTGGGACCAGGGGTCCGTAAACCCCTAGATCAAGAAAGATGGAACGGGCGTGTCCGATCTTCGCCCCAGCGTGCTTCCCCTCTGCTAACTGGGATACCCACCGCGCACCGCCCAAAGCGGGCCAGATGTATCGTCGACCGAAGCGATATCCGATCGCGACCACGAGTCTGGGTCCGATCGTTGTACGAATGGCGGGATTGCTCCAGGAATAGGGGCGACCCGGGACAGAAACGGCAGGGGACCATGTCGGTGACCGAGCAGACGGCGGCGGCCGAGGCGCTGGAGGTGTGGATCGACCAGGATCTGTGCACCGGCGACGGCATCTGCGCGCAGTACGCACCCGAGGTCTTCGAACTCGACATCGACGGGCTGGCCTACGTGAAGGGGCCGGACGACGAGCTGCGCCAGCAGCCCGGGGAGACCGCCCCGGTGCCGCTGACGATCCTTCAGGACGTGGTGGACTCGGCGAAGGAGTGCCCCGGCGACTGCATCCACGTGCGCCGGGTCGCCGACCGGGTCGAGGTGTACGGGCCGGACGCGCAGTAGCCGGTCCGTCACACGGCGGAGACCGGGGCGGCGGTCTGGGAGAGGTCCCAGCCGCCGCCCTTGCGCGTCCAGGTGAGGTCGAGTGAGATGTCGGGCCGGAACCGCGGCACGTCCTCGCTGGAATACCCCTGGGCGTGGCCGGTGATGGCGCCGTCCGAACGCACCGCTATCCGGCTCACGGTGAGGTTCTCGCGCTCGGCGAGCAGGGTGGCCACGACCTCCGGGCGCTCTCCCGGGCCGAAGCCGAGCAGGAAGACGGCGTCCGGCGGGGTGCCGGTCTCGGTGGCGCAGTGCGCGGCCACCACCGTGCCGGGGCGCCCGTCGCCGAGCCGGGCGGGCACGCTGAGCGCCGTCTTCACCGGGAACGGGCCGCAGTCCAGAGGAAGTTGGGCCCGGGCCGGATCGGGGGCCGCGGTCGCGGCGAGGGCCTGGGGGGTGCCGTGCGCGGGGACCGGGGTGCCGGTGGCCGGGGAGGCGGCCAGAGCGGCCCCCACCACCGCGCCGCAGCCGGCCAGGGCGACGGCCCAGTGCCAGGGGGCGGTGCGCGCGCGCCCGGGTCCGGAGCGGCCCCGCGGTCCGTGCTGTCCAGCCGTCGCCGTCGTCGTCCCGACCGCGGTCTCCACCAGGCGTCCCCTCCAGAGCTCCAAGCGCCAGGGCGTGAGCGAGCATCGTCCCACACGGCGTCCACGGCCGAAGAGGAAGGGGGTGGTACGAGCAGAGCGCTCGTACCACCCCTTCCGTGGGTCCGGGGCTCAGCCCAGGTCGGGCTGGTCCGCCTCCGTGGCGCGGGCGGCCTTGCGGGCGGCGGCGCGCTCCTGGAGGGAGGGCTCGGGGGAGCCGTTGTCGTAGTCCTCGCCGTACGCGCCCTTGGCCGGACGGCGGCGGCGCAGCGGCGGCTCCACGCCGTCCGCCAGGCGGCGGGCGGTGAGCAGGAAGCCGGTGTGGCCGATCATCCGGTGGTCCGGGCGGACCGCCAGGCCCTCCAGGTGCCAGGTGCGGACCATGGTCTCCCAGGCCTGCGGCTCGGTGAAGGTGCCGTGGTCGCGCAGCGCCTCGACGGTCTTCGACATCTGCGTGGTGGTGGCCACGTAGCAGCAGATGAGGCCGCCGGGGACGAGCGCCCGGGAGGCGACGTCCAGGCACTCCCAGGGAGCCAGCATGTCGAGGATGACGCGGTCGACGTCGGTCTCGACCAGGTTGTCCTGGAGGTCGCCGACGGTCAGCTTCCACGCCGGGTGCGGGCCGCCGAAGTAGCGCTCGACGTTCCCCCGGGCGATGTCGGCGAAGTCCTGCCGGCGCTCGTAGGAGGCCAGCATGCCCTGCTCGCCCACGGCGCGCAGCAGGTACGTGCTGAGCGCGCCCGAGCCGACACCGGCCTCGACCACGCGGGCGCCCGCGAAGATGTCGGCCATCGCCAGGATCTGCCCCGCGTCCTTGGGGTAGATCACGGCGGCGCCGCGCGGCATGGACAGGACGTAGTCGGGGAGCAGGGGGCGCAGCGCGAGGTACGGGACGTTACCCGTGGTGCGCACGACCGTGCCTTCGGGGGCGCCGATCAGCTCGTCGTGGGGGAACGCACCCTTGTGGGTGTGGAACTGGTTCCCGGCCTGGAGCGTGAACGTGTAGTGGCGACCCTTGGGGTCGGTCAGCTGGACCTGGTCCCCGACCTGGAAGGGCCCGCGTCGGCGGGCGGCACCGGTCGGTTCGGACATGCGGCCAATCCTAAGGGAAGCGGACCGGCCCGCCGGACGCGGGTGATCGTCGGCGGCGGTCAGCGGCCGGTGACGGCGGCGGTGAGCCGCTGTTCGATGTCGCTGAGCGAGGCGACGCCGTACACCCGGCCGTCCGGCTCGACGACCAGGTACTCCCCCGCCGGGGTGGTCTGGACGGCCCGCAGCAGGTCCTCGCCGCCGAGGTCGGCGCTCAGCCGCAGCCCGGGTTCCAGGTCCCGGGCGAGCGGGCCGACCGCCACCCAGGGGCGGCGGTGCTCGGGCACCGACCGGACCGCGGACTCCCGTACGAGGGCGATCGGCTCGCCCCGGCCGTCCACCACGATCACCGCGCCGGCCTGGGCCTCGCGGGCCCGGCGCAGCGCCTCGCCGAGCGGGGTGTCGGCGGTGACCTCGACGGCCCGCCGGGCCAGCTCGCGCAGCCGCAGGCCGGGCAGCACCGCCTTGAGCCGGGCGTTGCGCAGGCTGCCGGTGGCGCCGTTCCAGATGATCGCGGCGAGCACCGCGGCCAGCACCGCGTCCACCAGGGTGTCGGTGGTGGTGCGCTCGACGCCGCGGGCGGCGCTCAGCAGCGGCAGGCCGACCAGCACGGCGACGGCCAGCCCGCGGCCGACCCAGGCGGCGGCCACCGTGCCGGTCATCGGCTTGCCGCTGACCGCCCAGACGACCGCGCGCAGCATCCGCCCGCCGTCCAGCGGCAGGCCCGGCAGCAGGTTGAAGGCGGCGACCACCAGGTTGGAGACCATCAGGCCGGTGAGCAGCACCCCGGGCACGGTGGACAGCTCCACCGCCCGCACCGCGAGGTAGAACACGCCGCCGAGCAGCAGCGAGAGCAGCGGGCCGACGAAGGCCAGCCAGAACTCCCGCCAGGGGGTCTCCGCCTCGTTCTCGATCTCGGAGACGCCCCCGAAGAACTGGAGCTGGATCCGCCGCACCCCGAGCCGGTAGCGCAGCGCGACCAGGGTGTGGGCGAGCTCGTGCACCAGGACGGAGGCGTAGAAGGCGACCGCGAAGAGGAACGCGACCAGGTAGCGGGCACCGCCGAGGTCGGGCAGCACCTCGCCAAGCTGCCCGCCGAACACCCAGGTGATCAGCGCGGCGATGACGAACCAGGAGGGGGTGACGTAGACGGGCACACCGAAGGGGCGGCCCATCAGGATGCCGCCGCGGCGCTCGGGCGGCGGCGCGGCCGGACGCCCGTCTTCCGCCTGCGGTGGCCGGTCGGAGGGCTGCTGCCCCCTGCTGTCGCTCACCGTGATCCCTTCGGTCGTCTCCCCCGTCGTGCCCGGTGCGCCCACGCTACGTGATCGCGGCCGTCCGGCGCTGCGCGGCCCTCCTCCCGGTTTCCTACCCACTCGGCCGCGGCTGTGGCAGCACCGTGGCAGCGGGATGACAGCGAAGGGCAATAGGGTCGTAGCCATGCACACCGAGACCAGCAGTGCCGCCGCGCGCCCGGCGGCACCCCCGACCGGCCTCTCGCCGTCCCGAGCGGGGGACTTCCTCACCTGTCCCCTGCTGTACCGGCTGCGGGTGATCGACCGGCTGCCCGAGCCGCCGAGCTCGGCGGCGACCCGGGGCACGCTGGTGCACGCCGTGCTGGAGCGGCTGTTCGACAGCCCGGCGGCCGAGCGGACGCCGGAGCGGGCGCTGGGCCTGCTGCGCCCGCAGTGGGAGCGGCTGCTGGGCGAGCGCCCGGAGCTGGCCTCGCTGTTCCCGGAGGACCCGGACGGCGCGGCGCTGACCCGCTGGCTGGCGGACGCCGAGAAGCTGGTCGGCCAGTGGTTCCGGCTGGAGGACCCGACCCGGCTGCACCCGGTGGAGCGGGAGCTCTACGTGGAGACGGCCCTGGAGTCGGGGCTGCTGCTGCGCGGCTACATCGACCGGGTGGACGTCGCCCCGACCGGTGAGGTCCGGCTGGTGGACTACAAGACCGGCCGGGCGCCCTCGCGGGACTTCGAGGGCAAGGCGATGTTCCAGATGAAGTTCTACGCGCTGGTGGTGTGGCGCTGGAAGGGCGTGATTCCCAAGCGCCTCCAGCTGGTCTACCTCGGCGGGGGCGGGGACGTGGTCAGCTACGACCCGGACGAGGCGGACCTGCTCGCCGTGGAGCGCAAGCTCCAGGCACTGTGGGAGCGGATCGGCCTGGCGGTGGCCACCGGGGACTTCCCGGCCACCCGCAACCGCCTCTGCGACTGGTGCGACCACCAGGCCAGCTGCCCGGAGTTCGGCGGCACCCCGCCGCCGTACCCGCTGCCGGTGCCGCCGGCCCGTACGTCGGATGAGAGTGATCCCACGGGGGATCCGATGAGCAAGGAGTCCTAGGTGACGATCCGAGTGCTGCTGGTCGACGACCAGCCGCTGCTGCGCACCGGTTTCCGGATGATCCTGGAAGCCGAGTCCGACCTCGTGGTGGTCGGGGAGGCCGGCGACGGCCAGCAGGCGCTGGACCAGGTGCGGGCGCTGCAGCCCGACGTGGTGCTGATGGACATCCGGATGCCCAGGATGGACGGCGTCGAGGCGACCCGCCGGATCGCCGGCCCGGGGCGGGACGGCCCGGCCAAGGTGCTGGTGCTGACCACCTTCGACCTGGACGAGTACGTGGTGGAGGCGCTGCGCGCGGGCGCCAGCGGCTTCCTGCTGAAGGACGTCCCGGCCGAGGAGCTGGTGCAGGCGATCCGGGTGGTCGCGGACGGCGCGGCGATGCTGGCGCCGAGCATCACCCGCCGGCTGCTGGACATGTACGCCACCAAGCTGCCCTCGGGCGACGAGGCGCCGCCGCAGGCGCTGAGCGCGCTGACCGAGCGGGAGCTGGAGGTGCTGAAGCTGGTGGCGCGCGGGCTGTCGAACGCGGAGATCGCGGCCGAGCTGTTCGTCAGCGAGACCACCGTCAAGACGCACGTGGGCCATGTGCTGACCAAGCTCCAGCTGCGCGACCGGGTCCAGGCGGCCGTGTACGCCTACGAGAGCGGGCTGGTGCGCCCGGGCGCCCTGTAGGCCCGTGGCGGCCCCGCGGGGCCGCCGGAACACGACGGCGGCCCGTCCGCTCCCCCGTACCGACGGGGAAGCGGGCGGGCCGCCGTGCTGCGGGCGCTACTTGTTGGTCCGGCTGATCTCCCAGAAGCGGAAGTAGCCGGTGGTGTCGACGGTGGACTCGACGCCGGTGACGTACGAGCGGGCCGCGAAGAAGGACTTGTTCTGGTACAGCGGGACCAGCGGCACGTTCTCGGCCTCGATCTGCTGGATCTGCGCGTAGGTGGCGGCCGCGGCGCTGCGGTCGGTCTGCTTGAGGCCGTCCGGCACCAGCTTGCCGCTGATCCGCGGGTCGTCCCAACCGTGGTGGTAGGCACCGCCGTTGACCAGCAGCGGGGCGAGGTAGTTGTCCGGGTCCGGGTAGTCGGCGAACCAGCCGATGACGTACGCCTGGTACTTGCTCTCGGCCCAGCCCTTGCGGTACGAGTCCCAGTCCGGCTCCTGGGCGAGCGTCACCTGGAAGAGGCCGCCGGTCTCCAGCTGCTTCTTCAGCGTCTCGGCCTCGTTGCTGCCGGCCCGCGAACGGGACCAGGTGAGGGTGAACTTGACCGGGGTCTGGACCTTGGCGTCGGTCAGGATCTTCTTGGCCTTGTTGACGTCCTGGTCGCCGTAGCGGTCGAAGAAGGCCGTGCTGTGGCCGGGCAGCCCGGCCGGGACCATGGAGTAGAGCGCCTGGACGGTGCGGGCGAAGACGTCGCGGGCCAGCGCCTTGCGGTCCATCATCTGGGCGATGGCCTGGCGGACGGCGACGTTGCTCATCAGCGGGTCCTTGGTGTTGAGGACCAGCGAACGGGTGTCGTTGCTGTCGCCCTCGGTCACCTGGAGGTCGGTCTTGCCGCCCTGCTGGTCGGAGCGGACCTGGGCGGCGGTGTTCGGCTCCAGGCTGTTGTCGGTGAGGTCGACCTCGCTCCGGTCCAGCGCGGCCTTCAGGTCCTCCGACTTGTCGAAGTACCGGACGGTGAACTTGTTGTTCCGCAGCTTGGCCTCGCCGCCGTACTTGTCGTTGGCCGACAGCACGACCTTGCCCAGCTGCTTGCCGCCGTTCAGGTTCTCGACCGAGTCGATGCGGTACGGGCCGGAGCCGATCAGCTTGTCGTTGGCGACGAGCTTGTCGGCGGGGTAGGCCTGGTGGTCCACGATGGCGCCGGCCGGGGTCGCCAGCTTCGCCGGCAGGGTGGCGTCGGGCGCGGAGAGGTGGAAGAGCACCTCGTTGTCGCCCTTGGCCTCGACGGACTTGATCGAGTCGAGCAGTTCGACCGGGCCGTTCGGGTCGTTGATCTTCTTGGTGCGCTCGATCGAGTAGACCACGTCCTGGGCGGTCATCGGGTGACCGTTGGAGAACTTCAGGCCGGGCTTCAGGGTGCAGTGGTACTCGGTGGCCTCGGCGCTGGTGAACTCGCAGGACTGCGCGGCGTCCGGGGAGGGCGAGCTGGCCGCGGCCTGGAAGGTGAGCAGCGACTGGAAGGTGTTGCGCAGCAACAGCCAGGATCCGGAGTCGTAGGCGGCGGCCGGGTCCAGGACACCGGTCAGCTGGCTGGTGCCCATGGTGATGGACTTGCCGCTGTCCCCCTTGACCACGTCGGTCACCGATCCGCAGCCCGCCACCGACACGGCGACCAGGCCGGCGCAACCGAGTACTGCCAGGCGTTCAGCTGAAGTCTTCACGAGGCGCGTCCTTCTGGGTGGCACGAACTGGAGTAGCGTGCCACATCGAACACGCACGACCGGTACCCGTGCAGATGACGTTTGGGACACGGTGGTTCAGGGCATCACGGCACGCCCGACGAGTTGTCAGCCAATGCCCGTTTTCTCCCCCGACGGCTTCGTCCCGGAGGCCCGCGAGGTCGCTTACCGGCCAGTAAGGCCGGGTCGCAATGAGACGACAATCACACTCGCGAGGTGACCAGGGAGCGCAACAGGTCGAGGTCGACCCGCTCCAGCGAGGGCAGCACCAGCCGCCCCGGAGCCGGCTCGATCGCCGCCACCGAGGGCACCGCGATCACCGGGCAGCCGGCCGCCTCGCCCGCCCGCACCCCGGTCGGGGTGTCCTCGATCACCACGCAGCGGGCCGGGTCCGCCCCCAGCCGCCGGGCCGCCTCCAGGTACGGGTCCGGGAACGGCTTGGTGCGCGGCACCTCGTCCCCGCCGATGGTGAAGGCGAAGTGGTGGGCGCCCAGCGAGCGCAGCACGATGTCGATCACGTGCCGGTGCGAGGCGGACACCATGGCGGCCGGGATGCCGTGCGCGGCAAGGGTGTTGAGCAGCCGTTCGGCGCCCGGCATGAGCGGCACCCCGCCTGCCAGCAGGTCGACGAAGCGCTGGTTGACCAGCACGCCGAGGTCGGCCGGCGCGATGTCCGCCCCGGTCCGGGCGACCAGGTAGTCCATCACCCTGGCCATCGGGCCGCCGACCACGTGGGCGCGGTCCGCCTCGTCCAGCTCGTGGCCCAGCTCGGCGAAGAGCGAGGCCTCGGCCTGCCACCAGAAGTCCTCGGTGTCCACCAGCGTCCCGTCCATGTCCAGCAGCACCGCCTGGAGCCCGCGGTCGTCCCCGTGGTCGAGGATGCGCGCGGAGGTGGGGCTGGTCGTCATGGCAGGTGTCCTTCCGGCAGGCCCGGGGCGTTCCGGGGAAGGCACGGGCCGGCCCGCTGGTGAGCGGACCGGCCCGTTCAGGATCATCCAGGATACGCCCGCTTCGCCCGGAAGGAGCGAACGCGGCACGAACCGGGCGTTACCGGGCGTTGAAGTACTTCGCCTCGGGGTGGTGGATCACGATCGCGTCGGTGGACTGCTCCGGGTGCAGCTGGAACTCCTCGGAGAGCACCACGCCGATCCGCTCCGGCTTCAGCAGCTCGGCGATCTTGGCGCGGTCCTCCAGCTCGGGGCAGGCCCCGTAGCCGAGCGAGAAGCGGGCGCCGCGGTACTTGAGCGCGAACATGTCCTTGACGTCCTGCGGGTCCTCGCCGGAGAAGCCCAGCTCGTAGCGGACCCGCGCGTGCCAGAACTCGGCCAGCGCCTCGGCCAGCTGCACCGACAGGCCGTGCAGCTCCAGGTAGTCCCGGTAGGAGTTGCCGGCGAACAGCTCGTTGGCCGCCTCCGAGATCCGGTTGCCCATGGTGACCACCTGGAGGCCGACGACGTCCCGCACCCCGGACTCCTCCGGGCGGAAGAAGTCGGCCAGGCAGAGCCGGCGCCCGCGCCGCTGGCGCGGGAAGGTGAAGCGGGTGCGCTCGGTGCCGTCCTCGTGGAAGACGATCAGGTCGTCGCCCTTGGAGTTGGCCGGGTAGTAGCCGTAGACCACGGCCGCCTCCAGCCAGCCCTCGGTCTGCAGCCGGTCCAGCCAGGCCCGCAGCCGCGGCCGGCCCTCGGTCTCCACCAGCTCCTCGTACGAGGGGCCGTCGCCGGTGCGGGAGGCCTTCAGGCCCCACTGCCCCTTGAACAGCGCGTCCTCGTCCAGCCAGGAGGCGTAGTCGGCGAACGGGATGCCCTTGACGATCCGGTCGCCCCAGAACGGCGGGGTCGGCACGGTGTTGTCGACCGCGACGTCGGAGCGGATCTGGCCGAGGTTGACCTCGGGCTCCGGCTCCTCCACCTCGACCCGGGCGTGCCGGCGCTGCTTGAGCTCCGGCAGGGCCGCGCCGGGCACGCCGCGCTTGACCGCGATCAGCGCGTCCATCAGCCGCAGGCCCTCGAAGGCGTCCCGGGCGTAGCGGACCTCGCCCTCGTAGATCTCGTGCAGGTCCTGCTCGACGTAGGCCCGGGTGAGCGCGGCGCCGCCGAGGATCACCGGGTAGCTCGCGGCCAGCTTGCGCTGGTTCAGCTCCTCCAGGTTCTCCTTCATGATCACGGTGGACTTCACCAGCAGCCCGGACATCCCGATGACGTCCGCGTTGTGCTCCTGCGCGGCGTCCAGGATCGCCGAGACCGGCTGCTTGATGCCCAGGTTGACCACGTTGTAGCCGTTGTTGGACAGGATGATGTCGACCAGGTTCTTGCCGATGTCGTGGACGTCGCCCTTGACGGTGGCCAGCACGATGGTGCCCTTGCCCTCGCTGTCGGACTTCTCCATGTGCGGCTCCAGGTGGGCCACCGCGGTCTTCATCACCTCGGCGGACTGGAGCACGAACGGCAGCTGCATCTGGCCCGAGCCGAACAGCTCGCCGACCACCTTCATGCCGGCCAGCAGGGTGTCGTTGATGATCTCCAGCGCCGGGCGCCCGGCCAGCGCCTCGTCCAGGTCGGCCTCCAGGCCGTTCCGCTCGCCGTCGATGATCCGGCGCTGCAGCCGCTCCTCCAGCGGGAGCGCGGCCAGCTCCTCGGCCTTGGAGGCCTTGACCGAGGCGGCGGAGACGCCCTCGAACAGCTCCAGGAGGCGCTGCAGCGGGTCGTAGCCGTCCCGGCGGCGGTCGTAGACCAGGTCGAGCGCGGCCTCGCGCTGGTCCTCCGGGATCCGGGAGATCGGCAGGATCTTGGAGGCGTGCACGATCGCCGAGTCCAGGCCGGCCTCCACGCACTCGTGCAGGAAGACCGAGTTGAGCACCACCCGGGCGGCCGGGTTGAGGCCGAAGGAGATGTTCGACAGGCCGAGCGTGGTCTGCACCCCGGGGTGGCGGCGCTTGAGCTCGCGGATCGCCTCGATGGTCTCGATGCCGTCCCGGCGGGACTCCTCCTGGCCGGTGGCCAGGGTGAAGGTGAGGCAGTCGACCAGGATCGAGCCCTCGTCGATGCCGTAGTCGGTGGTGAGTTCGGCGATCAGCCGCTCGGCGATCGCGACCTTCGCCTCGGCGGTGCGGGCCTGGCCCTGCTCGTCGATGGTCAGCGCGATCAGGCCGGCGCCGTGCTCGCGGGCCAGCGAGGCGATCCGGCCGAAGCGCGAGTCGGGGGCGTTGCCGTCCTCGTAGTTGACCGAGTTGAGCACCGCGCGGCCGCCGAGCGCCTCCAGGCCGGCCCGCAGCACGGGCGGCTCGGTGGAGTCCAGCACGATCGGCAGGGTGGAGGCGGTGGCCAGTCGGCCGGCGATCTCCTTCATGTCGGCGACGCCGTCGCGGCCGACGTAGTCCACGCAGAGGTCCAGCAGGTGGGAGCCGTCCCGGATCTGGTCGCGGGCGATCTCCACGCAGGCCTGCCAGTCGCCGGCCAGCATCGACTCGCGGAACTTCTTGGAGCCGTTGGCGTTGGTGCGCTCGCCGATCGCCAGGTAGGAGGTGTCCTGGCGGAACGGCACCGCCTGGTACAGCGAGGCCGCCGAGGGCTCCGGCCGCGGGTCGCGCGGGGCGATCGGACGGCCCTGGACCCGCTCGACCACCTGGCGCAGGTGCTCGGGGGTGGTGCCGCAGCAGCCGCCGACCAGCGAGAGGCCGTACTCGCGGGTGAACACGTCGTGGGCGTCGGCCAGTTCGGCCGGGGAGAGCGGGTAGTGGGCGCCGTCCTTGCCGAGCACCGGCAGGCCCGCGTTCGGCATGCAGGACAGGCCGATCCGGGCGTTCTTGGCCAGGTAGCGCAGGTGCTCGCTCATCTCGGCCGGGCCGGTGGCGCAGTTGAGGCCGATGTAGTCCACGCCCAGCGGCTCCAGCGCGGTGAGCGCGGCGCCGATCTCGGAGCCGAGCAGCATGGTGCCGGTGGTCTCCACCGTCACCTGCACCAGCACCGGCAGGTCGAGCCCGGCCTCGGCCAGGGCCCGCTTGGAGCCCAGGATGGCGGCCTTGGTCTGCAGCAGGTCCTGGCTGGTCTCCACCAGCAGCGCGTCGGCACCGCCGGCGATCAGCCCGGCCGCGTTCTGCTGGAAGCCGTCGCGCAGCGTCGCGTACGGGGCGTGGCCGAGGGTCGGCAGCTTGGTGCCGGGGCCGATCGAGCCCAGCACCCAGCGGACGCGGCCGTCGGCGGCGGTGTGGGCGTCGGCCGTCTCGCGGGCGATCCGGGCGCCGGACTCGGACAGCTCGAAGATCCGCTCGGAGATCTCGTACTCGCCCAGCGCGCTGAAGTTGGCGCCGAAGGTGTTGGTCTCCACGCAGTCCACGCCCACCCCGAAGTAGGCCTCGTGGACGGACCGGACGATGTCCGGGCGGGTGATGTTGAGGACCTCGTTGCAGCCTTCGAGGTTCTGGAAGTCCTCCAGCGTCGGGTCCTGCGCCTGGAGCATGGTGCCCATGGCACCGTCGGCGACCACCACCCGGGTGGCGAGCGCTTCACGCAACGCGTTCGCGCGGCTCTGCTGAGTGATGGACGGGGTGGCTGCTGTGGCCATGGGGCTTCTCCCTGGTGCGACGGCTGTCGGCTTTGCGCACCCGCTTGGTCGGGCGCGCACGTGGCCAGGGTATCCGGCCCACCGGTCGGCCCGCCGTGCCATTCCGTATCCTGAGCGCTCGATCGCGAGGGGGAGCATGCGCGTGACCAGATTCCGGACCTCCGCGCAGCGTGTCGGCCGGGCCGTGACGGCCCCGTTCCGCATGCTGCGCGACCGCTGGCGGGCCTGGTCCCGGTGGCGCCGGGCCCTGCTGGTGCTGGTGCTGGTGGCGGCCGTCCCGGCCACCGCGCTGGGCTCGGCGTTCGTGGTGTTCCGGCTGCACTACACCGGCGAGCCCGCCGCCGACGCCCGTACCCGCGGCCGGGACGCGCTCTGGCTCGGCCACGCCTGGGTGGACGGCCGCAAGACCGAGGCCGACGTGGCCGCGCTGGTCCGGCAGCTGGCCGGCACCGGCATCCGGGACCTGTACGTGCACACCGGCCCGCTGGAGCACGACGGCTCGCTGCCGCCCGCCGTCCACCCCCGGGGTCGCTGGTTCACCGACGCCGTCCACCGGGCGCTGCCGGGCGTGCGGCTGCAGAGCTGGCTGGGTGACGAGGTCAAGCCGGAGAAGGACGCCCTGGACCTGGAGGACGCGCCCACCCGGGACCGGGTGACCGCCTCCGCCCGGCAGGTGCTGGACCTCGGCTTCGACGGCGTGCACTTCGACATGGAGCCGATCCGCCCCGGTTCGGCCGGCTGGCTGGCCCTGCTCGACCAGGTCCGGCCGGTCACCGCGGCGCGCGGCGCCCAGCTGTCGGTGGCGGCCCCGCAGATCGACCCGGTCCCGGGCCTGCACACGGCCGGCATCCTGCTCACCGACCACGGCAAGTGGTGGGACCGGGCGTACTTCACCGAGACCGCCCGCCGGGTCGACCAGATCGCGGTGATGAGCTACGACACCTCGATGCCCACCGAGCCGCTGTACGGCGGCTACGTCGCCCGGCAGACCGAACTCGCGCTGCGGTCCACCCCGGCCGACGTGGACCTGCTGATGGGCCTGCCGTTCTACTGGGACGACAAGTGGGGCCACTGGGGCGACGCCGAGACCGTCCGGGCCGCCGTCCGGGGCGTGCGACTGGGCCTGGGCCGGGAGGACCGGCGGCGGGCCAACTTCGGCGTCGCGCTGTACGTGGACTTCGCCTCGCTGCCGGAGCACTGGGCGGCGTACCGCAGCGGCTGGGTGGGCACGCCCTGAAGGGTGCCCGAGCGCCCGGCACCCGGCCGCCCCGTCGCTCCGCGCCACCGGACGGGCACGGTCCGCACCCGAACCGGTGGCTGACGAACCGTCAGCCCGGGGCCTTCCGATATCCGGTGGATCCCGGCCGTCCGCTCCCCCAGACTGTCCCGGTGCCCGGCCGTGGTGCGCATCAAAGCCCGTAGGCTGGGCAGGTAGGGACCGTGGAGCGAGGCGTTCCACGGGAGACGAGAGGTTCGACAGTCGGCAGCCGGCCGTCGGCGCCCCGGCAGGCCAGCCGGGGCGGCGCGGGTCCGACCGCCGACCGGAGGGAGACGCTGGGTGATCGAGTTGGAAGATGTTCCCGAGTTGATCGACCCGGTGATGGTCTGCGCGTTCGAGGGCTGGAACGACGCGGGCGACGCCGCCTCCGCGGCTCTGGCGCACCTGGACGAGACCTGGAGCGGCAAGGTGTTCGCCGCCCTGGACGCGGAGGACTACTACGACTTCCAGGTCAACCGGCCCACGGTCTGGCTGGACGGCGGCGTCCGCCGGATCACCTGGCCGACCACCCGGCTCTCGGTGGTCCGGGTGACGGAGCCGACGACCAGGGACGTCGTGCTGGTCCGCGGCATCGAGCCGAGCATGCGCTGGCGCTCGTTCTGCAACGAGCTGCTCGGCTTCGCGCACGAGCTGGGCGTCGAGCTGGTGGTGATCCTGGGCGCGCTGCTCGGCGACACCCCGCACAGCCGCCCGGTGCCGGTGAGCGGCGTCACCTCCGACCCGGAGCTGGCCCGCCGGCTGGACCTGGAGGAGAGCCGCTACGAGGGCCCCACCGGCATCGTCGGGGTGCTCCAGGAGGCCTGCACCCACGCCGGCGTGCCGGCCGTGACGCTCTGGGCCGCGGTGCCCCACTACGTCTCGCAGCCGCCGAACCCCAAGGCCACGCTGGCCCTGGTCAACAAGCTGGAGGACCTGCTGGACCTGCGCATCCCGCCGGGCGAGCTCGCCGAGGACGCCCGGGCCTGGCAGCTCGGCGTGGACCAGCTGGCCGCCGAGGACAGCGAGGTGGCCGAGTACGTCCAGCAGCTGGAGGAGGCGCAGGACACCGCGGAGCTGCCGGAGGCCTCCGGCGACGCGATCGCCCGCGAGTTCGAGCGCTACCTGCGCCGGCGGGAGAACGTCGGGCCGACCGGCGAGAAGCCGGTGGCCGGGCACGCCACGGCGGAGCGGCCGGCCGAGCCGGAGGCGCCGGGCGGCGCCCGGGAGGGGCAGGACGGCTCCGAGGAGGAGTGACCTCCGCACGACCGCCGTGCGACAGGCCGTCCGGCCCGCCGTACGACGGGCCGGACGGCCGAAGGGGCGTCAGGACATCCGGTCCTGACGCCCCTTCGGCGTGTGGTGCGGGGTGTTACAGCGCGACGCCCAGCAGGGCGTCCACGGTGCGGGTCACCAGGCCGGGCGCGCCGGTGTCGGTGCCGCCGTCGGCCTCCTGCCGGGCCGCCCAGCGGTCGACCGCGGCCAGCGCGGCGGGCGCGTCCAGGTCGTTCGCGAGCGCCGCGCGCACCTCGGTGAGCAGCTGCTCGGCCGCCGGACCGTCCGGGCGGGAGACCGCGGCGCGCCAGCGGGCGAGGCGCTCGACGGCGTCGTCCAGGGTGCTCTTGGTCCACTCCCAGTCCGCGCGGTAGTGGTGCGAGAGCAGCGCCAGGCGGATCGCCGCCGGGTCGACGCCCTCGCGGCGCAGCGCCGAGACGAAGACCAGGTTGCCGCGGGACTTGGACATCTTGTGGCCGTCCAGGGCGACCATGCCGGCGTGCACGTACGCCTTGGCGTACGGGTGGGTGCCGGTGGCGACCTGGGCGTGCGCGGCGCCCATCTCGTGGTGCGGGAAGGAGAGGTCGCTGCCGCCGCCCTGGATGTCGAAGGACATGCCGAGGTACTGCAGCGCGATGGCGACGCACTCGATGTGCCAGCCGGGGCGGCCGTGGCCGAGCTCGGTGTCCCAGGCGGGCTCGCCCGGGCGGGCGGCCAGCCAGAGCAGGGCGTCCAGCGGGTTGCGCTTGCCGGGGCGGTCCGGGTCGCCGCCGCGCTCGGCGAAGACCGGGCGCATGGCCTCGCGGGTCAGCCCGGAGACCTCGCCGAAGTGCGGGTCGGCGTCGACCGAGAAGTAGATGTCGCCGTCCACCTCGTAGGCGGCGCCGGAGGCCAGCAGCTTCTGGACGATCGGGACGATCCACGGGATCGACTCGACGGCGCCGATGTAGTGGGCCGGCGGCAGCATCCGCAGCGCGGTCATGTCCTCGCGGAACAGGGCCGTCTCGCGCTCGGCCAGGGCGGTCCAGTCCTGCCCGGTCTCGACCGCGCGGGCGAGCAGGGGGTCGTCGACGTCGGTGACGTTCTGGATGTACAGGACGTCGTGACCGGCGTCCCGCCAGACGCGCTGCACCAGGTCGAACGCGTTGTAGGTGGCGGCGTGGCCCATGTGGGTCGCGTCGTAGGGGGTGATGCCGCAGACGTAGATCCGGGCGGTGCCGTCCAGCGGCACGACCTCCCGGACCGTGCCCGCTGCGGTGTCGTGGATACGAAGGGGGAGCCCCTGACCAGGCAGGGCGGGAACCTCGGAGGCGGGCCAGGCATGCATGGCAACAACTTTAACCTTGCGAACATTTGAAAGCCTAACCAGTGCGAAAGATCGACTGGATTCGCTTCCTGCCGTTGCCCGGCGGTTTCCCGACTGGTAATGCACGGGATCCGGCCGCCGTTCCGGGCGCGCCCGGCCCTGCTCGGGGCACCCGTGGCCCCGGTTCCGGACACGGTTGAGCGCCCGGCCGGCCCTGCCGCCGACCGGGCGCCCGGCGCCCCCGGGGGACGCGGTCGGAGCCGCTACGACCGCTTCCAGAGGGCCGGCACGTTCGGCGGCTCCCAGCCGGCCATGGCGGTGTGCGCCTGGAGGCAGGTGTAGGAGACGCCGGAGTAGGTCACGCGGTCGCCCGCGCTGTACGAGGTACCCGCAGCCCAGGTGCCGCCCGGCGGCGTGGTCGGGGTGGAGGTGGCGGTCGGGGTGGGCGTGGGCGTCGGGCTCGGCGTGCCCGGGGTCTGCGGCACGTTCAGCACGAAGTCGAAGGTGCCCTCGCGGGTCGGCCCGTTCTGCCGGACGTTCATCAGCAGCCGGGCGTCGTAGATGGTGTCCGTGCTGTTGCGCGGCTCCCCCGGGAAGTACAGCTGGGTGGTGACGATCGGGCGGCCGGGGGCCTGGAGCTTGACGTGGATGTGCCGGGTGCGGCCCGGGTAGAGGCCGGGCACGATGGTGTCCAGCTTGTACGCGCCGTTGGCGTCGGTGAACTGGTGGCCGCGGAAGGTGTAGGTGACGTTGTCGTAGTCGCCGTCGTTGTCCGCCTGCCAGAAGTCCAGCAGCACGCCGGAGATGGGCCGGCAGGCGCGGCCGAACACGTAGCCGCTGACGACCAGGTGGGTGCCGGGGCCGTCGTTGACCATCGAGCTGCGCAGCGGGGAGTTGGGCTTGAAGTACGGGCCCTCGGTCTGCTCGATGGTGGGGGCGTCCCCGTCGTGGCACTCGGGGGTGAAGCCGAGCGGCTCGCCGCTGCTGATCCGGTCCCGGGCCAGGGCGACTCCGCCGCCGACCAGCAGCGGGGCGGCGCCCAGCGCGGCGGCGGCCTTCAGGACGGTCTTGCGGCTGATCATGCCGTCGGGCGTGGGCATGCGCCGTCTCCTTTTCGTGAGGCGGGGAGGTGGGGGGCGGCCCTTGCCATGGTGGGGGCATGACAAGGGCCGAACCGGCGACCCGTTCGCGCGCGCCGGACCGGCCACCGGTGGCCAGCAGCAAAGTTACGGGCCGTCCGGCGCGACCGCGATGGACATGATCCGGGGATCGTGGTGATTTCCGTCGACCCTGGACCGGAACTCCCCCGGGGTCATCCCGGTCTCCCTGCGGAAGAACCGGCAGAAGTACGCCGGGTCGGCGAAGCCCGCCTCCTTGGCGACCTGGCGGATGGTCAGATCCGTGCAGGCCAGCAGCCGTTTGGCCTCCAGGGTCTGCTGGCGGCGGATCAGTCCGCCCGGGGTCCGGCCGGTGGCCTGCTTCACCAGGGTCTGCAGGTGCCCCGGGGAGACCCCGAGCTCCTGCGCGGTGGACGCCACCGAGTGCCGCACCCCGCCCGGCCGGGCGATCAGCCGGGTGAAGGCGGCGGCGACTTCGGCCGGCCGGCTGGGCACCGCCGGACGGTCGGCCGGGGCGCTGGCGCGCAGCGCCCGGACGATCAGGATGTGCAGGCTGGCCCGCAGCACACCCTGGTAGCCGGGCGCCCTGGTCCGGTACTCGTACTCCATGTCGGCGAGCAGCCCGGCGACCGCGTCGGCCTGTTCGCCGAGGGCGAGGGCCGGGCGGGTGGCCAGGGCCCGCAGGGCGGCGAGGTCCTGGGGGTGGCCGAGCAGGAAGTCCTCGTTGAACAGGACGACCCGTCCGACCAGGTCCTCGGTGTCCCCCCAGTAGTGCACCTGGCCGGGGGTGATCACGCACAACTGGGGCGGCGCCAGCGGCCGGTGCACGAGGTCCAGGACGTGGGCGCCGTGGCCGCCGGTGACGTGGACGATCTCGTAGAAGGAGTGCCGGTGGGGGAAGCCGGCCCGGGACAGCGGGCCGATCGCGTCGAAACTGCCGATGGCGAAGGGGAGGAGCTGGGGCAGCGGGACCTGTAGCCGGTGTAACGGCAGGTCCGGCGCGGTTCGGGGGGTGGGGGTGGTCCGTCGCACATCCATCGGAGCAGTGTGCGACCTGTTCCGGGGACAGGTCCAGACCATCTGTGCGCCGTTTTCCCGAACCGGTCCAGACCACCGTCCGGACCGGTCCGGACCACCGGCGCTCCCGGGGGGCGGCGGGGCCCGCCCCGGGGGCGGGCCGCCCCGGCTACACCGGCGGCCAGGGGATCGCGGGCCAGTCCTCGGGCGGCAGCGGATGCCGTCCGGAACCGCGCAGCCCGGCCACCCGGGCCCGGGTCGCGTCCAGTTCGGCCGCCGTCAGGTGCGGGGCGAGGCGCTCGGCGAGCTCGCCGTCCAACTGCTCGGCCAGCCGGGCCAGCACCTCCAGCGCCTCGGCCGGCAGTGGGTCACCGGCCCAGCCCCAGAGCAGGGTGCGCAGCTTGTCCTCGGTGTTGAAGGTGACGCCGTGGTCGATGCCGTACACCCGGCCGTCGGCGGCCGGGATCAGGTGGCCGCCCTTGCGGTCGGCGTTGTTGAGCACCGCGTCCAGGACGGCGAGCCGGCGCAGCCGCCGGTCGTCGTGGTGCACCAGCAGGGCCGTCCGCCCGCCCTCGACCTCGGCCCGGACGATCGGCAGCCAGCCCGCCTCCGGACCGCGCGGGTCCTGGAGCGCGAGCAGCGGCTCGGCCCCCGGGTCCGGCTCGACCCACAGCTGCACCATGCCCGGGCCGTGCGGGCCCTCGCGCAGCACGGTGGGCGGCACCAGCCCCCAGCCGGTCGCGGCGGACAGCTCGTACGCGGCGACCTCGCGCCCGGCCAGCGTGCCGTCCGGGAAGTCCCACAGCGGGCGTTCACCGGCCACCGGCTTGTAGACGGCCTGGGCGCTCAGCGAGCCGTGCGCCACCGTGCAGTACAGCGCGGCGTTGGAGGCGTCGGTGAGCCGGCCGTGCACGGTCAGCTCGCCCTGGCGCAGCAGCGCGAGGGCGGTGGGCACGTCGGCGGCCAGCGCGGCGGCCGCCGACGGGTCGGCCTGCGGCGGGGTGTCGGTGTTCAGCGCCGGTAGCCGTTCGCGCGCGGGCACAGGTGGCCCTCCGGGTCGAGCGGCAGGTTGCAGAACGGGCAGGGCTTGCGGCCGGCCGCGACCAGGTCCAGCGCGCGCTTGGCGAAGACCCGGGCCATCGCGCCGGACAGCCGCACCCGCAGCATGTCCGGGCCGGTGTCGTCGTCGGTGAAGACCGCCTCGGCGGCCTCCTCGTCCTCCTCGTCCTCGACCAGCGCCTGGGCCTCGACCACCAGGCAGCTCTCCACGCTGTCCCAGGCCAGGGCCATCGTGCCGACCCGGAACTCCTGCTCCAGCGGGAGGTCCAGCGGGGCGGTGTCGAGCAGGTCCTTAGGGGCGGCGGCCGGGATGGCGGCGTCGCCGCCGCTGCGCCGCAGCGCCTCGTCCAGGACCTCCTCGATGCGCTCGGCGAGCGCCGCGACCTGGTTCTTCTCCAGCAGCACGCTGGTGATCCGGCCCCGGGCGCTGGCCTGAAGGTAGAACGCCCGGGCGCCGGGCTGGCCGACGGTGCCGGCCACGAACCGTTCGGGCTGGTCGTAGAAGAAGACCTGACGGGGCACGCTCTCGCTCCGGATCGTGTCGGTCGGCGCGGTTCCGCCGGGGGCGGGTCGCGGCCGGATGGACTCGTTAGTCACCCTACGACCTCCGGGCTCCGGCCGGGGAGCCGAGCCGACGGCCGCGGGCGGGGTGGCACCCGGGGAAGCGGACGGTGCCGCCCGGACGGCGCCTCCCCGGACGGCCCGTCGGCGGCGCGGGTCAGACGGTGCCGCCGACCACCGCGTCGCCGGCCGGGGTGGCCGCGGCGGGGCCGGGCTTCGGGGCGAGCGGGCCGAGGTCGCCGGTGTCGCCCATCCTCAGCACGAAGGGCCGCTGCGGGGTGTAGCGGATCGCGGTGACCGAACAGGGCTCGACGCTGATCCGCTGGAAGTGGTCCAGGTGCAGCCCGAGCGCGTCGGCCACCACCGCCTTGATCACGTCGCCGTGCGAGCAGGCGATCCAGACCGCGTCCTCGCCGTGCTCGGCGGCGATCTTCTGGTTCCACTCGCGCACCGCGTCCACCGTGCGGTGGCTCAGCGCGCGCAGCGACTCCCCGCCGGGGAAGGCGGCCGCGGCGGCGTGGTCCTGCACGGTGCGCCAGAGCGGCTCCTTGGCCAGCTCGGCCAGCGGGCGGCCGGTCCAGTCGCCGTAGTGGCACTCCCCCAGCCGCTCGTCCGCGGCCGGCGGGCCGAGTTCGGGCCGGACCGCCAGCAGCGGTTCCAGCGTCTGCCGGCAGCGCTCCAGCGGGCTGCTGACGGCCTGCACCAGCGGGATGCCGGCCAGCCGGCCGGCCAGCGCGGCGGCCTGGTCGCGCCCGGTGTCGTCGAGGTCCACGCCGGGGGTCCAACCGGCCAGGATCCCGGCGGTGTTCGCGGTGGAGCGGCCGTGACGGACGAGCAGCAGGGTGGGCATGGGGTCAGCCTACGGCCTCCGGGCCCGGCCGTGGGGCCCGGTTCTCCGCCCGGATCTCCGCCCGGCCGCACGGTCGGGCGCCGGCCCGGGCGCCGCGGGCCGGCGGACGGGGCACCGGTCGGGTGCCGGGGACGGGTGGACCGGTGGACCGGTTCCTCCCGCGTCCTCGCCGGACGGCCCCGCCCCGGGTGACAATGGCCCGCATGATCGTCCACTGCGCCGCCTACCACGACGGCCGCCGGATCGAGGCCCCCGAGGACCTGGCCGGCGCGCTCGCCGCCGCCCGCGCGGCCGGTCCGGACGGCTTCGTCTGGATAGGCCTGTTCGAGCCCACCACCGAGGAACTCGACCAGGTGGGCCAGGAGTTCGCACTGCACCCGCTGGCCGTCGAGGACGCCGTCAGCGCCCACCAGCGCCCCAAGGTGGAGGCCTACCAGGGCTCGCTGTTCGTCACCCTGAAGACCCTCGGCTACCACCCCGGCGCGCACGTCGTCACGGTCGGCGAGGTGATGGTCTTCCTCGGCCGGGACTTCGTGATGACCGTCCGGCACGGCGAGGACAGCCCGCTCAGCGGCCTCCGCGCCACCCTGGAGCAGGATCCCGAACTGCTGCGCTACGGGCCCAGCTCGGTGCTGCACTCGGTCTGCGACACCATCGTGGACGGCTACATGGACGTGGCCACCGCGCTCCAGAGCGACCTGGACGAGCTGGAGGCGGACATCTTCGCCCCCGGCCGGGTCGGCCGCGACACCGCCGGCCGGATCTACGGCTACAAGCGCCAGGTGATGTCCGTGCGCCGGGCCACCGGCCCGCTGCTGGAGCCGATGCTCGCCCTGGAGCGCGGCGCCCGCTTCGTCCGCTCCGAGACCGCGCCCTACCTGCGGGACGTCGCCGACCACGTGGCCCGGGTGAACGACCAGGTGGACGGCATGGACCGGCTGCTGTCCGACATCCTGAGCGCCAACCTGGCGCAGGTCAGCGTCCAGCAGAACAACGACATGCGGAAGATCTCGGCCTGGGCGGCGCTGGCCGCCGTGCCGACGATGATCGCGGGCGTCTACGGGATGAACTTCGACGACATGCCCGAGCTGCACCAGGCCTGGGGCTACCCGGCGGTGCTGGTGCTGATGGTGGTGGTCTGCCTGGTGCTGCACCGGGTGTTCAAGCGGCACGACTGGCTGTAGCGCCGGTCGTGCCGCCCGCCCGCCGCCCGTCCGGTCACGCCAGCCCGGCGCGCTCCAGCGCCTCGACGCCGGTGCGCAGCGCCAGGATCCGCTCGTCCAGGGTGAACCCGGCCGGGGCCAGGGTGAGCGTGCTGACGCCCGCGTCGGCGTAGGCCTGCATCCGGTCGGCGATCCGGGCGGTGTCGCCGATCAGCGAGGTGGCGTCGATCAGGTCGTGCGGGACGGCGGCCGCGGCGCCCGCGTAGTCCCGGGCGAGGTACTTCTCCTGGACCTCGTCGGCGGCCTGCTCGTAGCCCATCCGCCGGGCGAGCTGGTTGTAGAAGTTCTTCTCCTTGCTGCCCATGCCGCCGATGTAGAGCGCGGCGTACGAGCGCAGGGCGTCCACGCCGGCCTTGACGTCCTCGCCGACCGCGAGGTTCACGGTCGGGCAGAGGTCGAAGCCCTCCAGGGTCCGCCCGGCCTTGGCCCGGCCGGCCGTCAGCGGGTCCAGGGAGAGCGCGGCGTGCTCGGGCGAGAAGAAGATGCCGAGCCAGCCGTCGGCGATCTCGCCGGTCAGCTCCAGGTTCTTCGGGCCGATCGCGGCGATGTACAGCGGGATGTGCTCGCGCACCGGGTGGACGGTGAGCTTGATCGGCTTGCCGGGGCCGCCGGGCAGCGGCAGCGTCCAGTGCGCGCCCTCGTGGACCAGGCGCTCGCGGGACATCGCCTTGCGGATGATCTCCACGTACTCGCGGGTGCGGGCCAGCGGCTTGTCGAACTTCACGCCGTACCAGCCCTCGGACACCTGCGGGCCGGAGACGCCGAGGCCGAGCCGGAACCGGCCGCCGGACAGGGTGTCCAGGGTCGCGGCGGTCATCGCGGTCATCGCCGGGGTGCGGGCCGGGATCTGGAAGATGGCCGAGCCGACGTCGATCCGCTCGGTCTTCGCGGCGACGAAGCTGAGCACCGTCGCGGCGTCCGAGCCGTACGCCTCCGCCGCCCAGCAGACCGAGTAGCCGAGCCGGTCCGCCTCCTGGGCCACGGCGATGTTGTCGGCGTCCATGCCGAGCCCCCAGTAGCCGAGGTTGATCCCGAGTCGCATCTGCCGCACCTTCCAGTGGGTTGGGGTTGTGGCGAGGGTAACCGCGCCCGCGCCGGACATGCTACTGACGGGTAGTGGTGGGCTGGGTCACACTCGCCCGGGTTTCCGCCCCGGTGATCGTTCTGCGGGTCGGCACCCGTGTCCGGGTACCGGCCGCTACGCTCAGCCGACGTGGGGAGTGCTCTTCCCACCTGCGCGTTTACCGGCCTCCGGGGCTCCCGGGGCCACCGGCCAGTGGAGGGCCCGTCCGATGGAACAACGTCACCTCGGCCGTACCGGCCTCCAGGTCTCCCGGCTCGGCCTCGGCACTATGACCTGGGGCCGCGACACCGACGAGCACGAGGCCGCGGAGCAGCTGAAGGAGTTCGTGGACGCCGGCGGCAACCTGGTCGACACCGCCGACGTGTACGCGGACGGCGGCGCCGAGTACCTGCTCTCCCGGCTCACCGACAGCCTGATCCCGCGCTCCGAGCTGGTCATCGCCACCAAGGCCGGCAGCGTCCCCGAGTCCGCCCGCCGCTTCGACGGCTCGCGCGGCCACCTGCTCGCCGCCCTGGACGCCTCGCTGCGCCGGCTCGGCACCGACTACGTCGACCTGTGGCAGGTGCACGCCTTCGACCCGGCCACCCCGGCCGAGGAGACGCTCAGCGCCCTCGACATCGCCGTCGCCTCCGGGCGCGCCCGCTACGTCGGGGTCTGCGACTTCAGCGGCTGGCAGCTCGCCAGGGCCGCCACCTGGCAGCGCGCCCACCACGGGCGGGTGCCGCTGGCCGGGGCGCAGCTGGAGTACTCGCTGCTCCAGCGCGGCATCGAGCGGGAGGCGATGCCCGCCGCACTGGACGCCGGGGTCGGGGTGCTGGCCGGCTCGCCCCTCGGGCGCGGGGTGCTCACCGGCAAGTACCGGCACGGCATCCCCCAGGACTCGCGCGGCGCCTCGCCGTACCTGACCGGGTTCGTCCAGCCGTACCTCGGGGAGCGCTCGCGGCGGATCGTGGACGCCGTCGCCACCGCCGCCGACGGGCTCGCCAGCACGCCGCTGGCGGTCGCGCTGGCCTGGGTCCGGGACCGGCCCGGGGTGGCGAGCGCCCTCGTCGGGGCCCGGACGGTGGCCCAGCTGCAGGCGGCGCTGTCGGTGGAGGCGCTTACGCTTCCGGATGAGATCCGTGGTGCGCTGGACGACATCTCGTCGCCGGTGCACCACTACCCGGACCAGGGGTGGACGGAGCTGTGACCCCCGGCCCTGGCTGTCGAGCAGAACCTGCAGTGGAGTGACCTTGGAGCGGACGACGATGACTGACACGGGCAACGGCGCTCCGGAGGTGACCGCCGGGGGCCGGCTGAGCCCGGAGACGAAGGCGGCGAAGTTCGCGGAGCTGGCCCAGCGGATCCGCGGCATGCAGTCGGAGGACGCCGCGGCGAGTGCCGCGCGGGCGGGTGCCGCCCGGGCGGAGGCCTCGATGGCGGAGGCGTCGACGGCAGAGGCTCCGGAGCCCGAGGGGTCGGAGCCCGCCGCCCCGACCGCCCCGGCGCCTGCCCCTGCCGCCCCGACCGCTCCGGCGCCCGCCCCTGTCGCCCCGACCCCTGCCAGGGCCGTGACGGTCCCCGCCCCGGCCGCTCCCGCCCCGGTGGTGTCCGACCGGCAGCGCGCCGAGGCGATCCGCGCCACCGCCGAGGTGCTGGCCGCCGGCGGCGCCCCGGCCGAGCTGGCGGCCGCCGCCGTGGCCGAGTTCGGTGAGGAGGCCCCCCGGCGGCTGCGCGAGGACCCGTGGGCGGTGCTGGGCCTGCCCGGTGTCCGCCCCGAGCACGCGGACGGCTTCGCCCGTGAGCTGCTCGGCCCCGAAGCCGGCCCGGGCGACGAGCGTCGTGCCCGGGCGCTGGTCGCGTGGCTGCTGGAGCAGGCGGCGCTGCGCGGGCACTCGGCCCAGGAGGCGGCCGAGGTGGCGGCCGGGCTCGAACGGCTCCGGATGCCCGACCCGGGCGCCGCGATCCAGGCCGCCGTCGCGGACGGCCGGGTGCTGCCCTTCCAGGAGGAGCTGACCGGCGCCGAGGCGCACGCGGCGGGGGGCGGCGAGGAGGACGAGGCGCCGACCCGCACGCTGCTCGCCCTGGAGGGGCTGGCGATGGCCGAGGACAGCCTCGCCGAGAAGCTGCTCCAGCTGATGGCCACCTTCGTGCCGGGCGAGGACCCGGCCGACGAGGCCACCGACCCCGACGGCGAGGCCACCGACCCCGACGAGGCCGAGGAGGAGGCCGGGGAGAGCGGGGCCGCCGAGGACTCCGCCGAGCGGGCCCCCGCGGCCCCCGGCCCGACCGCCTGGGCGGCCGCCGCCGAGGCCGCCCCGTCCTCCTCCGCGACCGCCCTGATCACCGCCGCCGCCGAGCACGCCCTGGTGCTGCACACCGGCGGCGAGGCCGCCCGCGCCGAGCCGGCCGCGCTGGTCACCGCCGCCCGGGGCCTGGGGCTGCGGGCCTGGGCCGCCACCTGGACCGACCAGGGCCGGGACTCCCTCGCCGCGCTCGCCGGGGCCGGCACCGGGGCCGAGGCCCCCGTGGTCACCCTCGCCGGGCTGCTCTCCGGCGCCGCCGGCCCCGGCCGCGCCCCGGACGGCACCCTCGCCCTGGACCTGCTGGTCCTCCTGGACGCCCCGCTGCTGGACGTCGAACTGGCCGCCACCGTCCTGGAGTCGCTGGCCGACGGCACCCGGCTGGTGCTCAGCGGGGACCCGGGCCAGCTCTGGTCGGCCGGGCCCGGCCGGTTCTTCGCCGACCTGCTGGCCGCCAGGGCCTGCCCGGCGGTCGCCTCCCGCACCCCGGACTTCGGCCCGATCGGCGAGCTGGTCTCCGGCATCGGCATCGGCGAGCTGCAGCCGGTCGAGGCGCCGGACAAGGAGGTGGTCATCCTGACCGCCAAGGACGCCGGCGAGGCCGTCCACCGTGCCATCCAGCTGCTCACCGACTCCATCCCGCGCGCGCTGGGCATCCCCGTCGAGCAGGTGGTGCTGCTCACCCCGGGTCACGGCGGCGCGGCCGGCACCCGCGCGCTGAACGCCGCCGCCAAGGCCCGGCTCAACCCCGGCCCCGGCCGGTTCGGCGGCTTCGACCCGGGTGACCGGGTGGTCGACTCCCCCGCCCCCGGCGTCACCCGCCCGGCCCGGGTGCTGGACGGCGACGCCACCGGTCTGCACCTGGAGTACACGGACGGCTCGCGCCGGACGGTCCCGCCGGCCGAGGCCGCCCGGCTGCGGCACGGCTGGGCGCTGACCGTCCACCAGGCGCTCGGCCGGCGCTGGCCGGGCGCGGTCGTGGTGCTGCCGGAGGACGCCGCCCCGGCGCTCACCCGGCAGTGGGTCTACACCGCCTTCGGGCGCGGCGAGCGGCACCTGTCCGTGGTGCACGCGGCGGGCCCGGCGCTCGCCCAGGCCGTCGCCGAGCGCCCGGCGCAACCGCGCACCACCCGGCTGCGGGCGGTCCTCGCCGAGAACACCGCAGCCTCGGAGAACTGACCGGCGTTCCGGCGGGCCTCGCGTCGTGCGTCCCGGCCGGCCCCGTCGCGTCGTGCGTTCCGGCCCGCCGGCCGGGACGCACGCGCCGGGCCGGAACGCACGACGGGCGGGCCCGGTGGTCCCGGGCCCGCCCGTCGGCTCGTCCTGGACGGCGTCAGTCGTCCGGGTCCTCGTCGTCGTAGACCTCGCTGACGTCGAACCGGCAGATCAGCAGCTGCGGGTCGGCGTGCTCGAAGGGCTCGGGCAGCCACTCGCCCGGCTCGGTCGGCTCGGCGGCCGCGACCCAGAGCGTCGAGTCGGCCTCCTCCAAGCCGAACTCCTCGCTGCGGGCGGCGATCTCGTCGGGCTCGTACTCGCCGAACAGCACGCCGATCGCGGCGTTCACCTCGCCCGCGCCGACTTCGCCCGGAGTCAGCGACTCGTCCAGCCGCTCCGCCTGGGCACGCAGCCGCTTGGGGTCGACGACGTGGTAGTCGCGGCGGATCAACACACTGATCGCCTCGGGCTGTTCGGGGCCGTGGTAACCGCCGGGGCCCTCGTCCCCGGGGATCTCGAAGGGCGTCACCTCGTCGTAGGCCTCGTACAGGAGCTGGTCGTAGGCGATGGCCGCCGTGGCGAGCTGCTCGTAGGCGGCGGACACGGCGGGATCATCGGCTGCGTTGGGGCTTGACACCGCTTCCAGATGACGGTCGATGGCGGCCTTGACCGCCTCAGCGGCGGCGCGTACCTCGGCAATGGTGGGCTGCGCGGCATCAGACATGGTGCAGACGCTATCTCCCCGCGGCGCCGGTACGCACAGCGGTTGTCACCTACACCCGCGATTTCACCGCAACTTCCGCCCTGATGTCCGATCTCTTCCGTTTCGTCCTCCGGTGACACCGGCGCGAAGCGGGCGCGCAGGGCGCGCGCCGGGCCCGCCGAGGCCGCCCGGGTGCCGCTTCGCGCGCCGGGATCGGGGTATTCCCTTCACAGCGGCAACAGAACTGATGGACTGTCAGTCGACCGCGCGGGTCGTCGCCCTCCGGGCCGCCGCCTCCGCGCGGGAGGACGGCCGGAAATACCCGGGCCGACTGTCCGGGGCAGGCCGTAGGCTTGCCCGAGGTGATCCCCAGGAGGAGCGTTTTGATCCCACGGAAGCCGGTCCGGCAGCCGGAGTACGAGTACCAGTCCCTGCGCATGCCGCGCGGCACCACGCGCAACGCGGCGCGCCAACTGCTCACCGAGCACGCCGAGTACGGGCACTGGGAGCTCGACCGGCTCAGGTTGTTCCCCGACGGCAGCCGGACGGTCCGGTTGAAGCGGCGGATCATCCGGCAGGTCCGGAGCTGGTGACGGGCGGGGCGCCGCGGCCCCGGGCAGGGCTCGCCCCGAGCCCTCACCCACCCGCGGCCGCCCGTTCGCTCGGCGGCCGCGGGTGCGTCGTTCCGCGGCGGGCGCGCGGGCCGGGTCCGGCACGCACCCCGAGGGCCTTCCTCAGGCCCCGGGCCTGTCGACGACAGGCCCTCAGCGGGTCAGCGGGCGCCGGCCCGGGCCCGGCGGTAGAGCACGCCGCCGCCGAGCAGCAGCGCGAGACCGGCGGCACCGAGCAGCTCGACGCCGCCGGCCCCGGTGGAGGCCAGCTGGGCGGCCGGAGCGTCCGCGGCGGCGGGCGCCGCGACGACCGCCGCGGTGGACTCGCCGCCGATGCGCGGGTTCGTCACCTCCTCGGCGGAGACCTGCGGCGGGGTCGGGCAGGCCTCGGCGCAGCCCTCGGCCGGCGGGGCCGGGGTGGGCGGCACGACCTTCTCCACGTTGGCGCAGTGGTTGCCGAACGCCGGGTTGGCGACGCCGACCACGTTCACCGAGTTGCCGCACGCGTTGACCGGGACGTCCACCGGCGCCTGGACGCTGTTGCCGGAGATCACGCCGGCCGAGTTGGTGGCGGTGCCGGAGGCGCCGGCGCCCGGGACGCCGGCACCCGGGAGGTTGGCGCCCGGCACCGTGGTGCCCGGAACGCCGGTGCCCTGGCTCCCGCCGGTACCCGAGCCGTCGACGCCGCCCGCGCCACCACCGGTGTGGCCGCCGCCACCGCCGGTGGCCCCCGAGCCGCCGCCGGGCTGGCCGCCCTGGGCGGGCTTGCCCGCCGGGTGGCCTCCGCCGTTGACGTTGGCGCAGTGGTTGCCGAAGGACGGGTTCAGCAAGCCGACCACGTCGATCGTGTTGCCGCAGGCGTTGATCGGCACCTGGATCGGCACCTGGACCGAGTTGCCCGAGACGACGCCGGGCGAACCGGTGGCCACCCCCTGTGCCTCGGCTCCCCCCGCATAGGCGTAGCCGGCGGTCGAGGCCAGCACACTGCCGGTGGCCACGGCCGTGAGGATCCCCTTCTTGGCTACATTCCTCATGTTTTCCCCTGACATTTCGAGACGACGTGTCGACCTTGACGTGAACCTTCAAGAAAGTCGGAATTTCGGTATATCCGTAAATCACGCAAGGGCTTCGGCTGCACACGGGTTAACGAGGGGCCAACCGGGAGGTTGAGCCGAACGAATCAGCTTCACCCGATCGAGCGATCGTGTCGGGTGCCGTGTATCCGGCGGCCCCGGGAGGACCGCCGGCCGGCAGCCGACGGGCGCCGACGGGCCGCCGGGAACGCGAAGGCCCCCGGCGCGGCGCGTCCGCCGCCCGGGGGCCGTTCCGAGTTCGGCTCAACAGGCCTCGGCGGCCCGGAGGTCGACTCAGACGTTGGCGCAGTGGTTGCCGAAGGCGGGGTTCAGCACGCCGACGACGTCCACGGTGTTGCCGCAGAAGTTGATCGGGATGTGCACCGGGACCTGGATCTGGTTGCCCGACAGCACACCCGGGGAGCCCGCGGCCACACCCTCGGCGCCCGCGTGAGCGGACGCGACACCGGCGGCGGCGAGCACCAGACCACCGGTGGCGGCGGTGACAGCGGCGATCTTCTTGACCTTCATCATTCCTCCTGTATGGACAACGCAACCCGTTCGGCGGGCTGCACAGGGATGAACGACGCTGCGGCAAACGGGGTACGGAGTGGATCTCCCATTCACCCGCAACGGTGAGGTCTCGCACAAATGATCAACCAGGAAATTCCGGAGGAACCGTTTCTGTCGATCTCCTTCTCCCGGTCCCACAATCATCCGCTCGGACAATGCGGCCGGCCCGCCCCCGGCGCTCCGGGAACGGGCCGACCCAGTCGCCTGATCAGGAATTCAGCAGGCGTCGATGAAGCGGTCCAGCACCCGGGCGCCGAACTTCAGGCCGTCCACCGGCACCCGCTCGTCCACGCCGTGGAACATCCCGGCGAAGTCCAGGTCCGGCGGCAGCTGGAGCGGCGCGAAGCCGAAGCAGCGGATGCCCAGGTCCTGGAAGGACTTGGCGTCCGTCCCGCCCGACAGGCAGTACGGGACCGCGCGGGCGATCGGGTCCTCGGCCCGCAGCGCGGTCTGCATCGCCTCGACCAGGGCGCCGTCGAAGCCGGTCTCGATCGCCTTGTCCGAGTGGATGCTCTCGCGCTTCACGCGCGGGCCGAGCACGCTGTCCAGCTCGGCCAGGAACTCCTCCTCGTAGCCGGGCAGGAAGCGCCCGTCCACGTGCGCGGTGGCCTGACCGGGGATCACGTTCACCTTGTAGCCCGCGCCGAGCATGGTCGGCTGGGCGGTGTTGCGCAGGGTGGTGCCGATCATCTTGGCGATGCCGCCGAGCACCCGCAGCGTCTCGTCCATGTTCTCCGGGTCCAGCTCGACCCCGAGCGCGTCCGACAGCTCGTCCAGGAAGGCCCGGACGGTCTTGGTGATCCGCAGCGGGAACTGATGCCGGCCGAGCCTGGCGACCGCCTCGCACAGCTCGGTGATCGCGTTGTCGTCGTTCTCCATCGAGCCGTGGCCGGCCCGGCCCTCGACCGTCAGGCGCATCCAGTGCATGCCCTTCTCGGCCGTCTCCACCAGGTAGAGCCGGACCTGGTCGTTGACCGTGAAGGAGAAGCCGCCGACCTCGCCGATCGCCTCGGTCACGCCCTCGAACAGTCCCGGGTGCTTGTCCACCAGGAAGCGCGCCCCGTAGGTGCCGCCGGCCTCCTCGTCGGCGAGGAAGGCCAGCACGATGTCGCGCGGGGGCTTGCGCCCGGTGCGGAGCCGGTCGCGGATGACCGCCAGGGTCATCGCGTCCATGTCCTTCATGTCGACCGCGCCGCGCCCCCAGACGCAGCCGTCCGCGATCTCGCCGCCGAACGGGTCGTGGGTCCAGTCCGCGGCGTTGGCCGGCACCACGTCGGTGTGGCCGTGGATCAGCAGGCCCGGACGGGAGCGGTCCTCGCCCTCGATCCGGACCACGGTCGAGGCCCGCCCCTTGGCCGACTCGAAGATCTTCGGTTCGAGGCCGAACTCGGCGAGCTGCTCGGCCACGTACTCGGCCGCCTTCCGCTCGCCCGGGCCGGAGCCGTCCCCGTAGTTACTGGTGTCGATCCGGATCAGATCGCGACAGATCTCGGCGACCTCCGACTCAGCCGTCACCTTCGGGGCCGCCGACTCGCTCCGCTCGCTCACGGTCACTCCTCGTCTTGGGCCCGCACCGACGCACCAGCGCGCCACCCCCAGGACCTGCACCCGGGCCGTACGAGCACGTCCGCCCATCCTCCCCCAGCCCCGTATCCCGATCCAGCCCCCGCACGCTCCCGAAACCCCCTGGTCACGCCCCCGCCACAGACTGCCCCTCGCCGCCGCCACCGGCCCCGCTCCCCCGCCGGGAACCGTTTTGGGAGCCCAAGCCGATCTTTGCTACAGTTACATCTGTCAGCGCGACGGACGAGAGATCGGAAGCCGCGAGGACGACACCCGGTCCGGGTGGCGGAATGGCAGACGCGCTAGCTTGAGGTGCTAGTGCCCTTTATCGGGCGTGGGGGTTCAAGTCCCCCCTCGGACACCGACGGAAGGCCCCAGTTGATCTGGGGCCTTCCTGCTTTTCGGCTTCTTCCGGCACGGCTTTCCGCCGGGGCCTCCCCCACCGCTCTCCACTGGGTCCGACCGGCCGGATGCCCGGCCGGTGGGTACCGGCCGGGCATCCGGGGTGGGTCTGATCCGACGGGACGGTGCCCGGGTCAGGCCCGAGCGGGTCGGGTCAGCTCTCGACGAAGGTGGCGCCCGAACCCGTGAAGGAGCCGGAGACGCCGTTGTCGTCGGCCCAGATCCAGAAGTCGGCGTGCGAGACGCCGTCCGGGCCGACGTGGGATTCGACGGCCGCGAGACCGGCACCGTTCTCGTTCGCGGTGAAGTAGCCCTTGCCGTAGTTCGCGTCGATGCCTTCGGCGGCCGACGCCAGGCCGGCGCAGCCGAGGACGAGCGGGACGGTGAGAGCGCCGACAGCCACGACTCGCTTGAGAGCACGCATGAAGATCTCCTCCACGGAGTTTTCCGGATCTGGTGGCGGCGCCGGTCGGCCCCGCCGCGATTCAGACAGCCACGGCCCGCATCCCGTCGCAACCGGCGCCGCACCCCGTCCGGCCTCGCGTCCCGTCGGAATCGCCGCTCTCACCAGCAGAAATACAGTTCGTATGCCCATCTCACAGGATCATTCGGCCGGAGCACACCCGCGTCACTCTCCGTGCCGACCACGGCCGCGACGCCGGCCCGCGGTCGCGCCGCCCCGATCCCCGGCGGCATCATTCGAACGGCCCGATACGCGGCTCGGACGTACGGGAACAGTTGGCTAGCACCTCGGGACCGACGGGTCCCCGCAGGGGCTCACCTCCGATCCCCGCCGAAGTCTCCGCCATGGCCGACGAGTCGGCGGGCCACCCCTTGACAGGCGTTCCGAGCAGTGCAGAATGACTTCATTATGAAGCAGGTAAATAACTCAGGGGAAGCGGCGACCGGCCCGTTGGGGCGGGATGACGAGGGCCGGCTGTACGACAGCAGGGTGCGGACGGCCATGGGCATGTTCACCAAGGGCGGGGACACCCTGGCGCTGGAGGCGGCGGCCGCCGCGCGGTCGGCGTTCCACGCGGTGGAGAGGCTTCGGGCGCACGGATCACGGGGACGGGGGCTGAGCGCGGGGGCGCTGGACGTGCTGGTACGGCTCGGTGCGGCGGGTGGGGCCGGGGAACCGGGGCTGACGGTGGGCGAGTTGGCCCGGGCCGGCGGGGTGACCCCGCGCAACGCGACCGGGCTGGTGGACACCCTGGAGCGGGAGGGGCTGGCCCGCCGCTCCCCCGACCCGAAGGACCGGCGGGCGGTGCTGGTCACCGCGACGGCCGAGGGGCTGGCCTGGCTGGAGGAGTTCCGGGTGCCCACCGAGCGCGCGATGGCCGCCGTCTTCCGCGGCTTCAGCCCCGAGGAGCTGGCCCAACTGCGGCACCTGTGCCTGCGGTTGGTGGAGAACCAGCAGCAGATCGAGCAGTACCTCGGCGCGGGCCCGGAGGCCGATGTCAGCTGACGGCCGGGGTGGCGTCCCGCTTCGGCCGGCCGCGCAGCGACTGCGCGGTGACGAAGGCCGCCACCGTGGACACGATCAGCAGCGGCATCGAGTTCGCCGCCTCGCCGCCGAGCAGCATGGCGGCCAGGACGGTGCTGGTGACCGGCAGTCCGGTGACGGCGGCGCTGGAGGCCGCGAGGCCGACGGCCAGGGCGGGCGCGGCGCCGAGGCCGGGCAGCGGCGCACAGGCCGTGCCGAGGGCCGCACCGAGCAGGATCGCCGGGAAGATCGGGCCGCCGCGCAGACTGCCGAGGGCGATCGACCAGGCCAGCCCCTTGCAGAGCACCAGGGCGAGCAGCGCCCCGACCGGCCAGGCGGCCGGGTCGGCGGCGAGCGCGCCCAGGGTGGCCTGCCCGGAGAGCGCGGCCTCCTCCGGGGAGCGGCCGGTGAGCAGCGCGTAGGCGGCGAGGCAGCCGCCGACGGCGACCGCGCACAGCACCGTGCGCAGGGCGGTCTGCCGTGCGGTGCCGGTCGCGGTGAGGACCTTCACCCGGCGGCCGACGCCCTGCCCGGCCACGCAGACCACGGCGATCGCGACGGCCAGCGGGACGCCCCAGAGGAAGTCCCCCGGGTCGGGCACCCCGCTCTTCGGCAGGCGCGGCAGCGAGAGCGCGCCGATCGCCAGGCCGGTCCAGTGGCCGAAGCCGGTGAAGACCAGCGCCCCGAGCCCGCCGGCCAGCAGGCTGGGCAGGATCATCGCGATCAGCTGCGGGCCGCCCAGCCCGGCCGCCTCGATCAGCATCACGGCGGCCACCAGCGGGCTGCCGAAGATGGTGGAGATCGCCGCCGCCGCACCCGCCGTACCCAACACCGCCACCAGCCGCGGCTGTTCGGCCCTCCTGGCGGAGCGGACGGCGAGCAGGGCGAGGCCGCCGCCGAGCGCCATCAGCGGCGCCTCCGGGCCGAGCACCACGCCGAGCGGCAGACCGGCGAGCGCGGCCAGCACCACGCCGGGGACGGCGGCCGGCGGTGTGGGCGGGCCGCCCAGCCCGTCCACCGGGACGTGGCCGCCGCGCCCGGGCAACCGGGTCACGACCGGGGCGAGCAGCAGGCCGGCCAGCAGCAGCGCCGGCAGCGGCCACCACCAGGGCGCCCGGCGGTAGCCGGCCGCGGTCGGCAGGCTCTCCCAGACCCAGTGCTGGAGTTGGTGTTCCAGGCCGACGAAGCCGAAGGCCGCCAGCGAGACCGGGATGCCGACCAGGGCCGAGATCAGCAGCAGCCGGAGGTAGCCGCTGTGCGGCAGCGGCTCGCGCAGGGGCGGGCCGCCGCCCGGCTGCCGGGACGTCGTCGGCATCGCCGCTCCCTCGCGCTCCCGGGCCGCCCGCCGCCCGGGAGGCCCCGTCCTGCGGCCGAGTCTCGCCCCGGGCCGGAAGCCCCGCACGGCGCGGGAGCCGTCGCCCGGGGCCACGGCGGCCCCGGCTGCGCCGTACGGGTGATGGTCAGACCTGGCGGGCGTCGGTGCCCAGCGCGCTCTCGATGCCCTGGACCATCCGCCACAGCGGCGCCCGGCGGCTGGCGACCAGCACCACGACGTCGTCGGAGTCGCCCTCGGCGGCGGCCTCGGCCGGGCGGTCGCTCCAGGTGCCGGTGACGAAGGCCATCGCCGCGTCCACCTCGGCCACCCAGTCGCTCTCCCCACCCGAGCGCAGCCAGGTGCGCAGGGCGTGGTTGTGCGCGGCGACCACGGCCGCGGCGGTCACGTCCGCGCGCAGCGGGCCGTCCGGGCGGTCGGCGTAGCGGCCGCGCAGGTAGGCGGCGAGGGTGTGCTCGTAGCGCCAGACCACGGACAGCTCGTACGCCCGCAGGCCGGGCACCTTGCGGGTCAGGCGGTAGCGCTGGACGGAGAAGGACGGCTGCTCGGCGTACATCCGCAGGACCAGGCGGGCGGCGTCGCAGGCGTGCTTGACCGGGTCCTCCTCGCCGGTGCCGGAGTCCAGGAACTCCGTCATCTCGGCGAGGCTGCGCTCGTGGTCGGGGAAGACCACGTCCTCCTTGGCCGGGAAGTAGCGGAAGAAGGAGCGCCGGCCGACACCGGCCAGCGCGACGATGTCGTCGACGGTGGTCTGTTCGAAGCCGCGCTCCAGGAAGAGCTCGAAGGCCGCGGCCACCAGCGCCTCGCGCATCGCCGGCTTCGAGGGCCCGTCAGTCATGGGCTGGTCCTGCTCTTCCTTCTCGCTCATCCACCGGAACCTAACATCCGCGCCCAGGGGGCGGCGCCGACGGCCGGGCCTCTCGCGGGCCCCGCCGTCGGGCACGTCCTGAGCGGGTTACGGGAGGTTGCGGGCCATCACGATCCGCTGGACCTGGTTGGTGCCCTCGTAGATCTGCGTGATCTTCGCGTCCCGCATCATCCGCTCCACCGG
>NZ_JBIAVL010000026.1:0-89831 GCF_042894165.1 Kitasatospora sp. NPDC001547 | reverse complement strand
ACTTTTGGCACGCTGTTGAGTTCTCAAGGAACGGACGCTTCCTTCGAGCCGCCTTCCAGCAGGCCCTCCGGGCTTCGTTCTTTCGTGTTTCCAGCCTACCAGACGCTTTCCGCTCCGTTTACCGGGGCTTTTCGCATCTGAAATCTGGCGTTAACCGCGGAGTCGCGGCGACTCGACCAACCATAGCCGGTCGGCAGCCGGAGCGCGAACCGGGGCGCGCCGGGAGCCCCCGGAAGGCGGCATGATTTGTTGCTCTCGCGAGCATATACAGCAATGGTCCCGTTTCGCCAAGATGCCTGTAGAGTGCGGCGCATCGGCCCAGAGGACTAGACCACTCGCGGGCCGGTGAGTCGCCGGCCGATTGGGTAGGCGTGGGCGGGGCCTTCGCCCGGGAATGTCAGCAGATGTCCGAAGTTGACATGATTTAGGCTTCAGTTGATCGTCGTGCCGCTCCTCGCGGCCACTCGCTGTACTGCGCATTTGGGAGGCACAACCATGACCACTGTGACGTCGCCGCTGACCGGCAAGATCGTGGGGCTCGCGGGCGTGCCCGACCCGGTGTTCTCGGGTGCGATGGTCGGCCCGGGCACCGCGATCGACCCCGTTCGCGAGCAGACCACGGCGGTCGCTCCGGTGGACGGTGTCGTCGTCTCCATGCACCCGCACGCGTTCGTGGTCGTGGATGCCGAGGGCCACGGGGTGCTGACCCACCTCGGGATCGACACCGTCCAGCTGAACGGCGAGGGCTTCGAGCTGCTCGTCAACAAGGGCGACACGGTGACCCGCGGTCAGGCCGTCATCAAGTGGAACCCGGCCGCCGTCGAGGCCGCGGGCAAGTCGCCGATCTCGCCGATCGTGGCGCTGGAGGCCACCGCCGACTCGCTCGGCGAACTGCGGGAGGACGGCGACGCCAAGGCGGGCGACCAGCTGTTCAGCTGGCGCTGACTCCTTTCCTTCCGACACCCGCCCCGGACGAGATGACGGGGCGGCCCCCACTCAGCGGTTCCCGGCGGGGCCGCTCATCTCAGCGGAGACAGGTGACATGGAGAAGACGCTGCGCGGCGTGGGCGTGAGCCACGGGGTCGCGATCGGCCAGGTGCGGCACATGGGGACGGCGGTGCTGGAGCCCCCGGCCACCCAGATCCCGACCGAGGACGCCCCGCGCGAGCAGGCCCGCGCCCAGGCCGCCGTCGAGGCGGTCGCCGCCGACCTCGTCGCGCGCGGCAACCTCGCGGGCGGCGAGGCCCAGGCCGTGCTGGAGGCCCAGGCGCTGATGGCGCAGGACCCGGAGCTGATGGCCGACGTGTCCCGCCGGATCGCCGTCGGCAGCAGTGCCGAGCGCGGCGTCTACGACGCGTTCGCGGCCTACCGGGCACTGCTCGCCTCCGCCGGGGAGTACCTGGCCGGGCGGGTCGCCGACCTGGACGACGTGCGCAACCGGATCGTGGCCCGGCTGCTCGGTGTGCCGATGCCCGGCGTGCCGGACAGCGACGAGCCGTACGTGCTGTTCGCGCGGGACCTCGCGCCGGCCGACACCGCGCTGCTCGACCCGGCCCTGGTGCTCGGCTTCGTGACCGAGGAGGGCGGGCCGACCAGCCACAGCGCCATCCTGGCCCGGGCGATGGGCGTGCCGGCCGTCGTGGCGCTGCCCGGCGCGATCGACGTCGCCGAGGGCACCGTCGTCGCGGTGGACGGCAGCTCCGGCGACGTGCTGCTGGAGCCGTCCCAGGAGAAGCAGGACGAGCTGCGGGCGGCCGCCGCCGAGCGCAAGGCCGCGCTGGCCGCCTCCTCCGGCCCGGGGCAGACCTCGGACGGACACCGGGTGCCGCTGCTGGCCAACGTGGGCGGCCCGGCCGACGTGCCGGCCGCGGTGGAGAACGGCGCCGAGGGCGTCGGCCTGTTCCGCACCGAGTTCCTGTTCCTGGACGACTCGGCGAAGGCGCCCACCGCGGAGAAGCAGGTCGAGGCGTACCGCAAGGTGCTGGAGGCGTTCCCCGAGGGCCGGGTGGTGGTCCGGGTGCTGGACGCCGGCGCCGACAAGCCGCTGGACTTCCTGACCCCCGCCGACGAGCCGAACCCGGCGCTGGGCGTGCGCGGTCTGCGCACCCTGCTCGAACACCCCGAGGTGCTGCGGACCCAGCTCGAGGCGCTGGCCACGGCGGCCGAGGGGCTGCCGGTGCACCTCGAGGTGATGGCGCCGATGGTGGCCGACCGCCAGGACGCCAGGGACTTCGCGAGCGCGTGCCGTGAGGCCGGGCTGAACGCCAAGTTCGGTGCGATGGTGGAGATTCCGTCGGCCGCGCTGCGCGCCAGGGCGATCCTCCAGGAGGTCGAGTTCCTTTCGCTGGGGACCAACGACCTCGCCCAGTACACCTTCGCGGCCGACCGTCAGGTGGGTGCGCTGGCCCGGCTCCAGGACCCGTGGCAGCCGGCCCTGCTGGACCTGGTCGCCTCGGCGGCCGACGCC
Organism: Kitasatospora sp. NPDC001547; assembly: GCF_042894165.1. Lineage (NCBI taxonomy): Bacteria > Bacillati > Actinomycetota > Actinomycetes > Kitasatosporales > Streptomycetaceae > Kitasatospora > Kitasatospora sp. NPDC001547. Next base: position 87,364 of record NZ_JBIAVL010000026.1, on the reverse strand, counting down.
GCGCGGGCGAGCGGCAAGAGCTGCGGCGTCTGCGGCGAGGCGGCCTCCGACCCGCTGCTGGCCGTGGTGCTGACCGGTCTGGGTGTCACCAGCCTGTCGATGGGCGCGGCCTCGATCCCCTATGTGCGGACCACGCTGGCCAAGTACACCCTGGCGCAGTGCCGCCGGGCGGCCGAGGCGGCCCGGGCCGCGGACAGCGCCGAGGACGCGCGGGCCGCGGCGCAGCAGGTCCTCTCCGGCGAGTGACCGCGTAGCGACACGAAAGGGGCGCCCCCACCCGGGGGCGCCCCTTTCGTGTGCCGCGGGTCGGCCGGTCAGCCCTGGCGGTCGAGGCGGAGCTGCTCGAAGAAGCGCAGGTGCTCGATGCGGTCGACGGAGCCGGGGTTGACGGCCTGCTCCAGCGGGGTGCCGGAGAGGATGCGCTTGACCGGGACCTCGATCCGCTTGCCGGTGAGGGTGTGCGGGAGGCCGCGGACGGCGATGACCTCGTCCGGCACGTGGCGCGGGGAGAGTTCGGTGCGCAGCGAGGTGCGGATGCGGCCGATCACCTCGTCGTTCAGCTCCGCGCCGGGGGCGAGGACGACGAACAGCGGCATCCAGTAGCCGCCTTCGGGCTCCTCCAGGCCGATGACCAGGGACTCGGCGATCTCCGGGAGGCGCTCGACGACCTCGTAGATGTCCGAGGAGCCCATCCGGACGCCCTGGCGGTTGAGGGTGGAATCGGAGCGGCCGTGGATGACGACGGTGCCCCGGGAGGTGACGGTGATCCAGTCGCCGTGGCGCCAGGTGCCGGGGTACATGTCGAAGTAGCTGTCGTGGTACCGGGTGCCCTCGGGGTCGTTCCAGAAGCCGGTGGGCATCGACGGGATGGGCTTGGTGACGACGAGTTCGCCGACGGCGTCGGTGAGCGGCTTGCCCTGGACGTCCCAGGACTCGACGGCGGCGCCGAGGCAGGGGGCCTGGATCTCGCCGAGGTGGACGGGGAGGGTGGGGACGCCGCCGACGAAGCAGGAGCAGACGTCGGTGCCGCCGCTGACGGAGGCGAGCCAGACGTCCTCCTTGACCTCGTCGTAGATCCAGCGGAAGCCGTCGGGCGGGAGCGGGGAGCCGGTGGTGCCGATGCAGCGCACGGCGGAGAGGTCGAGGTCGCGGCCGGGGTGGAGGTCGGCCTTGCGGCTGGCGATCACGTACGCGGCGGAGGTGCCGAGGACGGTCGCGCCGGTGCGGGCGGCGACCGACCAGAGGGCGCCGGTGTCGGGGTGGCCGGGGCTGCCGTCGTAGGTGACGATCGTGGACCCGACGAGGAGGCCGGCCAGCAGGAAGTTCCACATCATCCAGCCGGTGGAGGTGTACCAGAGGAAGCGGTCCCGGGGGCCGAGGTCGAGGTGGAGGCCGGCCTGCTTGAGGTGTTCGAGCAGGATGCCGCCCTGGCTCTGGACGATGGCCTTGGGCAGGCCGGTGGTGCCGGAGGAGTAGAGGACCCAGAGCGGGTGGTCGAAGGGGACCGGCTCGAAGACCGGCTCGACGTCGTCGGCGACCAGGTCGTCCCAGTTCAGGGCGCCCTCGGGGGCGGGGGTGCCGAGCAGCGGGACGTGCACGACGGTGTGCAGGCCGGGCAGCTCGCGGCGGAGTTCGGCGACGACCTCGGTGCGGTCGTGGTCCTTGCCGCCGTAGTGGTAGCCGTCGACGGCGAAGAGGACGGCGGGTTCGATCTGCTGGAGGCGGTCGAGGACGCTGCGGGCGCCGAAGTCGGGGGCGCAGCTGGTCCAGACGGCGCCGACGGCGGCGGTGGCGAGCAGGGCGACGGCGGCCTGCGGGACGTTGGGCAGGTAGGCGCTGACCCGGTCGCCGGGGCCGATGCCGCGGGCGCGCAGGGCGGCGGCCAGCGAGCCGACCTGGCGGCGGAGCTCGGTCCAGGTGAGCACGGCCGGCCGGTCGGTGGTCTCGTCGAGGTGGAGGATGGCGGGGCGGTCGGCGTTGGCCGGGTCCTCGGCGGCGCGCAGGGCGTGCTCGGCGTAGTTGAGCCGGGCGCCGGGGAACCAGCGGGCGCCGGGCATGGCCGGGTCGGCGAGGACCGCTTCGGGGGCCCGGGTGAAGCGGACGTCGAACCACTGGGTGACCGCGGTCCAGAACCGGTCGAGGTCCTCGGTGGACCAGGCGTGCAGGTCGGCGTAGCGCTGGGCGGCCTGCTGGTCGTCGGCGGCCGGGGCGAGCGGGGCGGCCGGGGCGCCGTGGTGTTCGGCGGCCCAGGCCTGGAAGGCCACCAGGGTGGTGGCGGCGGCGCGAGCGGGATTCGGGCGCCAGAGCGGCTGGTCCTGCGGTGGGGTGCTCACGGTGGTGGTCTCCCGGCCGGTGGTGGGGACGGGAGCGCTCGTGGCAGACCCGTCCGGTTGGGCTGTCGGTGCAGACCATGCCATGTGATCGCCCGCCGCGCCAGGGTCGGCCGACGGGTGGGCGGGAGCTCAGCGCGCGGTGAACTCGCCGCTGAACCAGCGGCGCAGGATCCCGTTGTGGAAGTCCCAGACCAGCGGGGTTTCGACGGTGGCGAGCAGCCAGCCGTCGGTCTCGTCGGTGGGGCGGGAGGGCGGGAGGTCGGCGAGCGGGCGGGCCGGGAGCAGTCCGCAGAGCATGACGAAGCGGCCGTTGGGGTCGGAGGCGGTGTGGATCAGGGTGACCTCGGCCGGGTCGGCCGAGATGCCGGTCTCCTCCTGCAGTTCCCGCACGCAGGCCTGCTGCCAGCTCTCGCCGTAGTCCATGTAGCCGCCTGGGAAGGCGAGTTCGCCGTAGCCGGGTTCGATGGTGCGGCGGATGACGACCAGGGCGGGGTCGGCGTCGGGGCGGGTGACGGGGAGGACGGTGACCGCGACGGGCAGCGGGTTGCGGTAGCTGATCTCGGCGCAGCCGGGGCAGGTGCGCGGCCAGAGGCGGGTGTCGGGCGGGTAGGGCGTGCCGCAGAAGTGGCAGTGCGAGAACGGCCGGTGGGCGGTCCGCTGCGCTTCCTCGGAGGGCGTCGTTTCGTCAGTGGTCATGGCCGGATGGTAGCCGGGGGGCCGGCGGTATCGCCGTGGGCGGCGGAGCCTCAGGAGGTGCCCGGGTCGTCGGCCGTGCCGTCGCGGGTGGGACGGAGCAGCGCGGGGTGCAGCAGTCGGGCGTCGCCGGCGTGGTAGGTGCGGGCGCGGGGGCCGCCGCGGGCGCCGCCGCGCTCGGTGGTGGTGCCGGTGCTCTCGACGAAGCCGGGCACGGACAGCACCTTGCGGTGGAAGTTGCCGGGGTGGAGCTTCTCGTCCCAGACCGCCTCGTAGACGGCGCGGAGGTCGGGGATGGTGAAGTCGTACGGCAGGAAGGCGGTGGCCAGCGGGCTGTACTCGAGTTTGGCGCGTACCCGGTCGAGGCCGTCGGAGAGGATCCGGGCGTGGTCGAAGGCCAGCGTGAGCGGGCCTGGGCCGGTGCGCCCCTCGACACCACCCCCGTGGGTGTCGGCGGGCGCACCGGCGGCTCGGGACCGGCCGGGGGGCCGGAGGTCCAGGTCGGAGACGGGGTGCCAGGCGGCGGCCGCGGCGTCCGTCCCCGCCCGGGGGTCGGGCAGGTCCGGGGCGAAGGCGAGGTAGGCGACGGAGACGACGTGCATCCGTGGATCCCGGTCGGGGGCGCCGTAGGTGCCGAGCTGTTCGAGGTGGAGGCGGCAGAGCCGGTTCTCGGCCTCGGAGGCGCTCCGCAGGCCCGTCTCCTCGGCGAGCTCGCGGGCGGCGGCCTCGTCCAGGCCTTCCTCTCCGGCCCGCAGGAAGCCGCCGGGCAGCGCCCAACAGCCCTGGTGGGGCGGGGCGCCGCGTTCGACGAGCAGGACGTGCAGGCTGCCGTGGCGCAAGGTCAGGGCGACCACGTCCACCGTGACGGCGATCGGGGCGTAGGCGCGCGGGTCGTACGCGGCGAGCCATTCCTGCTCGGCTCCGGGCCCGGTGGAGGGCGGCTGGTCGTCCGCTGCCATCGCCGGGCTCCTCTCCGTGCTCACCGGTGCCGCCGGACCTGCCCTGCCGGCGCCGTTCTTCTCGGGCTGAGCACAACGTAGCGATTGCGTTCCCCTGCGGCAAACGATTTTCCCGCTCGGCCGGGGCGCCCACCTCTAGGCTGTGACCAGGAACTCTGCCAGAGGAGACCGACATGCCCACTGCTCCCCCGCCGGACTTCGCCGCCGCGCTGGCCGCCGGGCCGCTGGTGCTCGACGGCGGGATGTCGAACCAGTTGGCGGCGGCCGGCCACGACCTCTCGGACGGGCTCTGGTCGGCGCGGTTGCTGGCGGACGACCCGCAGGCGGTGGTGGCGGCGCACCGGGCGTACTTCGCGGCGGGCGCGGACGTCGCGATAACCGCGAGCTACCAGGCGAGTTTCGAGGGTTTCGCGCGCCGCGGGGTGGACCGGGCGCAGGCCGCGCGGCTGCTCGCGAGCAGCGTGGAGCTGGCCCGGGAGGCGGCGCGCCCGGAGCCGGGCGGGCGGCGGCGCTGGGTGGCGGCCTCGGTGGGCCCGTACGGGGCGGTGCTGGCGGACGGTTCGGAGTACCGGGGGCGGTACGGGCTGAGCGTCGCGGAGCTGGCGGACTTCCACCGGCCGCGGCTGGAGGTGCTGGCGGCGACCCGGCCGGACGTGCTGGCGCTGGAGACGGTGCCGGACGCGGACGAGGCGCGGGCGCTGCTGGGCCTGGTGCGCGGGCTCGGGGTGCCGGCCTGGCTGTCGTACAGCGTCGAGGGCGACCGGACCAGGGCCGGACAGCCGCTGGCGGAGGCCTTCGCGCTGGCCGCCGACGTGGACGAGGTGGTCGCGGTGGGCGTCAACTGCTGTACGCCGCAGGACGCGGACCGGGCGGTGGCGGTGGCCGCCGAGGTGACCGGGAAGCCGGTGGTGGTCTACCCGAACAGCGGGGAGAGCTGGGACGCCGCCCGGCGGGGCTGGTGCGGCGAGCCGACCTTCCGCTCGGCCCGGGTGAGCGGCTGGCTCGCGGACGGGGCGCGGCTGGTGGGCGGTTGCTGCCGGGTCGGGACGGACGGGATCGCGGCGCTGGCGGCGGAGGTGGCGGTGCTCCGGGCGCAGCGGGCGGGCGCGGTGGGCCGGCACGGCTGACGACCGACGGCTGACCTGCGCGCGGTCGTGCGCGCACACAGCGGCCGGACCGCGGCCGCGCCGTAAGTGAACAGCGGGCGGAGGGCGGGTTACCCGGGGGGAAGGTGCACGGAGTCAGCGCGGCCTGGCAGACTCGTCCCGTCACCACTGCGGTCGACATTGTCGACCGCCTGTCAGCGCGGAGGTTCCCATGCCCGGCCCGATCCAGTCGCTTTCCCGGGCCGCCGCGATCATGCGCCTGCTGGCCGGCGGCGAACGCCGGCTGGGCCTGTCCGAGGTCGCGACGGCGCTGGAGCTCGCCAAGGGCACCGCGCACGGCATCCTGCGCACGCTGCAGCAGGAGGGGTTCGTCGAGCAGGATCCGGAGACCGGCAAGTACCAGCTGGGCGCGGAACTGCTGCGGCTGGGGCAGAGCTACCTGGACGTGCACGAGCTGCGGGCGCGGGCGCTGGTGTGGGCGGACGACCTGGCCCGGGCGTCCGGGGAGACGGTCTACCTGGGGGTGCTGCACCAGCAGGGCGTGCTGATCGTGCACCACGTGTTCCGGCCGGACGACACCCGGCAGGTGCTGGAGGTCGGTTCGATGCAGCCGTTGCACAGCACCGCGCTGGGCAAGGTGCTGGTGGCCTACGACCCGGTCGCGCGGGGGGAGTTGGGCGACGGGCCGTACGAGTCGTACACCGTGCGGACGCTGACCGGGGCGGCCGACGTGGACGCCGAGTGCGCGCTGATCCGGGAGCGCGGCTGGGCTGACTCGATCGAGGAGACCTGGGAGGGCGTGGCCTCGATCGGCGCGCTGATCCAGGACCGGCGGCGCAACCCGGTGGGCGCGGTGTGCATCAGCGGCGCCGTCGAGCGGGTCTGCGAGGACGGGTTCGTGAAGCCCTCGCTGGTGGCCTCGGTGCGCAGCGCGGCGCGGGCGATCTCCCGCGACCTGGGTGCCGGGCGGTTCTGAGCACATCCACGGACGGCTCGCGCAGAGCCGTCGATTCGTCACGCTGAGGCGCGGACGGGCGGGAGGCCTGTCCGCGCCTCTGGCGTTTTGTCCTGGTTCGGGGCGCTCCGCTCGGTAACGTCGACGAACCCGTCGAGGCGAGGGTCACAGCTGCGTAACCCTGCCTTGACGTGGGGGCGACCTGGGGAGGAAGCTTCCGCATGACGGTCGACATTGTCGAACGATGGCCGGAGAGATCACCTCCACAGTGCGCTCACCCGCACAGTGATCGACCGGCCGCCCGCCCCCACCCCACCCTCCGGGCCATATGGACAAGGGAGTCTTTGTGTCCGCGTTCTCCAACGGCGACGTCTTCGTCGGCGAAACCCTCGGCACCGCCGCCCTGATACTTCTCGGCGGTGGCGTCTGCGCCGCCGTGACCCTCAAGAAGTCGAAGGCCGTCAACGCCGGCTGGCTGGCGATCACCTTCGGCTGGGGATTCGCGGTCCTCATCGCCGCCTACATGTCGGCCCCGAAGTCCGGCGCCCACCTGAACCCGGCCGTCACCATCGCGCTCGCGGTCAAGAGCGGCGAGTGGGGCCAGGTGCCGCTCTACCTCGGTTCCCAGCTGCTCGGCGCGATCATCGGCGCCGTCCTGGTCTGGGCCACCTACCTGGGCCAGTTCAACGCGAACGAGGAGCCCACCCTCGGCATCTTCTCGACCGGTCCCGAGATCCGGAACCCGTTCCAGAACGTGCTCACCGAGGTCATCGGCACCTTCGTGCTCTGCTTCGCGATCCTCACCATCGGCACCAACTCCGGCCTCACCCAGTCCGGCACCAGCACCCTGATGGTCGCCTTCACCGTCGTCGGCATCGGCCTCTCGCTGGGCGGTCCGACCGGCTACGCGATCAACCCGGCCCGCGACCTCGGCCCGCGCATCGCCCACGCCCTGCTGCCGATCCCGAACAAGGGCGGCTCCGACTGGTCGTACGCCTGGGTCCCGGTCGTCGGCCCGATCCTGGGCGGCCTCGCGGCCGGCGGCGTCTACAACGCCATCTTCTGACGGACGGGTTCGACCCCGCCGCACACGGGGACTGACCGAGCGAGCGTCAGGCCCACCCACCCCGTATCCCCCGAACCCGAGCCGAGGACCCTCCCCATGACCTCCACCGGTAACTACATCGCCGCGATCGACCAGGGCACCACCTCCAGCCGCTGCATCATCTTCGGCGCCGACGGCCGGATCGTCGCCGTCGACCAGCAGGAGCACCGGCAGATCTTCCCCCAGCCCGGCTACGTCGAGCACGACGCCGCCGAGATCTGGACCCGGGTGCAGTCCGTCGTCCGCGGCGCGCTGGAGAAGGCCGGCCTGACCAAGGACGACATCCGCGCGATCGGCATCACCAACCAGCGCGAGACCACCGTCCTGTGGGACAAGAACACCGGCGAGCCGGTGCACAACGCACTGGTGTGGCAGGACACCCGCACCGAGACGCTCTGCCGCGAGCTGGGCCGCAACGTCGGCCAGGACCGCTTCCGCCGCGAGACCGGCCTCCCGCTGGCCAGCTACTTCGCCGGCCCGAAGATCCGCTGGCTGCTGGACAACGTCGAGGGCCTGCGCGAGCGCGCCGAGGCCGGCGACATCCTCTTCGGCACCATGGACACCTGGGTGATCTGGAACCTCACCGGCGGTGTCGACGGCGGCAAGCACGTCACGGACGTCACCAACGCCAGCCGCACCATGCTGATGAACCTGCACACCCTGCAGTGGGACGACAAGATCGCCGAGTCGATGGGCGTCCCGATGTCCGTCCTGCCGGAGATCCGTTCCTCCGCCGAGGTCTACGGCGAGGCCGTCGGCGACCTGGCCGGCGTCCCGGTCGCCTCCGCGCTCGGCGACCAGCAGGCCGCGCTGTTCGGCCAGACCTGCTTCGACGAGGGCGAGGCCAAGTCCACCTACGGCACCGGAACCTTCCTGCTGCTGAACACCGGCGAGAAGATCGTCAACTCGTACCACGGCCTGCTGACCACCGTCGGCTACCGGATCGGCGACCAGGCCCCGGTGTACGCCCTGGAAGGCTCGATCGCCGTCACCGGCTCGCTCGTCCAGTGGCTGCGCGACCAGCTCGGCATCATCTCCACCGCCGCCGAGATCGAGACCCTCGCCAACACCGTCGAGGACAACGGCGGCGCCTACTTCGTCCCGGCGTTCTCCGGCCTGTTCGCCCCGTACTGGCGCTCCGACGCCCGCGGTGTGATCGCCGGACTGACCCGGTACGTCACCAAGGGCCACCTGGCCCGGGCCGTCCTGGAGGCCACCGCCTGGCAGACCCGCGAGGTCGTCGACGCCATGCAGAAGGACTCCGGGGTCGAGCTCACCGCCCTCAAGGTCGACGGCGGCATGACCAGCAACAACCTGCTCATGCAGAACATCGCCGACGTCCTGGACGCCCCGGTCGAGCGCCCCTACGTGGCCGAGACCACCGCCCTCGGCGCCGCCTACGCGGCCGGACTCGCCGTCGGCTTCTGGAACGACCTCGACACCCTGCGGGCCAACTGGCACCGCGCCGCCGAGTGGACCCCGCGCATGGACGAGGCCACCCGGGAGCGCGAGTACAAGAAGTGGCTCAAGGCCGTGGAGCGCACCATGGACTGGGTGGAAGAGGAAGAGAACAACTGATCGAACAGCCGGTCGGGGCCCCGTGCCCCGGCCGGCCGCCCGCCGTTCCGGCAGCGGGCGTCACCGTGTTTCACCGGCCCGCCGCACCGGGCCGACCGGCCTCTCCCGAGGGGCCGCACCGCACACGAGAGGAGTAACGGCGCCGCCCGACCCGCGCGCCGTACACAATCACCATGGCAACCATCCCGACCCTGGGCGCCGAGCGCACCGCCGGCCGCACCGCCTCCCGCGCCGAGACCCGCGAACTGCTCGGCAAGGCCACCTACGACCTGCTGGTGATCGGGGGCGGCATCCTCGGCACGGCCGTCGCCTGGACCGCGTCCCAGGCCGGTCTGAAGGTCGCCATGGTCGACGCCGGCGACTTCGCCGGCGCCACCTCCAGCGCCTCCTCCAAGCTCGTCCACGGCGGTCTGCGCTACCTGCAGACCGGTGCGGTCAAGCTGGTCGCGGAGAACCACAAGGAGCGCCGCGCGCTCTCCACCGACGTGGCCCCGCACCTGGTCAACCCGCTGACCTTCTTCGTCCCGGTCTACAAGGGCGGCCCGCACGGCGCCGCCAAGCTCGGCGCCGGCGTCTTCCTGTACTCGGCGCTGTCCGCCTTCCGCGACGGCATGGGCCGGGTCTCCACCGCCGCGCACGCCGCCCAGCAGGTGCCCGCGCTGCGCACCGAGGGCCTGCGCTCGGTGGCCGTCTACGGCGACCACCAGATGAACGACTCGCGCGTCGCCGTGATGACCGTGCGCGCCGCGGTCGACGCCGGCGCCGTGGTGCTCAACCACGCCGAGGTCACCGGGCTGCGCTTCACCGGTGGCCGGGTCACCGGCGCCGAGCTGCGCGACCGCCTGGACGGCACCGAGTTCGGCGTCGACGCCCGCCTGGTGCTCAACGCCACCGGCCCGTGGGTGGACCACCTGCGCAAGATGGAGGACGCCGGCGCCGCGCCGTCGATCCGCCTCTCCAAGGGCGCGCACGTGGTCGTCAAGCGCCGCTCGCCGTGGCGCGCCGCGCTGACCATCCCGATCGACAAGTACCGCGTCTCCTTCGCCATCCCGTGGGAGGACCACGTCCTGCTCGGCACCACCGACGAGGAGTACACCGGCGACCCGAAGGACGTCCGGGCCACCGACGCGGACATCGACCAGATCATGGGCGAGGCCGCGCACGCGATCCGCGACGAGCACCTCGACCGCGACCTGATCACCTACTCCTTCGCCGGCCTGCGGGTGCTCCCGGGCGGCCCGGGCGACACCGCCGCCGCCAAGCGCGAGACGGTCGTCACCGAGGGCCGCGGCGGCATGCTGTCGGTCTCCGGCGGCAAGTGGACCACCTACCGGCACATCGGCCGCGCCGTGCTGGAGAAGCTGGCCCACGTGCCCGGCACCAGCCTCGGCGAGGACATGTCCCCGATCGCCCCGACCGTCCCGCTGCCGGGCGTCGGCGCGCCGAACGCGGTGGCGCACCGCCTGCTGATCGACCGTGAGCCGGGCTCGCGGATGGAGCCGCTGGTGGCCAAGCACCTGGCCAGCCACTACGGCACCCTGTCCTTCGACATCGCCCGCATGATCGACGAGAACCCGGAGCTCGGCCGGCCGATCCACGAGGACGGTCCGGACGTCTGGGCGCAGGTCGCGTACGCGGCGGACAACGAGTGGGCGTACACGGCGGACGACGTGCTGCGCCGCCGCACCACGATGACCGTGCGCGGGCTGGACACGCCGGAGATCAAGGCCGAGGTCGAGGCCTTCCTGGCGAAGCGCAAGAAGTAGGACGTAGGTCGGACCGCTCACGGAGGGCGGGCGTCCGGGGACTCCCCCGGGCGCCCGCCCTCCGGCGTACCGGGCGGCTGCCTGGCCTCCGTGCGTGGCGGGTGCCTGCCTGTCTCCGGTCGTGCCGGACGTGCCGGACGTACCGGGCTCCGGGTCGGGCCGGACGTACCGGGCGTGCGTTCATGCAGGGCGGACCGGGCTCCGGGTCGGACCGGGCGTGCCGGGCCCGTGGAGGAGCGGCGGGCCCGCCGGGCCCGAGCCGGTGGGCCCGGTCGGCGAAACGCCGAGGGGCGGCACCCGTACGGTCACGGGTGCCGCCCCTCGGCGTTGCTGCTTCGTGCGCTAGATGACCAGGCTGAGCGGCAGGATCAGGGCGATGGCGACCACCGAGATCACCGTCTCCATCACCGACCAGGACTTCAGCGTCTGCCCGACGCTCATCCCGAAGTACTCCTTCACCAGCCAGAACCCGGCGTCGTTGACGTGCGAGAGGAACAGCGAGCCGGCGCCGATCGCGAGCACCAGCAGGGCCGCGTGGGTCGAGGACATGTTCGCGGCGAGCGGGGAGACGATGCCGGCCGCGGTGATCGTGGCGACCGTCGCCGAGCCGGTGGCCAGGCGGATCAGCACGGCGATCAGCCAGCCCAGCAGCAGCGCCGAGATGTGCCACTTGCCGGACCACTCGCTCACCGCGTTGCCGACGCCCACGTCGATCAGGGTCTGCTTGAAGCCGCCGCCCGCGCCGACGATGAACACGATGCCGGCGATCGGGCCGAGCGACTTGCCGACGGTGTCGGAGATCCGGGCCCGGTCGAAACCGGCCGCCTTGCCGAGGGTCACCATGCCGAGCAGGGTCGCGGCGAGCAGCGCGATCAGCGGGGAGCCGATGAAGTCGAACACCCGCTGGCCGATCGCCTTCGGGTCGTCGATCACCACGTCGGCCAGCGCCTTGCCGAGCATCAGCACGACCGGCAGCAGGATGGTGGCCAGCACCGCGGCGAAGGACGGGGTGCGGTCGTGCTTGGCCGTCTCCTCGGGGGCGGTGGCCGCCGGGAGCTCCAGCGGGCCGACCCAGCGCTCGGCCAGCCGCGCGAACAGCGGACCGGCGATGACCAGGGTCGGGACGGCGATCAGCAGGCCGAGCGCCAGGGTGATGCCGAGGTCGGCCTTCAGCGCGTCGACGGCGACCAGCGGGCCCGGGTGCGGGGGCACCAGGCCGTGCAGCACCGACAGGCCGGCCAGGGCCGGGATGCCGATCCGCATCAGCGGCACGTTGCCGCGGCGGGCGACCAGCAGCACGATCGGGATCAGCAGGACGACGCCGACCTCGAAGAACAGCGGCAGGCCGAGCACGGCCGCGATCAGCGCCATCGCCCAGGGCAGCGCCTTGTTCCCGGTGCGGGAGAGCACGGTGTCCGCGATGATGTTGGCGCCGCCGGAGTCCGCCAGCAGCTTGCCGAGCATCGCGCCGAGGCCGATCAGCAGGCCGACGCTGGCGACGGTGGATCCGAAGCCCGTGGAGAAGCTGCTGAGCAGCTTGTCGAAGGGGGCGCCCGCGACGGCGGCCAGCAGACCGGAGCCGAGTGTGAGGGCGAGGAACGGGTGCAGCTTCAGCTTGGTGATCAGTACGACGATCGCACCGATGCTGAGCAGCACCGCGATCAGCAGCTGGGAGTCACTGCTGGTGTGCGGCAGGGCCGGTGGGGCGGCCGCCAGCAGAGTGGGGGACATGCTCACGCGAGGTCTCCATTGACGGGCCGCAGCAGTGCCACGGCCATCTCGACGAGTTCTTCGGGGGACGGGCCCACGTCCAGGACGGCACCGCGCTCGTCCGCCTCCAGGGGTTCCAGGGCGGCGTACTGCGAGTCGAGCAGCGAGGACGGCATGAAGTGGCCGGAGCGGTGGCTGAGCCGGTCCTCGACCAGCTCGTGGCCACCGCTGAGGTGCAGGAAGAAGGCGCCCGGGCAGGCCGCGCGCAGGGTGTCGCGATAGCGGTGCTTCAGCGCCGAGCAGGTGACCACACCGCCGCTGCCGGACTCGGTCCGCTCCTTGAGCCAGGCGCCGATGGCGCGCAGCCAGGGGGCGCGGTCCTCGTCGCCCAGCGGGATGCCGGCCGACATCTTGGCGATGTTGGCCGCGGGGTGGAAGTCGTCCGCCTCGGCGAAGGGGAGGGCGAGGCGGTCCGCCAGCAGGCGGGCCAGGGTGGTCTTGCCGACGCCCGAGACGCCCATCACCACAACGGTGAGGGGGGCCTGCGGGAGGTCGTGGATCTCGACGCTGAGAGCCATGGGGTGGTGCTCCTTCGTTGCCTGGCCGCCACTATCGCCTCAAAGATATGACGTATTCAAGTGCCGGAAACCAAATCGTCATACTTTTGCGGTGTGGCCTGGATCGCAGGCGGCCTCGGGGCGGCGACGGGACGGTCGGGGCGGTGCCAGGGCGGTGCCGGGGCCCGCAGGGCGGCACGGGGGCTCGCGGGGCGGGCGACTACGCTGGGCGGATGGAGATCCAGGGGCTGCCCGGGCGGCTGCTTGACGAACTCGGGCCGGCGATCGCGTCGGGGGAGATCCCCGAGGGGGCGGTGCTGCGCGGCGAGGAGCTGGAGGCCCGGTTCGGGGTGTCCCGGACGGTGGTCCGGGAGGCGGTGCGGATCCTGGAGGGGATGCGGATGGTCGCCTCCCGGCGGCGGGTCGGGATCACCGTGCAGCCCAGGTCGCTCTGGGACGTCTTCGACCCGATGGTGATCCGCTGGCGCCTGGCCGGCTCGGACCGGCCCGCCCAGCTGCGCTCCCTCGGTTCGCTGCGGGTGGCCGTCGAACCGGCCGCGGCCGCGCTCGCCGCCGCCCACGCGAGCGACGACGACCGGCGCGAACTCAGCTCACTGGCCGTGGACTTGACGGTCACCGCACGGGCCGCCGACCTGACCGCCTTCCTCAGGCACGACATCGCCTTCCACTCCCTGGTGCTGCGGGCCTCCGGCAACGAGATGTTCGCCCACCTCGGGGACACCGTCGCGGCGGTGCTCACCGGCCGGACCGAGTACCATCTGATGCCCCATCAGCCGGAGCCGTACGCGATCCGGTTGCACCGCGAGGTCGCGGAGGCGATCTGCGCCGAGGACGCCGTCCACGCCGAGCAGGCGATGCGGACGATCGTGACCGGCGCACTGGAGGAGCTCAACCTCCAGCTGGGCTGAGCGCCGGCCCGCCCGGCCGCCGGGCCTGCCCCTCGCGGCCGGCCGGGGCTGCCCGGATGGCACGGGTTTGGCGGTAGTTCGACGGTTTCGGACGCATAGTCCCGGTTCGGCTGGGCAGAGTGAGGCGAAGGGGCGTGTTTCGTGTGCGCCCGTTCCGTATGCTTCACCGAACACGCGCCACGTGCCTGGGGGTCGCTCGATGTCCGTGCCACGCCGCCGTCGTCGCCGCCTGCCCGACGAGGTGCGCGCCGCCGCAGTCCGGGCGGTGCTCTGCCTGTCCTTCACCCTGGTGGGTGTCGTGGTGGCGACGCTGGCCTCGTACGCGGGCAGTTGGCTGCTGACGCCCGCGCTGCTGGCGATGGGGCTCGGGGTGTTCGGCACCATGTGGTGCCTGCTGGAGATCCTGATCTCCCGCCAGGTCGCGGCCCAGCGGATGCGCGCGCCCGGCTCCGCGTACCCGATGGCGGGCAGCCGGACGCCGCCCGGGCCGCCGGCCGCGCGGCCGCTCCCCCCGCCCGGCCCGTCCTCGGTGTACCGGCAGCCGTACGAGTCGGCCGAGCCGCAGCCGTACGCGCCCGGGCAACAGCCGTACGGGCCGGGGCGGCAGCAGCCGTACGGGCCCGGGTACCAGCCGCCGCGGGCGCCGTACCAGCAGCCGTACCGACAACCGCGCGAGCAGCCCCACCAACCGCCGCGCCAGTCACCGCCGCAGCCGCCGCGCCAGGCCCGGGTCCGGCCCAACCACCCGTAGCGGCGGCCGGGTCGGTCAGTCCCGCACCGGCAGCGCCCGGTAGTGGGTGGTGAGCCGGCGGTCGTCGTCCAGGACGTGGAAGGCCAGCATCGGCGGATGGTCGAAGGCGATCTCGTGCTCGCTCTCGAAGGGCAGCGTGACGGTGGAGACCACGCCGGGCGCGACCAGCAGCGGCAGGCCGGCGAAGGTGGTCGCGGCGGCGGTGTGGGCGTGCCCGCAGAGCAGGGCGGCCACCCGGGGGTGCTCGCGCAGCACCCGTGCCAGCCGCTCCTCGCCGAACTGGCGGATCGGGTCGACGTACGGCAGGTGCAGCTCCACCGGCGGGTGGTGGAAGGCCACCAGCGCCGGCAACTCGGTACGCCCCTCGGTGAGCTGTGCGTCGAGCCAGTCCAGCGTCTCCTCGTCCAGCAGGCCGTCGTGCTGCCCGGGTACGGACGAGTCGAGCATCAGCACGTCGGCGCCCGGCAGTCGGTGCAGCCGGTTGACCGGGCCCTGTGCCGGCGCCTCGCCGAGCAGCACCTCCCGGTACGGCGCCCGGGAGTCGTGGTTGCCGGGGCAGATCAGCACCGGGTGCCGGGACTTCAGCACCTCGGCCACCTGCCGGTACTCCTCGGCCAGGCCCTGGTCGGCGAGGTCGCCGGTGACCAGCACCGCGTCCAGCGGGCCGGGCAGGGCGTCGAGGTACGCCATCACCTGCTCGGCCCGCCGCCGGGCGCGCTCGCCGCCGTCCCGGCGGTGGTCCTGGCCGAGGTGGATGTCACTGAGGTGCGCGATCGTCAACATGATGATCACGCTATCCACTTCACGGCTGAGCCGGAACCTCCGCGGGGCGCTTGAACATCCGGGTGGCGGTGATCTCGCCGTGGATGGTCGGGCCGTCCGGGTCCGGCGCGGCGGGCAGGCCCGGACGCAGGTGCTCCTCCACCGAGATGTACTTGAGGCCGGCCCGCAGGTCGGCGTCGTTGCGCAGCCGGATCACCAGCGGGAACTCGGCGAGCGCGGTGGTGTCGAACAGGCCGGTGGTGTAGATCAGCTGGACGCCGAGCGCGTCGGCCACGGCCCGCTGGAGCTCCAGCAGGTAGGTGGCGTTGGCGCGGCCGATCGGGTTGTCCAGGAACAGCGTGCCCGCGTGCCGCAGTTGGGACTGGCCGCGGTCGTTGGCGCGCAGCGCGGCCATCGTGCAGTACAGCGCGATCGCCGCGGTGAGCAGCTGACCGCCGGAGAAGACGTCGGACATCTGGCCGACGCCGACCCGTTCGGCGCGCAGCACCGCGTCGGGCTTGAGGATCTCGACGCTGACGCCCTTGGGGCCGATCGCGGCGGCGACCCCGCGCAGCAGCAGGGACATGCCGTCGCGGCGCAGGTCGCTGTTCTTCCTGACCGCGGCGCGGGTGGCCTCGTCGATGACCTCGCCCAGGCGCTCGACCAGGGTGGCGTGGTCCGGGTCCTCGAAGCGGATCCGGAGGAACTCCTGGCCGGACCACTCCCCCAGGCCCTCGGGCAGCCGGGACAGCCGCTGGGCGGCGCGCAGGGTGGTGAGCGAGGACTCGACCAGGCCGCGCAGCCGGTCCACGATCGAGCCGCGGTTCTTCTCCAGCTGGGCGAGCTCGTCGGTGAGCACCCGCAGCCGGGGCGCGAAGGCGGCGGCCCAGGCGGCGGCGTGCTCGGGCAGCGCGGAGGCGGGCAGTTCGCGGATCTGCTGGCGGGCGGGGGTGCGGACGGCCTCGTAGCGGGCGGCGTTGGCGTGCCGGACCAGGGCGTCGGAGGCGTCGCGGACGGCGAGTTCGGCGGAGGACAGCTCGCCGGCGGCGGTGCGCAGGGCGCGGCGGGCCTCGGTGGCGCCGGTGCGGGCCTCGGCCAGCGAGCCGAGGTACGGCTCGACCGGGTCCTCCGGGTCCTCCTGGTGGTCGCGCAGGCCGTCGCGCAGCTGGCCGGCCAGCTCGTCGAAGTCGGCGGCGGCGGCCTGGGCGGTGTCGAAGGTGCGCTGGAGGTCGGTGTGGGCGGTGCGGGCGGCGTCCAGGGCCTCGCGGCGCTCGGCGAGCCGACTGGTGGCGGTGCGCAGCAGGGCCTGGGCGTGCTCCGGGTCGGTGGGGACGAGGTCCTCGGGCAGCTCGGTGTGCGCCTCGCCGTCGGCGGGGGCGGAGCGTTCGGCCTCGCCGCGCAGCCGGCCGAGCTGCTCGCTGGCGACGGCGGAGCGCGCCTCGATGGTGGCGACCAGTTCCTCGGCCCGGGCGGCGGCGGCCTGCCGGGCCGGGCCGTCGGCACCGTCGGGGCTGCCGAGGAGCTCCTCGGCGCGGGTGCGCACCTTGTTGGTGAGGCGGTCGAGTTCGGCCGCGGCGGCGGCCTCGTCGCCCTCGGCGCGGGCCTGTTCCGCGCGCAGGTCGGCGCCGACGCCGACCTTCTCGTACAGCTGGGAGGCGGCGCGGTAGGCCTCGCGCAGGGCGGGCAGCGCGGCGGGGGCGGCCTCGGCGGGCTCGTCGGCCTGCTCGGCGGCGGGGATCTCGGCACGTTCGGCGCGCAGCGCGCGGGCCGTACGGCGGGCGTCGTCGGCGGCGCGCTGGGCGGCGCGGCGGTCCTCGTCGCAGGTGCGGGCGCGTTCCGCGCACAGGGCCTGGCGGCGGTCGCACTCGGCGGCGTCCTCGGCGAGTTCGCGCTGGCGGCGGGCCCAGTTGCCGCGCTCGCGCAGCCGGAAGGCGAGGCCGGAGAGGGCGTCGGCGCGGCGGCGGGCGCGCTGCGCGGCCTCGCGGTGCTCCTCGTGGGCGGAGGCGGCCGCGGCGTGGTCGGTCTCGGCCTCGTCGTGGTCGGCGCGCAGGGTGGCCAGGGCGGCGGCGGCCTGCTCGGCCTGCTCGCGGGCGGCCTCGGCGGCGGCGGCGAGTTCGGCGAGGGTGCCGGGCGGGCAGCTGGCGTGCCAGGAGGCGAGGCGGGCGGCGAGCGCGCGGTCGGCGCCGAGGCGGCCGGCCAGTTCGCGGATGTGCTCCTCGCGGGCGCTCACCCGGGCGCGCAGGTCGCGGCGCTCGCCGTCGGCGGCGGACTCGTCGTGCATGGCCGGGTTCGGCGGGACGAGGAAGAAGGCGGGCTCGTCGGTGATCGGGGCGATCAGCGAGGCGGCGGCGCCGACGGCGACGGTGGAGCGCGGCAGCAGGGCGGCGGCCTGCAGGGCCTCGCGGGCGCGCTCCAGCGAGGCCGGGTCGGTGACGACCACGCCGTCGACCAGTTCGGGGCGGGCGGCGAGGATCGCGTCGTGGTCGGCCGGGTCGACGGACTGGGCGAGGTAGCGCCAGCCGGGCAGGGCCGGGATGCCGTGCTCGGCGAGGTACTCGACGGTGGCGAGCACGTCCGGGCCGGGCGGCAGCAGGCCGCCGTCGCCGAGGGCGGCGAGGATGCGGGAGTCGTCGGCGGCGGCCGTCCGGAGGTCGAACAGGGTGCGTTCGGCGGTCGCGATGGACTCGTCGAGGAGTTCGCGCAGGTACTCGGCGTTGCGGTCGAGCACGGCGGGGGTGAGGAAGCCCGCGTCCTCCTCCGCGCCGTCCTGGTAGGCGGTCAGGGAGAGCAGGTCGGCGAGGCGCTGTTCGGTGGCGAGCAGGGCGGCGGTGCGCTGCTCGGCGGCGAGGGCCCGGGCGGCGTCCTTGCGGGCGTCGCCGGCCCGCTCGGCGGCGAGTTCGGCGCGCGAGGTGGCGGCGGCGGCCTCGCGGAGCCGGGCGGCGGAGGCCTCGGCGGCGGCGCGGGCCTGGGCGAGCGCGGCGGCGGCGGCCTTCTCGACGTCGGCGGCGTGCAGCGCGGCGCGGGCCGGGTCCACGTCGCCGTCGGCGTCGATGAAGCCGGCCGAGACGGCGGCCTCGGTCTCCTGCTCGACCTCGGCGAGGCGCTGGCGCAGGTGCTCGGCCTCGCTGCGGGCCTTCTGGGCGGCGGTGGCGGCCTCGGTGGCGTCGGACTGCGCCTTGCCGCCGTCCTGCTGGAGTTCGCCCGCGCGCTCCTCCTCGGCGTCGGCGCGGGACTCGGCGGCCGCGGCGGCGGCCTCCAGGGCGCGGGCCAGGGCGGTCGCGGCGCGGGCGCGGGCGGCCAGCGCGGGGGCGGCGTCCAGCTCGGCCTCGCGGATCGCGGCGGCGACCCGGGCGACCCGGTCGGCGGCGGCGCGCTGGCGCAGCACCGCCTCGGCGGCCTGCCAGGCGGAGTGCAGGGTGCGGGCGTCGATGAGTTCGCGGCGCAGCGCGGCGGCCTCGGCGGTGGCCGCGGTGAGGCTCAACGTGGCGTGCCGGTAGGTGAGTTCGTCGGCGATCAGGCTGTGCCGGGTGCGGTCGGCCTCGGCCGCGGTGACGGCGCTCGCGGCGGCGGCGACCTCGATGGCGAGGTCCTGGGCGCGGTCGCGTTCGGCGGCCGCGCGCGAGGCGAGGGCGTGGGCGAGCCGGCGGGTGCGGCGCTCGGCGGTGCGGTGGGCCTCGCGGACCGTCTCGCGGGCCGTGGTGGCCTCGGCGATGCGCTCCAGCAGGTCCGCCGACCCCGCGGTGAAGTCGCGTTCGGCGGTGAGTTCGGCGCGGCGGCCGAGCTTGGCGGCGAAGCCGTGCACGAGGTCGGCGAGGCCGTCGGTGTCCCGGGTGTCGGTGACGGCGCGCAGCAGGAGGTCGGTGAAGTCGCTGTCGTGCTTGACCGCGAAGAGGCCGGCCGCCTCGCCCTCGTCGGCGTTCATCTCGCGCTGGTAGCGGAAGAGTTCGGGGTCGAGGCCGAGCTCGCCGAGGTGCTCGGTCCAGCGGTCGTGACCGTCCTCGAAGACCAGGTCGAGGTGGGAGTGGGCCTTGCCGGCCTCGGTGAGGGCGTCGCGGAAGCCCTTCATGGTGCGGCGGCGGCCGCGGGCCTTCTGGTCGCCGGCCAGGCTGACCCGCTCGGCGACCGGCAGCGAGTCGAGGGTCAGGCCGGGGCCGGGGCGGAAGGAGTACCAGGTCTCGGCGAACTTGCGCGGGTCGGAGGAGACCTGGCGGCCGCGCCACTCGCTGACCTTGCCGACCACGATCAGCTCGCCGGTGACGGTGTGCTGCCACTCCAGGGCGACGTGGCCGCAGTCGTCGGCGAGCAGGAACTTGCGCAGCACGCCGGAGCTGGCGCCGCCGAGGGTGTTGCGGTGGCCGGGGAGCATGACCGAGAAGATCAGCTTGAGCAGGACGGACTTGCCGCCGCCGTTCTCCAGGAAGAGCACGCCGGCCGGGGCGGGGCGGCGGACCGGGCCGTCGGGGTCCTCGCCGAACAGGCCGATCTGCTGCGGGGCGGGGTCGGCGACCGGCTCGCCGACGCCGCGCAGGTCGAGCACCGTGTCGGCGTAGCGGGCGCCGGCCGGTCCGATCGAGTAGAGGCGGACCCGGTTGAGCTCGTACATGTGCGGCGGTTCTCCGTGGCTTGCGTGGCGTGAGGGATGGGCGCGGGCCGGCGCGGGGCGGGTGGGCCGCGGCCGGCGCGGTGGGGCTCCGAGCGGGTGGACCCGGAGCCCCGGGCTCAGAGCGAGTGGAACGGCAGCCCCGCGTCGGCGACCAGTTCGTCGCCGGTGTCCGGCGGCAGGAGGCTGGCGGTGCCGTCGGAGACCGGGACGATGCCGAGGTCGAGCAGTTCGGCCATGGCGGCGCTGCCCGCCAGGTCGCGCACCTGGAGCTGGTAGCGGGCGGTGGTGCGGTAGGTGCCGCCGGAGTCGTCGGAGACCTTCTGCAGGAAGCCGGAGTCGACCAGGAACAGCACGGCCTTGGCGACGATGCCGATGGTGGAGCCGGAGAGCCGGCGGGCGTCCTTGGTGGCACCGGTGGCGGTGCGCCGGGCCCACACCCGCCAGGCGGCCTCCAGGCCGGGGGCGTCGGAGGCCGGGTCGGTGTTGGCGCCCTCGGCGTCGGCCTGCTCCTCCAGGCGGCGGCAGGCCTGGCGGACGAAGGAGTCGACGCCGTTGACGGTGATCCGGCCGAGGTAGCCGTCGTCGGCGAGGTCCTCGGGGCGGGGGAAGGCCAGCGCGGCGACGGCCAGGTGGGCGAGGCCGTGCAGGAAGCGGTCGGTGGACTCGGAGGCGGCGCGGCGCGAGTAGTCGCCCATCCGGACGGCGAACAGCGAGTCCTCGGCGGCGGCCACGGCCATGCCGGCCCGCGGGGAGACCTCCAGGACGACCAGGCCCATGCCGGTGGCGATGGCGTCGGCGAGCCGGGCGAACGGCGGGTCCTCGCGGTGGCGGCGCACCAGTTCGGCGTACTCGGCGTCCCGGGCGGGCAGCAGCTTGGCCTGGAGGCCGAAGGAGACCAGCCGGGCGGCGTCGGCGACGTCGGCCGGGGTGATCGGCGCGGGGGCCGCGGGTTCGCTCTCGGCCGCCCAGGACGTGTCGTGGTGGGTCGTCACGGGCGGTGCTCCTCGGGGGTGGCGCGGTGGTTACGGTTCGTCAAGGTGGGTTCCGGCGGGTCTGGTCCCGGAGGGCCGGCCCGGTGCGTGCTTCCCGGCCGTCAGCCGGCGTCCTTGCGGTCGGCGGCCATGCCGGCCGCGTCGAGCAGGGCGCTGCCGACGATCAGGTCGGCGCCGCCGAACTCCTGGTCGCGCAGCGGGGTGCCGTCGTCCACGGCGAACAGCAGCCGCTCCTCGCCCTGGCGATAGGCGGTGCCGACCGGCGGGCTGGCCGCGTGCACGGCGAGCAGGGCGACCAGGTACGGCAGGTCCGGGTCCTGCTTGCGGGCGTCGGCGAGCAGGCCGGAGAGCCGGCGGGGGGCGTCCGGGGGCAGGTCGAGCAGGACCATCGCGGACTCCAGCTGGGCCTCGGAGAACCGGCTGTCGTCCGGGGTGGCGACCAGGTCCGGGTCGGGCAGCTCGGCGCCGAGGTGCTCGCGCTCGACCGGCGGGGTGAGCAGCAGGTCGACCAGGTCGGCGACGCGGACCGAGACGGGGGTGCGCAGACCGGCGCCGCGGGCGAAGAACGCGCCGGTGGGGCGGACGGCCTGCTCTATCGGCAGCCGCAGCACGGGGGCGAGCAGCTGGCCGTAGAGGTCGATGCCGCTGCGGGCGCCGGGGGTGGCGAAGGCCTGCCGGTCCTGCTCGGCGCGGAACAGCGGGCCGGCCTCCAGCAGGCGGGTCTGGAGCTGGGTGTGGCGCCGGATGCAGTCCTTGACGATGTCGACCAGCTCGGCGGCGCGGCGCTTGTGCTCCGGCTCCTCGGCCTCGTCGCGGGCCTTGCGGATGTTGGTGAGAATCGCGTTCTCGTGCCGGTAGCGGTCCGCGATGTGGTCCAGCGCCTCCTCGATGAGGTCCGGAACGGCGCGCATCCAGTCGACCGCCCGGACGTTGCGGCGGGTGGCGTCCAGGGCGCGGCGCAGCGTCTCGGCGTACTGGACGGTGCGGTAGCGGGCCTGCTCCGCGGCGAGCTGGGCGTCGGCCAGGCGGCCGCGGCGGATCAGCACCTCCAGCTTGACCTCGGCGGCGATCTGGGCCGAGGTGACGTCGGTGTCGAGCGCGCCGACCAGGACGTTGACCGCCTCGTCGGTGGTGCGCAGGTAGACGCCGCCGTCGGGTCCTGGGACCTCCTCGATCAGCTTGAAGTCGTAGTCGCGGCGGACGTACTCGCCGTCCGCGCCGAAGGTGCCGTAGACGGCGCGGAAGCCGCGGTCCACGCTGCCGACGTTGATCAGCGACTCCAGCACCCAGCGGGCGACCCGCTCGTGCTCGGCGGCGGGGCGGCCGGCGGCCTGGGCGGCGACCCGGGGCAGCAGCCGGGCGAGCACTATCTCGCGGTCGGCGCCGGTGTCGAAGTCCATGTGCAGGGTGACCAGGTCGATCGCGGCGAGGCCGACCTCGGCCATCGCGTAGCCGCCGTACTCGCCGGCCAGGTTGACCTTGCGGTTGTCCAGGTCGTGCAGCGGGGCGGTGCAGGCCAGCGCCTTGAGCCGGCGGGCCAGGCCCTCGTCGGCGGCGGGGCCGGGCGCGGGGCGCGCGACGGCCGGACCGGCGGGCGGTCGGAGGCCGGGCTCGGTGGGCGGGTCTGCGATGGCGGTCACGGAGGACAAGATTAGAGGTTCGCACCGACATCGACCGAAACGGACCTTGCGGGCGGGCGGAGCGGCAGGTGGGCGGCGGTGCGGGAGGCCGGTTCAGAACGCGGTTTCGACGGGATTCCGCCATTGCCGGACCCGTGTTCGAGAAAACCGTGAGGGCGGCGCGTCGGTTCGGTGATGATCGACCCATGATCACCCGACTGGCCAAAGCGGGCCTCGCCGCCGCGCTGTCCGCGACCACCCTCGCCACCGGCGCCGTCCTCGCCACCGGCGCCACCGCCGCGGCCGCGCCGGCCGTCACCGCGTCGACCTCCGCCCAGCACGTGACCGTCTCGCAGAACGGGAACTACCCCGGCGGGTTCTTCACCACCGGCAACATGGCGGTGGGCTGGACTTCGTCCGGCACCGCGGACCTGACCGGGCCGACGCACATCACCCTCGACCTGCCGCCGGGCGTCACCACCGACGGCGCGATGTTCTTCCCCACACCGCAGGACTACACCTTCACCTCGGTCCTCTCCCCCGACCACCGCCACCTGGAGGCCGTGTTCACCGCCACCCGGGCGGTCGGGAGCTACAACTTCATGAAGCTCAACCTGGCCACGACGCCCGGCGTGCCGATCGCCGGCACGATCACCGCGACCGTCGCCAACCCGAACGACACCGACCCGACCGGGCACGTCTCCAGCTACGACCTCGTCAGCAGGAGCCCCCTGCCGGCCACCGTCCAGGCCGCCCCGGCCGTCACCGGCCTCGGCACCACCACCGGCCCGGGGGCGGGCGGCACCGCCGTCACCGTCAGCGGCAGCGACCTGGCCCACGGCATGGTGCTCGTCGGCGGCGTCCCGGCGCCCGGCACCTGCACCGACACCGCCTGCACGGTGACCACCCCGGGCGGCTCGGGCAGCGCCCCGGTCAGCGTGGTGACGCCCGGCGGCACGGCCGTGGCCCCCGCCGCCTTCGACTACACCGGCGCCCCGCCGCCGGCCCCGGCCGCCCCGGTGGTCAGCAGCCTCTCCCCCGCCTCCGGCCCGGCCGTCGGCGGGACCAGGGTGAACGTGATCGGCAGCAACCTGACGTACGGGACGGTGGCCTTCGGCGGGGTGCCGGCCACCCACGTCTCCTGCGGGCCGTCCTTCTGCACGGCCACGGCCCCGGCGGGCGACCAGCCCGGACCGGTGGGCGTCACGGTCACCACGGCGGGCGGGACCAGCGCGCCGGCGACCTACACCTACACGGCGTAACGGCGGGACGCGGCGCAGCGCCCCCAGGGGGCGTACCGCCCGCCGTCGGTGCCCGGGCTCCGCGGAGTCCGGGCACCGACGCGTTCCGCCCACCGGCCGGCACGGACCGGCGCGGCGCCGCCCCGGGGCGTGCGGTCCCCCGCACACGCCGTGGCGCCGGCTGGGCGCTCCGGGTCACGGACAACGGCCTTCATCCGCAGGCCCTACCATCTGGCTCAACAGCTGCTGGGAGGCGGACGGGCGTGGCCGATGCGGTGATCGATCTCAATGCGGACCTCGGAGAGGGGTTCGGACGCTGGACCCTGACCGACGACGAGGCGCTGCTGTCCGTGGTGACCAGCGCCAACGTCGCCTGCGGGTTCCACGCCGGTGACCCGTCGACGATGCGCCGGGTCTGCGCGCTGGCGGCCGAGCGCGGGGTCCGGATCGGCGCCCAGGTCTCCTACCGCGATCTGGCCGGTTTCGGCCGCCGCGCGATGGACGTGCCCCCCGAGGAGCTCGCCGACGAGATCGCCTACCAGATCGGCGCCCTCCAGGTGTTCGCCCGCGCGGCCGGCTCCAAGGTCTCCTACGTCAAGCCGCACGGCGCCCTCTACAACCGGGTGGTCGGCGACTCCGAGCAGGCCGAGGCCGTGGTGGCCGGCGTGCTGCGGGCGGGCGCCGTCTGCGACGGGCCGCTGCCCGTGCTCGGCCTGCCGGGCTCCCTGCTGCTGGAGGTCGCCGAGGGCGTGGGACTCCCGGTGGTCGCCGAGGCCTTCGCCGACCGCGCGTACGCCCGCACCGGCGCCCTCGTCCCGCGCCGCGAGCCGGACGCGGTGGTGCACGACCCCGAGTCGGTGATCACCCGCGCCGTCGGCATCGCCCGGGACCGCGCGGTGGAGGCCTCCGGCGGCGAGCGGATCGCCGTCGAGGCCCGCTCGCTCTGCGTCCACGGCGACACCCCCGGCGCCGCCCAGCTCGCCTGGCGGATCCGCGGCGCCCTGGCCTCCGCCGGGGTCCGGGTGGAGGCCTTCACATGACGGAACCGCACCTCACGGCGGGGGCGGCGCGCCCGGCGGCGGGGACGGTGCGCCGGGTCGGCGACCGGGCGCTGCTGGTCGAGCTGCCCGGGACGGCCGAGGTGACGGCGCTGTACGAGTGGCTGGCCGAGCGCCGGGAGGCGGGGGAACTCGGCGCCGTCGAGGAACTGGTGCCGGCCGCGCGCACCCTGCTGCTGGACGGCGTCGCGGAGGTCGACGCGGTGGCGGCCCTGCTGCGCACCGCCCGCCCGACGGCGGCCGGGGCGCCGCACGGGCCGCTGGTGGAGGTCCCCACCGTGTACGACGGCGCCGACCTGGCCGAGGTCGCCGCCCTGTGGGGGGTGTCCGAGGAGGCCGCCGTCCGGATCCACACCGAACCCGGGTACGTCGTCGCGTTCTGCGGCTTCGCCCCCGGCTTCGGCTACCTCACCGGCCTCCCGGCGCGCTACGAGGTGCCGCGCCGGTCCACCCCGCGCGGCACCGTCCCGGCCGGCTCGGTGGCCCTGGCCGGCCCGTACACCGGCGTCTACCCGCACCCCTCCCCCGGCGGCTGGCAGCTGATCGGCCGGACGGCGCTCCCCCTCTGGGACACCGACCGCGAGCCGCCGGCCCTGCTGGCGCCGGGCACCCGGGTCCGCTTCACGGCGGAACGCGGCTGAGGGGAGGCGGCGTTGAACGAGCTGGTGGTGGAGCGGCCGGGACCGCTGACCACGGTCCAGGACCTCGGGCGGCGCGGGGTCGCCCACCTCGGGGTGCCGAGGGCCGGGGCGCTGGACGAGCCCGCGCTGCGGGCGGCCAACCGGCTGGTGGGCAACGGCCCCGGGGCCGCCGGGCTGGAGACCACGCTCGGCGGGGTCGCGCTGCGGGCCGTCGGACCGGTGCTGCTCGCCGTCACCGGTGCGCCCTCGCCCGTCCGGGTGGACGGCCGGCCGGCCGCCTGGGGCGCACCGTTCGTGGTGCCGGCCGGATCGGTGGTCGAGGTGGGGGCGGCGACGGCCGGGGTGCGCGGCTACCTGGCGGTGGCGGGCGGGATCGCCGTCCCGCCGGTGCTCGGCAGCCGCTCGGCGGACCTGCTCTCCGGGCTCGGGCCGGCCCCGCTGACCGCCGGGGACCGGCTGCCGGTCGGCGCCCCGCCGCCGCACCGGGCCCGGCCCGAGCTGGTGCCGCTGCCCGCTCCCCCGGCCGAGTTGGTGCTCCGGCTGCGGCTCGGACCGCGCGCGGACTGGTTCGTCCCGGAGGCGGTGGCCCGCCTCGGCCGTGACCGGTACCTGGTCTCGCCGACCGGCAACCGGGTCGGGCTGCGCACCGAGGGCCCGCCGGTCGCCCGCACCCGGGAGGGCGAACTGCCCAGCGAGGGAATGGTGTTGGGCGCGGTGCAGATTCCGCCGGACGGGCAGCCGGTGGTGTTCCTGGCCGACCACCCGACCACCGGCGGCTATCCGGTGATCGGCGTCGTGCCGGCCGGCGACCTCGCGGCCGCCGCACAGGCCCGGCCGGGGACACCGGTGCGCTTCATACCCCTGCGGGAGCGCTGAACGACTCGCCGGGCGCGCTCAGCGCCCCAACAGCACTTCGGCGACGACGCGTTGGGGCCGGTCCAGCCGTGCCTCGCCCTCCTCGGCCGCCCAGACCGCGTTCTGCAGCACCCGGGCCAGCGTCCAGGCCGCCGCCACCTCGCGGTCCAGCTCCAGCGCCTCCGTCAGCAGGTCGAAGCGCCGCCGCAGCGCCCGGGCGGGATCGCCGGTGGCCACCACGTCCGCCCAGCGGTTGCGCAGCGCCGGGAGCAGCTCGAAGCCCGGGTGGCCGGCCAGCGGCTTGGGGTCGATGGCCAGCCAGGGCGCCCGGCCGCTGCCCGGGAGCGGGGCCAGCACGTTGCCGTAGTGCAGGTCCCAGTGCAGCAGGCGGTCGCCGGGCTCGGCGCGGACCTCGCGCAGGGCGGCCGCGCAGTCGGCGAGCAGGTGCCGCTCGGCCGGGTCGGCGAGGGAGGCGGCGGCCGCCGGCGTCCGCTCCAACAGCCGGGCCGACCCGTCCGCCAAGGTCCTCAGCCCGGACGGTGCCTGATGCGTCGTCAGTTCCCGCAGCAGCTCCGCGATCACGCGCAGGGCCGCGAGGTCGTCGGGCAGGGCGAGCAGGGAGCGGCCGGGGTCCAGCCGCTCCAACAGCAGGGAGCCGGTGGCCGGCTCGTGGTCGAGCAGCCGGACGGCGCCGCGGCCGTCCCAGCTCCGCAGGGCGAGCGGTTCACCCACCGTCTCCTCGTCCACGGGCTGGAGCTTGAGCACGGCCGGTGCGCCGTCGGCCCGCAGCACGGGCAGCACCAGCGCGACCATGCCGTGCGCGACCGGCCCGTCCGGGAGCAGCTCCCAGCGGTCGAGCAACTCGCCCGCCAGGGTGGGGAGTCGGGCCGCCCAGGCCCGGCCCTCGGCGCCGAGGAACTCCTCCAGGGACGCGGCCAGCGCGGGCGGGACCTCGACGGGCATCGGGCGGGCTCCTCTCGGGCGGTGCGCCTCAGCCTACGGCGGGTTCGAGCCCGGTCGACCCGGGGCCTGTCGGGGCCGGGCCCGCCGGTCCGCGCTCATCCCTGCCCGAGCGCCTCCGCCGCGGCGGCCGCGAAGCCGTCCGGGTTGTCGAGCATGATGTTGTGCCCGCAGTCCGGCACCGCCACCACCCGTACGCCCGCGGCGCGGAGGGCGTCGGCGCCCGCCGGCTCGCCGTCCGCCTCCGGGTGGAGGAAGGTGCGCGGGAGGTCCAGGCCGAGCAGCATCTCCCGCATCGTCGGGACGGTCGCCCGGGCGAGGTGGCGGGCGCTGCGGTACACCGCCTCCGGGCCGGCCAGCCGCATGGTGGACCACCAGAACGGGCCGACCCGCTCGGCCACCTCGTCCCGGCCGCCGGCCAGAAACTCCTCCTCGGTGTACGCCGCGATGCCGCTGCTGCCGGGGTTGCGCCGGCCGAGGTCGATCCGGTCCAGGTTGGCGTCCACCAGGAGCAGCCGCTCGACCAGGCCCGGGTGCCGCTGGGCGAGGACGATCGCGACCGCCCCGCCCATGCTGTGGCCGACCACCTCGACCCGGTCCGGTCCGGCGGCCGCCACCGCCGCCGCGACCGCGTCCGCGTGCTCCTCCAGTGTGTAGCCGAAGTCCGTCGGCCGGTCACTGAGGCCGAAGCCGAGCAGGTCCAGCAGCAGCGAGCGCCGCCCGGCGAGCCGCGGATGGACGGCGGCGGCCGCGAAGTAGGCCGGCGAGGTGGCGCCGAGCCCGTGCAGGTAGAGGCGGGCCGGCTCGGCGCCGGGCAGCTCGACCCAGCGGATCCGGTCGCCGTTCGGGGTGACGGGGGCCTCGCGCATGCTCAATCGCTCCTCTTCCAGGGTTTGCCGGTTCGGGGTCGCCGGCCCCCGAAGGCCGGGGAGACGGCTCGGGGGTTCCGGCTGACAACCAGGACCATACCTCGCAATCGAGGTATCGCGTAACCGATATACCCACGCCCCGAGGGAAGGATCTGAGAGAGTGACCCCATGCTGAAGCTCGCCATCCTCGGGTTCCTGTACGACCGCCCCCTGCACGGCTACGAGCTGCGCCGCCACCTCGCCGCGCTCACCGGCCACGTCCGCCCGATCAGCGACGGCACGCTCTACCCCGCGATCAAGCGCCTGGAGGCCGACGGCCTGCTGGTCCGCGAGACCGAACCGGGCAGCGCGGCCGCGCCCCGGCACACCCTGCACCTCACCGAGGCCGGCCGCGCCGCGCTGCTCGACCGGCTGCGCGAGCCCGAGCCGCTCGACGTCAGCGACGAGAACCGCTGGTTCACCCTGCTCGCCTTCCTTCGGCACCTCGCCGACCCCGCCGCCCAGGCCGCCGTGCTCCGCCGCCGGCTGTCCTTCCTCGCCGAGCCGGCCAGCTTCTTCTACGAGGGCGACCGCCCCGTCGGCGCCGAGGAGTTCGCCGACCCGTTCCGGCGCGGCCTGCTCCTGGTCGCCCGCGCCACCACGGAAGCCGAACTCGCCTGGCTGCACGCGACCCTGGCCGACCTGGAGGGCGGCCCGCGGTAGGCCGCACCCCGGCGGCCGGCGGGAACCTCGGACACCCCCTGCCCCGACCCCGGACGCGCCGCGGCCCGTACCGACCGTTCGACGGTCGGTGCGGGCCGCAGGCGAGAGGGGTCCGGCGCCTCGGGGCGGGATCAGTGCTGGTGGTAGGCGTGCACCACGGCGTGGCCGCGCCCCCGGCCGATCATCCACTTGTTGACCGGGACGGTCAGCACGAAGGCCAGGGCCAGCGCGCCCGCCAACGCCCCCCAGAACAGCAGGTCCCCGAGACCGGCGTCCATCGCCCCCGGGACGGTGACCATCACGGTGTTGTCGATCAGCTCCATCACCAGAATCGACACGGTGTCGGCGGCCAGCGCGACCTTGACCGCGGCGCCGACGTCGAGGCCGGCCTTCAGCACGCCGCGCATGGTCAGCGCGTAGCCGAAGACGAAGGCCAGCAGGATCGAGAGCACCACGGTCGCGCCGTTGTGCAGGCCGAAGGCGGTGCCGAGCACCATGCCGAGGATCTCGCCGATGGCGCAGCCGGTGAGGCAGTGCAGGGTCGCCTGCGCGGCCATCCGCCAGCTGGTGCCGCCGGCGCCGTGGGCCTGGTGGTGACCGGCGTGGGCCCCGTGGCCGCCGTGGGCCCGGTGGCCGCCGTGGGCCCGGTGGCCGCCGTGGGCCCGGTGGCCGTGGTGCGCCTGGTGGCCACCGTGGTCGTGCCCGTCGCGCCCGGCGTGCCCGTGCTGCTCGCGGTGCTCGTGACCGGCGTGCTGCTCGTCGGTGTGCTCGTGGTGCTCGTGCCGCGCGGGGTGCGCCATGTCGTCCTCCATTTGCCCCGGCGCCCTGTTCGGCGCCACTTCCCTCGCTCCGTCGCTACTCGAAGATATACCCCCCTGGGGTATCCCGCAATCCCGTTCCGACGCCCTCTTCCACCGTGCACCCGCCCGTGTTCCGATGAGCGGCATGACAGACGAACGACGCGAGGGCTACGACGGAACGGGTGCGGGCGCGATCACCCCGGACGGCTGCGCCGTCGAGGTGTGGAGCCGCCTCCCCGCGGGCGACGCACCGGACGTGGTCGAGGCCGCGGTGCCGCCCGGTGCCCGCATCCTCGAACTCGGCTGCGGTGTCGGCCGGATGACGCACCCGCTGACCGACCGCGGCTTCACGGTGACGGCCGTGGACGAGTCCGCCGAGATGCTGGCCCGGGTCCGCGCGGACGTCCGTACGGTGCGCAGCCCCATCGAGGAGCTGGATCTCGGCGAGCGCTTCGACGTCGTCATGCTGGCCTCCTTCCTGGTGCACGCCGGTGACGAGGCGGTCCGCCGGGGCCTGCTGGGGGCCTGCCGCCGGCACGTCGCCGAGGACGGCTGCGTCCTGGTGCAGCGCGAGGGCGAGGACTGGCACCGGAACGTGCCGCGGGAGAGCTCGATCGGCCCGGACGCGCGGGCCCGGCTGGTCTCGGCCACACCGGTCGGCGACGGCGTGGACTCCGTGCGCTTCGAGTACGTCTTCCCGGACGGCACCTGGACGCAGACCTTCCTGTCCCGCCCGCTCAGCACCGAGGCGTTCGAGCGGGCTCTCGCGGAGGCCGACCTGGCGGTCGAGCGCTACCTGACCGCGGACCGCACCTGGGTCCGGGCGCGGCCGGTGCCGTAGCACGCGCCCGGAAAGGGCTCCGGACCGGCGGCGATCCCGTGCGCGAAGCCGGAACGAAGGGTGAACGGAAAACCGTCACCTTCACCCCGTACCATCAGCCGCGCGCCGGGCTCGCGCGCGGCCGGTGGGCCGGTCGGGTCACGGCGGTCCCGCACGCCCTTCCGACCCGCAAGGACCAGCCCATGCCGCCCCTGCTCCACGCCCGACGGATACCCCCGGCGGGTGCCCGGTGACCGAATGGTTCCACGGGGCCGTCCTCGGCCTGATCCAGGGGCTCACCGAGTTCCTGCCGATCTCCTCCAGCGCCCACCTGCGGGTCTTCTCCGCCCTGTTCGGTTGGAAGGACCCGGGCGCGGCCTTCACGGCCGTCACCCAGCTCGGCACCGAGACCGCGGTGCTGATCTACTTCCGCAAGGACATCGCGTCGATCATCAGGACCTGGGCGCTGTCGCTGTTCCGGCCGGCGCTGCGCTCGGACCCGGACGCGCGGATGGGCTGGTTCGTGATCATCGGCACCCTGCCGATCGGCATCCTGGGCAAGCTGTTCCAGGACACCATCGAGACCCACCTGCGCGACCTGCGGATCATCGGCACCACCCTGATCGTCTTCGGCCTGGTCCTGGCCTTCGCCGACCGCACCCGGGCCGTCCGGCACGCCCGTCCGATCACCGACCTGACGCTGCCGCACGCGGGCATCTACGGCCTCGCCCAGTCGCTGGCGCTGATCCCGGGCGTGTCCCGTTCCGGCGGCACGATCAGCGCGGGCCTGCTGCTCGGCTACAGCCGGGAGGCGGCGGCCCGCTACTCGTTCCTGCTCGCGATCCCGGCGGTGCTCGCCTCGGGGGCGCTGGAGCTGTTCAAGATCGGCGAGGGCCCGGCCCCGGCCTGGGGGCCGACCGTCCTGGCCACCGTGATCGCCTTCGTGGTCGGCTACGCGGCGATCGCCTGGTTCCTGAAGTACATCTCGTCCCACAGCTTCATGCCGTTCGTGGTCTACCGGGTACTGCTCGGCGTTCTGATCATCGGACTGGTCATCGGCGGCGTCCTGACCCCGGACGCGGGCGCGGTGAAGTAGAACCAGGTTTCAGAAACGGGGACCCACGGACTGCGGGGACCGCGGAAGACGAGTGGGCCGGGACACCGACAGGGTGTCCCGGCCCACCGAACGTCGAGGACCCGAGGGCGTGTCCGACAACCGGCACCCGCGGGAATCGTCGGACAGCCCCAGGGTCTGTCGTCGCCCCGCAGACGCGAGTTTGAAGACAGACCCTAACGCCCGAACTCCCGGGCGGCGGTCAGTCGGCCGCGTACGGCGGCGTGGACCTCGGCCTCCTCGGCCGGGTCGGCGGCGAGCCGGCGCAACCGCTCCAGCACACGCGCGTCGCCCGTGGTGGCGACGTGGCGCGCGGCGAGCTCACGCGTGGACTCCTCGCAGTCCCAGAGGCACTCGACGGCGGGCCCCTCCGGGAAGTGCACGTCGGTCGCGGCCAGCGCCTGGGCGGCGCGTCCGCGCAGTTCCGAGGAGGCGGCCTCCCCGTAGATGTGGCGCAGGACCGGTACGGCCTCGGCGGCGGCCAGCCGCCCCGCACCGTCCACCAGGGACCCGAGCCCGGTACCGCCGACCCCGCGCACCGAGACCCAGCGGCGCAGCCCGGCCACCACCAGCGGCGCGTCGGCCGGCTCCCCGGCGTCGGCGAGCAGCTGGACGGCGGCCTCGCCGAGCGCGCTGTCGGCGCCGCCGCTGGACGGGTCGGCCCAGCGGCGGGCGTGCGCCAGCACCTCGGGGCCGCGCATCCGGCCGAGCAGTTCCAGGGCGGCGCGGACGATCCGGTCGTCCACGTCCGCGGCGGCGGCCTCGATCAGCTCGACGGCGGCCGGGTCGCGCTGGTCGACCAGGTGGCGCAGGGCGGCCCGGCGGGCGCCGGGCAGGCCGTCGCGGGCCGCCTCCAGCAGCAGCGGGCGGTCCTCCGGCCGGACGACGGCGGTCAGGCAGCGGGCGGCCGCGGCGGCGCGGCGGTCCACCGCGTCGGGGCCGGACGACGGTTCGGTGCCGCGCGCGGACTCCGGTCGGGCGTCGGGCCCGCCGAGGAAGGCACCGGCGCCGAGGCCGCCGAGCTCGCCCTGGTCGGCCCAGGCCAGCACGTCGGCGGTGGACCAGCCGGGGGTGACGCCGCTGCGGTTGATCTGGCGTTGCCACAGGTCGAAGGGTGACTGTTCGCTGGCCGCCGCCACTCTGGGGTGGTAGGCCGCCCACAGCCGCCAGGGCCGGGGCTCGTACGCGTTGCGGATGAACTCGCGCAGCTCGGCGTCGCCCTCGGGGCCCGGTGCGAAGCGGTCCAGCACGGCGGTGCCGAGCAGCAGCAGGCCGCGGTCGTCGTCGCGCAGGGCGAGCTCGTCGAGGGCCCAGGACCAGTTGGCGCCGGTGGCGGCGTACTCGCGCAGCATCAGCAGCGCGTCGCGCCGGCCGTACGCGGCGAGGTGGCCCAGGACGGAGAGGGCGAGGCCGGTGCGGCTCTCGTCGTCGGTGACCAGGTCCTCGGCGGAGTGGAGGTGGTCCTCGATGCCGTCGAGGGGGGCTTCCAGCTCCATGTAGATGCGGGCGTAGTAGAGGGAGCGGCTCTCGACCTGCCAGTCGGCTCGCGGATCCCTGGTGACGCACTCCTCCAGCGCGGCGATGGCCTCGGCACGGTCGGCGGCCAGCGCGTGGAGCTGCCCGTCACCGCGGCCTCGCTGAAGGAGGCCGAGGAGGCTGGCACTGGGTGCTATCACTGGCTCGAACATGAGGTCAGCATCCGTTGCGGCGGTCGTAGTGGCAACGGGATTTCCGTCGCCGGGGTCTCTGGTCGGTACTGCGGTGGGCGCCCGGGCGCCGGAATCACCGAAGGTTACCGCCTCGCGCCCCCGTCCGCACACAGGGCGACGAGCGCTCCGGCCACAGTGGCATATGCCACTGGAATTTTGCCTGCGTTCTGTCCAAATCGCCCACAAGGATGACGACGCTGTGCGACAGTCTTCTCACTGTCCGAACGGCCCGCACCGCGCGGGCCGCACCCGAGCGATGGGTCCGCCATGAACATGCCATTAGGCGCCACCCGCCCGCCGGGAGCCGCCGCGATGGACGGCGCTCCGACGGGCGGGAGCAGCGCGGCGGGCGCCGGGCGCGTCGCCCGCGGCACCACGGCCGACGCGCCGGGCACCGCGGGCGGGGACGGCGCGGGAGACGCCGACAGCGGAACGGACGGCAGAGTGGACGGCACGGCGCGGGAGCCGTCCGGCCCCTACCTCGGCGACGGCGGCGACCAGCACGGGGCCGGGATCGACGACGGCCTGCTCGGCTCCGCCGAATGGGACCTGCTGACCGACGGGATCCTCTGGAGCCCGGAGACCTACCTCCTCCTCGGCTGCGACCCGGGACACGGCCCGCTCAGCCTCGACCGGCTGCCCGACCGCCTCCCCGAGGCGGACCGCCCGCTGCTGCGGCGGATGATGACCGACACCCTGGTGCACGGCCGCCACGCCGCCGGCACCCTGCGGGTCCGCCGGCCCGACGGACGGCACGACGGCGTCGAGTGCGCGGGCGAGCCCGTCCTCGGCACGGACGGCACCGTCGTCGCGCTGCGCATGCTGCTCCGCCCGGCCCCGCCGCTCTGAGCCGACGGCCCGGACCGGAACCGCGCCCCCGCGAAGCCCTCAGGTCAGCCGCGGCCGGTTCTTGGCGTCCGCCGCCCGCAGCTGCCGGCCCAGCACCTCCCGCAGCTCGTCCACCGCCGGCAGCCCCCGGTACTGCGCGGTCAGCCGGTACATCTCGCGCAGCCGGTCCCAGGTCCGGTGCGAGGAGTTCTGGCCGATCAGGTTCATCACCATCTTGGCCTGGAACTGCGCCGCGTCCGGCTCGCCGGTGAGCAGGTGCACCGAGGCCAGGGTGATCCGGTCGAACAGCGCCGAGCGCAGCTGCCCGGTGCCCTCGCGCAAGGTGATCACCCGCTCCGCGTGCCGGCGGGCGTCGGGCGCCGCCGCCGGGTCGTGCTCGGACAGCGTGCGCAGCACCAGGGCCTGCATGCCGCGCAGTTCGGCTTCGTCGAACACCTGCATCCACGAGGGCGGCGGCTCCGGCGCCTCCTCGCCGAACAGCTCCTCGGCCTCCCCGAGCAGCCGGTAGGTGTCCTGGGAGTGCCCGATCGAGGCGTGCGCCCAGGCCTCGACGGTGTTGAGCATGGCGCGGGTTCTGGGCATCAGCCGCCCGCCGGTCGCCTTGGCCGCCGACATCAGGTCGAGCGCGTCGTCGGCCCGGCCCAGGTGCACCATCTGCCGCGCGGCCCGGGAGATGGCCTCGCCGGCCCGCGGCCGGTCACCGGCCTCCTTGGCCGCGTCCGCCGCGATCATGAAGTACTTCTGGGCGGTGGGCTCCAGGCCCACGTCGTGCGACATCCAGCCCGCCAGCACCGCCAGGTTGGCCGCGACCAGCCACAGCCGCCGCTCCACGGCGGGCGCGTGCCGGTGCGTCAACAGGCCGCCGACCTCGTTCAGTTGACCGACCACGGCCTTGCGCTGCAACCCGCCGCCGCGGGCCGCGTCCCAGGCCCGGAACACCTGCACGGAGTGCTCCAGCGACTCCACCTCGTCGAGCCCGACCGGGCCCGCGTCGTACACGTCCACCACCGGGTGCGCTCCGCCCCCGGTGACCACCTGTCGCGGCCCGGGGACGGAGGCCGCGTAGGCGACCGCGTCCCCGCCCAGCCAGCCCTTCAGCGAGTCGGCGATGACCGCCCCGGCCGTGAGCGCGGCTCCGGCGCCCACCAATCCACGTCGGTTCAGCATGAGGTCCATTCCCGTGAACTCGGTGAGGACCGCGGCTGTTCGATCCGGCGACCATGGCACTGCTGCGGGCGCTTCCGCTCCGGACCTGGTGGGCCGGTGTCGTTCCAGACCGAGGTCCTCAGTGGTGACGACACGTCCGAGCCGCTCCGTGAACACGGCCGCCAGCACCCTCGGCACCGGATCGCGCGGGATCTCCCCCTGCTCGATCCAACGCCGTACCCTCGACGTGTCGGTGGACAGCTGCAGCTGTCCCATCGCGGCACCCCGACGGTTGACCAGCCGCGCCAGCTCGCCCTTCGACCATCCGGTCAGGACGAACAGATCGGCCAGTCGGGTGTTGGGTTCCCTGCTCAACGAAGCCCCCAGGTTCCTCGGCTGATCCGAGGCTAGAGGCTCCGGCAAGTGCCAGGCGAGCATTCGCCACCGTTCGCCAGGGCCCGCCAGACTACTAAGCCAGTGCCCGACGGGTGTGTTGTAGAGGTGCGCCACTTCGCCCCCCGGGTCGGGCGGCGTCCCACCAGCGTCGGGGCATGTCCCCCGACGGTGGCACGGGGCGCTCCCGGTCCTCACCCGAGGGGGTGGCGCGGCCGGGTGGCGCGGGAGCGCCGGGCACGGCCACGGCAGTCCGGCCGACCGCATTCCCCAGGGTGCGGACGGCCGGAGCACCGCCGACCAGGGGTTCCTGACCCCGCGTCCGTGCCCGGCGCCCGTGCACCACCCACCGCACCGCACGAAGCACCGCAGGACCTACCGCAGCACCCGCAGGGCCGCCGTCACGCCAGGAAGCACACGGCACCGGCCCTCCCCCGCCCCCGCGGGGCAGCACCCGCCGACGGACCGGAAGGGACCTCCCTCAGCCCATGTACTCCTCAGCGACGACCCCCACGCCCACCGCGACCCGCCCCGCGCTGCGCCCCCCCACCGCGGCCGCCGGCCGCACCGGCCCCAGGGCGGTGCCTCCGGCGGTACGGCCCGCGGCCCCGCGCGGCGCGGAGGGCCGGGCCACGGACACCCGGGTCGTCCCGACCGGCCGTACGGCGCTGGGCCCCGCCGGCCGTACGGCGCTGGGGCTGCGCGGCCCGGAGACCGCGCTGCCGGCCGGTGGCCGGATGCCGCTGGCCCGGCAGGCCGACGGCCAGGTGCTGCGGGCGCGGCGGCCCGGCCAGCCCGGCGCCGGCGGCCCGGAGCGGATCGACCCCTCGGCGCTCCAGACCCCGGCGGTCCGGGCGGCACTCGCCAGTGTCGCGCGGATATGTCCCGCGTTCACCCCGCGCCAGGTCCTGCGCGAGGGCAGCCGCCACATCCTGGTGGCGGGCACCATCGGGCGGGCTCCGGTGGTCGCCAAGTGCCTGGCGCCGCAGGCGGTGCGGAGTGAGTACTTCGAGCAGCTGGTGGCCGACTTCCACCACGAGGTGGCGGTCTACCGGGCGTTCGTCCGGCACCGTCCGCCGGTGCGGCTGCCCCGGCTGGTGGCGGCCGACCACGACCGGTGCGTGCTGGTCATGGAGCGCGTGCCGGGGCGCCCGGCGGCCCGCGAGCGCCACCCGGTCAACGCGCCCACCCCGGGCGAGGTGCGGGCGCTGCTCAACGCGGTCCGCACGCTGAACCTGTGGCGGCCGCCGACCGACGTCTTCCAGCCGCGCCTGGACTACCAGTTGGAGATCTCCCGCTACCACTCGGTGGGCCAGCTCACCGACCGGGACGCGGGCGACCTGCGCGGCCTGCTGCACGGCCTCGGCCACACCCCGCTCCAGCTCTGCCACGGCGACGCCCTGCTCAGCAACATGCTGCTGGCGCCGTCCGGCCCGGTGCTGGTCGACTGGGAGCAGGCCGGCTGGTACCTGCCCGGCTACGACCTGGCGGTGCTCTGGAGCGTCCTGTCCGGGGACACCGCGGCCCGTCGCCAGATCAGCCAACTCGCCCAGAGCGGCGGCACACTGGCCCGGGACGCGTTCCTGGTGAACCTGGTGCTGGTGCTGATGCGGGAGATCCGGCTGTACGACGTGCCGGGCGCCGGCGAGGAGCAGCGGATCATGATCCGCCGGCTCTACGACGACGCGGCGCTCGCCCGCCGGGCCGTCCGCGCCGCGGTCGGGACGCGCTGAACCGCGGGTCCGACGGCAGGCCTACGGCCGGGCGCCCCGTTCGAGGGCGGCCCGGCCGGCGGCCTCCAGGACGGTCTCGTCCGGGGCCAGGTGCACCCGGCTGCTGAGCACGTCCCGCAGGTAGCGCTCCAGCGGGTGGCGCCGGCTCAGGCCGGGGTTGCCGGTGAGGGCGACGGCCTGCTGGACCACCGCCGTGGCGGCCCGGGTGGCCAGCAGGTGGGCCGGACCGGTCCGGGCGACGGCCTCCGGCTCACCCCGGTCCACCCGGGGAGCCAGGCCCTCGACCAGTTCCTCGGCGCCGATCAGCTGGGCCTCGATCTCGCCGAGGGCGGTCCGGTAGCGGGGCAGGGTGCCGAGCGGCTCGGTCAGGTTGGCCGGGGTGCGCTGGTTGAGGAAGCGGATCAGCCAGGCCTCGGCGGCCCGGGCGACGCCGATCGCCACCGCGGAGAGGGCCAGGTCGTGCCAGGCCAGCGTGAGTTCCGCCTCGGCGTCGGCGCCCTGACGGGCCGTCCGGCGACCGGCCGTCAGGCCGAGCGCGAGGTCGGCCTGCACCCGGACCCCGTCCAGCACGACGTCGTGGCTGGCGCTGGCCCGCAGGCCGAGCTGGTCCCAGGTCGGGTCGATCTCCAGGCCCTCGCTCTCGCCGCGGACCAGGAAGGTGCCGACCCGCGGTTCCTCCTCGTCGGTCCGTGCGGTCACCGCCATCCAGGCGAGCGCCTCGGCGCCGGTGCAGTACGTCTTGCGGCCCGTCAGCAGCCAGCCGTCGCCGTCCCGTCGGGCGACCGTCCCGGGCAGCTCGCCCGCGACGGCGCCGGGCTCCGCGCGCAGCGTGTTGACCAGCGCCGGACCGCGCCGGGACTCGGTGAGCAGCCGCCGGTAGCCGGCCGTCGGCCAGTCGGCCCGGCGGGCCTGCTCGGCGTGCCGGAGCAGGGTGAAGGCGGTGACCACCGCCACCGAGGCGTCCCCGCGGCCGAGTCGGGACAGCACCCGGACGGTGTCGGCGAGCGTTCCGCCCGGACCGCCGTACCGCTCGGAGACGGTGAGGGTGAGCAGCCCGGCCTCGTGGACGGCCTCGATCCCCTGGTACGGGAAGGTCCCGTCGCGGTCGTGCTCCTCGGCCCGGGCGGCCAGCAGGTCGACCACCCGGGGCAGGCCGGCCAGGGCGGCCTCGACCGCGGTGCGGTCGGGCGCGGGGCCGGTGGAGCCGGCCGGACCGGCGGCGGTGGAACCGGCGCCGCGGGAACCGGCGGAGGTGGAGCCGGTGGATTCGGGATGGCCGGAATCCGACCGGTCGGAACCCGCCGACCGCGGAGCGGTCCGGGAGCGGCGCCCGACGGGGGCCTCCTCGACCGGAGCGGTGTCGGCGGGAGCGTTCCCGAGCGAACGATCGACGGTCGAACGGTCGTGGGACGAACCGGTGACGGACGAACCGTCGGCAGTCCGATGATCGGCACTCGAACGGTTGGCGGCGCGGGTCGTCATGGTGCGGTGCCTCCGGGCGGCAGCGTGGGCTCGGCGAATGCGGGCGGCACGCCGTACGGGCGCGCGGTTCCGATCGGCGGCCCCGGAGGCCGGCTCACGACCCGCCCCCTGGTGTCGGCGCCGACCGGACACCCGGCCGACCACCCGCCGCCGGGGGACGGATCCCCCTCAGCGGCTCGGACACGCCGCGCTGGCGGTGCGCCGCAGATCCAGATGCCTGCGACGGGTCAGCAGCGGAAGACGGCACGGCATGTCCGCGACTGTACGAACCGTTGATCGATACCGTCAAGCAGCGTCCGGCCCCCGGGCGGAGCCGCTCGGCCCCACCGGGACCGGCCACGCCGGATCAGCCCTGCTGGAACATGTCCGCCGGGAGCGGCTTCAGCAGCTGATACAGGTCGTCCGAAACCGGTCGGTCCCAGGAGGCGATGGTGACCAGGACGCCGTCGCTGCGGCCGAACTGGGCGCAGAACACGCGCTCCTCGCTGACCTTGACCTTCTTCACGATCAGCAGGTCGTCCCCGAGCATCACCGGGAAGTCCTCGGCCGAGACGAACTCGACCGGCTCGTCGTTCTCCAGCGCCGCGAGCAGTTGCCGCACCTCGAAGGGCACCTCGTCGCCGGTCTCCCGGGCGGGCGAACCCTCGGGGAGGTTGCCGATGAACATCGCCGGGCCTCTGCCGCCGAACAGGTCGTAGCGCAGGAAAATCCCCTGGCAGGAGCCGTCCGGGCCGGTCATCATGGCCGCACCGAAGTCACCGGGCCAGTCGCCCGGGTCCATCGCGAGCACGTCGAAGTCCGGGCCGGCGGGCTGTCCGGAGCGACGGCGGAGAAAAGACATGGGAACATCGTACGTGTCCGGCACACCACGCTCGCGAGGTGGGTGGGGCGCCGCCGGGGGACGAGCGGGAGATCGACGCTCAGAGACCAATGTTGACTCTGAGCAACCGTCCGGGCTACGTTCGGTTCAGCACGACAGCCGTTCTGGGTTTCACCCTTCGGGGGGACGGCATGTCGCAACGCGGCCCTACACGCGTTTCCCTCACCGTGCATTCGTCGTGCCGAACTGCCGAGCACCCAGCTTCGTCGTCGCACACCGCACGAACACACAAGCCAACAGTTCCATGCATCACAAGCCAGATCCGCGGGGCCCCGGCCCGTCGCTCCCGTGGATCTTGCTCGGGACGCCGCCGCGTGGGGGCGTGCGGGTCCCGAGCATCGGTGCCGTCGTCCGAGTCGCTCTCGGCTTCAGCACCAGCCTCCCGGCGACTGCCGGCCCCTTCGTGGGGCCGGGACCGGCCGACGCACCCCGGTGCGCAGGGGATGACTGGGAGGATGGCCCGGCAACACTGCCGGGCCGCACAGCAGGCGCCGTGTCTGGCCGCGTGGGGGCGGTGGGCACGGCGT
Organism: Kitasatospora sp. NPDC001547; assembly: GCF_042894165.1. Lineage (NCBI taxonomy): Bacteria > Bacillati > Actinomycetota > Actinomycetes > Kitasatosporales > Streptomycetaceae > Kitasatospora > Kitasatospora sp. NPDC001547. Next base: position 47,167 of record NZ_JBIAVL010000026.1, on the reverse strand, counting down.
CTGCCCGTGCTCATACTCTGAGCTGCGTTTGTCTAACAGTCAACAGAAATTCTGACGGGGCACGCTCAATAGATCATCAGTTGTGATGTTCGGACCCGAAGGATCACCTGCGGAGCGGACCCCTCTTCGATCGGGGTCCGCTCCTGTGGTGACGGGCCCGGCGGCCTCCTCGGTCGGCCTCGCAGCCGGGCCCCTCCGCGCGGCCTTCGGCAGGGCCTTCCGCCGGGTCCTGCCGGTGTTGCCGGGTCCTGCCGGGAAGTCTCCCGGCAGGACCTCAGGTGAGGTCGAACTCGCCGTCCCGGGCGCCGAGCACGAAGGCCCGCCACTCCCCCGGCGTGAAGACCAGGACCGGCCCGTCCTCCTGGCGGCCGTCCCGCATCCCGATGTAGCCGTCCACGAAGGCGATCTGCACGTCCCCGACGCCCTGGCTGCTGCACAGCCACTCCGCCCCGGTGAAGTCCACCTTGGGCTTCCCGTTCGGGGCCAGCTGCGGCTGCGCCCCTCCGGCCTCCGTGTCCGTCCCGCTGTTGGATCCCACTGACCGATCTCCTCCCGACGGCGTTCCGGGGCCAGCCTAGCCACACCGCCCGGCCCCGGTCAGCGGGTTGACGAGGACTCCTCCAGGCGGGGACGGACACTGCCGGAGGAACGCTTGAGGCGTGTCCCGGCCGGTGGCGGCGGCGGGCAGCTGCCAGAGTGCTGCCAGGACGCCCTCCGACCGCCTTCCCGGCCCGGGAGGGGCGGGCGGGCCCGACAGGCGTGGGAGGGCGGGGCCGCCGGCGTCCGGGAGTCCCTGGCGGGCCCGTGCGGGCCCGCGGGGGCCCGGGTGGGCCCGGGTGGGCCCGGGTCGCTCGGCTGACTGTTCGACATGACCGCTCCGCCCGACTGCTTCGCCCGACCGTTTTGCCCGAACGATCCCCCACCCACCGCTCAAGGGAGCAGCCGATGAGCCGCCGGGACGGCACCCGCGCCGACGTCATCCCCATCTCCGACGCCCCCTCGGCCCATCCCCCGGCACCCCGTACGCCTCCCTCGCCCACCCCGATGCCCCGGCCGACCCCCGCCCGGCCGGCCCTGCACGGGCGGGTCGGGATCGTCCTGGTCTCGCACAGCCAGGAACTGGCCACCGCCGTGCGCTCCCTCGCGCTCGCGTTGACCGGATCCGACTCCCCCGCGCCGGTCGCCGCGACCGGTGGCGACCCGTCGGACGGGCCGGGCATCAGCGCCGTCCTGGTCGCCGCCGCGACCCGCCGGGTGGACCAGGGCCACGGCGTGGTGGTGCTCGCCGACCTGGGCGGGGCGGTCACCACCGTCCGCGCGCTGCTGTCCGAGGCGGACGAGCACGGGCTGCCGTTCCCGGTGCGGTTCGCCAACGCCCCGTTCGTCGAGGGCGCGGTGGCCGCCACCGCGACCGCCACGGCGGGCGGGGACCTGGCCGCGGTGCTGGACGCGGCGGAGGAGGCCTACCGGCAGCACAAGGGCTGACCCGGCCCGGACAGACCCTCGGTGGGCTGGGCGGGCGGGGCGGGCGTACCGCCCGGGCTCAGGGGCGCTCCTTGCCCTCCCAGGTGAAGGCCGCCGGGCCCTCGCACTCCAGCGCGTGGCGCAGCCGCTCGTGCTCGCTCTCGATCATCGGCGGCAGCTCGTCCAGCCCGAACCAGCCGACCTCCAGCGACTCGTCGTCGTTCACCCGCGCCTCGCCGCCGACCGCGCGGCAGCGGAAGGTCAGCACCAGGTACTGCGTCACATCGCCGTTCGGGTAGGTGACCTGGGGCGAGACCGTGGCGGAGGCGAGCAGCTCGGGCACGACCACCACCCCGGTCTCCTCCTCGCACTCGCGCACCACGCCGTCGGCGGGCTGCTCGCCGGGGTCGAGGATGCCGCCGATCGTCGCCCACCGGCCGTCGTCGGCCCGGCGGGCGAGCAGGACCCGGTCGCGGTCGTCCAGCACGACGGCGACGACGGCGCTCAACCAGAGCGGACGGGTTCCCACGAGGGCGCGGAGTTCGGCGAGGAAGGGGGGAATGGCCATGGGCCGCAGCCTATCGGGGCGGCTACGGGCCGCCGGTCCGGTGCGCACGGCCGGTCCCGGGCCGCAGCAGCGCGAGCACGGTGAGCCCGAGGATGTGCAGGTCGAGCCCGAGCGAGCGGTGCTCGAGGTACCAGAGGTCGAGCTCGGCCCACTCGGGCCGGCTGAGCGGGCGGGGCGTCCGGCTGCGGCGCACGGCGTGCAGCTGGGCCCAGCCGGTGAGGCCGGGCCGTACGGCGAGCCGGGCGCGCTCGCGGCGGGTGTAGCGCACCACCTGGGCGGGGCCGGCCGGCCGGGGTCCGATCACGCCCATCTCGCCGCGCGCCACGTTCCACAGCCGCGGCAGCTCGTCCAGGCCGGTGCGGCGCAGGAGGGCGGTGAGCCGGCCGTCCCCGTCGGCCCGGAAGCGGAGGATCTGGAACTCGCGGCCGTGCCGGCCGGTCCGGGTCTGCCGCTGGAGGACGGGGCCGCCGGCGGTGCAGCGGAGCAGGACGGCGATCAGCAGGGCCAGCGGCAGCGCTACGATCGCGGCCAGGGCGACGACGGCGACGTCGCCGGCCCGCCTCATGAGGCGGCCACGGCACGATCCGGTCTACCGCCCATCGCTCCTCCTCCCCGGCGCTTCGAGCCGGAAGAACGCATTCACAGTAGAGGCGGGATGGAGCCTTCGTCCGGGAATGGTGAAAGAAGCGGGTCCGAGATTGTCAGACTGGACGATATTCAGTCGATCTGACCAATTTCATTCGACCGACGTTTCGGAATGCCGAGCGCGATCGACGCGACGGGTGGGGGCGCCGTCCGGACGGAAGCCGGTCCGCCGTACGGCTCGGCGGCCGGGCACCTTGGCCGGGGTGCCGTCAGAGCGCGGCGCGACGCCGGTCGCGGAACACGCCGAAGGCGATCCGGCCGAGCAGCAGGACGCCGGCGGCCAGGCAGCCGGCCACCGCCATCGCCCATGCGGGCCCGTCACTGTCCGGAACGAACACGGCCACGACGATGCCGAGCGCCAGGCAGGCCAGGCCCACCACGGCCAGCGGGAGCTGGTGGGTGACCAGGGCTCCGCCACTGCACGCACGAGCCATCCGGGAGGCCCCGTGGAGGTGGAAGGGGTCACGGTCCGCATCTGCCATGAGCCCAAGGTACCCCGGGGCGGCGTGGGGGGCAGCCCGCAGTGAGTGAAGGTTCGAACACGCTGCGCAACCGGCGGATCCGGGCTGGTCAGGGGCGCGCGACGGCCGCTCCGAGGTGTGTACGAGACGTCCGCGCGGGCTTTCCGGCTCCACAATCAGTCCACGAAAAATCCTCGTCCCCCCGGTACAACCATCCGTCCGGCGCAGCGGTCTCAATGGCATTGAGTGATCCAGGAGCCGTTCGAGGGACGGGTGTGAACCCCCCACCGAGAACAGGAATATCCAGGAGCGGAGCCGCCGCCCCTGGAGTCGGAGGCCGGGCTCCGTCCTCCGGCGGTACCGCCACGCCGCTCGGCGAACGAGGGGGAACCGTGCCGCAGTCCCAGTCCAGTACATCGATCTCCACGGCCCGCGCGCGGCCGACGCCCGGCGTGCGCGCGCTGCCTCCGCCCGCCGGGTGGCCGACGGGCCGGCGCACCGTCGGCCGGTCCGTCGACCGCCTGCACACCGACCGTCTGCATGCCGATCGTCAGCGCGGTGAGCGCCTGCTCGGCGAGCGCGCACACGACGAACTCCTTCACGACGAGCGCCGTCACGACGAGCGCCGTCACGACGAGGTCCTTCACGACGATCTCCTCCATGACGGCCACCGACACGGTGAGCGCGGGCAGGGCGAGCACCACGGTGCGCACCGGGACGGCGGGGGCCGTCACCGGGCGGCCGTCGACACGGAACAGCAGGACGCTCGGGGCGAATGGCTGCGGTTCGCCCCCGTCCAGCCGCTGTTCCGGGCCCTGGCCGCCCAGCGGCTCGCGGTGCTCGCCTACCACGGGGTGACCGACCACCGCTCCTTCGGCGCCCAGCTCGACCGGCTCCAACGGCTCGCCACGCCCGTCTCGCTCGACGCGGTCCTCCGGGCCGTGGCCGAGCGGCGGCCGCTGCCACCCCGGAGCGTCCTGGTCACCTTCGACGACGCCGACCGGAGCGTGCTCACCCACGCCCTGCCGGCCCTCGACGCCCGGGGCATCCCGGCCACCGCGTTCGTCATCTCGGAGCTCATCGGCACCGAGCGGCCGTTCTGGTGGCACGAGGCCGACTTCCTCGCCCGGCACGGAGGCCGGGCCCGGTCGCTCGACTGCGGACACCCGTCCCAGCTGCTCCGACGGCTCAAGGCCATGCCGGACCCGGACCGTCGGCGCAGCCTGCACGAGCTGCGGGTCAGCGCCGACCGCCGGCCGCCCCGCCAGGAGCAGCTGACGCCGGCCGACCTGCTCGCCCTGCGGGACGGGGGCGTCGCCATCGGCAACCACACCCAGGGGCACCCGTGCCTGGGGCGCTGCGACGACGACACCGTGCGCACCGAGATCACCGGCGCCCACGAGGCGCTCACCCGCTGGCTGGGCGAACCGCCGATCGCCTTCGCCTACCCGGACGGCGGCCACGACGTCCGTGCCGAAAGCGTCCTGCAGGAGCTCGGCTACCGCCTCGGCTTCCTCTCCGACCACCGCCTGGGCCCCCGACTCCCCTCCCATCCCCTCCAGATCAGCCGCCTCCAGGTCGACTCCACCACCAGCACCCGCCGCTTCGACACCATCCTCTCCGGCCTCGAACCCGCCTACCGCCGCTGGCGCCGCCAAGCCGTCGCCTAGCCGGAGCCAGATTCCGCACCAAAAGTCGGCCTGGCCGACTTTTGGTGCGGCCACGGTTCAAGCCACCAGATCGCCTTCTCCCGCGCCCGTCCCGATCATTTCGAGCGCCAGGAATAAAGAGCACTGACACCCTCCAACACCCGCTCCATCTACGCGAATAGATGGGGTCCTCACCCCGGCGCCCCGCTGCACAGAACGCCACGGCAAAAGCCTCGAACCCCACGCGCCCCCTGCACGAGAAGTCGACCCGGCCGACTTCTGCGTACCTGGCCGGACCGAAAGCCCCACTCGGCCACGCTTCTACGCGGGTAGAAACTGCCGCGCCGGCCACTCGCGGCAAGGAGCAACTCCCGCCGCACCAAAAGTCGGCCGGACCTCCCCTGAACGCCGAACCGATCGACGCCCTGCACGCCGCTCCAGAACTCATCCCACGGCACAAGCCGCAGCGCCACGAGAAGTCGGCCAGGCCGACTTCCTGCGCACCTGGCCGGACCGCAAGCCCCACTTGCCGCGCTCTACGCGGGTAGACACTGCAGCCACTCAGCGCGGGAAGGGCCACTTCCTGCCGCACCAAAGGTCGGCCGGTCCGACTTCTCGTGCGCCAACCGAGCCCCACGAGAACGTTCCCCAACCACGATTCCGCGGTGGCGGCAGCTGCTGACGCAACGCGGGAGGTCGACTGGGCCGGCCTCCCACTACCCAGGGAAAGGGAGTCTTCGCGCGTATAGCCGTGCGTCGATAGGCACAGGGAGCGCAGGAGGCAGACCGCTGCGCGAGAAGTCGGCCTGGCCGACTTCTCGTGTGCCACACCCCCGGCTGGCGGCCGGTTAGCAGCCTCAAGGGCAGCCCGTCCGCAGCGATGGCGTTCGGCGCTCCACACGGGAAGTCGGCCCAATCTCATCGCGGGCGCGAACAGGAAGTCCTCGCAGCCACTGCGCGAGAAGCCGGACAGGCCGACTTCTCGTGCGCCGCCTCCACCCCAAGCTGGGCGCAGCGGCCCGCCGGAGGGGTTCTATGCGCGTAGATAATGGCATTCGGCCGGTCGCAGTGCGCCAGAGGTCGGCCCGGCCGACCTCCCTGTGCGTCGACCTCTCGTGGAGCAGGAGTCCGAGCCGTACCTCCAAAGGGCCGTGGCGGGCTCGCTGCTGGGGGTTGCGCGCGAGAAGTCGGCCGGGCCGACTTCTCGCGCGCAGGGGTGGCTAGACCGGCGCGGCTGCCGTGGCGCTATGCGCGCAGATGGGGCAGGGGGACGCGCGAGAAGTCGGCTGGGTCGACTTTCTGTGCGCCCTGGTGGGCGGGTCAGGCGATGAGGGTGGCGAGGGTGGTGCCCTGGGGGTAGAGGGCGGCGGCCTGGGGGAGGGTGGCCGGGGCGCCGGCGTGGAGGACGGTGAGGGTTCCGGTGCCGGTGCGGGTGGGGTCGGCGACGCGGCGGAGGGCCTGGGCGGCGACGGCGTCGGCGGAGCCGAGCAGGGTGAGCGCCGGGGAGGCGGTCGGGGCGACGGCGGCGCGGATGCGGTCGTCGACGAGCTCGTAGTGGGTGCAGCCGAGCACGATGACGTCGGTGCCGGCCGGCGTCCGCGCGGCGGCGTCCGCGATGGCGGCCGTGATGGCCGCGTCGTCGCCGTGCTCGACCGCGTCGGCGAGGCCCGGGCAGGCGACCTCGGTGACGTCCGCCGAGCCGCCGAAGTCGCGGATCAGTCCGCGCTGGTAGGCGCTGCCGGTGGTGGCCGGGGTGGCCCAGATGGCGACCCGGCCGCCCCGGGCGGCGGCGGGCTTGATCGCCGGGACGGTGCCGATCACCGGCAGCCCGGGCTCCAGCTCGGCCCGCAGGGCGGCGAGCGCGTGGACGGAGGCCGTGTTGCAGGCGATCACCAGCGCGTCCGGCTCGAGCGCGGCGGCGGCCCGGCAGCAGCCGAGGGCCAGCTCGGTGACCTCTTCCGGCGTACGCGGCCCCCACGGCATCGAGGCCGGGTTGGAAGAGAGCACCAGGTCCACGTCCGGGCGCAGCTTCCGAAGGGCGGCGGCGGCGGCCAGCAGGCCGATTCCGGAGTCCATCAGTGCGATCTTCACGGGTCAAGACTTTAGTCGATCCGCCCACCCGGCCCGGTTCTGCGGCAGACTGCCGACGTGACCGTCCTGCTGTGGATCGCCGCGTCCTCCCTGCTGGTCTGGCTCTGGCTGGCGTGCTGCCACGGCTCGTTCTGGCGCACCGACGTACGGCTGCCGCCGCGTCGTCCACCGGTTCGCTGGCCGCGGGCGGCGATCGTGGTGCCGGCCCGGGACGAGGCGTCCGTGCTCCCGGTGAGCCTGCCGACGCTGCTGGCGCAGAAGTACCCGGGGCAGGCCCGGGTGATCCTGGTGGACGACCACAGTTCGGACGGCACCGGGGCGCTGGCGGCCGAGCTGCGGACGATCGACGGACTGGAGCTGACCGTCACCACCCCTCCCCCGCTGCCGCCGGGCTGGACCGGCAAGCTGTGGGCGCTGCGGCACGGCGTGGCCCTGGCCGGTCCGGACGTCGAGTACCTGCTGCTGACGGACGCCGACATCGCGCACGGCCCGGACTCGCTGGCCGAGCTGGTGGCCGCCGCCGAGAGCAACGGGCTGGACCTCGTGTCGCAGATGGCCCGGCTGCGGGTGGAGACCGGCTGGGAGCGGCTGATCGTGCCGGCCTTCGTGTACTTCTTCGCCCAGCTGTACCCGTTCCGCCGGAGCAACCGTCCGGGTGCCCGGACGGCGGCCGCGGCCGGCGGCTGCTCGCTGGTGCGGCGCGAGGCGCTGGAGCGGGCGGGCGGGGTGGCGGCGATCCGCGGCGCGGTGATCGACGACGTGTCGCTGGCCCGGGCCGTGAAGTCCACCGGCGGCCGGACCTGGCTGGGCCTGGCCGGCGAGGTGGACAGCGTGCGCCCGTACCCGCGGCTGGAGCAGCTGTGGCGGATGGTGTCGCGCAGCGCGTACGCCCAGCTCAGGCACTCGCCACCGGTGCTGCTCGGGACGGTGCTGGGGCTGGCGCTGGTGTACCTGGTGCCGCCGGTGGCGACGGTGGCCGGGCTGGCGGCGGGGGCACCGGCGGTGGCGGCCGCGGGCGGGGCGGCGTGGGCGCTGATGGCGGGCACGTACCTGCCGATGGTCCGCTACTACGGGCAGCCGGCCGCGGCCGTCCTGCTGCTGCCGTTCACCGCGGGGCTGTACCTGCTGATGACGGTCGACTCGGCGGTGCAGCACTGGCGCGGCCGGGGCGCGGCGTGGAAGGGCCGGACGTACTCCGGGGCGTGAGAAATTCCCTGCGCGGCGGTGCGGCCGGATCCATACTGCTCGGATGGACCGTCAGCAGATCTCCCGCCTCGCCCATGCCCACCACCCGATCGCGGCCCCGCTGACGGACGAGTCGGTGGCCCGGATCCTGGCCCGTGCCACGGCCGGGACGGAGCGGGGCCGGGCGCTGGACCTCGGTTGCGGTGAGGGCGCCTGGCTGCTCCGGGCGCTGGCGGCCAACCCGGGCTGGCAGGCGGTCGGCGTGGACCTGGACGCGGCGGCGCTGACCAAGGCCCGGGAGACGGCGACGGCACTCGGTGTGGTCCGCCGGATCGGTCTGCACCACCTGGACGCACGCGAGTTCACCGCGAGCGAGCCCTTCGACCTGGTGCTGTGCGTCGGTGCCACCCACGCCTTCGGCGGTCTGCTGCCGACGCTCGCCGCGGCCCGCGGACTCCTGGCCCCGGGTGGCCGGTTGCTGGTCGGCGAGGGTTTCTGGCAGCGCGAGCCCTCACAGGCGGCGCTGGACGGGCTGGGCGGGGCGGCGCGGGAGGACTACGCGGATCTGGCGACGACCACCGACCGGGTCCAGGCGGACGGCTGGACACCCGTGTTCGGGTACGTCAGCAGCGAACAGGAGTGGGACGACTACGAGTTCTCCTGGACGGGCTCGCTGGCGCAGTGGGCGCTGGAGCACCCGGACCACCCGGACGCGGCGGCCGCCCGGGAGGCCGCGGACCGGCACCGCACCGAGTGGCTGCGCGGCTACCGGGGGACGTTCGGCTTCGTCACGTACCTGCTGCGCCGCGACTGATCGGCCGGACCGGATGACTTCACCCGGGCGACCGGCTACTTACCGACCCGGGCGAGGAAGTCGTCGATCAGCGGCACGATCTCCGTCAGCTTCTCCTCCAGCGCGAAGTGCCCGGTGTCGAACAGGTGCAGCTCGGCCCCGGGCAGGTCGCGCAGGTAGGCACGGGCGCCGGCGGCGGTGAAGAACGGATCGTGCACTCCCCAGAGCACCAGCGTGGGCGGCTGGTTGGCGCGCAACCAGGCCTGCCAGTCGGGGTACAGCTCCACGTTGGAGAAGTAGTCGAGGGCGAGTTCGACTTGGATGTCCTTGCGGCCGGGCAGGTCGAGGAAGTGCTGGTCGAGCGTCCAGCCGTCGGGGGCCACCAGGCTCGGGTCGCCGGTGCCGCCCTCGTACTGGGCGCGGGTGACGTCCAGCGTGAGGATCGAGCGGGCGGCCTGCTCGGCTCCGGGCACGCCACGCCGGTTGGCGATGAACTCCCGCGCCTGGTCGGACAGCCCCTCCTCGTAGGCGTTGCCGTTCTGGACCACCAGCCCGGTGACCCACTCCGGGTGCCGGGTGGCCAGGCGCAGGCCGACGGGGGCGCCGAAGTCGAAGACGTACAGCGCGAAGCGGTCCAGGCCGAGGTTGAGGCAGAAGCCCTCGACCACGTCGGCGAGGGTCTCGAAGCGGTACGTGAAGGCGTCGGGCGCGGGGCTGTCGCTGTGGCCGAACCCGGGGTAGTCGGGGGCTATCAGGCGGTAGCGGGTGCCGAGCGCGTCGAGCAGCCTGGCGTACTGGTGGGAGGCGGAGGGGAAGCCGTGCAGCAGCAGGAGCACGGGGGCGTCGGCCGGGCCGGCTTCGCGGTAGAAGACGCGCAGACCGTCGACGTCGACGTGGCGGTGGTGGACGTGCGGGACCGTCAGCTCGCTCATGCTAACCATTAAACAGCACTTTACCGGTTAGACAAGGGTGTGTGCCGGACAAAAGGCCTGCCCGGCAGGGCACATGAGCGAGCTGATCCGCTGTCACCGCGAGATCCGCGAGGCCGGCGAGGTCCGCGCGCCGCGAGCTGCGCCGCGCGGTCCGCGCGCGGGCTCAGTGGTTCTTCGCCTGCTCCTGCTGCACCAGGTGGTCGAGCACCTCGGGCATCCCCTCGACCCCGCCGGCCTGGGTCGGCGAGGTGCGGTACTCGCCCTGGACGATGACCGTCGGCAGTTCGTTGATGCCGTAGCGGGTGAAGGCGGCGGCGGCGTCCTCGACCGACTGGGTCACCGCGGCGGAGCGGTACGTCCGGCCGAACGTCCGGGGGTCGACGCCGTGGCGCGCGGCCCAGTTGGTCGCGGTGGCCTCGGTGGTGAGGTCGAGCTTCTCGTTGTGCACGGCGCGGAAGACGTCGGCCTGGAGGCGGTCGACCAGTCCGAGGCGCTCCAGCGTGTAGTACATCCTGGCGTGGCCGCGCTGTACGGCCTCCTCCCGGCTGCCGGGCCAGATGGCCGGCACGCGGTGCAGCGCGACATCGGCGTGGTGCTTCTCCGCCCAGGCCTGCAGGGGCTGTTCGAGCGCCTGGGAGTGGCCGCAGTCGTACCAGAAGAACTCGACCGCCTCGGTCCGGGCGCTCTCGCGGACCGGTTGGGGGTGATCGAGCTGGACGAACTTGGAGACGTCCGCGGGGAGTTCGTGGGGCATGGCGCCGGCCTGGACGGGGGACGCGGCGATCCCGACGGTGACGGCGAGCAGGACGGTGGACCGCAGGAGAGACTTCGAGTTCACACCGGGCAGTGTGCTGGCGACGGTTCGTTACCGACTGGTTGCTGCGGCACGCCCGGGCCGGATTCGCCCGAACGGCGCAACCTGCCGCGCCCGTGGACGGGGCGGACCACCCAGGCGGGGCCGGCGCGGTCAGCCGGCGCTCTCGGTGCCCGCCGTCGAGACCTCGGTGACCAGTCGCTGCCAGGCGTCCACGACGGCGCCCAGCTCGAAGTGCTCCAGCGCGTGCGCCCGGGCCGCCGCGCCGAGGCCCGCCCGGTTGACCGCGAGCACCTTGCCCAGCGCCTCCGCCAGGGCGAGCGGGTCCCCGGGGGCGACCAGCGCGCCGGTGGCGCCGTCCCGGACGACCTCGCGCACCCAGCCGACGTCGGTCGCCACGGCGGGGACCCCGGCCAGCGCCGCCTCGATCAACGCGCCGGGTACACCCTCGCTGTCGCTGGTCAGCAGCAGCGCGTCGGCGGCCCGGTAGAGCGGGGCCGGGTCGGGCAGCGGGCCGAGGAAGTGGGCCCGGGCGGCGGCCGGGTGGCGGGCCAGCGTCTCGCGCAGCGGTCCGTCCCCGGCGACGGCCAGCCGGACGTCGGGCAGCCGGTCGAGTACGTCGAGGGCGAGGTCGAGCCGCTTCTCCGGAGCTATCGCCCCGATCCAGGCGACCAGCAGCACGTCGGCCGGCAGGCCCAGCGCGTGCCGCGCGGCACGCCGGTCGTCCCGGCCGTCGGCGGGCGGGTAGCTCTCGGCGGCACGGGAGTTGGGGATCACGTGGACCTTGCCGTCGGGCAGCCGGAACTGCTCCTCCAGGACGACACGCGCCTCGTCGGTGAGGGTGGTGACGGCGGCCGCCCGGTGCATCAGCGCGCCACCGCGGACCCGGCGCAGCCGGTTGGCGGTCCAGTAGCGCGGGTGGCCGACCGAGACGTAGACGAAGGGCGTCCCCGTGCCGGCCAGGGCGAGGGCGCAGGCGGCCAGGGTGTCCGAGCCGTGGGCGAGCACCACGTCGGCGGTGCGCGCGGCGGAGCGCAGTGCCCGCAGGGTGCTCGGGTGCAGCCGGCCGGGGCCCAGCACGGCGGCGGAGCGCAGCGCGGAGGCGGCCGAGCAGTCGGCCGGGGCCCGGCGCGCGACCCCGGAGTCCGGGCCCGGGGACTCCGCTCCTGCGGGGCGCGGGCCCGCGGGATCCTGGCCCGGGAAATCCGGGCCCGCGTGATCCGGGCGCACGGGGTCCGGACCCACCCCGGCGGGGCCGGACCGGAGCACCGGATGCGGGGCGAGGGCGCACAGCGCGGAGGACTGCCCCCGGCGGCCCAGTTCCCGGTGGAGGTCACGGGCGAAGTTCTGTGCTCCGCCACGGCGTGAGTCGCTGATCAGATGCAGGACGCGCGGACGGTTTCCGGCCGGATCGGCCGACAAATGGTCGGGCATGGACCGACCTTGGCACAGCGCTCCGCCCGGTACATCCCCTTCGCGCAACCTGATGGTGGCCCATCCGCCCGCACGTGTACACCGGGTGTGCGCCACGGGGCCGCCGTCGTGCGCCGGATGCGACCGTCGCGCGCCCCGTCTCGCCCCCCGCCGCGCTCCGGCTCACCCCGTCGCGCCGGGTCGGCGCCGCCCTTGACCGGCGCGTGCCGGTGTCAAGTGCCGTGTCAAACCGTCGAATTGGACCAGATGTTCGACCGCCGAAAGGCCGGTACGCGGAGCGCCCCCGCCACGCGCGGCCGCCGGGTGCCGGCGGCCTCGCCGGTTACCCGTGCGGGTGAACGCGGTTGGACCTCGGCCCCGGCCGCTCGGCAGGATGTCCGGCCGGGGCGGCACCCGCCGTGCCGCCCCATCTCCCCTCCCCCGTACGGATTTGGAGTCACCCGGTGTTCAAGGGATTCCGCAGCTTCCTGCTGCGCGGAAACGTGGTGGACCTCGCGGTCGGCATCGTGATCGGCGCGGCCTTCACCGCCGTCGTCACCGGGTTCGTCACCGCCTTCCTCACCCCGCTGGTCGGCGTCGCGTCCGGTGCCGTCGGCGACTTCACCCAGAAGACCTTCGACGTGGCCGGAACCCGGTTCCCGTACGGCGTCTTCGTCAACGCGGTCATCGGCTTCGTGCTGACCGCCGCCGTCATCTACTTCGCCGTGGTGCTGCCGGTCGGCAAGCTCCAGTCCCGCTTCGAATCGGCCAAGCCCGCGCCGGCCGCGAAGGTGGACTGCCCGGAGTGCCTGAGCTCCATCCCGGCCGCCGCGACCCGGTGCTCCTTCTGCACCTCCGAGATCGGCAAGCCGGACCTGCCCGCGCAGGCCCAGGCGCTGCAGTCGCACTGACCGCCGGCACCGGGCCGGCACCGGGCCTACGGCGCAGGTCACAGGCCTGAACCGAACGCCCGGAGGACTGACGGGAATTTTATTCCCGAAACATTCACGAGCCTCCGCCGCCTCCCCGGCGGGGGCTCGAATGCGCCGGCGCACGCCCGTCCGGAAAAAGTTTCTCCGCAGGGCCCCCGACCGTCCACCGGCCGGACACCCCAAGGCCTTCCGGAGGCCCCGTCCGGCTGCTGTTCGATCACTGACGGAGCGCCAAGGTTGTCCGGAACCGGACGCCGGAATGTCCGTCTTTACGACTTTCGAAACCTTTGTGCGAGCGAAGACTGTGTAAACACTCGAACTGCTCCCCCTCCCGCTCTCCTCAGCAGGCGCGTTGTGGGCTTACCGTATGCCCCATGACCTCGCCCCGCTCCTACGACGGAGTCGGCTACCCCTCTCCGTCCTTCTCCTCCGGCACGCCGATTTACGACAGCCTCGTGGCTGAGCGCGGCGTCCCCCAGATCGCACCCATCAACGTGCCGGCCGCCCTGCCGCCGGCACTGTCGTCCGGTTACGGATCCGGCCTCGGCCAGTCCTACGAGAACCGCTACGGCAACGGGTACGAGAGTGCAGGCAGCAACCTCCCCGCGCTGCCGCCCGCCCGCCTCGCCCTGGGCCCCGGCCCGAGCAGCGGTCCGTCCGCCGGCCCCGCCACGGCGTACATCCCCGCGCAGCCCGCGCCGGCGTACGCCGCCCCCCAGCCTTCGGTCCCCGGCTACGGCGCCCCCCAGCCGTACCAGCGACCGCAGGCCGGCACCCAGGCCTTCACCCAGACCAACGGCGGCGGTTACCAGCCGTCCGGCGGCCAGAGCTTCGGCGGCCAGAACACCTTCATCGGCGCCCAGGGCGGCCCGCAGACCTTCGGCGCGCAGCCGGCCGGCGGCCCGGGCGGTTTCGGCCAGGGCCAGGCCACCGGGCCGCAGGGCTTCGGCGGCCAGCAGTCCTTCGGCGGTCCGACCGCCGCCGGCGGCCCCGGTTTCCAGGGCCAGGGCGGCGACCAGTCCTTCGGCGGTGCCCAGCTGCGCCCGGCCATGGCGCCGGTCGCACCGGTTCGCCCGATGCAGCCGCAGCGCCCGGGCCAGTACGGCGAACCCGGCCAGTTCCAGGGCGGCGGCTACCAGCAGCAGGGCCAGGGCTACTGACCCACCGACACCCCGAGGCCGCCCCCCACGCGGCCCGCACCCGCACCACCTGAGCAGCACCCGGCGCCCCCCGTACGCCGGGCGAACGGAGAAACGGGTCATCCACGGACCGCCCGGCACGCCCCCCACGGCGTGCCGGGCGGTCCGTGCGCATCCGGGGGCCTGCCGGTGCGCCGGGGGGCGGCTGGCAGGATGGGGGAATGCAGCTCACCGGACTCCATGTCTATCCCGTCAAATCGATGTACCGCCTGAGCCCGGACTCCGCGGTGGTCCAACCCTGGGGCCTTGCCGGGGACCGCCGTTGGATGCTCGCCGACGCGACCGGCCGCTTCGTCAGCCAGCGGGAGAACGCGGCCCTCGGACAGGTCCGCGCCGGACTGCTGCCCGACGGCGTGCTCACCTTGACCGTCCCCGGCGGCTCCCGGATAGAGGTCCCCGCCCCCTCCGCCGCGGCCGGCGACCCGCTCACCGAGGTCGAGGTCTGGGGCACCCGCTTCCATGCCGCGGAGGCCGCCGAGGAAGCCCACCAGTGGATCGCCGAACACCTCGGCGACTACCGCCTGGTGCACCTGGACGACCCGCGCGCCCGGCCGGTCGACCCCGACTACAGCGAGCCCGGCGACTCCGTCTCGATGGCCGACGGCTTCCCGCTGCTGCTCGCCACCACCGCCTCGCTGGACCGGCTCAACGAGCTGGTCGCCGCCGAGGATCCGGAGGACCACGAGACCCTGCCGATGGAGCGCTTCCGCCCGAGCGTGGTGATCGGCGGCGCCGAGCCGTGGGCCGAGGACACCTGGCGCCGGATCCGGATCGGCTCGGTCACCTTCAAGGTCGTCAAGCCCTGCGGCCGCTGCGTGATCACCACGCTCGACCCGGAGACCGGCGAGCGGCGCGGCAAGGAGCCGCTGCGCACCCTGGCCCGGCACCACCGGCTGCTGCGCAAGGCCGCGTTCGGGCAGCACCTGATCCCCGAGCGGCCGGTCGGCGTCGAGGGCGACGAGCTCGGCACCCTGCGGCTGGGCGACGAGGTCGAGGTGCTGGAGGACGGGGCGCACTGGCCCGCCGACGGGCACTGATCACTCGGGGCGGGAGGTGGGGGTACCGCTCGTACCACCTCCCGCGCCGCCGGACGGCGGGGCGCACCGGCGCGCGGAGCCGCGCTCATCGCGTCCCGGGCTCTGGAACCGGCGCGTTCCGCACGGAACCACCGCTGTGCGCGCTCGTTGAAACAAGTGGTCGGAACCTGTGGCGGCGTTGAGCGCTACCGGTGTCCGCGCGACCGCGGGCGGCCGGACCACCCACGTGGGCGCGCTACGGTGGGCGGACGGCCCGCGCACCCCCGCGCGTTCGGCCCGATGATCGCCGGCTCGACGAAGGTGGGGACGACAGACCGTCATGGCTGAGCACAGGGTCCGGGTCACCCAGGACAGCGCATCCCGCTGGCGTCGCCGCGCGGGCGAGTACGACACGCTCGCGGAGGCCCTGGCCGCCGCCGAACCGGGCGACACCGTGACCGTGCGGCCGGGCACCTTCCGGGAGAACGTGCTGCTGGACAAGCCGGTGACGATCGTCCCGGCCCAGGGCCCGGGGACGGTCCGGATCGACCCGCCCTCCGGGGTGGCGCTCACCGTGACCGCCGCCGCGACCGTACGCGACCTGGTGGTCGAGGGCGGTGACAGCTCCACCCCGGCCGTCCTGATCACCGGGTCGGAGGCGGCGCCCGCCTTCAGCGGCTGCCGGATCGAGACCCGCTCGGCCACCGGCGTCGAGGTCACCAGCGGCGCCCGGCCGACCCTGCGCGGCTGCGTGGTCACCAACCCGGGCGGGCTCGGACTGCGGCTGCGCGGCGCGGACACCGCCGCCGCCTTTGAGGACTGCGAGGTCGCCGCCGCCGGACAGGCCGGACTGGCCGTCCTCGGCGGCGCCACCGCGGCCCTGGACCGCTGCCGCGTCCACCACGCCTCCGGCGCCGGCGTCCTGCTCTCCGACCCGGGCAGCGCGGCCGAACTGACCGGCTGCGAGATCTACGAGATCCGCGGCAGCGGCGTGCAGGCCGAGGCGCACGCGGGCGGGCGGCTGGTCGACTGCGACATCCACCGGGTCACCGGCAACGGGCTGACCCTGGACGGCGAGGCGGAGCTGGTGCTCACCGGCTGCCGGGTGCACGACCTGCCCGAGAACGGCGCCGACCTGCGCGGACGCGCCCGGTTGAGCCTCGTGCACAGCACCGTCCGGGACTTCGGGCGCGGGGCACTGTCGGTCTGGGACCAGGGCACCGAGGCCGTCGCCGAGTCCTGCCAGATCCACGGCTCGACGGGCGAGTACCCGGCGCTGTGGGTCAGCGACGGCGCCCGGCTCACCCTCACCGACTGCTCGCTGCACGACCTGCCGGACGCCCTGTTCGTCCTCGACCGGGACTCCGCCGCCACCGCCGAGGGCTGCTCGTTCAGCCGGATCCGCAGCTCGGCGGTCTCGGTCAGCGGCGGCGCCACCGTCTCCCTGGCCTCCTGCCGGGTGCAGGAGTCGGGCACCGGGCTCTGGTTCCGCGACCACGGCAGCGGCGGACTGCTCACCGACTGCGAGATCTCCGACGTGGCCACCGGCGTGATCGTCACCAAGGGCGCCGACCCGGTGCTGCGCGACTGCACCGTACGCGCCAGCACCGACGCCGGGGTGTACGTCTCGGCGCAGGGGCGGGGCACCTTCGAGGACTGCCGGGTCTCCCAGGGCAAGGGCTTCGGCTTCCACATCATCGACGGCTGCCGGACCCAGCTCACCCGGTGCCGGGCCGAGCACAACCAGCGGGCCGGGTTCGAGTTCTCCGAGCCGGGGCCGGTCACGGAGGGGTGCATCTCGGACGACGTCGCGGCCGCTCCGGTGCCGGCCGCCCCTCCCGGTGGCGGGGCGGGGCCGGGGTCGGGGCCGGCGTCCGGGCGGCACGGCGCGGGGCCCGGTCCGTCGTTCGGGTCCACCGACGTACCGGCGCCACGGACGGCCCAACTGGCCCCCGCCGCCCAGGCGTTGGTGTCTTCCATGGCGACGCCCTCGGCGGCGGCGTCCTCGGCGATCGCGCCGATCCCGGACTGCCGTCCGGCCGACGAGGCGCTCGCCGAGCTGGACTCCCTGGTCGGGCTGGCCACGGTGAAGCAGGAGGTGCGCACGCTGATCGACCTGATCTCGGTCGGCCGGCGCCGCCGCCAGGCCGGGCTCAAGGCGCCCTCGCTGCGCCGGCACCTGGTCTTCACCGGGGCACCGGGCACCGGGAAGACCACCGTCGCCCGGCTCTACGGCGAGATCCTCGCCTCGCTCGGGGTGCTCCAGCGCGGACACCTCGTCGAGGTGGCCCGGGTGGACCTGGTCGGCGAGCACATCGGCTCCACCGCGATCCGTACCGCGGCCGCCTTCGACCGGGCCCGCGGCGGGGTGCTCTTCATCGACGAGGCGTACGCGCTCGCACCCGAGGACGGGGCGCGGGACTTCGGGCGCGAGGCGATCGACACCCTGGTCAAGCTGATGGAGGACCACCGGGACGAGGTGGTCGTCATCGTGGCGGGCTACACCGCCGAGATGGAGCGCTTCCTCTCCGCCAACCCCGGTGTCTCGTCCCGCTTCTCACGCACCATCGGGTTCCCCGACTACTCGGCGGACGAGCTGCTGGAGATCGCCCGGGCGCAGTGCGCCGAGCACGAGTACGCGCTCTCCGCGGACACCGAGCTGGCGCTGCTGGAGCACTTCGGCGGGCTGGAGCGCGGGCCCAACTTCGGCAACGGGCGCACCGCGCGACAGGTCTTCGAGACCATGGTCGAGCGGCACGCGGTACGGATCGCCCACCTCGCGGACCCGTCCACGGAGGAGCTCCAGCTGCTCGTCCCGGCCGACCTGCCGCCGGTGCCGCTGCCGTAGGCCCGCCGGTGCCCCGGCCGTGGGCCCGCCGACCGGGGAACTCGCCCGCGGTGACGGGCCGTCGAGCCGGGGACGGGGGCACCGCGGACGGGCTCGGCGGGCGGGTCGGGTCAGCCCGTCCAGGCGCCGCCGGCCAGGAAGGACTCCAGCGCCGCGCGGTAGGGCGCGATGTCGATCCGCTCGCCCGCCAGCCAGTCGTCCGAGTAGTACTTGTCCAGGTAGCGGTCCCCCGGGTCGCAGATCAGGCCGACCACGCTGCCCGTCCGGCCGGCCTCCCGCATCTCGGCGACGATGCGCAGCGCGCTCCACAGGCCCGTGCCGGTGGAGGCGCCCGCCTTCTTGCCGAGCACCTGCTCCAGCACCCGCACCGCGGCGATCGACGCGGCGTCCGGCACCTTCATCATCCGGTCGACCGCCCCCGGGACGAAGCTCGGCTCCATCCGCGGACGGCCGATGCCCTCGATCCGCGAGCCGCTCTCGCAGACGGCCGCCGGGTCGTGGCGCACCCAGCCGTCGAAGAAGCAGGAGTTCTCCGGGTCCGCCACGCAGATCCGGGTGTCGTACTGCATGTAGTGGACGAACCGGGCGATGGTCGCCGAGGTGCCGCCGGTGCCCGCGGTGGCGACGATCCAGGCCGGCTCGGGGTGGGGTTCCAGGCGCAGTTGGGCGAAGACCGACTCGGCGATGTTGTTGTTGCCGCGCCAGTCGGTGGCCCGCTCGGCATAGGTGAACTGGTCCATGTAGTGCCCGCCGGTCTCCTCGGCGAGCCGGGCGGAGGCCTCGTAGACCTCGTCCGAACGCTCGACCAGGTGGCACTCGCCGCCGTGGAACTGGATCAGGTCGATCTTGGCCTGGCTGGTGCTCTTGGCCATCACCGCGATGAACGGCACGCCGATCAGCTGGGCGAAGTAGGCCTCGGAGACGGCGGTGGAGCCGCTGGAGGCCTCGATCACCGGCTTGCCCGGCCGGATCCAGCCGTTGCAGAGCCCGTAGAGGAAGAGCGAGCGGGCCAGGCGGTGCTTGAGCGAGCCGGTCGGGTGGGTGGACTCGTCCTTGAGGTAGAGGTCGATCCCCCACTCCGCGGGCAGCGGGAAGCGGAGCAGGTGGGTGTCGGCGGAGCGGTTGGCGTCGGCCTGGACCTTGCGCACCGCCTCCTTGAGCCAGACGCGGTACTCCGGGTCGGAGCGGTCGACGTCGACGGTCGGCTCGATGCCGGGATGGGTGCTCATGGTCGCTGACTCCCTCGTGGTGGCCCCCGCTGCTCACTACGAGTGTATGAGAGTCACGATAAGTGACCATTTCCGAAGCACCAGCTTCCGCTTATCGCCTCAGGGCAGCACCGGTACCGACTGCGGATCCGCCAGGTACGGCCCCCAGGCCAGCTCGGCCGCGCCCGCGAGCGCGCCGTGCGCCAGCTCCGCGCCGACGATCGGCACCCGGCCGCTGCGCCCCCACAGGCTGCGCTCGGCTACCACCGACCGCAGCCGGTCGGGCGCGGCCTCCAGCAGGTGGAGGTGCAGCCCGCTGAGGACCACCCGGTCGGGGTTGAGGATGTTGGCGACGCCCGCCAGGCCGAGCCCGAGCCGGTCGATGACGTGCTCCACGGCGGCCCGCGCCCGGTCGTCCGTGGCGGCCGCCCGGCACAGCTCGCGCGCCTGGTCGAGCAGTGGGCGCTCCGGATCCGGGGTGAGCCCGGCGGCGGCGAACAGCGCGTCGGGGTCGGTCTCGGAGTTGAGGCAGCCCCGGTTGCCGCACATGCAGGGCCGGCCCTGCGGGTCGACGGTGAGGTGGCCGACCTCCAGGGCGAGGCCGGCGCTGCCGGTGTGCAGATGGCCGTCGATGACCAGCGCGCCGCCGACGCCGCGGTGGCCGGAGGTGACGAAGAGCAGGTGTCGGGCGCCGCGGCCGGCGCCGTGCCGGTACTCGGCGAGCGCGGCCAGGTTGGCGTCGTTGGCGATCGCGGTGGGCAGCGGGCGCAGCGCGGTCGGGCCGTGGTCGGCGCGGCCGACCTCGACGTCGTACAGGTCGGCGACGGGGGTGCCGCTGGGCCAGGCGAAGTGCAGCGCGGCGAGGGCGGTGCCGTCCGGTTCGGTGACCGGGTTGGGCAGGGCGAGCGCGGCGCCGAGGCAGCGGCGGTCGGTCGCACGGGCGAGTTCGGCGCCGGCCACCGCGACGGCGCGCAGCATCCGGACCGGGTCGGTAGCGGCGGGCAGCGGCAGGTGGAGGGGCGCGTCCAGCAGCCCGCCGAGGCCGGCCAGGGTGACGCTCAGCCCGTCCGCGTGGATCTGCCCGGCGATCACAACCGGGCCCTGCGGGTCGATCGCGAGCCGGTGCGAGGGACGGCCGCGACCGCCGCCGGCCGGGCGCGAGTCGACGGTGATCAGGCCGAGCGCCTCCAGCTCGGCGGTGACCGCGCCGGCGGTGGCCCGGGTGACGTCCAGCGCGCGGGTGAGCGCCGAGCGGGTCGGCGTCTGACCGGTGTGGATCAGGGAGAGCGCGGGGCCGAGCAGCGTCCGGCCCCGGTCGGGAGCCGCGCGGCGGTGGCCGTCGCGCGGCGCGTCGGAGTCGTTCCCGGTGCCGGGCCTCGGGCTTGATGGTGAGAGCTGCACGCCCCTATTGTGACTTTGTGCCGCTTCGAAACAAAATCGCTTCACGCACTCGCCCGGACCAACCCTCACCCCAGTCTCGCAGCACACCCCCGGCAACCGACAGCCCCTGGGGTCCTGCACGTGTCGCCCTCACCGCGTTCTTCGCCGTCGACGGCTTCCTCTTCGCCGCCTGGGTCGTCCGCATCCCGGACATCCGCCGTCAGGTCGACGCCTCGCACAGCGCCCTCGGGCTGGCCCTGCTCTGCCTGTCCATCGGCGCCGTCCTCACCATGCCCGCGGTCGGCCGGCTCTGCCTGCGGTACGGCTCGCGCGCGGTGACCGTCGGCTCGCTCGCCCTGCTGAGCCTCGCCGTACTGCTGCCCGCGCACGCCCACTCGGTCACCGCGCTCGGCGGGGTGCTGCTGCTGTTCGGCGCGGGGTACGGCGGGGCCAACGTCGCGATGAACAGCGCCGCCGTCGACCTGGTCGCGCAACTGCGGCGGCCCGTGATGCCCAGCTTCCACGCCGGGTACAGCTTCGGCGGGCTGGCCGGCACCGGCGTCAGCGGCCTGCTCGCCGGTCCGCTGAGCACGTCGTGGGCGCTCGCGCTCAGCGGCGCGCTGGGCGCGGCGGTCACCGCCGGCGCGGGCGTCGTCCTGCTGCGCAGCCCGGCGGCGACGCCGGTCGCGCCGGGGCGGGCGGACGGGGCCGGCTCGGCGGGGCGTGCGGGCGGGGCGGGCTCGGCGACGGACGGGGGCTCGGCGGGGCGCGACGACGGGGCGGTCTCGGCGACGGACGCGGGCTCGGCCCGTACCCGCACCCGGCTGCTCGTCCTGCTGCTCGGCCTCACCGCGCTCTGCACCGCGTACGGCGAGGGCGCGATCGCCGACTGGACCACGCTCCACCTCACCGACGACGTCCATGCGAGCTCCGTGGTCGCCGCCACCGGGTACGGCGCGTACGCGTTCGCGATGGCCGGCGGGCGGGTCGGCGGCACCTGGCTGTCCATCAGGCTCGGCCAGACCCGGCTGATGCTGCTGGGCGGGCTGACGGCGGCGGTCGGCATGCTGGTCGCCGCCCTGGCGTCGGCGGTGCCGGTGGCGATCTGCGGGTTCGTGCTGGTCGGCCTCGGCCTGGCCAACCTCTTCCCGCTCGCCATCGCCCGGGCCGGCGCGGCCGGCGGGCCGCAGGGCGTCGCGTTCGCCTCCTCGCTCGGGTACGGCGGGATGCTGATCGGCCCGGTGGTGATCGGCTTCCTCGCCGACGCGGTCGGACTGCCGCTGGCGCTCACCACGGTCGCGCTGGCGGCCACGGTGGCGGCGCTGCTGCCGCTGTCGGTCAGGCGCGGGGCGACGCACGACGGATGACAGCGGACGGGCAACGGATAACAGCTGACAGATGACAGCTGACAGATGATGAAATCTGTCAGCTGTCAGCTGTTGTCCGTCATCTGTCATGTGACAGGATGCGGGGCCATGACGAGCAGCGGACGCTTCCAGGTACTGCGGGCGAGCACGCGCCCGGCGACGGCGTGGCTCAACGGGGGCGGGGTGACCAGGGAGGTGGCCGGGTTCCCGGCCGGAGCCAGACTGGACGCCTTCGACTGGCGGGTCAGTCTCGCGGACGTCGCCTCGGCCGGGCCGTTCTCCCCGTTTCCCGGGATCGACCGGGTGATCACTCTGGTCGAGGGTGCCGGCATGGCGCTCACCGTCGACGGCGCCGAGCGGCTGGTGGACGCGCCGTTCCGGCCGTTCGCCTTCTCCGGCGACGCCACCACCGACTGCCGCCTGCTGGCCGGCCCGGTGGTCGACTTCAACGTGATGACCCGCCGAGGGCGGGTCGAGGCCACGGTGGACCTCTCCACCGCGCCCGCCGCCGTCGGCGTCCCGGACGGGAGCACCGCCCTCCTGGTCTGCCTGGCCGGCACCGCCACCCTCGACGGTGTCGAACTCGCCCGCTACGACGCCGCGTTGATTGACGGCTCGGGCACGTACGAGCTGCAGCCGGACGGCACGACCGCCGTCGTCACCTTCCGCACGGCCGCCGCCTGACGGCCGGCCGACGGTCCGGCGCACCAGCGGAGCCAGCACATCGGCACACCGACGCGCCGACGCAGGACGGCGCTCCCGTCTCCCGGACCACCCGGGAGACGGGAGCGCCGTCATCGCATCAGCCGCAGAACACCGGCGTGGCGTGCGCCGGGTCCAGGGCGTTGGTCACCAGGTGCAGCGCCGTCGGCGAGAACGCGATCCCGACGTGTTCCACCAGTGAGACCGGGCAGTGCGCCTGCACCACCTCGTTGTCGACGTCCGGGCCGCTGAGGAACTGGGTCCGCCACGGGGTGACGACCTCGTCGAGGACCGTCGAGACCACCGTGTAGCTCACGCCCGGCACGGTGTCCGGCCGGGAGGCCATCACCTTGTTGAAGTCGGAGCCCACCGCCTGGTCCCGGCAGGCCTGGCAGACCGTGTAGATCAGATCCGCGACGCCCGGGAAGTAGGGCGCCAGGTTGGTGATCCCGTCGAGCGTCGTGCCGTGGTTGGACGGCGCCAGCCCGACCAGCCTACCGACCTTGGACCCGCCGCCGAGGAACTTGAGGTAGTAGTTCGGCAGCATGCCGCCCTGCGAGTGCCCGACGATGTCGACCTTGGCCGCGCCGGTCGCGCTGCGCACCAGGTCCACGAACCAGGCGAGTTGGGCTGCCGACTCCGGGACCGGCCGGAGGCCGCCGATCGGCAGCAGCAGCCCGCTGCCGCTGGACGTGACGCCGGGGATGGTCCCGTAGTCGAGGGCGAAGACGCAGTACCCGAGGCTCTTCAGCAACGGGGAGAGCGCCAGCCAGTTCTCGTAGCGGTTGGCGAAGGTGCCGTGCACCAGGACGACCGGGGCGGGGTGCGCGGCGCTCGGCCGGCAGGTCCAGTCGTTGGCGCCGGGCGGCGAGGCCACCGTGTCACCGTCGGGCGGCAGTTCGACGGACGAAGCGGACGAGGCGGACGCGGCGGACGCAGCCGGCCCAGCGGACACGGACGACACCGTGGACACGGAGGACGGGGCGGACCCGGACACGGCGGGCGCGGACGCGGCGGCGCTCGCCGGCGACACCGTCGCACCGGCCACCAGCGCCCCCGCCAGCAGCAGCACACCCAGTGCGCCGCCGGCCCTGCCGCGCACGGGAGTCGCGGAGAAGCGGAGAAGTGGGGTTCTCAACTGTTGCCTCCACAGCGGAAGTTTGTTACCAACAGGTAACCCGAGGGCTCCATCATGCGGTCGCCCCTCCGGCCCGGCCCTTGGGCGTCCCCCAGACCTGGACGGTGTTCTCTGTGACCGGTCACAACGCGCCCCACCGCACACCCCCGACCCCCCACCGGACGCCCCCGACCAGCTCCCACCCCACACCCCCGGGCGGCGACGGCCGCACACCCCCGAGCACCCCCCACCGGACGCCGGACTGGCGCGTCCCGGTGATCGGCGGCCTCCCGGCCGACCAGCGACTGCTCGGCGGTGTACGGGAGTTGGCCGAGGCCGTGGTCGCCGCCCTGCTGGAACGGGTGCCGGTCTACCGCCGGCTGCCCCGCGAACAGCTCACCGGCGAGCTGACCCGGGACACCGAGCGCCGCATCCGCGCCCTCGCCCACACCGTGAGAACCGGCCTTCCCGCCCCCGCCGAGGAGCTCGCCGCCGTCCGGGAGTCGGCCGCCCGGCGCGCCGAGGAAGGCCTGCCGCTGGACGCCGTCCTGCTCGCCCACCACCTCGGGCTGGAGGTCTGCTGGGAGTTCGCCACCCGGCACGCCCGGGACGGCGACGCCGCCGACCTGCTCGTCCTCAACCGGCTGCTGCTCGACCAGCTCCGCCAGGCCGCCACCGCCGCCGGGGCGGGCTACCTGGACGGACGGCACCCGAGTGCCGACCGGCGGGGCGCGGCCCGGCGTTCCTTGCTCGGCGCGCTGCTCGCGGGCACCCCCGCCGACGAGGCCGCCGACCGCGCCGGGTTCCGGCTGCCCACCGGGTACGCCGTGCTCTGCCTGTCCGTCGCCGACCACTCCGACGAGCTCTCTCCCGGTGTCGACCCGGGCATCGCCGCCCGCCGCAAGCTGCGCCGCTTCGAGGCCGAACTCGACCACCGCACCCGGCAGTCGGCGCTCACCGCGCTCACCCCCACGGGCGGCCTGGTGCTGATCCCCTTCGACCCGTCACCCGGCCCGGACGAGGACGACACCGACGGCGCGCCCTGGCCGGTGCTCACCGCCACGCTCGCCGCGGCGGCCCGGGCGGCCGGTGCGGCCGTACTGGCCGGGGCCGCCGCGGGCACCCCCGCCGAGGTTCCCGCAGCGGCCGCCCTCGCCTACGAAGTCCTGGACGTGGCACGGTCGTTCGGCCGACCGCCGGGGCTGCACCGGCTGGACGACGTCCTGCTGGAGTACCAGCTCACCCGGCCCAGCCGGGCCCGCTCCCGGCTCGCCGCGCTGCTCGAACCGCTGGCCGACACCGGGGAGTTGCTCGTCACCCTGCGCACCCACCTGGCCGGGGGGCTGAACCGCCGGCACACCGCGAGCGCCCTGCACCTGCACCCGAACACCGTCGACTACCGGCTGCGCCGGATCGCCGCGCTGACCGGCCTGGATCCGACACGCCCCGCCGACGTCCCACGGATCACCGCCGCCATCGCCGCCCGTACGGCCGAACAGGCCGCCCTCGCCGGCTAGTCCAGGGCACCTCCGATGCCGGGCGCGGCGGGCAGTCGGGCCCCGGCCGGCGCCGGCGGGCGTCGGACATCGGACGTCGGACGTCGGACATCGGGCGTCGGACGTCGGACGTCGGCGAGCAGGTCGAGAGCCAGGCGTCGGCAAGGAGGTCGAGTCGGCCACCCGTGACGTCGGCGGCGGCGTCAGCCCTGCTCTCCCGGCAGCCGCAGGTCCCAGCCGACCAGGGCGCGCAACTGCTCCGCGGTCACGCCGTCCGGCACCGGCTGGGGAGCGTCGTGGCGCAGCGGCGGCTGCCAGCCCTCGTCCTCGGTCCAGCGGCGCACCACCTTGGCCGGCGCCCCGGCGACCACACTGTGGTCCGGCACCTCGCCGCGCACCACGGCGCCCGCCGCGACCACCACGTTGCGGCCGATCCGCGCCCCCGGCAGGATCACCGAGCCGGTGCCGATCCAGCTGCCCGAGCCGATCTCCACCGGCTCGTTGCGTGGCCACTGCTTGCCGATCGGCAGCTCGGTGTCCCGGTACTCGTGGGCCTGGTCGCTGATGTACACGCCGGGCCCGGTCCACACGTCGTCGCCGATGACGATCGACTGGTGCCCGACGATGTGGCTGTCCCGGCCGATCACGCACCCCCCGCCGATCCGCACGATCGGATCCGGCCCGAGGTCGAGCCCGGGCAGGAACCCGGCGCTGATGGTGACCCGCTCGCCGATGATCGAGAACGGCCCGATGGTGATCCACCGCTCGTTGAACACCGCCCCGAGCGGGAAGCTGAGTGTCGTGCCGTCCCCCAGCTCGCCGAACCGGTACGGGCCGGGGTTGCGGTTGGTGACCGCACCGGTCTGCTGCACCCAGCGCCAGCCCCGGTGAACGAGGCGCCCGGCGGCACGGCGGCCACCGGTCCGGACGGCTGAGACGAGGGAACGGGTTATCGGCATGCGCTCACGTTACCGGCCCGTAGCTTCCGCCCGTTCGCCGGGAGGCGTCCGGAGGAGCGTCCGAAATCCGCGACCTGCAGCCGACCGCGGTGGAAGACTCCACCCCATGGAGATCACCGAGCACATCGACGCGCTGCGCCGCGAGGGCACCCGGCTCGCCGAGGCCGCGGCCCGTACCGAACCGTCGGCCCCCGTACCGACCTGCCCGGAGTGGCAGTCGGCGGACCTGCTGCGACACATCGGCTCCGTCCACCGGTGGGCCGCCGCCATCGTCTCCCGGGGCCTGCGGGCGCCCCTGGACGAGGCGGGCGCGCAGGCCGCCATCGGGCCGCTGCCACCGGACGCCGAGCTGCTCGGCTGGTACCGCGAGGGCCATGCCGCCCTGGTGGACACGCTCACCGCGGCGCCCGTCGACCTCGAGTGCTGGAGCTTCCTGCCCTCGGCCGGCCCGCTGGCGTTCTGGGCCAGGCGCCAGGCGCACGAGACCGCCATCCACCGCCTTGACGCCGACGCGGCCGCCGGGGCGCCCGGCCCGGTCGTGGACACCGCGCTCGCCCTGGACGGCATCGACGAACTGGTGCGCGGCTTCATGCCCCGTGGCCGGTCCGCGCTGCGCAGCGACGTGCCGCGCACCCTCCAGGTCCGGGCCACCGACGGAGCCGGTGCCCGTGCTGGCGCCGGAGCCGGTGCCGGAGGCGCAACCGCAACCGCAGAGGAGGCCGGCTCCTGGCGGCTGACGATCACCCAGGAGCCGCCCACCGTCACCATCGGCGAGAGCCCCGAGCCGGCCGACCTGACCCTCACCGGTCCCGCCCACGAGCTCTACCCGCTGCTGTGGAACCGGCTGTCCGCCGAGCGGGCCGGGAAGGTCGAGCCGATCGGCGACCGGAGCCTGCTCGCACTCTGGAGCGACGCGGCGGCGGTCCGCTGGTCGTGACGCCGCGAGGAGCCGCGGCACCCGCGGCACCCGCGAGGACTCAAACGCACCGGCGAGGAGCCGAGGCACCGGCGAACGGCGGCGGCGTCCGAACGGTCCTGACGCCCGGGGACGGTGACGTCCCCGGGCCATCGGGCGCGGACGCCCGGGGATCCCGCCGTCAGCGCACCCAGCGAGCGGGCCGCTTCTCCAGGAACGACCGCATGCCCTCCTGCGCCTCCTCCGAGCCGAAGAGCCGCGCCGACAGCTCCACCAGCTCGTCCGCGTCCCGTTCGAAGGAGCGCACCACCTCGGCGTTGGCCAGCCGCTTCGACTCCGCCAGGCCCTGCGGGGAACCCAGGCGCAGCGCGTCCAGCAGGCCCTTCAGCACCACGGCGGTGGACTCGGCGGAGTCGGTGGCGCTGGTGATCAGCCCGATCCGGGCGGCCTCGGCGGCGTCGAAGACCTCGCCGGTGAGGTAGTAGCGGGAGGCGGCGCGCGGGTCCAGCTTCGGGCGCAGCGGCAGCGAGATGACGGCGGGCGCGAGACCGAGCCGCACCTCGGTGAAGGCGAAGGTCGAGGCCGGCCCGGCGACGGCGAGGTCCGCCGCGCCGACCAGGCCGAGGCCGCCGGCCCGCACGTGCCCGTCGATGACGGCGATCACCGGCTTGGCGCAGTCCACGATCGCCCGCTGGAGCTCGACCAGACCGCGCGGGCCGACCGTCGGGTCCGCGCCGGTCGCCTCGGAGAGGTCCGCGCCCGCGCAGAACACCTTGCCGGTGTGCCCGAGCACCACCGCGCGGACCTCGGGGTCGGCCGCGGCGGCGGTCAGCCCGGCGCGCAGCTCGGCCATCAGCCGGGTGGAGAGCGCGTTGCGGTTGTGCGGCGAGTCGAGGGTGAGCGTGGTGACGGCATCGGCGGTGCTGACGTGGACGAGGGGCGCTGCGCTGGTCATCGGCGGGCCTGCCTTCCGGCTGAGGGTGGGTCGGACTGCGGGCGTCTCCCGGGATCCGCCCGGACGACGCCCGCACGACTCTGGCACGCCCACCCGCCCCTCGGCCAGAGCCGACCACCTCGGGGATCCGGAGACGCTCCCCTTCCTCCCTGCCGGGGACCGGGCCAGGAACCGGGCCAGGATCTCGGGCCGGGAACCGGGCCGAGACCCCGACCGGGGGTCCCTCGCCGAGAGCCGCCGAAATCCGGTGGTGGCGGTCCCCGCCCCCACGGCAGCATCGTCGCCATGACCACCACCTCCGCCCTCGTCCTGCTGCTCGCGCCGCGCATCAACGAGACGGGCCTCCAGCTGCGCACCGCCGCCGGACGCCGGGGTCTGCGGGCGTACACCGCGACGTCCTGGCAGGCGCCGCCCGAGCTGCTCGACACGAGCGTGCACATCTACGGCGGACCGCTGTTCGGCGACGCCGTAGGGCGGGAGTTCGGCCTCGGCCTGCTGGAGCCGGCCGCCGACTGGCTGACCCGGCTGCCGCTCGACCTGACCGGGCGGCGGGTCTCCCGCATCACGCTGGCCGAGGCCCGCCGCCTGCGGCACCCGGCCTTCGTCAAGCCGCCGGTGGACAAGGTGTTCGCCGCCCGGGTCTACCCCGACGGAGTGGCGCTGCCCGGGCCCGAGCTGCTGGACGGGGACACGCCGGCGCTGGTGAGCGAGGTGGTGCGGTTCGCGGTGGAGTACCGGCTGTTCGTGCTGGACGGCGAGGTGCGGGCCGGCTCCCGGTACGCGATCGACGACGACCTGTCGGTGGCGCCGCTCGACCAGGCGCCCGACGGCCAGGCCGCCGACGCACTGGCGTTCGCCGGTGATGTCCTGGCCGCCTCGTCGGCGGCCGCGCCGCTGCCGAGCGCCGTCGTGGTGGACATCGGGCGGACGGGCGACGGAAGTTGGGCCGTGGTGGAGGCCAACGCGGCCTGGGCCAGCGGTGGGTACGCCGCCGATCCGGACGCCGTCCTGGACGTGGTGCTTCGTTCGGGTGGCCCGGCGGCCCAGCTCCCCGCCGCTGACCGCCCGTTCCTGCGCGAGCTGCCCGACGTGGTGCGCTGAGGGCGGCCCGCCACCGGGGCCGGGCTTGCGGCCCCGGCGGATCGTGGCGGAGGATCCGCGCCATGACCACCTCCCACCTCACCCACATCACCGAGCCGCCCGGGGTTGCTCCGGGTACCGGCTACACCCAGGTCGTCACCGGCACCGGTCGGCTGGTCCTGGTCTCCGGCCAGGTCGCCTTCGACGAGCAGCGGAACCTGGTCGGCGAGGACGACCCGAAGGCCCAGGCGCTGCAGGTCTTCGAGAACCTGCGGCGCTGCCTGGCCGCCGCCGGGGCCGGGTTCGAGCACGTCGTGAAGCTCACGTACTTCATGACGGACATCGCCCACCTCGCGGCCGTCCGTGAGGCCCGCGACGAGCACCTGGGCGCGCTTCCGGCGCCGGCCTCCTCCGCGATGCAGGTGGCGGCCCTGTTCCGGCCCGAGGTGCTGATCGAGATCGAGGCGTTCGCGATCGTCCCGGAGTAGTCGGCGCGGGGGCAGCGGACAAGTAACAGCCGACCGACGACGGATGACAGCTGACAGATTTCAAAATCTGTCAGCTGTCATCCGTCGCACGTTCGCCCGCGCTGCCCAACTCGCACTGCCCGACTCGCGCCGCCCCGCCGCGCCCAGCCCCGTCAACTCCCGAGTGGTACAGACCTGTTGACGCATTGGTCCAGTCCTCCTACAGTTCCCATGCCTCGCCTCCCCACGGCGCAGGCATCGATCGCCCACGGATCAACCAAGGTTCTACGTCACCCTGTTCAACCCCCACAGCCACAGGGAGAACCATGTCCGCTCGATCCCGGGCCGGGCGCCCGCGCGTGCGCAGCAGACTGCTGGCACTGCTCTCCGTCCTGCTCCTGCCCCTCGCCGCGCTCACCGCGCTGGCCGCCCCGGCGAACGCCGCCGGAAGGCTCACCGCCGCCTTCACCACCGCCGACAACGGCTCCTGGTGGCAGGGCACCTACATCGTCCGCAACGACAACGCGACCGCGGTGAGCGGCTGGACCCTGGAGTTCGACCTCCCGACCGGCGTCACCATCGGCAACAGCTACAACGGCACCGCGACCGTCAACGGCCGGCACGTCACCGCCACCGCCGCGTTCTACAACTCCACCGTCAACGCCCACAGCACCACCGAACCGTACAGCTTCTGGTTCGTCGGCAACGGTCCGGTCTCCACCCCGCTCAACTGCCGTGTCAACGGCGACAAGTGCGACGGCACGGCGGACGTCCCACCGTCCGCACCGGGCACGCCGACGGTCACCGAGTCCACCGCGCACACGCTCGCCCTGAGCTGGCCGGCCGCCACCGGCGGGGACTTCCCGGTCGCCTCCTACGACGTGCTGAGCGGCAGCACCGTGCTGGCCACCGGCCCGGCCACGAGCGTGCTGGTCACCGGCCTCACCCCGGCCACCTCCTACACCCTGGCCGTCCGGGCCAAGGACAGCCGCGGCAACACCGGCCCGCTCGGCCCGTCCGTCACGGCGTCCACCTTCGACCCGTCCACCGACACCTCGCCGCCCACCGCACCGACCGGCCTCCGGACGACGGCCGTCAGTTCGTCGGAGGTGAAGCTCGCCTGGAACGCGGCCACCGACAACGTCCGGGTCGCCGCGTACGACGTCTACCGGGGCGACGCCCTGGCGGCCACGGTCACCGGCGGCACGCTCGGCGCGACCGTCGGCAGCCTCTCGCCGTCCACCACCTACACCTTCACCGTGAAGGCCCGGGACGCCGCCGACAACGCCTCGCCCGCCTCCGCCCCGCTCACCGTGACCACCTCGGACCTGGTCGGCGCCGGGAAGTACGCCCGGGTCGGCTACTTCGTCCAGTGGGGCATCTACGGCCGCCAGTACTTCGTCAAGAACCTGGACACCTCGGGCGCCGCCGCCAAGCTCGACGTCATCAACTACGCCTTCGAGAACATCGATCCGGTCAACCTGACCTGCATGGCGGGCGTCACCAAGGGCACCAGCAGCAACCCGCAGGACCCGGACCAGGGCACCGGCGCCGGCGACGCCGACGCGGACTACGGCCGGGCGATGAGCGCCGCCCAGTCGGTGGACGGCGTAGCCGACGACGGCTGGGGCAAACTCCGCGGCAACCTCAACCAGTTGAAGAAGCTCAAGGCCAAGTACCCGAACCTGAAGGTGGTCGTCTCGCTCGGCGGCTGGACCTACTCCAAGTACTTCTCCGACGCCGCCGCCACCGACGCGTCCCGCCAGAAGTTCGTCAAGTCCTGCGTCGACACCTGGATCAAGGGCAATCTGCCGGTCTACAACGGCGCCGGCGGCGACGGCGTGGCCGCGGGCATCTTCGACGGCATCGACCTCGACTGGGAGTGGCCCGGCTCCGCCGACGGCCACCCGGGCAACCACTGGAGCCCGAACGACAGGGACAACCTGACCCTGCTGCTGGCCGAATTCCGCAAGCAGCTGGACGCGTTGGGTGGCTCGCACAAGCTGCTCACCGCGTTCACCCCGGCCGACCCGGCGAAGGTCGCCGCCGGCTGGGACCTCTCGAAGATCTTCGGCTCGTTGGACATCGCCAACGTCCAGGGCTACGACTTCCACGGCTCGGGCAGCGACAACTCCTGGGAGCCGAACCGCACCGGCCACGCCTCCAACCTCTACCAGGACCCGAACGACCCGTACAGCACCCACTTCAGCGTGGACACGGCCGTCCAGACGTACCTGAACGCCGGGGTCAACCCGCGCAAGCTGACCATCGGCTTCCCGTTCTACGGGCGCGGCTGGCAGGGCGTCGCGGACGGCAGTGCGAACGGCGCCTGGCAGTCCGCGAACGGCGCCGCACCGGGCCAGTTCACCGACGAGGCCGGTACCCGCGGGTACCACAACCTGGTCACCAGCCTCTCCGGCCTCAAGGTCTACCACGACCCCAAGTCCGTCGCGACGTACGGCTACACGGGAGCCGGCGGCCAGTGGTGGAGCTTCGACGACGCCTGGGCGATCTCGCAGAAGACCGCCTACCTGAAGTCGAAGAACCTGCTCGGCGGCATGATCTGGGAGATGTCCGGCGACACCCCGTCCGGCACCCTGATGTCCGCACTGGACACCGGGCTCAGGTAGCCCCACCGCGCCGCCAGCCGGACAGCCCGCGCCACGACACGAACGGGGCCGGTGCCCCTCCCCGCACCGGGGAGGGGCACCGGCCCCGCGTCACGACCGCCGTCCTACCGCGAGGCCATCGCCGTCAGCCGCCGCGCCGCCCGGTACTGCCGCAGCACCTGGGAGAAGGAGGTGTGCCCCTGGGTGGTCCGGGCGAAGGCCCGCCAGGCCGCCGGCACCAGGCAGACCGCCGCGTGGAACAGGTACGGCCGCCGCTCGAAGGCGCCCAGCAGCTGCTTGCCCGCGCGCATCTCCACGCCCAGCCCGGCCTTGACCGCGAACGCGTAGTTCAGCGCCTCGCGCCGCACCGCCGTCGCGTCGCCCGCCTCGGCGATCTTCACCGCCCACTCGCCGGCCAGCCGGCCCGAGCGCAGCGCGTACGAGATGCCCTCGCGGGTCCACGGCTCCAGCAGTCCGGCCGCGTCCCCGGCGACCAGCACCCGGCCGCGGGAGAGCGGCGAGTCCTCGGTCCGGCAGCGGGTCAGGTGCCCGGACTCGACCCGGGGGGTGAACCCGGACAGGCCCAGTCGGCGGATGTAGTCGGCGAGGTACTGCTTGGTCCGCTCGCCGTCGCCGCGGGCCGAGATGACCCCGACGGTCAGGCTGCTGGTCTCGGTCTTCGGGAACACCCAGCCGTAACTGCCGGGCAGCGGACCCCAGTCGAGGTGGATCCGGCCCGACCAGTCGGCGGCGACCTGCGCCGGCACCGGGATCTCCGCCTCCAGGCCGAGGTCGATCTGGTCGAAGGTGACGCCGACGTGCCGGCCGATCCGGCTCGCGCTGCCGTCCGCGCCGACCACCGCGCGGGCCTCGAAGGTGCGCCCGTCCGCCGCCGTGACCAGCGCCGTCCGGTGCTCGCCGCCGCGCTGCTCGACACCGGTGACGGTCACCCCGGTGACCAGCACCGCCCCGGCCTGCTTGGCCGCCTGCACCAGGCGCAGGTCGAACTCGTCCCGGTTGACCAGGCCGAACAGCATCCGCTTGGACCGCCGGGTGCGGGTGTACCTCCCGTCGTAGGCGAAGGTGACGGCGTGCACCCGGTCCTGCAGCGGCAGCCGGAAGTCCGGCGGGAGGCTGTCCCGGGACGGGCCGATGATGCCGCCGCCGCAGGTCTTGTACCGGGGGTGTTCGGCCTTGTCGAGCAGCAGTACCCGGCGGCCCTGGGCCGCGGCGGCGTGCGCGGCCGAGGAGCCCGCCGGTCCGGCGCCGACCACCACGACGTCCCAGACGCCGTCCAGCGGCCCGGCCGCGTCGTCGGTCGGACCGCCCTCGGCCGGGCTGTCGAGCGGGCTGCGGGAATCGGAGCTTCCGGAGTCAGTCACGTCGAGCAATCCTATGTGTCCGGCCGCGCCGTTCGAGCACGCCGCCCCAGTCACCGGCCGCCCCGTTCACCGGCCACCCGGTTCCCCGAGGACCGGAACGGGGCCGTCGGCGTCCGGCGGGGTCCGCGGGGATCCGGCCCCCGCACCCTCGGAACACCCCGTTCCGCTCCGCCTATGATCGGCACTACCGCAACCCGCTTCCTCCGCCCGCACACCACCCTGGGCGGACCGTCTCCCCGGAGCCTCGATGTCACAGCCCCTGGCCGACGCCGTCCGGTCCCTGATGGACCGTGCCCGCACCGACCTCGCCGAACTGGTCGCCTTCCCGTCGGTCGCCGACCCGCGCCAGTTCCCGGTCGAGGAGTGCGAGAAGGCCGCGCGCTGGGTCGCCGACGCCTTCGCCGCCGAGGGCCTGACCGGCATCCGGCTGCTGGACACCCCGGACGGCACCCAGTCCGTCTACGGCGAGCTGCCCGGCCCCGAGGGCGCGCCGACCGTCCTGCTCTACTCCCACTACGACGTCCAGCCCCCGCTGGACGAGGACGCCTGGCTCAGCCCCGCCTTCGAGCTGACCGAGCGCGACGGCCGCTGGTACGGGCGCGGCGCCGCCGACTGCAAGGGCAACATCCTGATGCACCTGACCGCCCTGCGGGCGCTGCGTCAGGTCCACGGCGACGCCTACCCGGTCGGCCTGAAGATCATCGTCGAGGGCTCCGAGGAGCAGGGCACCGGCGGTCTGGAGCGCTACGCCGAGGCCCACCCCGAGCTGCTCGCCGCCGACGCCATCGTCATCGGCGACACCGGCAACTTCGCCCCCGGCCTGCCCACCGTGACCGCCTCCCTGCGCGGCATGACGGTCGTCGAGGCCACGGTCACCACGCTGGCCGGCAACCTGCACTCCGGCGCCTTCGGCGGCGCCGCCCCGGACGCGCTGCAGTCGCTGGTCCGGATGCTGGCCTCGTTGCACGACGAGAACGGCGACGTCGCGGTGGCCGGCCTGACCGCCGACCAGACGTGGGAGGGCGTGCAGTACCCGGAGGAGCAGTTCCGCGCCGACGCCAAGGTGCTCGACGGCGTCGCCCTGACCGGCACCGGCACCATCGCGGACCGCCTCTGGGCCCGCCCGGCCGTCACCGTCCTCGGCATCGACGCCCCGCCGGTGATCGGCGCCACCTCCTCCGTCCAGTCCACCGCCAAGGCCCTGATCAGCCTGCGCGTCGCGCCGGGCACCGACCCGGGCGCCGCCCAGGACGCGCTGGTCGCCCACCTGCGGGCGCAGGTCCCGCTCGGCGCCCACCTGACGATCGAGCGCCAGGGCAACGGCGCCCCGTTCCGCGCCGACACCAGCGGCCCGGCCTACGAGGCGATGGGCGAGGCGATGGCGGAGGCCTTCGGCACCCCGATGGTCGCCTCCGGCGAGGGCGGCTCGATCCCGCTCTGCAACACGCTGCGCTCGCTCTACCCGCAGGCCGAGATCGTGCTGATCGGCGTCGAGGAGCCGACCACCCAGATCCACGCGGTCAACGAGAGCGTCGACCCGCTGGAGCTGGAGCGGATGGCCCTCACCGAGGCGCTGTTCCTCCGCCGCTACGCCGAACTGCGCTCCGTCTGACGGACGTTCGGGGCGAGGTCCCGAGGGGCCTGCCGAGGCACGTCCGGCCGCCCGCCGCGCAACCGGCGGGCGGCCGCCAGCACCGCCGCGTACCCGACCGCGCCCACCGCGAGCCCGGCCCCGGCGCCGAAGCAGACCTCCGGCACCAGATTTCGCCGCAGCGGACCGAGCCGCTGCAGCACCCCGGCGGCCGTCGCCGCGCCCAGCACCGCGACGGCCGTCCGCCGGGCCCGGGGCGCGAGCCGCACGGCCGGCCGCACCGGCTCGACGGCCCGCACCGCACGCGCCGCCCAGCCGCCCAGCGCCGCCAGGGCGAGCGCCGAACTGCCGTACTGCAGCGCCTCGTAGAGCGGAACCCCGGCCGCCTGCCGGTCCAGTACGGGCAGCAGCCGCGACCCCAGCCGACCGCCGTGGGTGAACGCGTCCCAGCCGACGTGGGTGGCCGCGCCGATGGCCGCCGACGCCGCGAACCACGCCGCACCGCGGGCCGCTCCGCCGCCTCCGAGGCCGTGGACGCCCCCGGCCCGCCGGGCGGTCAGCGCCTCGGCGCCGCCCGCCCAGCGCTCGGGCAGCAGCGCCACCACCGGCCCGCGCAGCAGCCCGTGCCATCCGGCCACCAGCACGCCGGCGATCGCCACGTCCAGCGTCGGCACCGCCCACCAGCGGTGCGTCAGCCCGCCGTGGCCGTACACGCCGGGCAGCAGGGACTCGGCGAAGAACGGCACGTCCGGCGCCATCGACCCGGCGACCAGCGCCGACGCCACCAGGGGCCCGCGCGCCCCGGCGGCACCCAGCAGGGGCAGGACGGCGGCGGGATGGCTCAGCGTGAACGGCATGCCTCCATCCTCCCGCCCGTGACCGCGGCGCCGCGCACCGGGAGGCGCGTCACGGGCCGCTCCGCCGCGACCACCCGGCACCGACCGCCGTGAACCTGCCCCTGGACCGACCGCACCGAACGCGCCGGACGCACCGACCGCGACGACCGCCCGCTACGCCGCGTCCGCCGTGCTCGCCAGCCCGACGGCCACCCGGCTCCCCGCCTCCAGGTACCGCAGCTCGCCGCTCCGTCGCGCGTCCAGCGCTGCCGCCAGCCGCCGGTACCGCCCCGGGGGCAGCAGTTCGCCGGCCTCGTCCAGGGTGACGAAGCGCCAGCCGCGCAGCTCCTCCTGCTGGAGCAGCAGGTTCTGCCGGCCCTCCGCGTTCAGCAGCCCGCCGTCGTACACCAGCCGCAGGCCGCCGCGGCGCGGGCCGGTACGCGGCTCCCAGTCGACGGCGAGCAGGCGCAGCGTGGCCGGGTCGAGGCGCAGGCCCAGCTCCTCGGCGGTCTCGCGCAGGGCGGCGTCGGTGGGGGCCTCGCCGCGCTCGACCACGCCGCCGGGGAAGTCCCAGTCCGGCTTGTAGACCGGGTCGACCAGCAGCACGCGGTCCTGCTCGTCGAAGAACAGGACGGCGGAGGCCACGGTGTCCCCGGTCGGGTCCGGGGTCTGGACGATCGGACAGCGGGCGGCGCCGACCCGGACCAGCTCGGCGATCCGGTGCGCGGTCTCCCGGGGGGAGAGCCCGCTGGTGTCGATCATGCGGGCGTCGCCGACCAGCCAGCGGCGGGCGGCGCGGTAGTGGGGCAGGTGTTCGAGGC
The DNA here is from genome assembly GCF_042894165.1 of Kitasatospora sp. NPDC001547. Taxonomy (NCBI): domain Bacteria; kingdom Bacillati; phylum Actinomycetota; class Actinomycetes; order Kitasatosporales; family Streptomycetaceae; genus Kitasatospora; species Kitasatospora sp. NPDC001547. The sequence continues at coordinate 10,271 of NZ_JBIAVL010000026.1, read as the reverse complement.
ACCAGGTGCGGACCCGCTCGCTGCCCTCCGGATCGCCCGGGCACTCCTCGCGGTGGGCGATGCGGTCACGCAGGATCGTTTCTTCAGGGTCCAGCACGAAGTGGTGCACCGTGATCCCGTGCGAGGCCAGGTCGCCGAAGATCTCGTCCCGGTAGTCCTCTCGGAGCAGGGTCATCGGGACCACCAGCGGGCCCCCGACCTCACCGAGCAGCGCCGCCGCCGTCTCGGGGACGAGCCGGCGCCAGGCCGCCAGGTCCTGGAAGTCGGACACCGTCGCCAACCGGTCGACCGGAAGCATCCGGCGCAGGCCGAAGCCCACCAGCTCGGGATCGAAGAGCACGCTCCCGGGCAGCAGTTCCACCAGCTCGCGGCAGGCGCTCGTCTTGCCCGCCCCGAATGTTCCATTGACCCAGACGATCACAACGTCCCCTGCCCTCGACTTCCCCCGATGCCGTTCGCACCGGGCAGCGCCCCCGTTGGTCGAACCAGCGCCACCCGTGGTGGTACCCGCGCCACGCCGCTCCCCATGCCTCCCCGACGCGCCCGCCCGCACGCCCCGACCTGCCCCGTGACAGCGGCATGTGCCCAGGTCAGGCCCCCGTGGGCGGAAATATGCAGACCGGTCTACATCAAAATTGCACCCCTTCACTACTGCTAGGGCACAGGGCGCCTGACGGGTCGACTTGCCGCGCACGCCCCGCTCGTACGCTCCGCGCGCCCCCACCCGTACGCCCCGTGCCCCCGCGTGCGCGCTCCGTACCCGCGCTGCGCCCGCCGGCCATCGGTCGAGACGGGCGCCGTGCTCACCCACTCGGACGTGCCCACCGGTCAGGCGATCGTCATGGTCGACCCGTCCGGCGAGAACAGCATCGTCGTCGTGCCCGGCGCCAACGCCCGGCTCACCCCGCAGGAGGTCACCGTCGCCCTCGGCCGCCTCCGTCTGCTCCCCGTCGACGTGGTCCTGACCGGCGACGAGGTCCCCGAGGAGTGCGTCCGGGCGACCGCCGCCGCCCTGCCCGCCGCAGGCCCCTCGGGCGGCACCCGCCGGCTGCACAACACCGCCCCCGCCGGCGCCCTGCCGGAGGCCGGCCCCACCGGACGCCGCCCGCTGATCGTCGCGAACGCCGTCGAGGCCCGCCGGCTCACCGGAGCCGCCGACGTCGCCGAGGCCGCCCGGGTCCTGGCCCGACGCGCCGAGGGCGCCGTGGTCACCCTCGGCGGTGCGGGCGCGCTGGTCGCCGTGGGCGGGACGGCGGTCCACCTGCCCGCCCCCGCCGTCCGGGTGGTCGACACCACCGGCGCCGGCGACGTCTTCTGCGGCGCCCTGGCCGCCGGGCTCGCCCGCGGCGCCGACCTGCCCGACGCGGCCGCCACCGCCGTCGCGGCCGTCACCGGCCTCGGCGCCCGCGGCGTCCTGCCCCGCCCGACGGACCTCTGACCACGCGTCGGCGGCGCGCCCGTCAGGGCACCGGCCCCCGCCCGCGGAAGCCCCGCGGATGCTTCGCGGAACGCCCGGCGGACGCCGGGGCGTCGGCGCCCCGGAACGCCCGTCGAGGGCACCCGGCGGACCCGGTGCCCCCGACGGGCGGACGGCGGACCCGCTACGGGCGCCCCATGAACGCCGGGTAGTAACCGCTGCTGATCGCCGAGGTCCGGACGTTGGTCCCGGGCCGCGCGGCCTCGACGTACCGGTTGTCGCCCAGGTAGATCGCCACGTGCTGGATGCCGCGCGCGGTCCCGTCCGGCGACCAGAACAGCAGGTCACCACGGCGCAGCTGGCTCGCGCGGATCGGCGTCGTGGCCGCGTACTGGTCGTTGGCGACGCGCGGCAGCTCGATCCCGCCGCGCCGGAAGGACTGCTGCACCAGGCCCGAGCAGTCGTAGCCGTCCGGCCCGTTGCCGGCTCGGCGGAACGGTACGCCCAGCTGGGAGAGCGCGAACTGCACGGCGGTCTCGACGTCCCGGTCCTCCGCGACCGAGTCGTCGTGGTCGCCGGAGCCCGCGGACCCCGAGGAGGAGCCGCCGCCGGTGCGGTCCAGGTAGACGTCGTAGTGCGAGGTCCAGCGCCACTCGCCCTTGCTGTTGCGGAACCAGTACCGCGAGCCGTCCCAGCCCTGCTTGATCCCGGAGGACCTGCCGGTGGCCTTGGCGGCGGACGCGGAGCCGCCCCCGGTCCGGGCCGCGTACACGCTGTAGTGCGAGGTCCAGCGCCACTGCCCCTGACTGTTCTTGAACCAGTACCGCGAGCCGTCCCACCCGGCGTGCGCCGGGGCGGGCTCGGCGGCCGCGGGGCTGACGCCGGTGCCGAGGCCGATCACGCCCGCGCCGGTCGCGATCACGGCCACCATGCCTATCCCCCGACGGAGCCGCGCGGTGCGGGACGGACGGGAGGGGCGGACGGCGGCAGCGTCCTGCTGCCCGGTCGGTTCGCCGGCGGCCTCCGGCGCGCCGGTGTTGACGGTGGTCATCGTGCTGACTTCCTTCACTGCTGCGGATCGCTGCGGACTGCAGCGGGTTGTGTGACCGGCCAGGAATGGCCGTGCCTGTCGGCAGAGCCCCCGTCCGGCACGCCGCGGCTTCCGGTCCTGCGACCGGAAGCCGCGGCGTGTCGTCCAGGGGATTCGGTTCTGCCTGCGTGTCACGTTAGGCACGCGTCCGCTCACGGCGCGCAGTGGAGTGCGCCAATGGAAGGGTCACGGGTGGTGAGCACCGACGGCGCATCAGGGTGAACACCCGTCATCCGAGGGGGCGTCCGGAGCCCCGTCGTCAGCGTCCGCCGGCCTCCGCCAGCAGCTGCTTCTTCAGCACCTTTCCCAGCGCGTTCCTGGGCAGTTCGGGTACCAGGACGACCCGGCGCGGCCGCTTGTGCACCGAGAGCCGATCCGCCACGAAGGCCGTCAGCTGGTCCCCCGTCACGGCGCCGTCCGCGATGACGTACGCGACGATCGCCTGTCCGAGGTCCTCGTCCGGCACGCCGACCACGGCCGCGTCGGCGACCGACGGGTGGTCGCGCAGCGCGGCCTCCACCTCGCCCGCGCCGATCCGGTAGCCGCCGCTCTTGATCAGGTCCACCGAGGCGCGGCCGACGATCCGGTGGAAGCCGTCCGCCCCGATCACCGCGACGTCGCCGGTGCGGAACCAGCCGTCCGCCGTCCACGCCTCGGCGTCCGCGTCCGGCCGGTTGAGGTAGCCGCTGAACAGCGTCGGGCCGCAGACCTGGAGTTCGCCGACGCTCTCCCCGTCGCTCGGCACCGGCGCGCCGTCCTCGCCGACCAGCCGGGTACGGACCCCGTCCACCGGCAGCCCGACGCTGCCGGGGCGCCGCTCGCCGTCCGCCCGGGTGCTGACGGTGATCAGCGACTCGGTCATCCCGTACCGCTCGATCGGGGCGTGCCCGGTGAGCGCCGCCAACCGCTCGAACACCGGGACGGGCAACGGCGCGCTGCCGGAGACCAGCAGCCGGGCCGGGGCGAGCCGGGCCGCCGCCGCCGGGTCCGCCGCCACCCGGGACCAGACAGTGGGCACCCCGAAGTACAGGCTGCCGCCCGCCGTCGCGTACCCCTCCGGGGTGGGCCGCCCGGTGTGCACCAGGGCGCTGCCGGTGCGCAGGGCGCCGAGCACGCCGAGCAGCAGTCCGTGCACGTGGAACAGCGGCAGACCGTGCGCCAGGGTGTCCTCGGCGGTCCACTGCCAGGCGGCGGCCAGGGCGTCCAGGTCGGCGGCGACCGCCTCGCGCCGGATCACCACGCCCTTCGGCGCGCCGGTGGTGCCGGAGGTGTAGAGCACGAAGCCGGTCGACTCGGGAGCCGGCTCGGCGAAGGTGGTGGCGGAGCGCTGCGCCGGGTCGACCGGCAGCCCCGCCACCGGGGTGTCCTGCGGCGGCGTCTCCCCGACGGCGTGCGCGAGCAGCGCCGCGCCCGAGTCGCGCAGGATGTGCTCGCGCTCCTTGGGCCCCGAGTCGGGCGGCAGCGGCACCACCGGGACGCCCGCCAGCAGGCCGCCGACCACGGCGGTGACGGTCTCGACGGTGGGCCGGGCGAGCACCGCGAGCGCCGGGGCCCCGGCCACCCGGTCGGCGACGGCGGTCGCCGCGCCCAGCAGGTCCTCCCGGGAGAGCGTCCGACCGTCGATCCGCAGCGCGTCCGCCGCGTCGCCGAAACCGCCCTGAAGTGCCGTCAGCAGTGCCATGCCACCGTCCTCGCCTCGTCCCACGCCACCGCGCCCCGTCGTCCCGGGGCGCGCCCGCCTCGCGCGTCCGCCTCCGCGTCACGCGTCGGCGCCGACTCTACGGGCCGCCGCCCCGCCCGCCGCGCTCCGGGGACGACGGGGCCGGGCCGAGGAGGAGGGGCCCCCGGGAACGCCGGAGGGCGTGGCACCGGGTACTCCTCGGTGCCACGCCCTCCTCGGTCGTCCGGGGATCAGGCCTTGCGGGCCTTCACCTCGGCGGTGAGCTGCGGCAGCACCTGGAAGAGGTCGCCGACCACGCCGTAGTCGACCAGTTCGAAGATCGGGGCCTCGGGGTCCTTGTTGACGGCCACGATGGTCTTCGAGGTCTGCATGCCGGCCCGGTGCTGGATGGCACCGGAGATGCCCGCCGCGACGTACAGCTGCGGGGAGACCTGCTTGCCGGTCTGGCCGACCTGGCTGCTGTGCGGGTACCAGCCGGCGTCCACGGCGGCGCGCGAGGCACCGACGGCCGCGCCCAGCGCGTCCGCGAGCTCCTCGACCACGCCGAAGCCCTCGGCGGCACCGACGCCGCGGCCGCCGGAGACCACGATGGCGGCCTCGGTCAGCTCGGGGCGGCCGGAGGACACCCGCGGGGTGCGGGAGGTGACCTTGGCGGCGTTGCCGGTGAACTCGACGGCGACGTTCTCCACCGCGCCGGCGGCCGGGGCGGCCTCCGGGGCGACGGCGTTCGGCTTGACGGTGATGACCGGCGCGCCCTTGGTGACCTTGGACTTCACCTGGAAGGACGCGGCGAACACCGACTGGGTGGCGACCGGACCGCCGTCGCCGGCCTCCAGGTCGACGGCGTCGGTGATGATGCCGGAGCCGATCCGCAGCGCGACGCGCGCGGCGACCTCCTTGCCCTCGCCGGAGGACGTCACCAGCACGGCGGCGACGTCGTTGGCCTTGGCGATCTGGGCCAGGGCGTCCACCTTCGGGACGACCAGCTGGTCGGTGAACTCGGCGCCGTCGGCGACGTACACCTTCGCCGCGCCGAACTCGCCGGCCTTGGCGGCGATGTCGGCCGCGGCCGCACCGGCGCCCAGGACGACGGCGGACGGCTCGCCGATGCGGCGGGCCAGGGTCAGCAGCTCCAGGGCCGGCTTGCGGACCACACCGTCGGCGTGGTCCACCAGAACCAGGATCTCAGCCATGATTCGTTGCTCCTGATCGATCGTTGGATGCGCGAACGGGTGGGACTAGATGAACTTCTGGTCGGCGAGGAAGGCCGCGAGCGACTTGCCGCCCTCGCCCTCGTCCTTGACGACCGTGCCCGCGGTCCGCGCCGGACGCGCCGCCACCGACTCGACCGCCGTCCACGAACCCGCCAGGCCGACCTCGTCCGCCTCGATGCCCAGGTCGTCCAGGTCCAGCGACTGCACCGGCTTCTTCTTCGCCGCCATGATCCCCTTGAACGACGGGTAGCGGGCCTCGCCCGACTGGTCCGTCACCGAGACCACGGCCGGCAGCGGAGCCTCCACCAGCTCGGTCGCCGCGTCACCGTCCCGACGGCCCTTCACCACGCCGCCCTCGACCGACACCTCCGACAGCAGCGTCACCTGCGGCACGCCCAGACGCTCCGCCAGCAGCGCCGGCAGCACGCCCATCGTGCCGTCCGTCGACGCCATGCCACCGATCACCAGGTCGAACCCGACCCGCTCCAGCGCCTTCGCCAGGACCGCCGACGTCCCGATCACGTCGCTGCCGTGGATGTCGTCGTCGTTCACGTGCACGGCCTTGTCCGCGCCCATCGACAGCGCCTTGCGCAGCGCGTCCTTGGCGTCGTCCGGCCCGACCGTCAGCACGGTGACCTCGGCGCCCTCGTTCGCCTCCGCGATCCGCAGCGCCTGCTCCACGCCGTACTCGTCGAGCTCCGACAGGAGGCCGTCCACACCCTCCCGGTCGGTGGTGTGGTCGTCCGCGAAACGACGGTCCCCCGTCGCGTCCGGCACGTACTTCACACAGACAACGATCCTCAAGCTCACGGCCTTGTCTCCTGTACTGGTCTCGTCCGGCGGCTGCGGCGGTGCAAGCGGGCGCGAACACGGCACGCACCCGCTCCGGGCAGCGAATTCCCGTGCCGGTCCGGAACTTCCTGGCAGCATACTCGCCAAAACGCAGTGGTCACTACTGGCCAGTAGCTTATGCCGTGCGGCTGCTCCCGCCGCCTGCGCCCATCCTGCCCCAGCCCGGGACCGACTCCACCCGACGGGGCGGAACAAGTGCGGCCGGATCGCTCATCCCAGGGCTCCCACCGGGACCCGCACCCGCCTCACACCACGCGGCCGAGCGCCGCGATCACGTCCACCCTGCGCGGCTGCCCCGCCGCCCGCCGCACCACCCGGCCCGCCCCGTCCAGCACCAGGACGGTCGGCGTCCGCCGGACCTCCAGCCGGCGGACCAGCTCCAGCCGCTCCTCGGCGTCCACCTCGACGTGCTCGACCCCGTCGACCATCCCGGCCACCTCGGAGAGCACCCGCCGGGTGGCCCGACACGGCTGGCAGAACGCCGTCGAGAACTGCACCAGCGTCGCCCGCGCGCCGAGCGGCCCGCCCAGCTCGCTCTCCGTCAGCCGTACCGCCCCGTCCTCGGTGCTCAACCCCGACCCTCCCGTCGTTCCCGGCCCGCGGCGGCCGGTCCCGGCCGCCGTCGAGCCACCACAACGCACACCGCGGGACGACTCATCCCCCCAGTCTGCGGCAGCGCCGGCGGGGCCCGAAACCCGGTCGACCGCCGGGGCCGGGCCGCGTACGATCGGCCGGTGGACTCCGACTGTCGCCCAACGCCGCTTCCGGTCCGCCGACGCGTCATCGGCCCGGCCCGGGCCACCGTCCACCGACGACGCTGACGCCCCACCGCTGCCGCTGCCCGTCGCGACCCCCGGAGCCCCCGTTGCAGACCGATACTCGCGGCCCCCGCTTAGCCGCAGCGCTCAGCGCGATCGTCCTCGCCGTCGTCCTGCGCACCGGCAACTGCCCCCTGCTGGCCGCCCAGACGCTGGTCTTCGCGCTCGGCGCCTTCGGCGGCCTGCGCCTGGCCCCTTACGTCCGGCTGTTCCAGCTGCTGGTGCTCCCCCGGCTCGCGCCGCCCTCGGCGACCGAGGACGAACGGCCGCTCCGCTTCGACCAGGGCGTCCTCGCGGTGTTCGCCGCGGTCGGCACCCTCGGCTACTGCGCCGAGGTGACCTGGCTCGGCGTGCTGGCCGGCTCGGCCGCCCTCACCGCCGCCTTCGTCAACGCCGCGTTCGGCTACTGCGTGGGCTGCGAGCTCTACCCGCTGGTCCGGCGCGCCCAGGGCCGCCTCACCGCCCGCGCCTGACCCGGGAGCCCGGAAAAGTTCCCGTTCGAATTCATCACGGACGTCACACCGCCAAAATTCGCTTGACCGCACCCCTCAGGTGACAGAGGGCACTCGTTCGGGGGATCATCTCCGTGAATCACCCGTGACCGCCGCGGCGTGCCGTGCTCCGGTCGGCACCGCCCGCGCAACGGAGCGGGTACCCGCCGAACCGGGCTCCGGCCCGTGGAAGTCAGGACTGACCGTGGCAGAGTTCGTGTACCCGCCGGTGATCGGCGCCGCACTCACCGCCTTCCGCGCGCTCGACGTGCGGATCAAGATCGTGGGCGCCGAACACATCCCCGCCAGGGGGGGAGCCGTCCTGGTCAGCAACCACATCAGTTACCTGGACTTCCTGTTCGCGGGCCTCGGCGCGTACCGCGGCGGCAAGCGCAAGACCCGCTTCATGGCCAAGGACGACGTCTTCAGGCACCGGATCTCCGGCCCGCTGATGCGCGGCATGAAGCACATCCCGGTGGACCGCACCGACGGCCAGCCCGCGTACGAGGCCGCCGTGCGCGCCCTCAAGTCCGGCGAGGTGGTGGGGGTGTTCCCCGAGGCGACCATCAGCCGCTCGTTCATGCTGAAGAAGTTCAAGACCGGCGCCGCCCGGATGGCCGCCGACTCCGGCGCCCCGCTGCTGCCCGTGGTGCTCTGGGGCACCCAGCAGCTCTGGACCAAGGGCCGCCCGAAGACCCTCACCAAGCGGCACGTCCCGGTCACCATCATGATCGGCGAACCGATCCACCTCGGGCCGGACGACAAGCCCGTGATGGTCACCCGGAGGCTGCGCGCCGCCATGGGCGAGATGCTCGACAAGGCCCAGCGCGAGTACCCCGGCAAGCCCTCCGGCCCGGACGACAGCTGGTGGCTGCCCGCCCACCTCGGCGGCACCGCGCCCACCCTGGAGGTCGCCGAGGCCGAGGACGAGGCGGAGGCCCTCGACAAGGCCGAGCGCCGCGCCGCCCGGGGCTGACTCCTCCGCTCCACCCGCCACACCTACTCCGTGCGATCGAGCGAGCGCGTTCCGTCGCGTGTCGCCCAGCCGCCGACGCCCCCGTCTGACACAGTGACAGCTCCTTTCAGGGGCCTTCGTCCTGAATCCGCGACGGGGGCACACGTCGGAGTGGTCGAAGGCTCGGAGGCGGAGATGGCACGGATCACCACCGGAACACGGCAGTCACCAACGGGCAGGGCCCGCACCCGCGCGAGCGCCGGTGCGGGCCTTCTGCTCCTGGGCACCCTGCTCACCGGCTGCGGGGCCGAACCCGGGGAGATCCCGCTCTCGGAGATCCGGCCGGAAGTCCCCAGCGCCACCCCCGAGGCGACACCCGCCGCGGCCCCCGGCGCGACCCCCGGTGTGATCGGCGCGGCCGCCGGAGCGCCCGCAGCCGCCGTGCACAACGGTCTGATCGTCAGCCGCGCCTACACCGACGCCTCCCGCAGCAGCAGCGCGATCGTCACCTTCACGCCCGACGGCGCCGGCCAGCACCAGGTCACCCAGCCGCCGGCCCGCGCCCTCGACGACCGCCCGGACTGGTCCCCGGACGGCACCACCATCGCCTTCGACCGCACCGACCCGCAGACCGGCGCCGCCCGGCTCTGGACCGTCCCCGCCGACGGCGGCACCGAGCACCAGGTCAGCCCGCTGTGCGAGAGCGGCACCGCCGACTGCTCCAACGAGGACGAGCGCGCCCCCGCCTTCTCCCCGAACGGCAGGCAGGTCGCCTTCAGCCGTTCCTGGGGCGCCGTGGACGCGGCCGGCAGCCACCAGATCCAGTACTCGGACCTCTACCTGATGAGCCCCGAGGGCACCGACGTCCAGCGGCTCACCTTCCTCACCAACGACAAGCCCTACTCCGGCGCGGTCAGCAACCCCAGCTGGTCCCCCGACGGCAAGCAGCTCACCTTCGAGTACCGGACCAGCGCCACCGGGCAGCCCGCCGACAGCCGCGCCATCTACGTCGTCAACGCGGACGGCACCGGGCTGCGCCAGCTCACCCCCTGGGAACTGCGCGCCGGCGACCGGGCGGACTGGTCCCCGGACGGCACCCAGATCCTCTTCACCACCTACCCGGCCGGCCCCGACAACGCCCCCGGCGGCGGGATCTACACCGTCCACCCCGACGGCAGCGCCATCGGCGCCCTGACCCCCGCGCCCTCGGACACCTTCTACGGCACGGCCGCCTACGCGCCCGACGGCAAGTCCATCGTCTTCGCCCAGGCCCCCGCGGGCGCCGGGGCCGACCTCTACAGCATGCGACCGGACGGTACGGGCGTCGTCCGCCTCACCAACAGCGCGGACAAGTGGCTCAGCCGGCCGGCCTGGGGGACGGCGGACGGCCCGGCGGCTCCCGCCGAACAGGCCCAGGCCACGGCCCAGGCGTCGGCCGCCCCTTCGGATCGGCCTTCCGACCAGCCCTCGGGTCAGGCATCCGGTCAGGCGTCGGAGGCACCCCAGGCGCCCCGGCCCGATTCCCAGAAGCCGGCCCAGGCCCAGGGACAGGGAGCCACCGAACAGCCGCGGCCCGGGACGGAGTCCGAGTCCGATTCCGAGTCTGATTCCGGCGCCGGCTCCGAGTCCGACGAATAGAGCGTTCGGCTCCGTAAACGGAAGAACCCCCATCCGGATCCCGGATGGGGGTTCTTCAGCAATGATTGTTCGGCGGCGTCCTACTCTCCCACAGGGTCCCCCCTGCAGTACCATC